>NZ_JAMXMH010000005.1:0-299437 GCF_025818875.1 Cellulosimicrobium sp. SH8 | reverse complement strand
GCCTTCGTCATCCGGTAACCCGGCCCCGTGTCCTCGTCACGGGATCGGGACAACCTCCCTGGACATCACACCTAGGCGTCCCGGCGGCGAGCTGGACCTGTTCGACACCCCAGCCGAGCGCCTCGTGCCGTTCGACGCGCCAGCCCGCGCGCTCCGCGAGCCGTGCGACGTCGTCGGGCGTGCGCGGCGGGGCGCCGGTGGTGGCGAGCGAGAGCAGGGCGTGCTCGTGCGCGTGCGGGCTGAGCCCGTCGGGCGTGAAGTCTTCGACGAGCACGGCGCGCGGCGCGGCGGCGCGCATCGCGGCGAGGAGGTCGACGACCTCGTCGTCGGTGCGGTGGCCGGCCCCGAGCGCGCACACGGCGACGTCGGCCGCGGGCCACGCCACGGCCGCGGCGTGCGCCGCGCCGGGTCCTGCCTGCTCGCGCAGGACCCCGAGCGGGACCGTGTCCTCGACGAGCGTCGTCGCGCGGTCGCCGGGGACCTCGGCGAGCAGGTCCGCGAGGACGAGCGCGCCGGGGCCGCCGAGCGCGACGGACCGCGCGTCCGCCCACACCGGCCAGGTGGCGAGACCCGTGAGCACGTACGGCAGCACGTCGGCGCCCTCCACGACCTCCGCGGCGCGCTCGGCGTCCGCCTCGACCTCGGCGCGCAGCGTCCGCCCACGCGAGCGTGACCACGCCGGGACGCCGTCGCGCAGCGCCGGGGCGAGCGCCGCGAGCGCCAGGACGGCGTCCGCCTCCAGACCCTCGTACTCCTCGCGCTCGTGCTCGTCGTCGAGGAGGTCCTCGCCCGCGTCGCCCAGGGCGACCGTGTCGCCGTCGAACGTGACGACGCCCGACGCCGCGAGCACGCCCACCAGGGTGCGCACCGCGCCCGGCGTGACGCGAGCGACCTCGGCGAGGGTCGCGACGTCGCGGGGCCCCGCGCCGAGCTCGTCGAGCAGGCCGAGCTGCAGCACGGCGCGGGTCGCGAACCAGGGCACGGGCGACGGCACGCCCGCGGGCTGCGGCTCCCTCTCGCCCGCAGACCCGTCGGCCGGTGCCGGGCCGGGCGCCGGCTCGGCGTGCCAGTAGCCCGTCACGTCGACATGCGTCCGCGGCACGGCACGCTCGCGCGCCAGGTAGCGCCGCACGGGCAGGAGCGCGCGGCTCTCGCTCGCCGCCCACGCGTAGACCTGGCCGGGCCACCACTCGAGGGCGCGCACGGCGTCGTCGAGCGCGGCGCGGTCACCCTCGGGCGCGACGACCCACCGCACGGTGTCGCCCGCGCGCAGCGCCAGGTCCTGGCGTGCGGACTCGTCGCCGATCGTCACGACGACCTGGACGGGCACGTCGACCGGCCGCTCGTCGAGGAAGCGCCCGATCGCGGGCAGCGCCGTCTCGTCGCCGGCGAGCAGCGCCCAGTCGACGTCGTCGGGCCAGACCGTCGACGCCTTGGGCCCGACGAACCACAGCTCGCTGCCCGGGCGCGCCGCCTGGGCCCACGCCGCGGCGGGGCCGTCGCCGTGCAGCACGAGGTCGAGGTCGAGCTCGCCGGCCGCCGCGTCCCAGCGGCGCGGCGTGTAGTCGCGACCCTGCCGGTTGGGGGCGGGCGGCCAGTCGATCCCGTGCGCGCGCTGTACGGGCAGCGCGGACGCGACGTCGCCGTCGGACCCGAGGACGATCTTCACGTGGTCGTCGAACCACGGCGCGTCGAACGCGGGCATCGGCAGGCCGTCGCGCTCGAACGCCCCGAGCTCCGGCCCGATCAGCGTCACGCGGCGCATCCGGGGCGTCACGTCGACGACGCGCGCCACCTCGACGCGCCGCAGCACCAGCGGGTGCGTGCGCAGGCGGTGCTGGGCCATCAGGAGAACTGCTCCTCGACGACGTCCAGGAGCCCCATGGCCTCGTGGTAGTCGCCGCGGATCGTCCACGTCGGCAGCTCATACGCGTGGCCCGACGAGAACGACGGCAGGCCCGCGTACACGGGGTCGGCGGCGAGCGCGTCGACGTCGATCTCCGCGCCGTTGAACCCGACGACGAACACGTTCGGCACGGTGACCACCGAGGTCACCTGCTCGGCCGACACCTCGAACATGTCGCCGCCCGGCGTGTACGGCTCGGCGCCCGTCTGCGCCTGGATCGGCTGGATCGCGAACCCGAGCCGCTCGAAGATCGCGGGCAGGCCCTCGCCCTCGTTCAGCGCGAACGTCTTGCCCTCGGACGTGAGCGCGAGGAACGCCGTCTCGCCCTCGGGCACGGTGATGGCCCCGCCGACCTCGGCGAGCCGCTCGTCGTACCCGGCGACGAGCTCGTCGTACGTCGCGGCGTCGTCGAACACGTCCTGGGCGAGGAACGCGAACTGCTCCTGCCACGTGGTGTACGTGCCGCTCACCAGGACGGTCGGGGCGATCTGGCTCAGACCGTCGTAGACGTCGGTGGCCTGCTTGAGCGGGAAGCCCCACCCGCCGCCCACGATGAGGTCGGGGTCGAGCGCGAGGATCGCCTCGAGGTTGTAGCCGTCGGCGCTCCACTCCATGAGCTCGGTGCCGTCGGCCTCGGCCTGGTCCTCCCAGAAGGGCGAGAACTTCGGGTCCGGGTCGTCCGTCACCTCGGGGACCGTCGCGAGCACGGGCACGTCGAGCTCGTACAGGTAGCCCGCCAGGGCGTGGTTGAGCACGACGACGCGCTGCGGGTCGGTCGGGACGGTGACGTCGCCCTGGTCGGTCGTCACGACCCGCTCGGCGGCGGTCTCGGACGCGGTCGAGCCGGCGTCGGCGGAGGGCTCGCCACCGGAGCCGGACGGCGTCGTCCCGGCGGAGCAGCCCGCCAGGGCGAGCGACGCGGCGGCGGTGAGCGCGGCCAGCGCGACGAGGGGACGGCGGGCGGGGCGACGTGACGACAGCATGGGACCTCACACTCGGCAGCAGGGACGCGGGGGCCGCACGGCGCACCGGGGCGCTCCTCGCGAGGTTAGGCTAACCACACCTGAGGGACGATCCGCGTCCGAACGTGACACGACCCGTCCCGGACACGACACGTCACCGACCCGAGCCGACCCGACCCGACCCGAGCGAGAGGAGAGCGCATGACGCCGACCGCGCTGGGCGCCGTCGTCCCCGAGCACTCCGTCCGCTTCCTCGGCCACGGCACCCACGCCCACGACGAGCCGCACCTCGTGCACGTCGTCGCCGGCACCGCGGAGCTCGTCGTCGACGGCGCGCCCCTGACGCTGCGCACGCACGAGAACCTCTGGCTCGCCCCGCGCGTCCCGCACGCGATGCGCCTGCCCGGCGACTCGATGGCGCTCGGGCCCGTGCTCTCCCCGGGGGTCGAGCCGCCCGCGCGCGTCCACCGCCTCGGCGTCGTGCCCGCCCTGACGCGGGTGCTCACGGCGGTCCTGTGCGCGGCCCCGGCGACGCCCGAGCAGGTCGCGCCGTTCCGCGCCGCGCTCGAGGACGTCCTGCGGGGGCTCGCGGGCGACTACTTCGTCCTGCGGCTGCCCGTGCATCCCGTCGCGCGGGCCGTGGCGAAGGAGGCCCGCCGGGGCGTCGCGACGCTCGACGAGCTCGCCGACCGGCGCCGCGCCAGCGCGCGGCACGTCCAGCGGCTCTTCGTCGAGGAGACCGGGCTCGCGTTCGGTCGCTGGCGCACGCGCGCCCACCTCAACGTCGCCGTCGCCCGGCTGCGCGGCGGGTCGCAGCTCGACGCCGCGGCCCGCGCCGCGGGCTACGCGTCGCGCGCCGGCCTGCTGCGCGCGCTGAGCCGGGAGACCGGGCTCCCGGTCGCCGACCTCGCGCGCGACCCGGTCGCGGCGCTCGCGGCGCGTCCGCCCGAGGGGTCGGGGGACCGGGTGGTCCCGGCGAGCGCCTGAGCTACGCCTGCGCGGCCGTCGGACCGGCCGCCCGGACGACCCGGTAGCGCAGCGCGGTCCGCGCGCCGAGCTCGTCGACCCGCACCTTCTCCAGCTCGGCAGGCGCCTCGCCGTCGAACAGCCGGACGCCGCCCCCGAGCAGGACCGGCATGACCTCGACGGCGAGCTCGTCGACGAGCCCGGCGGCCCAGAGCTGGTGGAAGACGTCGGCCCCGCCGATGAAGGTCACGTCGCGCTCGCCCGCGGCGGCGCGGGCCTGCCGGACCGCCGACTCGACGCCGTCCGTGACGAACGTGACCCACAGCCGCTCGTTGCGCTTCGGCGCGACCGGCGGTGCCGTGTGGGTGACGACGAAGATCGGCACCTGGAACTCGTAGCCGTCCGCGTAGCCGTCGGGGTCCGGGGCCATGTCGTACGTGCGCCGGCCCATGAGGACGGCGCCGGTCCGCTCCTGGAGCTCTCGCAGGTACGCGCTGCTCGCCAGCTCCTCGAAGTCCGCGTACAGCGCCTCGATGCTTCCGTCGGCGTCCTGGACGTAGCCGTCCAGCGACACCGCTGCTCCCGCGACCACCGTGGCCATGCCGTCCTCCTGGGTTCGAGATCCTGGGTCGTGGGGTGAGACCCGACCCGCGCCGCCGACTCATCGGTCCCGGCATCGCCGACCCACGACCACGACCCACGACTCGCGAGCCGTCGGCACGGGACACTGGGTGCATGACCGTCGAGAAGGATGCCGTGGACCTCGTGCCCGGAGACGCGCAGCCGTCCGCCGAGGTCGCGGACCCGGCCGTGCTCCTGGCGCGCGTGCGGGCTCTCCGCGAGCGGTCGGGCGGCGGGCGCGTCGTCGTCGGGATCGCGGGCAGCCCCGGCGCCGGCAAGACGACGCTCGCGACCCGGCTCGTGGAGGCGGTCGGACCGGAGGCCGTGCACCTCCCGATGGACGGGTTCCACCTCGCGAACGCGACGCTCGACCGGCTCGGCCGTCACGACCGCAAGGGCGCGCTCGACACGTTCGACGGCGACGGCTTCGTCGCCCTGCTGCGCCGGGTGCGCGAGGAGCGCGACCGCACCGTGTACGCGCCGTCCTTCCACCGCGAGGTCGACGAGCCCGTGGCCGGGGAGATCGCGGTCGAGCCGTCGCACGGGGTCGTCGTGGTCGAGGGGAACTACCTCCTGGTACCCGAGGACCCCTGGGGTCGGGTGCGCGACCTGCTCGACGAGGCGTGGTTCTGCGGCACCGGTGCCGCCGAGCGCGAACGGCGCCTCGTCGACCGGCACACGCGCCACGGGCGCACCGTCGAGGCCGCGACCGCCTGGGCGCACGAGGTCGACGGGCGCAACGCGCTCCTCGTGGAGTCGACCCGCACCCGCGCCGACCTCGTGGTGTCCGGGGCGATCCGGTTCGACGCCGTGCCTCAGGCGAGGTCCACGTCGGCGTAGAGGGCGGCGTGGTCGGAGGCGGCGTGCGTCGCCGACGTCATCGTGTCGTAGTGGGGGAACAGCGTGCCCTTCGTGCCGCCCCAGACGCCCCTGCGGAACACCGACCCGCCGACGGTGCGGTCGAACAGCGCGGGCGAGAGCAGCACGTAGTCGATCTTCTGGCTCGCGGTCCCGTTGCCGTACGTGCCGGGCCGCCCGTCGCCGCGGAACGCCGGGTGCTCGCTCACGTCGCGCAGGTCGGTCCGCTCGAGCAGGGGGCGCAGCGGGGTTGACCCGGGCGTGTCGTTGAGGTCGCCCACGACCACGACATTGTCCTCGCCGCGGGCGCGCAGTCCCGCGTAGATCGCGGCCGTGCGGGTGGCCTGCCGGCGTCGCGTCGCGTCGGACGCGGCCTGCGTGCCGTAGCCCTTGGACTTGAAGTGGTTGACGAGCACCGTGAGCGTGCCGCCGCCGGGCAGCTCGACGACGTACTCCGGGCAGTCGCGCCCGAACACGAGGCGCCCGCGCGAGTCGCGGTCGTCGACGTGCGAGCGGACGGTCCCGATCCGGTACGGCCGCGTCGTGAGGAGCCCGACGTCGATGCCGCGGTCGTCGTTGCCGTCGATGACCATGACGTGCGGGTAGACGGGTCGCCCGGACGGTGTGACGACGCCCGCGTCCGTGAAGTGCTTGAGCGCGACCCGGCTCTCGGCCTCGACGACGGCCAGCACGTCGGCGTCGACGTCGGCGACGACGCGGGCGGTGTGCGTCATGGCGAGCTCGTCGACCCGGTCCTTGACCAGGTCGACCCAGCCGACCCAGTCGCCGCGCCCGGTGGCGACGACCTCGGTGCGCGCGGTGCCCGCCGCCTGCGAGCCCGTGCGGCGCACGAGCCGCCCCCGGACCTGGCGGAGGACCGCGAGCGCGGCGGCGTCCGAGCGCAGCAGGCCGAGGGTCTCCAGGTGCTCCAGGATCTCCGCCCGCACGCCCGGGCCGTACTGCTCCTCGGCGATCAGCGCGTTGACCCGAGCGTGCGCGGCCAGGACCGCGTTGCCGCCCGTGAGGGGGCCCGCCATCGCGCGCGGGCGCTCGAACAGGTTCTCGACGTTGAACGTCCCGATCCGGAACCTCGCCATCGTGGTCTCCCTCGCGCGGTCCGGGACCCGGGTGGGTGCGAGACGCGGACCGGCTCTACCGGGAGGGAGGGCGCGCCGCCCGGTCCCGGACGGTCGACGGCGTCGCGCCCGGGAGGCAGGGCGCAGGCGTGGGGAAGCCCGGCCGGTGTCACCGCCACCGGCCGGGCGGCCTGGGGAGCCGACCGTGGCGCCGGTCGGGGGACCCGTCAGCGTCTGCGCGGGGCGGGCGCCGACGGGTAGATGTCGCGGAACGCGGGCTCGAACGGGCGTCTGAGCATCCGCAGGCCCGCCTGCTCGGGCGTGCGGCCGCCCTTGGCGGCGTTGCACGGCTCGCACGCCGCCACCGCGTTGAGCCACGTCGTCGTCCCGCCCTGGCACCGCGGCACCACGTGGTCCATGGTCGTCGCGGTCCCGCCGCAGTACGCGCAGCGGTACCGGTCGCGGCGCAGCAGCGCCGCGCGCGAGTACGGCACGCGGCCCTGGCGCTCGTACACCCACCGGGTGTGCACGTACCGGACGAGCGCGACCGACCGCGGCCGCTGGTACGGGCCGAACGTCTCGCCCTCGACGGCCTCGAGCACCTCGGCGACCCGCCGGTGCAGCATGCGGATGGCGTGGCGCAACGACACGCGGCCGATCTCCTGGCTGCCGCCGAGGTTGTAGATGACCACCTCGCTCATCGTCGCGCCTCCTGTCGTGTCGGTGGCCGTGGCGGCCGTGAGGTGGGGCGTGACCTGGGGTGGACGACGAGAGCCGCCCCAGGACGGTGCCCCAGGACGGCTCTGCAGGTGGACGACGTGCGTCGTCTACCTGAGGAGCGCCCTTCGGGACGGGTCGGTGGACCACTGGTGCAGCACGCGGGTCCACCTCCCCTTCACCGGTCGTCATGATCGTGCGTCCGGGCGGGTTCGACCGGACGCCACGAGGCTATGCCCGCGATCGTCCGACGTCCACGATTTTGCCCGGGCAGGTTGCCGGGCCGGCGTCAGGTGCCCGCCCCGGCCGGGGTGGGCACCGGGCGGGGACCGCGGGCCAGGGCGAGCTGGACCAGCAGCGCTCCCGACAGCACCCACACCAGTCCCGCGGCCGAGATCGTGCCGCCGGCGAGCCAGGCCACCGCCCCGGCGGCGACGACGGGCACGGCGAGCAGGGCGGCGGTGCGCCCGTCGCGCAGCGCGGCGTGCACCCCGGCGGACACGAGCCCGTGCACGGCGAACGCGCCGACGAGCAGCGCGAGCTCGCCCGGGTCGAGCGCGCGCGCCGGACGGTCCAGGACGCCGCCGAGCGCGCCCGCGAGCGTCGCGAGCGCCCCGGTGGTCACCAGGTGCAGGAACCACGCCGAGCGCGGCGGCACCCCGGCGGGACGCAGCAGCGCGACGCCCGCATAGCCCGACCGCACGGTCAGCGCCCACAGGCCCACGAGCAGCGTGAACGCGCCCGCTCCGGCGACGAGGAGCGTGCGGTCCCACTCGGCCTCGCTCGCGGCGTCGATGGCCTGGATGAGACCCTCGCCGAGCACGATGATGACGAAGAGGCCCAGGCGCTCCCCGAGGTGCGGGACGTCGCTCACGGCCGCGTCGACCGTCGTCGGCACCTCGACCTCCTGGTCGCCCCTCGCGCCTCCCGCCCCCCGCCGTCCGCCACGTCCGCGCCTCTCGTCCGCGAGACCCGCGGGCGCGCGCCCGCCCTGCCCCAGCCTGTCGCGACCCCGGCGGTCGCGCCGGGAACCCGGTCCGCGCCCCCGGCGCTCGCGGACCTCGTCCAGGCGTTCCTGCGCCCGTTGGACCAGGCGCTCGCCCGAGAGCGTGAGGAGCAGGAGGAGGTCGATCGCGAGGCCGACGGCCCAGAGCGCGTACCGCGTCTGCCCGTCGAACCACCACGACACGATCCACGGCACGACGCCGGTGAGCGCCTGCACCACGGGCAGGTCGACGACGACGGTCGTGCGGCGCCACGGTCGCGCGGCGACGAGCCGGCCGACGACGTACGCGACCGCGAACGCCTGCGCGTGCTCGTCGTGGATGCCGGGCACGGCGGCGATCATCACCGAGAGCGCCGCCATCCCGCCGAGGATGGGCAGCGCCCGGGCGCCCTCGCCCGCGACGTTGCCGTACGTGGTGAAACAGGCCCACACGAGCCAGAACGCGGTGTACGCGACGACGTAGAGGGCGAGCCCGCCGCGGTCGTGGTCCTCCTGCAGCAGGTGGGCCAGCATCCCGATGCCCGCGACGACGACGAGGTCGAAGAAGAGCTCGAGCCACGACGCGTGGCGCTCCTCGCCGACGGGCGACGTCCCCGCGGCGGGGGCGGGGGCTGTCACGGCTGCGGGGTCTGCGCGGGCTGCGGGGCCTCCAGCGGCAGGTGCACGACGAACCGCGTGTCGCCGGGCACGGACGTCACCGTGAGGTCGCCGTGGTGCTTGTTGACGACGATCCGCCACGAGATGTCGAGGCCGAGCCCGGTACCCTGCCCGACCGGCTTGGTCGTGAAGAAGGGCTCGAAGATGCGCGGCCGCACGTCGTCGGGGATGCCCGGGCCGGTGTCGGCGATCTCGATCTCGGCGCGGTCGTCGACGCGCCGCGTCGTGACCGTCAGCGTGCCGGCCCCGTCCATCGCCTGGGCGGCGTTCTCCACGAGGTTGGTCCACACCTGGTTGAGCTCGGCCGCGTACACCGGCACCAGCGGGAGGTCCGGGGCGTAGCGGCGCACGACCTCGACGCCCGCGAGGGAGTGGTCGAGCATCGTCAGCGTGGAGTCGAGCAGCTCGTGCAGGTCGACGGGCCGGAACGGCGCCCGGTCGAGCTGGGAGTACTGGCGCGCGGCGCCGACGAGGGTGGAGATGCGCACGGTGGCGTCCTCGATCTCGGCCATGAGCTGCTCGGTCTCGATCGTGTACGCGAGCCAGCTCACGGCCCCGGTGAGCGCGCCGGCGTCCACGCGCTCGGCGACGCGGTCGAGCCACGGCTCGTCGATCCCGGCCTGGACCAGCGCGGGGGAGACGCGCCAGCCCTCCGGGAGGCCGTGGTCCTCGAGCCAGTCGGTGAGGCGGTCCTCCAGGTCGGACGTCTCCAGCGCGCCGACGGCGTCGGCCGTCCGGGTGTCCGCGTAGCGCTCGAGCGCCTCCTCCTGGAGCCGGATGAGCTCGGCGAGGGTCGCGCGGTCGTAGGGCCCGTCGGCGATGAGCGCGAGCTTGTGCCGCATGGCGGCGACGCGCTCGCGCAGGGTCCCGGTCGCGCGCACCGCGGCGGCGGCGGGGTTGTTGAGCTCGTGCGTGAGGCCGGCCGAGAGCGACCCGAGCGCGAGGAGGCGCTCGCGCTGCCCGACGAGCTGCTGCGCGTCGCGCGTCCCCCAGAAGACCCCCTCCAGCAGGTGCACGGCCATGGGGAACCACTCGGTCATGAGCTTGGCGAAGTCGTGCGCCTCGAGCACGAAGAAGCGCGAGGGCTCCAGGGCGCGCGCCGAGTGCAGGTAGGTCTGGGGGAGCCGGTCGCCGAGGTAGGCGTTCCACGCGCCCAGGTACACGCCGACCTGGTGCGTGCGCGAGACCTCGACCTCGTCCTCGCCCACGCGCCGGTAGAGCGCGACGCCGCCGTCGAGCAGGACGTAGAACGCTTCGGCAGGCGTTCCCTCGTGGAACAGCCAGCCCGCGTCGTGCCGCTCGACGTGCCCGGTCGCGCAGAGCCACGCGAGCTGGTCGTCGGTGAGATGCTCGAACAGGAACGTGGCGCGCAGCTCGTCGACGTCGCACGGCAGCCAGCCGCGGGCGGCCGCCGCAGCGGAGGCGCCCGGGGTGGGCGGGGTCGTGGTGGGGTCCTCGGTGCTGGTCACGGTGTCGCCTCCGGGGTTCGGGTCGGGGCTGTGTCGCGCGGGACGGGACGGTCAGAGCTGTTCGAGGTAGCGGTGCACGAGCATGACGGCCATGGCGCCCTCGCCCACGGCGGACGCGACGCGCTTGGCGGACTCCGCGCGCACGTCGCCCGCGGCGAAGACGCCCGGCACGGACGTCTCGAGGTGGTAGGGCGGGCGGTCGAGCGTCCACCCGGCGGGCGGGACGCCGTCGCGCAGCAGGTCGGGACCGGCGACCACGTACCCGCGCGGGTCGCGCGCGACGACGCCGTCGAGCCAGTCCGTGCGGGGCGCGGCGCCGATGAACACGAACGCCCAGCCGCACTCGACGCGCGTGGTCTCGCCGGTGTCGACGTCGTGCAGCTCGAGGTGCTCCAGGTGGTCCTCGCCCGACGCCGAGACGACCTCCGTGCGGGTCAGGACGCGCACGCGCGGGTGCGCCTCGACCTGCTCGACGAGGTAGGACGACATGGACCGGGCGAGCGAGTCGCCCCGGACCACGAGGGTGACCCGCTTGGCCTCGCGGGCCAGGTAGAGCGCCGCCTGCCCCGCGGAGTTGGCGCCGCCGACGACGTACACCTCCTGGTCGTGGCACGCCGTGGCCTCGGTGAGCGCCGACCCGTAGAACACGCCGCGCCCGACGAGGTCCCCGAGCCCCGGTCCGTCGAGCAGCCGGTAGGACACGCCCGAGGCCAGGATGACCGTGTGGGCGTCGATCGACGTCCCGTCGGGGAAGCGGACGCTGCGCGCGGGCCCGTCGACGTCGAGCTCGATCGCGTCGCGCGTCGTGACGATCTCCGCCCCGAACCGCACCGCCTGTCGCCGTGCGCGCTCGGCGAGCTGCGCGCCCGAGATCCCGTCGGGGAAGCCGAGGTAGTTGTCGATGCGCGAGCTCTGCCCGGCCTGGCCGCCGGTGGCGGTGCGCTCGACGAGCACCGTGCGCAGCCCCTCCGACGCCCCGTACAGGGCGGCGCTCAGCCCGGCGGGGCCGCCGCCCACGACGACGAGGTCGTAGAAGTCGGCCGTGGGCCGCGTCGCGAGCCCGACCCGCTCGGCGAGCGTGGCGTCGTCGGGCGCGACGAGCGCCTCGCCCTCGGGCGTGACCACGAGGGGGAGGGTCTCGCCGTCGGTCTGCGCCGCGGTGAGCAGCCGTACGCCCTCGGCGGACTCCGACGGGTACCAGCGGTAGGGCACGCGGTTGCGCGCGAGGAACTCCCGCACCTGGGACGAGCGCGCCGACCACCGGTGCCCGACGACGACCGTCTCGGCGGGGCGACGTCGGTCCGTGGTGGACCACGCCTCGAGCTGCGCGTCCACGACCGGGTACAGCTTCTCCTCGGGCGGGTCCCACGGCTTGAGGAGGTAGTAGTCGAGGTCGACGACGTTGATCGCCTCGATGGCGGCCTCGGTGTCCGCGTAGGCGGTCAGGAGGACCCGCCGCGCGGCGGGGAAGAGGTCCATCGCCTGCTCGAGCAGCTCGACGCCCGTCATGCCGGGCATGCGGTGGTCGGCGAGCACGACGGCGACGTCCTCGCCCCGCAGCGCGAGCTCGCGCAGCGCGTCGAGCGTCTCGGCGCCCGACTCGGCGCGCACGATGCGGTACCGGTCGCCGTACCGGCGGCGCAGGTCGCGCGCGACGGCGCGCGAGACCCCGGGGTCGTCGTCCACGGTGACGATGGCGGGGCGGGTCGTCGCGACGGTCGGTTCCACACGGTCTCCTCGGGAGCCACGGACGGGCGATTGCCATCCTCCCGCCGCGCGGGTCCCACGTCCACGGCGGCGTGGCGCAGGTCACTCTTGACGGCGCGTTCGACTGCGCTAGGTTAGGCAAGGCAAACCTCAGATTGCCCCGTCGCGATCCGCGCCGGTCCTCTCCCCGTACCTGGAGCCTCGTCATGCTCTCAGCACGATCCGTCGCGCCCGCGCACGGTCCCTCGACCGCCCCGGCCCTGCTCACGGGCGCGACCGCGGGCGACTACGCGAGCACCCTGCACGCCGTCGTCGACGACGTGGCCGCGCGCGTCGCGGCGGTGACGCAGCCCTGGTCGGGCGCGAGCCGCGCGCAGCTCGCGACGCTCGTGGACGACGTCGACCTCGACGCGCCCGGCGTCGGCACCGACGCGGCGCTGCGCGACGCCGCAGACCTGTACGCCACGCACGCGGTGTGGTTCCACGACCCCGCGTACGCCGCCCACCTCAACTGCCCGGTCGCGCTGCCCGCCGTCGGCGCCGAGGCGATGCTCGCGGCGATCAACACGTCCGTCGACACGTTCGACCAGTCGACGGTGGCGACCCTCATGGAGCGCCGCGTCGTCGCGTGGACCGCGCGCCGGGTCGGGTACGCCGCCGGTGACGGGGTGCTCACCTCCGGGGGCACGCAGTCCAACCTGCACGCGCTCTTCCTCGCCCGGGAGCGCGCCGTCGAGCGCGCGGCCCGCGCGGGCGGCCCCGGCCGGTCGACCCTGCTGCCGCGCCTGCGCGTCCTCGCGGCCGCGTCGAGCCACTTCAGCGTGGCCCGTTCCGCCCTGCTGCTCGGCCTGGCCGACGACGCCGTGGTCCACGTCGGGGCCGACGCCGACGGCCGCCTCGACCCCACGGCGCTCGCAGCGGCGGTCGGCGCGGTGCGCGCGGCGGGCGACCTCGTCATGGCGGTCGTCGCGACCGCGGGCACGACCGACCGCGGCTGCGTGGACCCTCTCGCGGCGGTCGCGGACGTGTGCGACGCGACGGACGTGTGGCTGCACGTCGACGCGGCGTACGGCTGCGGCCTGCTCGTGTCGCCGACGCGACGGCACCTGCTCGACGGGATCGAGCGGTCGCGGTCGGTGACCGTCGACTACCACAAGGCGTTCTTCCAGCCTGTGTCCGCGAGCGCGCTGGTCGTGCGCGACCGCGCCGACCTGGAGCGCGTCGCCCACCACGCGGACTACCTCAACCCGCGCGAGAACGCCGAGCCCAACCAGGTCGACCTGTCGCTGCAGACGACCCGGCGCTTCGACGCGCTCAAGCTCTGGGCGACGCTGCGCGCGCTCGGCCCCGACGGCGTCGGCGCGATGGTCGACGCCGTGTGCGACCTCGCCGCGGCGGTGCACGCCGACCTCGCCCACGACCCCGACCTGCGCGTGCTCGGGCGCACCGACCTGTCCACGGTCCTGTTCCGGTACGAGCCGCCGGGGCTGGCCGCGGAGCACGCCGACCGGCTCGTGCCGCTCGTGCGGCGCGTGCTCTTCGAGTCCGGGCGCGCGGTCGTCGCCAAGACCGTGCTCGACGGCGTCCCGTGCCTCAAGCTCACGCTCCTCAACCCGGCCGTGACCCCTGCGGACGTGCGCCACGTGCTCGGCCTCGTGCGTACGACCGCGCAGGCGCTCGTCGAGCGCGACGCGCTGCTCGGGGACGAGGACGACGCGCACGCCGCGGACCTCGTGGCCTCGCTCGCGACGGCCGGGTCGGTCGCCCGATGACCGGCGCCGCGGCCCCGAGCCCGCACCCGAGCCACGGCGTCCCGATCCACGACCCGTCCCGCGTGCGCGACGTCGTCGGCGTGGGCATCGGGCCGTTCAACCTCGGCCTCGCCGCACTGTCCGCGCCGCTCGACGACGTCGACGCCGTCTTCCTCGACGCGGCGCCGGAGTTCCGCTGGCACCCCGGCATGATGATCGAGGGCGCGACGATCCAGGTCCCGTTCCTCGCCGACCTCGTCACCCTGGCCGACCCCACGTCGCCGTACTCGTTCCTCGCGTTCCTCAAGGCCACAGGCCGGCTCTACCCGTTCTACATCCGCGAGTCCTTCTACCCGCTGCGCGCCGAGTACGACGCCTACTGCCGCTGGGTCGCGGCCCGCCTGGGCTCGCTCCGCTGGTCGCGGCGGGTGGTCGCCGTCGAGCACGACCCGGCCGCCGACGCGTTCGTCGTACGGGCCGATGTCCTCGACGCGGACGGCGCCGTCACGGGCACCGAGGAGCACGGGGGGCGTCACCTCGTCCTCGGCGTCGGCACCGCCCCGGTGCTGCCGCCCGCGCTGCGGGCGCTCGCCGACGAGGTCGCGCGCGGCGAGCACCCGGGTGCCGGGCCGCTCGTGCACAGCGCGCAGTACCTGCCGCACCGCGCCGCGCTCGTCGACTCCGGGTCGGTCACGGTCGTGGGCAGCGGCCAGTCGGCCGCCGAGGTGTACCGAGACCTGCTCGAGGGCGTGCACGGCGACGCGCACGGCGACGGGTACCGGCTGGACTGGGTGACGCGCTCGCCGCGCTTCTTCCCCATGGAGTACACGAAGCTCACGCTGGAGATGACGTCGCCGGAGTACACCGACCACTTCCACGCGCTGCCGCTCGAGCTGCGCCAGCTCCTCGGTCGCGAGCAGCGCGGCCTGTACAAGGGGATCAGCGGCGACCTCGTGGACGAGATCTACGACACCCTGTACCGCCTCAGCCTGGACCGCCCGGTGCCGACGACGCTGCTCACGGACACCGAGGTCGTGGCCGCCCGTTACGAGCCGGGGGCAGGTGAGGCGGGGGAGTACGTGCTGCGCCTGCGCCACGCCCAGCTCGGCGTCGAGGTCGAGCGCCGCACGCGCGCCCTCGTCGCCGCGACGGGTTACGCCGCGGCGGTGCCCGCGTTCCTCGACCCCGTGCGCCACCTCCTGCGGTTCGACGAGCTCGGCCGGTTCGACGTCGCGCGCGACTACACGGTCGACGACGCGCGCCGCGTGCACGTGCTCAACGGCGAGGAGCACACGCACGGCATCACGGCCCCCGACCTGGGCTTCGCCGCGTGGCGCAACGCCGTGGTGCTGCGCACCGTCACGGGGCGCGAGGTGTACCCGGTGGAGGAGCGCATCGCGTTCCAGACGTTCGGGCTGCCCGACGACGCCGGTACCGCTGCCGCCGAGCCCCCGACCGCGTCACGCACCCCAGACGCCGCGGCGTCCGCCGCGACGGCCGGGCGCACGGCAGGGGAGGCCCGATGAGCGCCCCCACCGCGACGACGGCGGCGGCCGCGCCGTCGCCCGCCCCGGCGACGAGCGCGAGCCCGGGCGCCGCCTTCGCGGTGCGGGTCCGGCTCGGCAGCGGCCGCGCGGACGTCTCGTTCGAGGCCGTCGACCCGGTGCGCGACGCCGCGCGCGTGCAGGGCTGGCTCGCGCACCCGCGCTCGGCGTTCTGGCAGCTGGGCCACCTCGACACGGACGGCGTGCGCGCCTACCTGCAGGAGGTGGCCGCCGACCCGCACCAGGACGCGTGGCTCGGCCGTGTCGACGGCGAGCCCACGTTCCTCGTCGAGACGTACGACCCGGCGCGCGTCACGCTCGCCGGCGTCCCCGCCGCCGTCGCGCTGCTGGAGCCCGGCGACGTGGGGATGCACCTGCTCGTCGCGCCGCCCGCCGGACCCGCGCGCAGTGGCCTCACGTCCGCCGTGATGGGCGCCGTCGTGCGGTTCTGCCTCGACCCCGCCGGGCGCGGGGCGCGGCGTGTCGTCGTCGAGCCCGACGTGCGCAACGCGGCGATCGCGGCGAAGAACGCCGCGGCCGGGTTCCGCGTGCTGCGCGAGCTCGAGCTGCCGGGCAAGACGGCGCACCTCGCGGTCGCGACCCGCGCCGACCTGGACGCGAGCCCGCTGGGCGACGGCGTCGACCTCGCGCCGCACCTGCGGCCCGACCTGGCCGACCGCGCCCACCGCCACCTCGTCGCCAAGTCGATCGCGGAGCTCACGCACGAGCGCCTCCTCGCGCCGCGGACCGAGGTCTGGCCGGTCGAGGCGAACGGCCCCGGCGAGTACGTGCTGCCCGTCGCCGGCGGCGCCGTCGAGTACCGCTTCGTCGCGCGCCGCTACGCGCTGGAGCACTGGGTGCTCGACGAGGCGTCGATCCGGCGGGCCGCCGTGCCCGGCGACGGACCCGGGGAGACGGGCGCGCGGCACGACCTGCCGGTGGACGCGCTCGACCTCGTGGTCGAGCTGCAGCCCGACCTGGACATCCCCGACGACCTGCTCGCCACCTACCTCGAGGAGGTGTCCTCGACGCTCGCGAGCGCGACCGCCAAGACCGAGCGGTACGAGCGCACCGGCGGGCCGAGCGCCGTCGACCTGCTGGGCGCCTCGTTCCAGGAGGTCGAGGCCGCCATGACCGAGGGGCACCCGGGGTTCGTCGCGAACAACGGGCGCATCGGGTTCGGTCTCGCGGAGTACCGCGCGTACGCGCCCGAGAACGGCGGGCGCGTACGCCTCGTGTGGCTCGCCGCACGGCGCGAGCACACCCACCTCGCGCTCGGCGCCGGGCTCGACGAGGCGTCGCACTACGCGGGCGAGCTGTCCGACGACGAGCGCGCGGCGTTCGCGGACCGGCTCGCCGCGCGCGGCCTCGACCCGGCCGACTACCTCTACCTGCCCGTGCACCCGTGGCAGTGGGAGCACCGCGTCCCGATCACGTTCGCCGCCGACGTCGCGCGCGGCGACCTCGTGCCGGTCGGGCAGGGCGCCGACGAGTACCAGCCGCAGCAGTCGATCCGCACCCTGTTCAACCTCACCCGGCCCGGCCGCCACTACGTCAAGGTCGCGCTCGCGATCCAGAACATGGGGTTCCTGCGCGGGCTGTCGCCCGCCTACATGCGCGACACCCCGGCGATCAACGACTGGGTGGCCGACCTCGTCGCCGCCGACCCGGAGCTCGGCGGGCGCGGCTTCACCGTGCTCCGCGAGCTCGCCTCGATCGGGTACACCGGCGACGTCTACCACCGCACCACGACCCCGTCCGCGCACCGCAAGATGCTCGCCGCGCTGTGGCGCGAAAGCCCCGTGCCGCGCACCGCACCCGGGGAGCGCCTGGCCACCATGGCCGCGCTCCTGCACCGCGACCCCGACGGCGCCGCCCACGCCACCGCGCTCGTGCGCGCCTCCGGGCTCGATCCCGCCGACTGGGTCCGGTCCTACCTCGACGCCTACCTGCGCCCGCTCGCTCACGCGCTCCTCGCGCACGACCTCGCGTTCATGCCGCACGGGGAGAACCTCATCCTCGTCCTGCGCGACCACGTCGTCGTCCGGGCCGTCATGAAGGACGTCGGCGAGGAGATCGCGGTCCTCGGGGACGCCGCGCTGCCGCCCGGGGTCGAACGCGTGCGGGCCGTCGTCGACGACGAGGAGAAGGCGCTCGCGATCTTCACCGACGTGTTCGACGGCGTCCTGCGCCACCTCGCCGCGGTCCTCGCCGGGGACGGCGTGCTGCCCGAGGACCGGTTCTGGGGCCTGGTCGCCGAGTGCCTCGACGCCCACCGCGCCGACCACCCGGACCTGCGCAGCGGCGTCGACCTGCGCGCACCCCGGTTCGCGCACTCGTGCCTCAACCGGCTCCAGCTGCGCAACACGCTCCAGATGGTCGACCTCGCCGACCAGTCCGCGTCCCTCCTGTACGCGGGCACGCTCGCCAACCCCGCAGCGCGGGACGCCTGACGTGGGGGCCCCGGGCGTGCCGGGCGCCCCGCCCGGCGGGTTCGCCGTGCACCGCGACGCGTGGGGCGTGCCGCACGTGCGTGCCGCCGACGAGCTCGCGCTCGCGCGGGGTCAGGGGTACGTCACCGCGCTCGACCGCGGCTGGCAGATCGAGGTCGACCGGTGGCGCGCCGAGGGCCGCCTCGCCGAACGCCTCGGCGAGCCCGGTCTCACCTGGGACCGGTTCGCCCACCGCGTCCGCCTCGCCGACACAGCCCGCCGCGCCTACGCGGCGCTCGCGGACGACGACCGCGCCTGGGTCGACGCGTACACCGCGGGCGTCAACGAGGGCCTGGGTCGGGGCCGCGACGTGCCCGAGCTCCACGCGCTCGCCGACCCGGGGTGGCCGGGCGGGGGCGACCTCCTGCCGCACGAGCCGTGGCCTGCGTGGGCGCCGCTCGGCGTGTTCCTCGTCGCGCACGTCCTCTTCTCCGGCTTCCCGCACGTGCTGTGGCGCGACCACGTCGCCCGCACGCTCGGGGCCGCCGTCGCGCGGTCGCGGCCCGACGTCCCGCTCACCGCCGTGCTCGACCTGCTCGCCGTGGACGGCGGTCCCGGCTCGGGGTCGAACGCGTGGGCGCTCGCGGGCGCGCGCACCCGCAGCGGGGCGCCGCTGCTCGCGGGCGACCCGCACCGCCTGCTCGAGCTGCCGGGCGTCTACCAGCAGGTGCGCCTGGCGTGCGACGACTACGACGTCGTCGGCCTCGCGTTCCCGGGCGTGCCCGGCCTGCCGCACTTCGGCCACGCCGGTGACGCGGCCTGGGGCGTGACGAACGCGATGGCGCACCACGTCGACGTCGTCGCCGAACGCCTGCGCCGGACCGCCGACGGCGGGGTGGAGGCGCTGGGCCCGGACGGCCCCGAACCCGCGGAGGTTCTCGTCGCCACGGTGCGCGTGCGCGCCGCGGGAGGACCCGTGGAGCACCGCGTGGAGACGGTCGAGACGGCGCGCGGGGTCGTCGTGACCGGCGGACCGGACGAGCCCGACCGCACGTTCGCGGTCCGGCTGCCCGCACGGGTCGACGCCGACCTCGGCGTCGCCGCGTGGCGACGGCTGCTGCGGGCCCGCTCGGCGCGCGACGTCACGGACGCGTTCGCCACGTGGGTCGACCCCGTGGACCGCGTGCTCGCGGCGGACCGGGACACGGTGCTGACGGTCACCGCCGGCCGCGTGCCGCACCAGGACGTGGCGGGGCGGGCCCTGCCGCTGCCCGCGTGGTCCGACGCCGCGCGCGCCCGCCCCTGGGTCGTCCCGCCCGGTCCCGTGGTCGTGGAGGACGTGGCGGTCGACGCGAACGAGCGGCCCGCGCGCCCGGAGATCGACCTCGGCCACACCTACGCACCGCCGCACCGCGCGCGGCGCATCCGCGCGCTGCTCGACACGGCCGGTGGCGACGCGACGGCAGCGGACCAGTCGCGCGTCCACGCCGACACGCTGCTCGGCGTCGCGGACGACCTGTTGCGCTGGCTCGGCGGGCCCGCGGGCGGCGGGTCCCCGGGTGGCGGGTCCGGGGCCGGCGAGGGCGCGTCCGGCGCGACCGTCGGCGCGACGGACGGCGACCCCGCATCGGCGCGGGCGGCCCGCCGCCTGCGGGCGTGGGACTGTCGCATGGACGCGGACAGCGCGGACGCGGCCCTGTTCGCCGCGTGGCGTGCGGCCCTCGTGCGCCGGGTCGCCGCGCATCCCGCCCTGGCGCCCCTGCACGCGCCGCACGGGCTCGACGCCGTCTTCGCCCCGTGGCTGTCGGTCACGGCGCGCGTCGCGGACGCGCTGCCGGCGCTGCTCGGCGCCGCGTGGCTGGGGATCGACGGGACGGGCGAGGCGTGGGCCGCGCTGCGCGAGGTCGTGCGTGATCCCGCGGGCGCGCGTGACGACGGCCCCGACGGGCCGGACCGGGTGCTGCCGGACCCCGACGGCACGAGCACCGTGCTGGCGAGCACCGTGCCGGTGTGGGGCGCGACCCACCGCGTGCTCGGCCTGCATGTGCTCCTCGACGTCCCGGGGGTCTCAGCGCCGCGCGTGCCGTCGCTGCCGCTCGGCGGCGACACGGACACCGTGCGCTGCACGGCGAGCGTGCCCGGGATCAGCGACGTGTGCGTGCGCGGGTCGGTCGCGCGCTGGGTGTGGGACCTGGCCGACCGCGACGCGAGCCGGTGGGGCGTGCCGTTCGGCGCGAGCGGGGACCCCCGCTCGCCGCACTTCACCGACCAGCTCACGGCGTGGGCGGCCGCGGAGACCGTGCCCGTCGTGACCGACTGGACCCTGCTGCGCCACGAGGAGACCCGATGACCACCCCCGCGAGGACCGAGACCCGCCCCGAGGCGCCGACCGGACCGGGCGGCGAGTCCGACCGCCCCGCGCCCGCTGCCGACGTCGCTCCCGCGGGGAGCGGGCGGCTGCGGACGGGGGCGCCCGGCGAGCTCCTGCTGACGCACGACGCCCCGGGCGGCGGTCGGCTGACGCTGCGCGTGCTCGACCCCGACGCCGACCTCGACGTGCTGCACGACTGGGTGACCCAGCCGCGGGCACGCTTCTGGGGTCTGGCCGAGCTGTCCCGGGCCGAGCTGCGCGACCTGTACGCGTACGTCGGTTCGCTGCCGTCGCACCACGCGTTCCTCGTGCGGTGGGACGAGACTCCCGTGGCGCTGCTGCAGACGTACGAGCCGGAGCACGACCCGGTCGGCGAGGCGTACCCGGCGCGGCCCGGCGACGCGGGGGCGCACTTCCTGCTCGGGGCGCGAGGGCCCCGCGGCGCGGACCTGTGGGGCGCGGTCGGGCCGCTGCTCGTCGGGTTCTGCTTCGCCGACCCGCGCGTGGACCGCCTCGTCGTCGAGCCGGATGCCGCGAACGAGCTTGCCCACGCCCGGATCCGTGCGCTCGGCTTCGAGGTCGCCGACAGGGTGCGCGTGGGCGAGAAGAACGCGGTCCTGGCGTTCCTCACCCGCGAGCGCGCCCGCGACCTCCTCGCTGCTGCGGCGGCCGCCGCGCGCGACTGACGTCCCGCGCGGGAGACCGTCCACGGGGGAGGCCCCGGAGGCAGTACGCCCTGGGCCCGGGTGCGGGTCTCAGCGCGGACCGGCGACGGCGTGCCCGGCGTCGCGCAGGGCACGCGTGGCCCGGTCGAGGTGGTCCTCGGGTACGAGCACGAGGTCCGCGTGGAACGTCGAGGCGACGAAGACGGCGATGCCCGCGTCCGCGAGCGGCCCGACGACGGAGGCGAGCACCCCGGTCGACGCCAGGTCGTGCGCCGAGCCGTAGAAGCCGGCCCACCGCTCGGCGTCGTCGAAGGGCGACGCGTGCCGCACGACCGTCAGCCCCTCGGGGGCACGCACGAGCGCGACCCACTCGTCGTCCTCCGGGAACGTGGCGCCGGGGACGTTGGCGAGGAGGAAGCGGTCGGGGACGACGTGCAGGTCCAGCGAGGTCATGCGCGGAACCGTAGCCGCCCGCGCCCACACGGCCGTCGTCGCGTCGGTGCCGTGGGCACGCTACGGGGCGAGCGCGAGCACCGGTTCGGGGTCGTCGACACCGACGAGGACGGTGGCCGCCGTGACGCGCCGGGTCCCCGCTACGCGGGCCACGACCGGGGCGGCGAGGTCGAGGCGGACCACGGGCGACCGCGTGGACCGCACGAACGACACGACGCCGTGGGCGGGCTCGGCAGCGCGCCCGCCCACGTCCGCGGTCCCCGGATCGTGGCCCGCGCCGAGCTCGACGGGCCGCGCCGGTGTGCCCTCGTACGGCGCCGCGCCCACGACGTCGGCGCGCGGGACGACGACGCCGCCGACCCAGCCGAACCGCAGGACGAGCGCGTCGGGGCCGAGACGGTAGGACGCCCACAGGGGTGACGCGAGGACCACGACGAGGCCCACCGTCGCGAGCCCGAGCACCACGTCGACGACGAGGGCCGCGGCGTCGGGCAGGAGCGCCCCGGCGACGAGGTGCACCGTGAGCACCTCGACGGCGCCGAACGCGACCACGCCCGCGACCAGCGCACCCCACTGTCGGCGGGGCCCCGCCCCCACCCGCTGCGACCGTGCCACGCGGCGACCCTACCGGCCGTCGTCGGGCAGGGCGCAGCCGCGTTCCTCAGCGGGCGAGGCGTTCGACGACCGCCCCGTACAGCCACGGGGCGGCGCTCGCGGCGGGCACGATCGCGCCGCGGGCGGGGCTGCCCGCCCACGCGAGCAGGCCGGTGGTCAGGACGCGGTAGTCGCGCGTCGCGCGCGCCCAGGCCCGCTCGTAGGCGGCGGCGTCGTCCAGGTGGCGCACCGCGGCCTCGGCCTGGGCGAGCCCGACGCGCACCCCCTCGCCGGTGAGCGCGTCCACGTACCCGGACGCGTCGCCGACGAGGCGCACCCGCCCGGCCGTGCGGCGTCGGGCACGCTGGCGCAGCGGACCGGCACCGCGCACCCGCCCCAGCACCGGGGCGTCGCGCAGGTGCTGCGCGAGCCCGGGAAAGGCGTCCAGCCCCGTGGCGGGGCGGCTCCCCGGCCCGGAGCCCGTCTCCCGGCTCGCGGGGGCGCGGTGGGTGAGCACGGCGACGCCGACGACGTCGGGCCCCACCGGGGTCACGTACGCCTCGGCGTGCGCGGCCCAGTGCACCTCGACGAGGTCGCTCCAGGGTGCGACGGAGTAGTGGGTGCGCAGCCCGAACCGGGCGCGCCCGCGCGGCGGGGCGTCGAGCCCGGTGAGGCGCCGGACGGTGGAGTGGAGCCCGTCGCAGCCGAGCACCCAGCCGGCACGCACGACCGAGCGTGCCCCGCCCTCGTCGCGTGCGGCGTCGAGCGTGACCTCCACCCCGCGCTCGTCCTGGCGCAGCGCGCGCAGGGTCGCGTGCTCGATCGTCACGCCTTCGGCGAGGGCCCGTTCGCGCAGCGCCGCGTGCAGGGCTGTGCGCCGCACACCACGGCCTGGCCCGACCGCGAACGGGTGGTCGGCGTGGCGGGTCGCGTCCCGGTAGCTGATGCCGGCGAGCGGGTGCCCGGGCGGGTCGACGCCGAGCGCGAGCACCGCGGCCAGCGCGCCGGGCAGCAGCCCCTCGCCGCACGCCTTGTCGATCACGCCCGCGCGGCGGTCGACCACGACGACGTCGTGCCCGGCGCGGCGGGCGTGCAGCGCGGCGGCGAGCCCGACGGGCCCGCCCCCGACGACGAGCACGTCGGTGCGCGCGGGAGTCACGGCGACGCCGGGCGGGGCCCGTCCGCGGTGGCGAGGGCGAGCGCGCGCTCCTCGGCCGGGATGCGGAACCGGGCCAGCAGCACGGCGTTGAGGACGGTGAACGCGAGCGCCGTGACCCAGCACGAGTGCACCAGGGGGAGGGCGACGCCCTCGACGACGACCGCGACGTAGTTCGGGTGGCGCAGCCACCGGTACGGCCCCCGTGCCACGAGGGGAAGGCCCGGCACGACGATGACGCGCGTGTTCCACCGCGGTCCGAGCGTCGCGATGCACCACCAGCGCAGCCCCTGGCTCGCGAGCACGAGGGCGAGCATGGGCCAGCCCAGCCAGGGCAGGAACGGCCGGTCGGCGAGCCACGCCTCGGCGACGCACGCGAGCAGCAGCCCGGTGTGCAGCGCGACCATGGCGGGGAAGTGCCCCCGGCCCGACTCGACGCCGCCGCGCGCGAAGGACCAGCGCGCGTTGCGCGCCGACACGACGAGCTCCGCGAGCCGCTCGACGGCGGTGGCGCCGACGAGCACGACGTACCAGGCGAGGCTCATCCGCCCGCCCCCGCGCGAGGCGTCCCGCGACCGTCGAGGCGCAGGAGCACGAGCTCGGTGCTCACGCCAGGCCCGAAGGCCATGAGGACGGCGGGCGTCCCGGGCGGGGCGGCGGGGCGCGCGAGGGTCGCGGCGAGGACGTGCAGCACGGACGCGGACGACAAGTTCCCGACGTCGCGCAGGGAAGCGCGGCTGAGCGCGAGGTCTTCCTCGGCGAGGCCCAGTGCGTCGCGCACCGCGTCCAGCACGCGCGGGCCGCCCGCGTGCACGACCCACGCGCCGACGTCGACCGGCTCGAGGTCGTGCTCGGCGAGGAGCGCCTTCACGTCGCCGAGCAGGTGCGCGCCGATGAGTTCCGGCAGCCGCGCGGACAGCACGATCTCGAAGCCCGTGTCGCCCACGCGCCACCCGAGGTCGCCCGTCGTGCCCGGGTGCAGGTGGGAGCGGGAGTCGACGAGGCGCGCCCCGCGCGCCCGCGCGGCCCCGCTCCCGGACCGCCCGTACGGGCCGGGGCGCCGCGCGAGCGGGTGCTCGTCGCCCACGAGGACCACCGCGGCCGCGCCGTCGCCGAACAGGCCCGACGCGACGAGGTTCGCCGTCGACGGGTCCCCGCGCTGCAGCGTCAGCGAGCACAGCTCGACCGCCACGAGGAGCGCGACGTCGCGCGGGCGGCCCCGCAGCAGGTCGTCCGCGCGCGCCAGGCCCGCCGCACCTCCCGCGCACCCCCACCCGAACGACGGCGTGCGCCGCACGTCGGTGCGCAGGCCCAGCCGGGCGGCGACCAGCACGTCGAGCGTGGGCGCGCCGACGCCCGTGACGGTCGTCAGGACGACGTGGTCCACCTCGTCCGCGCGCAGCCCCGCGTCGTCGAGGGCGGCCCGGCAGGCCCGCTCCGCGAGGTCCGTGCCGAGCGCGAGGAACGTGTCGTTGGCCGACCCGAACGTCAGCCCGCCGTAGTCCTCGACGGGCAGCGCGAGATGACGGGTCTCCACGCCCGCGTGGGCGTGCAGGCGGCGTGTGAGCGCACGCCGCACCGGGTCGTCCGTGAGCAGCTCGCTCGTGACCCGGGAGATCTCGTCCTGGCGGTACGCATGGTCGGGCAGCGAGGTCCCGACGGCGACGACGCGCGACATGCCCGCATCGTCCCACCGGCCTGCCCCGCCCGCGCGGGGGCGAGCAGAGCGGGTCGGTCGCGGGCCCGGGCGCGCGAGCGTCCGGGGCGCTACGTTGCGGCCATGGCGTCGAGGCGGTCGCGGGGGCTCGTGCGGGGGCTGGTCGTCGCGAGCCACTTCCCGCCCACGGTGATGGTCACCCTGTTCGCGCTCGCGCTCTCGGCCGGGATCGGCGCGGGTGCCCGTACGACGACGCTCGTCGCGCTCGCGGTCCTCGCCGGCCAGCTCTCGGTCGGGTGGAGCAACGACTGGCTCGACGCACGCCGCGACCTCGCCGTCGGGCGCGCGGACAAGCCCGTCGTGACCGGTCTCGTCACGCCCGCGACCCTGCGCACGGCGGCGCTCGCGGCTCTCGGCGCGTGCGTGGTGCTGTCGTTCGCGACGGGCGTGGTGCCGGGGCTGGTGCACGTCGTCGCGGTCGCGAGCGCCTGGTCGTACAACGCGCTGCTCAAGGCGACGTGGTGGTCGTGGGCGCCCTACGCGCTCTCCTTCGGCCTGCTCGCGGTGTTCGTCGTGCTCGCCGCGCCCGGGGACGGCCGGCCCGCGCCGTGGGCGGTGGCGGCCGCGGCGTTGCTGGGCGTGGGCGCGCACGTCGCGAACACGCTGCCCGACCTCGAGGGCGACGCCGCGACCGGCGTGCGGGGCCTGCCGCACCGGCTCGGTCGGCGTGCGAGCAGCGTGCTCGCGCCCGTGCTGCTCGGCGTGGCCGCGCTCCTCGTCGTCCTGGTGCCCCCGGGGGCACCGGACGCCGCGGCCTGGGTGCTGGGCGGGGCGGGGCTGCTCGTCGCCGGCGCGGCCGGGGTCGTGGGCGTGGTGCGGCCCCGCAGCCGTGCCCCGTTCGCGCTGTCGATGGCCGTGGCGGGCGTGTGCGTCGTGCTGCTCGTGCTCGCGGCGCCCGCGGTCGTCGTCCCGGGCTGAGCGGGTGGGTCAGCGCGTGAGGTGGACGGACGCCTCGGCGGTGTAGGTCTGGAAGGTGAGCGAGGCGAACAGGTAGAGGCGCACCTCGTCGGCCGTGTGGTCGAGGTACCCGATGGACACGTCCTGCCCGATCGTCAGCTCGTGGTCCCCGCCGCGCGTGGTGAGCAGGTAGCCGCCGCGCAGCGCTGGCGCCCAGACGATGTCGCGCTGCACCATGCGCTCGAGCTGCTCGCGGATCGGGTAGCCGTGGTCGCGGGTCTCGGACACCGCGGTGTACAGGTCGGCGTCGAGCACGAGGGCGTACGGGCCCTCCACGCCCGCGAGCCGCAGCTCGGTCTGAGCGGCGGCGACGGCGTCGGGCAGGTCGCGCGGGTCGGCGGGGACCGCGATCGGCGGGTTGTCCGACCCGGGGCCGATGCCGCGGATCCCGGCGGCCGCGTACCCCTCGAACACGGCGCGGTCCTCGGCGCGCGCGAGCGCGGTGGCCGCGTCCTTGACGGGCTGCCAGTCGGAGTCCTTGGATCCCCGCGCGACGTCGTCGACCGCCTGCCGGGACACCGTGAACGGCACCTGGAGCTCCACGAGCGGCACGACGTCGCGCAGGCGTGCCCGGATGCCGTCGTGCGGGGCCTCGACGTCGGTCACGTGGCCCGTGCGGGCGGACGCCGTGCCGAAGCCGAGGGGGCCCGTCACGTCGACCACGCGCCGCCCGGCCACGTTGCGCACGAACGTGCGGCGCGCCTCGTCGGCGATCTCCTCCCACGCCGCGTCCGTGACGGGCGCGAGCCAGCGGTGCAGGTTCGAGTCCCCGGGCGCGCCGGCGCCGCTCGTGGGGACGACCGAGCCCAGGTCCGGTTCCGAGGTGCTCACGACGGTTCTCCCTTCAGCGACCCGATCGCGAGCGAACCGACGGGCGCGGTGGTGGCGGGTGCGGCGGGTTCCGCGGTCGCGGGACCCGGGTCGGCGGGCGTGTCCTGGCCGAGGGCGTCCGGGGCGTCGTCGGCCAGCGACTCGAGCAGGTCGAGCGAGGGGACGAAGAACGACGTCCCCGTCAGCGCCGTCGACACGTCGAGGATGTGGTCGTACCGGCCCGGCGGGTTCCCCACGAACATGTTGTCCAGCATGCGCTCCACGACGCCCACGTCGGCGGCGTACGCGATGTAGTAGGTGCCGAACTCGCCCGTCGACGGGTCGCCGAACGCCATGTTGTCGCGCAGGACGTCGCGCTCGGTGCCGTCGTCGTCGACGATCGTGTTGAGCGACACGTGCGAGTCCGGAGGCTGCACGTCGTCCGCGAGCTCGACGTCGTCGAGCTTGGTCCGCCCGATGATGCGCTCCTGCGCCTCGACGGGCACCGCGCCCCACGCCGCGAGGTCGTGCACGTACTTCTGCACGATGACGTGGCTGCCGCCCGCGAACGGGCCGTCCGCGATGATCGCGGCACCCGCGGCCGAGCGTCCCGTCGGGTTCTCGGTGCCGTCGACGAAGCCGAGCAGGTCGCGCGAGTCGAAGTAGCGGAAGCCCGTCACGTGGTCGTCGACGCGCACCGTGTCGCCGAGCGCGGCCATGACCTGCCGGGTCAGCTCGAACGTGAGGTCGGCGCGGTCGGCGCGCACGTGGAACAGCACGTCGCCGGGGGTCGAGGGGGCGTCGTGCACCGCGCCCTGGACGGCGCGGAACGGGTGCAGCCCCTCGGGCCGCGCGGCCCCGGGCGGGCGGACGGCGTCCCAGAACGCCGACCCCAGCCCGACGACGCACGTCAGCCCCGCGGCCGACTGGCGGAACCCGACGGCGCGCACCAGGTCGTTGACCGACGACGCGACGTCCAGCAGGCGCTCGCGCGACCCGGGCGACCCCGTGGCGCTGACGACGAGGAAGACCGCGGACTCGGTGAGCCCGCCGAGGACGGGCTGCGGCTCGGGCACGTCGGCCGGCACGGCGATGCTCGCGCCGGTTCCCTGGGTCGTGTTCTGCGGCACGAGGCGAGCGTGCCACGCGCGCCCGGGGAGCGCACCCGCGCGCGACGTCACGCCGCCGCGCGCACCAGGCCCTCCACGACGGCGGCCGCGCCCGGGGCGGGGCGGTCCCCGTAGGTGACCGCGAGCACCCGGCGCGCGGCGCCGGGCAGGGGCCGCACGTCCACCCGCGGGTCGCGGTGGGCGCGCAGCGCCAGGGCCGGCAGGAGCGAGACCCCGACCCCGGCCGCCACGAGGGACTGCACCGCGACGTAGTCGTCCGTCTCGAACGCGACCCGCGGGGTGAAGCCCGCCCGCTCGCACCGGCCCACCAGGTCCGCGCGGCACCGCTCGCAGCCCGCGATCCACGCCGCGTCCGCGAGCGGCGCGAGGTCGGCGAGCACGGTGCCTGCCCCCGGCGCGCTGCCACACCCGCCGGTGGGTGCCGCATCGTCTGCCGCCCGCACGAGGAACAGCTCCTCGGCGAGCACCGGCACCGCGCGCAGACCCTCCACGTCGACGGGGGAGCGGTCGTGCTCGAACACGAGCGCCACGTCCACCGCGCCACGCCGGAGCGCGTCCAGCGCCTCCGGCGGCTCCGCCTCCACCAGCCCCACGCCCAGCCCCGGATGGTCCCGCGCGAGCCGCGCCACGACGTCGGGCACCAAGGTCGCCAAGGCGGACGGGAACGCCGCCAGGCGCACCCGCCCCGCCGAGAGCGACACCAGCGCGTCCAGCTCGTCCCGCGCCGCGCCCACGCGCCCCAGGATCTCCTCCGCCCGCGCGGCGAGGAGCCGCCCCGCCGCGGTCAGGCGCACCCCGCGCCCGTGCCGCTCCAGCAGAGGCACGCCCACCTCCGCCTCCAGACGCGCCAGGTGGTGGCTCACCGACGGCTGCGCGTAGTGCAGCGACCGCGCCGCCGCCGTCACCGACCCCTCGCGCGCCACTGCCGCCAGCATGCGCAGCCGCGTCAGGTCCATCTCGACTCCCTCACCGACGAAGCATAGATCCGATCGATCGATCCACTCAGAACAGGCATTGGACCTATGGGACGGCGCACGGCACCGTGGACGCATGGCCCCCGCAGACCTCGCCCCACCCACCATGCGCGACGTCCTCGACGCCCGCCGCCTCCTCGCCGCGCACCTCGACCCCACACCTGCGCGCACCTACGCCGCGCTCGACCGTGCCACCGGGGCGCACCTCGTCGTCAAGCACGAGAACCTCCAGCCCACCGGCGCGTTCAAGGTCCGCGGCGCCCTCAACCTCCTCCAGCGCCTCGCGCCCGACGAGCGCGCCCGCGGCGTCACCGCCTTCTCCACCGGCAACCATGCCCAGGCCGTCGCCTACGCCGCCCGCACCACCGCCACCCCCTGCACCATCGTCATGCCCACCGACCCCAACCCCACCAAGGCCGACGCCGTCCTCGACCTGGGCGCCCGCCTCGTCCTGGCCGGAACCACGTTCGACGACGCCCGCGAGCACGCCACGGCGCTCGCGGCCGACGACGGGTCCCGGCTCGTCAGCGCCGCCAACGAGCCGCTGCTCGTCGCCGGCGTCGCGACCGCGTACCTCGAGCTGCTCGAGCGCGCGCCCGACCTCGACGTGCTCGTGGTCCCGGTGGGCGGGGGCAGCGGCGCCGCTGCCGCGTGCCTCGTCGCCCGCGCGCTCGCCCCCGGTCTCGAGGTCGTCGCCGTGCAGTCCGCGGCCTCGCCCGCCGCGCACGACTCCTGGCGCGCCCGGGACCTCCTCGCGCGGCCCAACGCCTCGCGGGCCGAGGGGCTGGCGACCGGCACCGGCTTCGCGCTCACCCAGGCGATGCTGCGCGAGCACCTCGCCGACTTCGTCCTCGTCGACGACGACGCGATCGACCGCGCGGCGGCGCTCTACCTCACCGCCGCGCACACCGTCGCCGAGGGAGCGGGCGCGGCGGCGCTCGCGGCGGTGCTCGCCGACCCGGAGCGGTTCGCGGGCCGCCGGGTCGGCGTCGTCTGCTCGGGCGGCAACGCGAGCCCGGCGGAGCTGCGGCGCGTGGCGGCGCACCTGCCCGCGTAGCCGGGGTCGGCGGCACGCCGGGCGCGAGCGCCGGTCACCCGCAAGGCCGGGCCTAGGCTCGGGACATGGCCCGCTACCTCGACGTGCACCCCGACAACCCGCAGCCGCGCGCGATCGCGCAGGTCGTCGCCCTCCTCGAGGACGGTGGGCTCGTCGCCTACCCGACCGACTCCGGCTACGCGCTCGGGTGCCGCATGGACGACCGGGAGGGTGCCGACCGCATCCGGCGGATCCGCCACCTCGACGACCGGCACCACTTCACGCTCGTGTGCGCGGACTTCGCGCAGCTCGGCCACTTCGTCATGGTCGACAACTCCGCGTTCCGCTCCATCAAGGCCGCCACGCCCGGCCCGTACACCTTCATCCTGCGCGCGACGTCCGAGGTCCCGCGGCGCCTCGCGCACTCCAAGAAGAAGACCGTCGGCGTGCGCATCCCCGACGACGCCGTCGCGCAGGCCATCGTCGCCGCGCTCGGCGAGCCCATCCTGTCCAGCTCGCTCATCCTGCCGGGCTCTGCCGAGGCGCTCACCGACGGGTGGGCGATCAAGGAAGAGCTCGACCACGTCGTCGACGCCGTCGTGGACGGCGGCGAGCGGGGGAGCGAGCCGACGACGGTCGTGGACTTCTCCGACGGCGCCCCCGAGGTCGTCCGCGCGGGCGCGGGCGACCCGTCGCGCTTCGAGTAGGGACCGCGGGCGGACCTGCGTGGGAGGCCACGCGCCGGGTCAGGCGACCGGGCCGAGGAGGCGGCGCAGGCGCGCGAGGTCGACCGGGTCGACGAGCGTGCCGCGCTCCTCGCGCACCCACCAGTCGCCCGACCGCCGCCGCTCGTCGCGCGTCGTGTACCGGTAGCGGAACACGCGGGCCCGGACCCACCGGGGCGCGGGTCCCTCCGCGTCGTGCGCGAACGGGTCCGCCGCGAGCAGGCGCAGGGTAGGGCGGTCCGCTTCCAGGAGCCGGAGCAGCAGCACCTCGAACCACCGGGTGCCCGGCGACCCGAGCGCGAGGAACCACATCTGCCAGTCCAGGCGCAGGTGGTACGGCGCGACCTGCGGCGGACGCCGGCTCACGTCGCCGGGCTTGCCGCGGAACGCGTACTCGACCCAGTCGTCCGGGCCGGGGGAGCGGGCCGTCGTGCCCTCCACCACGACCTCGTCCCGCCGCCGCGACACGGATCCGAACGCCCCGTACGCGTTGACGAGCCGGAACGGCTCGAAGCTCGCGTTCATGAGCTGGCGGCGCGCGACGAGGTTGCGTGCCGGGCGCACGCTCAGCACGAGCAGCAGCGCCGACACCGCGAGCACCACCACGACCAGGGCGACCGGGCCGCCCAGGCCGGTCCCGCCGTCGGGCACCGGCGCCTCGCCCCGCCCGAGCGCGGGCACGAGCCACGACCCCACCGCTGCCCACGCGCCGTCGCTCACCACCCCCAGCCCCAGCACGACCGTGAGCCAGTTCAGCCACGCGAAGTTGCCCGTCACCAGCAGCCACGCCTGCGTGAGCACCACGACGCCGCCCGCCACGCTCGCGACCGGCTGCGGCGCGAACAGCGCGAACGGCACCACGAGCTGCGTCACGTGGTTGCCCGCCACCTCCACCCGGTGCCACCACCGCGGCAGGTGGTGCGCGTGCCACGAGAACGGGCCGGGCAGCGGCTGCGTCTCGTGGTGGTAGTACAGCGCCGTCAGGTCCCGCCAGACCCGGTCCCCGCGGATCTTGATGAGCCCCGCGCCCAGCTCGACCCGGAACAGGCACCACCGGGCCGCCAGCAGCACCAGCACCGGGGGAGCGGCGCCCCCGCCCGACGACCCCAGCCAGCCCACGAGGAACGTCACCTCGCACAGCAGCGACTCCCAGCCGAACCCGTAGAACCGCTGCCCGACGTTCACCACCGACAGGTACGCCGCCCACAGCAGCAGGAACGCGAGCGTCGTCACCCACCACGGGCCCCGCTGCGGCACCCCCACCACGAGCAGCCCCGCGAGCACGACCGCGCACCACGCCAAGCCCACCACGAACCGGTCCGAGCACCACCGCCGCAGCGCGCTCGGCCCGTCCCGCCACGACGTGCGGTCCACGAACGCGGCCACGGGCAGGAGCCCGCGATCGCCCAGCAGAGGCCGCCACTGCCGCACCACGACGACGAACGCCACCACGAGCACGGCCGCCGTGCCGCGCTGCAGCACCTCGCGTGCCACGTCGTAGTCCGGCGCCCAGAACCACGACCCCAGCCACGTCGCCCCGCGGCCGGGCCACCCGTCCGCCATCCCTCCACGGTAGGCGTGTGACCCGCGTCTCACCCGAGCGCGGCAGGCTCCCGCCGCCCTGCCCCGAGCAGGTCCCCGCCCCTACGATCGAGCCATGAGCAGCCAGGGCCTCACCCAGTCCACCGACCGCATGCGCGACGCCGGAGTCGCCCCCGCCGCCATCGACGTCTTCACCCGCTTCTACCGGCTCCTCGAGTCCGGCGCGACCGGCATGATCCCCGAGGCGGACGTCGAACCCCTCACCGACGTCGCCCACCGCGACGCGCTCGACGTCCCCGACGACGCCGCCCGCGACGCGCTCCAGCGCACCGCGATCATCAAGCTCAACGGCGGCCTCGGCACCTCCATGGGCATGGACCGCGCCAAGTCCCTCCTCACCGTGCGCGACGCCGACCCGCAGCGCCCCGACAGCGGCCCCCTCACCTTCCTCGACGTCATCGTCGCCCAGGTCCGCGCCGCCCGGCACGCCACCGGAGCGCCCCTGCCGCTGCTCCTCATGAACTCGTTCCGCACCCAGGACGACACCCTCGCCGCGCTCGCCCCCCACGACGACCTCCCCGTCACCGGGCTCCCGCTCGACTTCCTCCAGAACCGCGAGCCCAAGCTCCGCGCCGACGACCTCACCCCCGTGGACTGGCCCGCCGACCCCGAGCTCGAGTGGTGCCCGCCCGGCCACGGCGACCTCTACACCGCCCTGTTCGCCTCCGGTGCGCTCCGCGCCCTCCTCGACGCCGGCTACCGCTACGCGAGCGTCTCCAACTCCGACAACCTCGGCGCCGCGCCCGACGCCGCCATGGCCGGCTGGTTCGCCGCCAGCGGCGCCCCCTTCGCCGCCGAGGTCGCCCGTCGCACCCCCGCCGACCGCAAGGGCGGACACCTCGTCGTGCGCCGCAGCGACGGACGCCTCGTCCTGCGCGAGACCGCTCAGACGCCGCAGGACGACCAGGACGCCGCCGCCGACATCGGCCGGCACCGGTACTTCAACACCAACAACCTCTGGTTCGACCTCGAGGCGCTCGCGGCCGAGCTCGACCGCACCGGCGGCGTGCTCGAGCTCCCGCTCATCAAGAACACGAAGACAGTCGACCCGACCGACCCGTCCTCGCCCGAGGTCGTCCAGATCGAGTCCGCCATGGGCGCCGCCGTCGAGGTGTTCGACGGCGCCGTCGCCATCGAGGTGGGCCGCGACCGGTTCCTGCCCGTGAAGACGACCAACGACCTCCTCGTCCTGCGCTCCGACGTCTACGACCTCGACGACCGGTACCGGTTCGTCGCCCGGACCGACGCTCCGCTCGTCGACCTCGACACCGCCTACTACAAGACCATCGCGGCGTTCGACGCCCGGTTCGACGACGGCACGCCCTCCCTGCGCGCCGCGCGCTCCCTCACGGTCCGCGGCGACTGGACCTTCGGCTCCGGCGTCACCGTCACGGGCGACGCCGAGCTCGCCGACCCGGGCGGCTCCTCGCGCGTCCCCGACGGCGCCGTCGTCGGCCCGGACGGGGTCAGCGACTGACCACCGACCAGGCGACCCCGGCGGGCCGAGCAGGCCGTTCTGGCGCGTCCGGCGACCAGGACGAGTCGTACCCGGCGCTGGGCGGTGGCCCGTGGCCGGGGCCGGGGGTCGGGGGTCGGTCAGGCGCGGAGGTCGACGACGCGGTCCTCGCCCCTGCGGGCCGTGAGGGTGCCGGACGAGGTGGCGGCGAGGTCGGCGTCGAACCGGTCGAGCTCGGCCGGGGGGACGAGGACGGTGAACTGCGCCTCGGTGCCGTAGGTGACGTCGTCGAGGGCGCCGTCATGCTGGGCGCACCAGTCGCGCAGGACGCCGTGCAGGCGGCCGGCGTCGGCGTGGGGGACGTCGACGCGCACCTCGGTCAGGACCGCGCGGCGCACGGGCGGCGCCACGTCGAGCGCCTCGCTCACCGCGGACGAGTACGCCCGGACGAGCCCGCCCGCGCCGAGCAGCACGCCGCCGAAGTAGCGCGTGACGACGGCGACGAGGTCGGTGACCTGGCGGTGCCGCAGCACCTCGAGCATGGGGGCGCCCGCGGTCCCGGAGGGCTCGCCGTCGTCGGTGGAGCGCTGCTGGTCGGCGTGGGTGCCGACGACGAGCGCGACGCAGTGGTGCCGCGCGTCCCAGTGCTCCTTGCGCACGCGGGCGATCACGGCGTCCGCCTCCGCGACCGAGGCGACGGGGGAGAGGTGCGCGAGGAACCGGGACTTCTTGACGACGAGCTCGTGGTCGACCGGTCGTGCGATCGTGCCCCACAGCTCACCGGTGCCCGCGCTCATCCCGCGAGCCTATCCGTGCACCGGGAGGCGCCACGCCCGCCTGCGAGAGGGCGACCTGCCGCCGGACGGGCGACGCACGGCGGCGGAGAGCTGGTCTCCGCGGCCGTGCGTCGTCGTCCCGCTGCGCGTGGCCCGGGTCGGGTCAGTCCGTGCCCGACTCCATGGCAGCCCGGTCGAGGAGCGCGTCGTCGCCCTCGGCCATGCCGCGCGAGGCGATGACCTCGGCGCCGCCCTCGGGCATCGCGCCGATGAGCTCGGTCGTCGCCCCGGCCCCGGCTCCGATGAGCGCCGCGTGCGCGGTGCCGACGATCCCGATGCCGGCGTACTGCTCGAGCTTGGCGCGCGAGTCCGCGATGTCGAGGTTGCGCATGGTGAGCTGGCCGATGCGGTCCATGGGACCGAACGCGGAGTCCTCGGTGCGCTCCATCGAGAGCTTGTCCGGGTGGTAGCTGAACGCCGGACCGGTGGTGTCGAGGATCGAGTAGTCCTCGCCCCGGCGCAGGCGCAGCGTGACCTCGCCCGTGACGGCGGTGCTGACCCAGCGCTGGAGCGACTCGCGGATCATGAGCGCCTGCGGGTCGAGCCAGCGGCCCTCGTACATGAGGCGGCCGAGGCGACGGCCCTCCGTGTGGTACTGCGCGAGCGTGTCCTCGTTGTGGATCGCGTTGACGAGGCGCTCGTACGCGGCGTGCAGGAGGGCCATGCCGGGCGCCTCGTAGATGCCGCGGCTCTTGGCCTCGATGATGCGGTTCTCGATCTGGTCGGACATGCCGAGGCCGTGGCGGCCGCCGATCGCGTTGGCCTCGTTCACCAGGTCGACGGCGGACTCGAACTCGCGCCCGTCGATCGTGACGGGACGGCCCTGGACGAAGCCGATCGTCACGTCCTCGGTCGCGATCTCGACCGACGGGTCCCAGAACCGCACGCCCATGATGGGGTCGACGGTCTCGATGCCGGTGTCGAGGTGCTCGAGCGTCTTCGCCTCGTGCGTGGCGCCCCAGATGTTGGCGTCCGTCGAGTACGCCTTCTCCGTGCTGTCGCGGTAGGGGAGGTCGTGGGCGAGCAGCCACTCCGACATCTCCTTGCGACCGCCGAGCTCGGTGACGAAGTCGGCGTCGAGCCACGGCTTGTAGATGCGCAGGGCCGGGTTGGCGAGCAGGCCGTAGCGGTAGAACCGCTCGATGTCGTTCCCCTTGAACGTGGACCCGTCGCCCCAGATCTGGACGTCGTCCTCGTGCATCGCGCGCACCAGCAGGGTGCCGGTGACGGCCCGGCCCAGGGGAGTGGTGTTGAAGTACGCGCGGCCGCCGGAGCGGATGTGGAACGCCCCGCAGGCCAGGGCCGCGAGGCCCTCCTCGACGAGCGCCGCGCGGCAGTCGACCAGGCGCGCGACCTCGGCGCCGTAGGCCGTGGCGCGTCCCGGCACCGACGCGATGTCGGGCTCGTCGTACTGGCCGATGTCGGCGGTGTAGGTGCAGGGCACGGCGCCCTTGTCGCGCATCCAGGCGACGGCGACGGACGTGTCGAGGCCGCCGGAGAACGCGATCCCGACGCGCTCGCCGACGGGGAGGGAGGTGAGAACCTTGGACATGGTCAAAGTATGCGCGAATCTGCATAGGTATTCAATCTCGTGTGACAGGCCGAGCTCCTCCGGGCAGGCTCCGGTGTGTCTCGCCACTAATAGTGTGCCAAGCGGGTAGGTTCTCAACCATGGCCACCGACTCCGCCGCCTCACCTCCCGACGGCCCCGACGACACGGCCACCGGCCGCGCAGCCGCACCGTCCCGGTACCCCCGGCCGACGGTCTCGCTGGACGAGGCCGAGTGGGTGTGGCGGACGCTCGCCACCGAGGCGATGGTGGAGTCGGCGAAGCCGGAGACGGTGCGGCTCGCCGTGATCGCGGGGCTCACGCGCGCGACGGGCGCCCGCTACGGCGACCTCCTGCGCTGCACCGCGGACGCGGTCGACCTCGGCCCCGCGACGGCGCGCGCGGGGGAGGGGAGGGTCGTCCTCACGCACGGCAAGCACCGCACGGTGCGCGAGCACGTGCTCAGCGCGAGCGTCGTCGTCGTGCTGCGCCGCTGGATGGCCGTGCGGGAGGTGCTCGCGGCGGACCTCGAGGGATCGGTGCCGCGCGCGCTGCTGCTCACGGTGCACCACACGCACGACAACGGCGTCACGGTGTCGAGCGGCCTGCCCATCACGAAGCAGGGGCTGGTGCTCTCGTGGCGGCGGTTCGTGCACCGGACGAACGCCCGCTACGGCGCCGTGCGGGCGCCGCTGCCGACGCGCTTCGAGCAGGTCCGGCGGGCGTGGGTCGAGGCGTCAGCGCCGGCCGGGAGCGGGACCGTCGCCGGTCCCGGTCCCGGGCTCGGCGACGACGCCGGGCGGGACGCCCTCCTCGCCGCCGAGCTCCTGGAACAGGGTGACGTGGAGGCCGGCGGGGGCGTCGAGCCGTGAGTTGAGCGAGCCCCACGGGGTGCGGGTCGGGGGAGCGACGAGCTCCGCCCCGGCCTCGACCGCACGGTCGGTGGCGCCCCGCGCGTCGTCGACCTCGAACGCGACCCGCAGGTGGCCCGCGACCTGGCGCCCGACCTCGACATCGTCGATCGCCCGCTTGTGGGCCGGGTTCGCGATCTCGAGCGTCGCGTGCCCGACGTCGAGGATCGCCACGCGGTCGTCCTCGCCGTCGGCGTACGCGATGCGCTCGGGGAGGCCCAGGACGTCACGGTAGAAGGCGAGGGCGGCGTCGTAGTCGTCGGCCTCCACGACAAGGCGGAGCTGGCGGACGGAGGGCCGCTGAGGGGTGTTGTCGCTCATCCGACGACCCTATGACACCTTCCAAGAAAATAGTGTGCCAAGCGGCTCGAACAACCCCACCCTCCGTACACAAGTCACCACCCCAGCACGGAAGAGCCGGCCGCGCGCCGCGTCGGGTGGACGGCGGCGCGCGGCCGGCTCGGGGCTGCGGAGCAGCAGTCCGGCGGGGGAGCGGGCGTCAGGGCTGGCGGGCGGCCGCCTGCTCGGCCTTGCGGGCGGCACCGGTCTCGGTGCGCGCGCCGTCGGTGGAGAGGTCACCACCGGTCGACTCGAGGTGCGCCCGGACGAACCAGTGGAACAGCTCGAGGTCGTGCAGGTGCCCGATGAGCAGGTCGTTCGTCACGTCGTCGAGCTCTTCGGTCGCGGTCGCGGCCTCGCGGTGCGCCGTGATGACCCCGACGTACACCTCGTCGAGGGCGCCCAGGTGGGCGATGGTCGAGGCGCGGCCGAGCGAGTAGTCCTCCCAGCTCCGCTCGGCGACCAGCGCGCCGGGCGTGCCCTTCGGGGACACGCCCAGGGTCGCGATGCGCTCCGCGACGGCGTCGACCATCGCGCGGACGGCGTCGACCTGCGGGTCGATCATCTCGTGCACCGCGATGAAGTGCGGTCCGACGACGTTCCAGTGGATGTGCTTGAGCGTGAGCTGCAGGTCGTTGAGCGCGTGCAGGCGCTCCTGGAGGATCCCGGCGACCTTCGCCCCTTCCTCGGGGGTGAGCGACGGGACGGTGTACTTCGGCAGGTCGGAGCGAGCAGCCATGGGTGCCTCCTCGGGTCGGGTGCGGTCGCCGCGGTGACGGCGGGACGGCGTCGGGCGCCGTCCCGCCATCGTCGGGCGGTCCCCGGCCGCTCGCAGCGCGAGGTCAGTCCCGCGGCGTGACGAGCAGCACGAGGCCCAGCACGGCGATCCCGCCGAGGGCGGTGGCGACCGCCGACGAGACGTCTCCCGCGGTGATCGCCTGCACCGCGAGCGCCACCCCGAGGAGCACGGCCTGGAGCACGCCGACCCTGCGGAGGTCGGGCACGACGGCGCGCAGCTCCGCGTGTGCCTCGGGCGGCACGTGGTCCGACCACCAGGCGGTGCGCAGGACGAGGTGGCCGAGCGGGAGGAGGGCGAGGACGACGGGGTCGAAGGGTGCGTCCCCCTCCATGAGCAGGACGAGCCCGCCGAGGAGCACGAGGAGGTGGGGCACCGGCGGTGCGGGCAGGCAGGCGACGACGGTACCGAGGCAGAGCCCGGCCCCCCAGACGAACGACGGCGCGAGACCGGTCGTCTGGAGCGCGGCGCCGGCGAAGGTCGTGGCGAGGACGAGGAGGACGACGCGCAGGCTCCACCCGGGGAAGGTGCGCCCGGTCTCGACCTGGAGGCGAGGGCGCGGTCCGGCGGTGACGACGCCGCGTCGGGCGAGTCGACTCATCGGGTGGCTCCGGCCGGGCTCGGGCGACCGGGTCCTTGCCGGTCGAGCCGTCGTGCCGCGAGCTCGAGCGTCCCGCGGGCGCCGTCGGCGCCGGGTGTGCCGTCGTACCAGCGTGCGACGACGACCCCGCGCTCGCGCAGGTCGTGGACGCGGTCCGCGCGCTCGTGGCGGGTGACGGCCCAGGCGGTCGCGACGTGGTCGTCGACCTCGGCGACGGAGACGAGCGGGAGGACGTCGACGACGACGACCACGTGCCCGGTGTCGTGCCACTGGCGGGCGAGGCGGGGCGCCTCGTCGTCGAGCAGGGTCGAGAAGAGGTAGACGGCGGCGCCGGCGGGGACCTGGGGCGGGCGGTGGCGGGCCGAGGGGTCGCCGACGGGTCGGGCGAGGGCGAGGCCGTGGAGGATGCGGCGCAGGTGACGTCGGCCGCCGCCGGAGCGGACGGGTCGGGCGAGGCGGCCGAGGTCGTCGAGGGCGACGCGGTCGCCGTCGGCGAGGACGGCCTGGGCGACGGACGCGGCGGCGTGGCGGGCGAGGTCGAGGGAGGTGGCCTCGTCGGGGCGCTGGGCGCCGACGCCGCTCCAGGTGGCGAGGTCGGGGGCGACCTCGTCGCGGGAGTCGACGACGAGGACGACGGTCGCCTCGGCGGTGCCGAAGGTGCGGCGGACGTAGAGGGTGTCAAGGGTGGGGGAGCGGCGGGCGGTGGCGCGCCAGTCGATGCGGCGGAGCCGGTCGCCGGGGCGGAAGGCGTCGACGTCGCGCAGCTCGGTGCCGTCGCCGGGGCGCCGGGAGGTGTGAGGGCCGGAGAGTCCCCGCAGGCGGGAGGCGAGGGGCAGGCGTCCGAGCGGGGTCGGGCGGGGCAGGACGAGGCGGCGCGGTCCGCGGGCGACGCGGGGGACCTGCTCCTCGACGCCGTCGGGCCCGTAGGCGGCGTAGTCGACGCGGAGGGTGTCGGTGACGCCGGTGCGTGCGGAGGGCGCGTGCCAGGCGAGCTCGTGGGTTCCGGCCGTGGTGCCGACCAGGCGTTCGGTGACGAGGCCGCCGGGGGCGAGGGCCCGCAGTCGCAGCAGCTCGACACCGGGTGGGACGTCGGCGACGGTGCGGGCGGCGAGGGTCCCGGCCGGAGCGTCGGTGTCGAGGACGACGCGCACGGTGACCGGTCCGTGGGGGCGGTGGGTCCAGCCCCAGACGGCGCCGAGCAGGGGTGCGAGCCCGAGGAGGGCGACGTCGGGACGGCGGAAGAGGACGCCGAGGGCGAGGAGGGTGGTGCCGAGCAGGACGCCGGCGGCGAGGTGGACGGTGGTGCGCCAGCGGGGCGCGTCGGTGTCGCGGTCCGCCGTGGGGGTGCTCATCCGCGAGCGCCGACGGTGGCGGGTCCGGGGACGGTCCCGAGGATGCCGGCGACGACGGTCTCGGGGCGGAGGTCGGCGGCCCAGGCGCCGGGGGTGAGGGTGAGGCGGTGGGCGAGCACGGGGACGGCGACGCGCTTGACGTCCTCGGGCAGGACGACGTCGCGCCCGTCGAGGACGGCGACGCCGCGGGCGAGGAGGGCGAGGTTCTGGGACCCGCGGGGCGACGCGCCGACCTCGAGGTCGCGGTGGGTGCGGGTGGCGGCGGCGAGGTCGACGCAGTAGGCGACGACGTCGGGGTGGACGTCGACCTGCTCGACGGCGGCCTGCATGGCGAGGACGGTGTCGCGGTCGACGACCTGGCGGACGACGGGGTCGTCGTGGCGGCGGGCGATGCGGCGGGTGAGGACCTCGCGCTCCTCGTCGCGGCCGGGGTATCCGACGGAGAGGCGCACCATGAAGCGGTCGAGCTGTGCCTCGGGGAGCGGGTAGGTGCCCTCGTGCTCGACGGGGTTGGACGTCGCGACGACGTGGAAGGGGCGGGGCAGCGCGTGGGTGGTGCCCTCGACGGTGACCTGGCGCTCGGCCATGGACTCGAGCAGGGCGGACTGCGTCTTGGGGGCGGTGCGGTTGATCTCGTCGGCGAGCAGCAGCCCGGTGAAGACGGGTCCGGGCCGGAACTCGAAGGTCCGGGTCGCGGGGTCGTACACGGAGGAGCCGGTGACGTCCGAGGGCAGGAGGTCGGGGGTGCACTGCAGGCGGGTGAAGTCGAGGCCGAGCGCGCGGGCGAGGCTGCGGGCGGCGAGGGTCTTGCCGAGCCCGGGGACGTCCTCGAAGAGCACGTGGCCGCCGGCGAGGACGGTGGCGAGCGCGAGGGTGAGGGGTTCGCGGGCGCCGACGACGGCGGTCGCGACCTCGTCGAGGACGGCGCTGCCGTGCGCGGCGACGGCGGGCACGTCGAGGGTCGCGGGCTGCGCGGTGGTGCGGGCGGCGGGGTCGGCGGTCATCGGGGTGTCCCTCCGTCGGGGCGGTCCGGGGTGTCGTGGCTGGTGGTCGTCGGGTCGAGCTGGTCGAGCCGGTCGAGCGCCGCGAGCCAGGCGTCGAGCTCGGCGGGTGTGGGGAGCCGCCCGTCGGTGACGAGGCCGTGGACGGTGCGGGCCGCGCGGGGACCGAGGAGTCGTGCCAGGTCGGTCGCGGCACCGGGGTCGGCGAGGTCGTCGATCCCGTGGTGGGCGACGCGACGCTCCGTGAGGTGCCGCACCCGGCGGGCGGCGGTGACCGTGACCCGCCCGTCGCGGCCCAGGACGGACCACCCGAGGTCGGACACGTCGCGCCGGTTGCCGTCGCGCCGCACGTCGGGGATCCGCGGCCACACGGTGTCCCCGGCGTACCCGGTGCGGTGCCGCAGCAGCACGCCCGCGATGCCCAGGGCGGTGAGCATGAGGGCGTGCGCGGGCGAGGACCCGAGCAGCACGAGGACGACGCCGAGCCCGACGGCTACGCCACCTGCGAGCAGGGAGTGCCGGTCCGCCGGGCGCAGGCGCCTCCAGCGTTCGCACGCGCTCACGGCCGTGCCTCGTCGTGGAGCGGGCGGTCGGGGGGCGCGGGGGTCAGGTCCTGGGTGTTGGCGACCGGCGTCGTGAGGTCGGCCGCGACGCGGGCGAGCGCCGCGCGAGCGGTCTCCAGGTCGCGCTCGCCGAGCGGCGTCTCGCCGAACCGGGCCCGGTGGTACAGGCCGCGCAGCGTCGCGACCGCGTGCGGGTCGACCTGGGTGCTGGCCAGGACCGCGGTCGTGAACTCCGTCGGGGTCTGGGCGGGGTCGCGCCGGGTACCCGCCCGCTCCGCGGCGTGCTCGAGCGCGACCCACGCGGCGACGACGGCGTCGTGCGGGTCCGCGTCGGGCGCGCGCAGGTCGTCGTGCGCCCGCTCGACCGCCTCCCGCAGCTCCGGTACGACCGGGTTCTCGGCCGCGTGGACGGAGACGTCGCCGGTCGCCGCGACGAGGAGCTCTCGTCGGCGTCGCCGCACGAGGAGTGCCGGGAGGTACCGGCGCGCGAGCACGACGAGGACCACGAGAACCACCGCGCCCAGGAACCAGAGCAGGTACGTGTCGAACGACATGCCCCCGGTGTCGGCCAGGTTCCGGAGGTCGTCCGGGCCGGTGTCCGCGTCACGTGTCGTGGCGGTCTCCGGGGGCGGCGCGACCGGGTCCTGCGCGACGTCGTCGAACCAGGCCGGCGCCTCCCAGCCCCACGGCGCGCCGACGGCCGCGGCGAGCACCGCCGCGAGCGCCAGTGCGGCGACGGCGGCGAAGCGTGCCGGTCCGGGCCGGCGGTGGCTGTCCCCCTGCGGTGCGGTCATGCGGGCCGGAGCGACTCGGCGTGGACGCCTGCGACGGCGGCGGCGACGAACGCGGCGGGGTCGGCGTCGAGGCCGCGGCCCATGGTGGAGAGCCGGACGGGGGTGTCGTGGAGGGCGTCGAGGAGGGCGGGGTCGGCGGGGACGTCGACGAGGTGGTGGCGGCCGGCGGGAGCGGCGAGGGTCGCGGCCTGCTGGGTGACGCGGCGGGTGAGGTCGGCGCCCCACCCGGGGAGCGCTTCGACGTCGGGGGCGGGGACGGGCACGGGGACGTCGCTCGGGGTGAGGGCGACGCGGCCGTAGGCGGTGAGGGAGTGGTGGGAGATGCCGAGGTGGCGGTCGCGGGCGTCGGCGCCGGAGACGCGCAGGGACGCGACGGGGTGGCCGCGGAGGGCGGCGACGGCGTTGAGGGCCTCGCCGGCGGCGACGCCGGAGAAGCCCCAGCGGGTGCCGGTGCCGAGGTTGCCGGGTCCTTGGGCGACGACGACGAGGTCGGCGCCGGTGACGTGGCGGGCGGCGAGGAGGCCGGTGTGCACGGTGACGGCCTCGAGGTCGCCGCCGAACGCCTGCCCGACGGTGAGGCAGGTGTCGATCCAGCCGGTGTCGCGCAGGGTGGCGACGGTGCGGGAGAACGCGGCGGGCAGGGCGCCGCCGTCGGTCATGACGTAGGCGACGCGGGGTGCGGGGCGGCCCGCGAGCGCCGCGGCGTGCCGGGCGCCGGCGACGACGGCGGGCAGGGCGGAGTGGAGGTCGGCGACGACGACGGGGGTGGCGTCGAGGTCGTCGGCGTCGCGGAGGGTGTCGTGGTGGGGGGACTCCTGCTCGTCGACGCCGAGGACGAGGGCCTGGAGGGGGGTGTAGCGGGCCTTGACGAGGTGGCCGGGTCCGGGTGCGGGGTCGGGCGGGAGGGGGGTGCCGGGCTGGGCGGGTCCGACGACGAGGGCGTACCCGCCGGTGCCGAGGCCGCGCGCGAGGGCGGAGACGTTGAGGAGCACGTGGTCGCCGGGCTGGGGGGTGCCGACGAGCTGGGTGTAGGCGAGGGCGCGCACGGTGGCGTCGGGCTCGTCGTCGCGCCCGGGCAGGGGGTCGTGGAGCCGCACGTGCAGCTCCTGGGCGCCGGTCCAGGTCTTCGCGTGCGACACCACGGTCGCGGTCCGCCAGGTGATCACGCGGCACACCCTATCGACCGACTAGCGTGGTCCCCGATGTCCGAGCCCACGCCCCCCTCCGCCGCGCCCGATCCCGTGCCCGGCTCTGCGCCGCCGTCGTCGGGGTCGTCGCCGACGAACCCGGCCGCGCGCCTGCTGAACCTCGTGATCGCGCTGGTGAACACGAACGCGTCGATGACGAAGCAGCAGATCCGGACCAGCGTGGCGGGGTACGGCGACGCCCCGTCCCCGGACGCGTTCGAACGGATGTTCGAGCGCGACAAGGACACGTTGCGCGACCTGGGCATCCCGATCGTCACGGTGGACGCGGGCGGGCACGCGGACGAGGTGGGGTACCGGATCGACCAGGACGCGTACGCGCTGCCCGCGGTGGACCTCACGCCGGCGGAGCTGGGCGTGCTGGCGCTGGCGACGCAGTTCTGGCAGGACAAGACGCTGCGCACGGACATCTCGCGGGCGCTGACGAAGCTGCGCGCGGCGGGCGCGGGGGAGACCGCGATGGACGTCGTGGCGGGGCTGGCGCCGCAGGTGCGGCCCGTGGGGGACGCGTACGCGACGCTCATGGACGCGATCTCGGCCCGGCGGGCGGTGTCGTTCACGTACCGGGCGGCGAGCACGGGCGAGGTGCGGGCGCGGCGCGCGCAGCCGTGGCGGATCGCGGCGCGGCGCGGCGGCTGGTACCTGGTCGGGTTCGACCTGGACCGGGCGGCGCCGCGGTCCTACCGGCTGAGCCGGGTCGAGGGCCGGGTGCGGGCGACGGGCCCGCGCGACGCGTTCGAGGTGCCGACCGACGTGGACGTGGATGCGGCGCTGGGCACGCGCGACGCGGGCGGCGTGGCGCGTCTGGCGGTCGTGCCGGAGCGCGCGGGCGCGCTGCGGGCGCGCGGCACGGTCGTGGGGTCGGTGCCGGACGCGCGGGCGGGCGACGGCGCGGGTCGTGACGTGCTGGAGGTGGCGTACGACGTGCGGTACGCGCTGGCGGACGAGGTCGTGGGGTACGGGGACGCGGTGCTGGTGCTCGGGCCGCCGGACCTGCGGGCGGCGGTCGTTCGACGGCTGCGGGACGCGGCGGCGCTGGGCTCCGCGCAGGACGCCGGGGCGGGCGCGGGCGAGGGGACGACGGAGGTGGCAGGGCGTGGCTGAGCGCGCGGACGACCGGCTGGTGCGCCTGCTGGGCATCGTCGCGTACCTGGACGGGGCGGGGCCGGTGCCGGTGGGCGAGCTCGCCCGGCACTTCGGCGTGAGCGAGCGCCAGGTCCTGGACGACGTCGACGCCCTGTGGGTGTCCGGCACCCCCGGGTACTGGCCGGACGACCTCATCGACTTCGACGCCGACTCGATCGAGCGCGGCGTCGTGCGGCTCACCGAGGCGCGCGGCATGACCCGGCCCCTGCGCCTCGGCACGCGCGAGGCGGTCGCGCTCATCGCGGCGCTGCGCGCCATGCGGGAGACGGCGGCGGTGCAGGCCGACCCCGAGCGCGCGGGCGTCGTCGAGTCGGTGCTGCGCAAGCTCACCGACGCGACCGGCGAGGCGGCGGCGGCGCTCGACGTGCAGCTCGCCCCCGAGGGCGACCCGCGTGTGGTCGCGGCGATCACGAGCGCGCTCGTCGCGGGGCACCGCCTGCGGATCCGGTACGTGACGGCCGCGGACGAGGAGTCCGAGCGCGACGTCGACCCCGTGTCCTTGCACACGCAGGACCAGCACGCGTACCTGCTCGCGTGGTGCCACCGCGCCCGCGGGCGCCGCACGTTCCGCGTCGACCGCATCCTCGCCGCCACCGAGCTCGACCAGGCCGTCGAGGGCCACGACGTCGACCCGGACGTCGACTTCACCCCCACCGGCGACGCGCCGCTCGCGACGATCACGTTCGCCAGCCCTGCGCGCGCCGTCGCCGAGCAGGTCCCCGTCGAGTCCGTGCGCAACCTGCCGGACGGCGCGTTCGAGGTGCGCCTGCGCGTCACCAACCCGGTGTGGTTGCGCCAGCTCCTCACCGAGCGGGCGCGGCACGTCCTCGCGGTCGAGCCGGCGTCGGTTGCCCGCGACGTGCGCGAGGCCGCGAGCGCCGCCCTGTCCGCGTACGCGGACCTGCCCGGCGACACCGACGGCGGCCCGGGAGCCGACCCGTCCGGCGACCGGGCCGCTGGCTAGGGTGGGCGGCATGTGGTTCTGGGTCTGGACGCTCCTCGTCGTGGGCACGCTCGTCGGTGCGTTCTTCCTCGCGCGGCACCTGTGGCGGTCGGTGAAGGGGCTGGGTCGCGAGCTGTCGCGCGCCTCGCAGGTCGCGGCGGACATGAGCGCGCGGGCGGACGAGCTGTCGCGCGCGCTGGAGGAGGCGCAGCCCTCGACCGCGCCGACGCTGTTCGACGACCCCGTGGTGCTCCAGGAGCGCGTGGACCTGCTGCGCGCCGAGCGGGCGGAGCGGCGTGTGCAGCGGCGGCGGCGCGACGAGCAGGTCTGGTCCCGCTGGCGCCGGTTCAACGCGTAGGGTTCACCGCGTAGACTCGCTCGCGTAGCGCCGTTCGCCTCGAGGAGGAGTTAGCCCATGGGCATGCTCAAGCCCTGGCACATCATCGTGCTGGTCGTCGTCATCCTGCTCCTGTTCGGTGCGCGTCGGCTCCCCGACCTGGCCAAGAGCGTCGGGCAGTCGCTGAAGATCTTCAAGAGCGAGGTCAAGGACCTGCGCGAGGACGACACCACGCCGCCCGCGGCGGGTGGCGCCGGCACGACGTCCGCGTCGACCGGCACCTCCGCGCCGACCGTGACCGGAGGGACGACGTCGCCCGAACCGGGCGACACCTCGAAGGGATAGTCGGTGTCACGTACTTCCCGTGACCCCGAGGGGCGGATGCCGCTCCGCGAGCACCTCCTGGAGCTGCGCAAGCGACTCTTCCTCGCCGCGTGCGGCCTCGTGGTCGGCGCGATCGTCGGGTGGTTCCTCTACGAGCCGCTGCTCGAGGCCCTGCAGGCGCCGCTGCTCAAGGCGGCGGAGGAGCAGGGCAAGGTCATCAGCCTGAACTTCTCGGGCCTGGCCTCCGCGCTCGACATGAAGGTCAAGGTCTCCCTCTTCCTCGGCGTCATCGTCACGTGCCCGTGGTGGCTGTACCAGCTGTGGGCGTTCATCACCCCGGGTCTGACGACCCGGGAGAAGCGGTACGCGTTCGCGTTCCTCGGCGCGTCGGTCCCGCTGTTCCTCGGCGGCGCGTTCCTGGCGTGGTGGGTCCTGCCGCACGCGGTCGACATCCTTGCCGGGTTCGTGCCCGACGGCGCGACCAACCTGGCCGACGCGCAGGGCTACCTGAGCTTCGTCATGCGCCTCGTGCTGGCGTTCGGGCTCGCGTTCGTGATGCCCGTGGTGCTCGTCGCGCTCAACGCGGCCGGGATCATGCGGGCGTCCGCGATGGCCAAGGGCTGGCGGTGGGCCGTGCTCGTCGCGTTCGTGTTCGCGGCCGTCATGACCCCCACCCCGGACGCGCTGACGATGATCTTCGTCGCGCTGCCCATCTGCGGCCTGTACTTCGCGGCGCTCGGCATCAGCTACCTCCACGACCGGCGCGTCGACAAGCTCGACGCCGCACGGCTCGCCCTGTGAGCGTCACGCCCCGGCCGCGCCCCCGTGGGCGCGGGGGCCGCGCGTGAGCACGGTCGCCCTCGTCGTCAACCCGACGGCGGGGCGCGGCCGCGGCCGCGCGGCCGGGGAACGCACCGCCGCCGCGCTGCGCGCCGCCGGGCACGCCGTCGTCGACCTCAGCGCTCCGAGCCTGCCCCTCGCCCAGGAGTCGGCCGACGCCGCCGTGCGCGGCCCGGGCGGCGACGGCGCGGGAGCGCGGCCCGGGGTGGACGCCCTCGTCGTCGTCGGCGGGGACGGCATGGTGCACCTCGGCGTCAACGCGACCGCCGGGACCGGCGTCCCGCTCGGCATCGTCGCGGTCGGGACGGGCAACGACTTCGCGCATGGCCTCGGGCTGCCCACGACCCGCACGGACCGGTGCGTGGACGCCCTCCTCGCGGCCCTCGGCACCGCCGCGAGCGCCGCCCCGTCCGTGCGCGCCGTCGACGCCGCGCGGGTCACGGGCGAGCACCTGCCCGCCCCGCGCTGGTACGCGGGCGTGCTGTCCGCGGGGATCGACGCGGCCGTCAACGCGCACGCCAACGCGGCCACCTGGCCGCGCGGCCGGTCGCGGTACGCGCGCTCGGCGCTCACGGAGATCACGCGGTACCGCCCCTACGGGTACCGGGTCACGCTGCGCGGCGTGCCCGCGGGCGACGAGCTGCCCGACCTGCTCGCCGGGGCGCCCCTCCTGCTCGACGGCGCCGCCGTCGGGACGAGCCCCGACGGGCGCGACGCGCAGGGCGGGCGGACCGTGGTGTGGGAGTCGCCGGGCGCGCTCGTGTCGGTCGCGAACGGGCCGCGCATCGGCGGCGGCATCCGGATCGCGCCGGGCGCGGCGCTCGACGACGGCCTGCTCGACGTCGTCGTCGCCGGCCCGTTCGGGCGCTGGGGCGCGACGCGCATCTTCCCCGGCATGTACGCGGGACGGCACCTGGCGAACCCCGGGGTGGGGACGCTGCGCGCGACGTCGGTGACGGTCGCGGCGACCGAGGCGGGCGCGACCCCGCCGCACGCGTTCGCCGACGGGGAGCACCTGGGTCCCCTGCCGCTGCGGGTCGACGTGGTCCCGGGCGCGCTGCACGTCCTGGAGGTCGGTGCCGGACCGTAGGCTGGCACCATGACGGCCGCTGAATCGCCCGCCGCCCGTTACGCCGCGTCCCGGGCCCGCCAGGCGGCGTCCCGCACCCGGCTCGCGGAGTTCCGGCAGGTCCTCGACTTCCCCCTCGACGACTTCCAGGAGCGCGCGTGCGAGGCGCTCGAGGAGGGGCGCGGCGTCCTCGTCGCCGCACCGACGGGCGCGGGCAAGACGGTCGTGGGCGAGTTCGCCGTCCACCTCGCCCTCGCGGGCGGGCGCAAGGCGTTCTACACCACCCCGATCAAGGCGCTGTCCAACCAGAAGTACGGCGACCTCGTGCGCCGCTACGGCGCCGACTCCGTGGGTCTGCTCACCGGCGACACGACGATCAACGGGGAGGCGCCCGTCGTCGTCATGACGACCGAGGTGCTGCGCAACATGCTGTACGCGGGCTCGCGCACGCTCGACGGCCTCGCGTTCGTCGTCATGGACGAGGTGCACTACCTCGCCGACCGGTTCCGCGGGCCGGTGTGGGAGGAGGTCATCATCCACCTGCCCGACGACGTCCAGCTCGTCTCCCTGTCCGCGACCGTGTCGAACGCGGAGGAGTTCGGCGACTGGCTGGAGATGGTGCGCGGCGACACGACCGTCGTCGTCAGCGAGCGCCGGCCCGTGCCGCTGTGGCAGCACGTGCTCGTCGCGTCCGCGAACCCGGCGACCGGGGTCGCGCACGCCGGCGGCGGGCGTGCGCTCGGCGCGGACCTGCTCGACCTGTACGCGGGGCACGTGGACCCCACGGACCCGGGCGTGAACCCGCCCATCAACCCGGACCTGCTGGCCGCGTTCCGCGCGGCGCCGCGCACGAGCGCGTCGGGCCCCGGCGGGCGGCGCGGCCCGGGCGACCGCGGGTACCGGGGGCGGGGCGGGCGCCGCCCCGGTCCGGACCGGTCGGCGGTCGGGGCGCGCCGCACCCCGGCCCGGTTCGCCGTCGTGGACGCCCTGGACGCGGACGGGCTGCTGCCCGCGATCTACTTCATCTTCTCGCGCGCGGGGTGCGAGGGCGCCGTGCAGCAGTGCCTGGCCGCCGGGCTGCGCCTGACCTCGCCCGCGGAGGAGGCGGAGATCCGGCGCGTCGCCGAGGAGCGCACCGAGACGATTCCCGCCGAGGACCTGGACGTGCTCGGGTACTGGACGTGGACCGAGTCGCTCGCGCGCGGGATCGCGGCGCACCACGCCGGGATGCTGCCCGTGTTCAAGGAGACCGTCGAGGAGCTGTTCAGCCGCGGACTCGTCAAGGTCGTGTTCGCGACCGAGACGCTCGCGCTCGGCATCAACATGCCCGCCCGGTCCGTCGCGCTGGAGAAGCTCGTCAAGTGGGACGGCACCGCGCACGTCGACGTCACCCCCGGCGAGTACACCCAGCTCACCGGGCGCGCGGGGCGGCGCGGCATCGACGTCGAGGGGCACGCCGTCGTCGTCGACCACGCGGGCCTGGACCCCGTGCACCTCGCGGGACTGGCGTCCAAGCGCCTGTACCCGCTGCGCTCCAGCTTCCGGCCCACGTACAACATGGCGGTCAACCTCGTCGCGCAGGTCGGGCGGGACCGGGCGCGCGAGGTGCTGGAGACGTCGTTCGCCCAGTTCCAGGCCGACCGCGGCGTCGTCGGGCTCGCGAAGCAGGCGCAGGCGCACGCCGAGGCGCTCGACGGGTACGCGCAGGCCATGACGTGCGACCGCGGCGACTTCGCCCAGTACGCGGCGCTGCGGCGGCGCATCACCGCGCGCGAGGGCGACCTGTCGCGCGCCGCGAGCAGGTCGCGCCGCGCGGAGGTCGTGGCCGCGTTCGAGCGGCTGCGCCCCGGGGACGTCGTCGAGGTGCCGTCCGGGCGGCGCGCGGGCTACGTCGTCGTGCTCGACGCGGGGGAGGGGGCCGGGTTCGACGGCCCGCGCCCCACCGTGCTCACGCAGGACCGGCAGGTGAAGAAGCTCACCGTGGCCGACGCGCCCGGCGGCATCCGCACCGTGGGACGCGTCCGCATCCCCAAGACGTTCAACCCGCGCGTGCCCGCGCAGCGGCGCGACCTCGCCTCCACGCTGCGCAACGCCCTCGGGGCGCTCGACGAGCCCGGCGCCCGACCCGGGCGCACCGCCCGCTCCCGGTCCGCCGCCGCGGACGACGCCGAGCTCTCCCGCCTGCGCGCGCAGCTGCGCGCCCACCCGTGCCACGACTGCCCCGACCGCGAGGACCACGCGCGCTGGGCCGAGCGGTGGGCGCGACTGAAGAAGGAGCACGACCAGCTCGTGCGCCGCGTCGAGGGCCGCACCGGGTCCATCGCGCGCGTGTTCGACCGCATCTGCGACGTCCTGCTCACCCTCGGCTACCTCGCCCCGGGCGACGCCGCGGACGACCCGGTCGCGCCGCTCGAGGACGCCCTGGACGCAGAGGAACCCGCGGACGGGTCCCGCGACGACGGGGCCGGCTCCGGCGGCGCGGTCGGACCGGGGCCGGGCCGCGCCGGGCTGCGCGTCACGCGCGACGGGCAGTGGCTGCGGCGCCTGTACGCCGAGAACGACCTGCTGCTCGCCGAGTGCCTGCGCCGCGGCGTGTGGGAGGACCTCGACGCCCCCGCCCTCGCGGCGGTCGTGTCCACGTGCGTGTACGCGGGGCGCCGCGAGGACCACGGCGAGCCCGACGTGCCCGGCGGGCCCCACGGGAAGCTCGCCCGCGCGCTCGAGGCGACCACGCGCGTGTGGTCCGAGGTGGACGACCTGGAGGAGGCGCACGACATCGACGCGACCGGCGCCCTCGACGAGGGCCTCGTCACGGCCGTGCACCGCTGGGCCGTGGGCCGCAGCCTCGACGCCGTGCTGCGCGGCTCGGAGATCGCGGCCGGCGACTTCGTGCGCTGGTGCAAGCAGGTGATCGACGTCCTCGACCAGGTCGCGACCGCCGCGCCCACGCCCGCCGTGCGGCGCACCGCGCACCAGGCGATCGAGAAGCTGCGGCGCGGCGTCGTCGCGTACTCGAGCGTCTGAGCCGACCGAGCGGGAACCCCGGGAAGCCGGGACGGTGCGTGACGTTCACGACACCCGTCGCGACCTGCACGGACGTCACACCGGAACGGTGAGTTTCGGGCGGTTGTGGCGGTATCGTGAAGGATTGTGGCCTCAACCCTGTACCGCGGCGGCGTGATCCACTCCCAGGCCGACCCGTTCGCGGAAGCACTCCTCGTCGACGACGGCGTCATCGCCTGGATCGGCGCCGACGACACGGCCGACGGGCTCGCCGCCCGCGCCGACCGCGTGATCGACCTCGACGGCGCGCTCGTCGCTCCCGGGTTCGTCGACGCGCACGTCCACCTGTTCGAGGTCGGGCTCGCCCTCGCGGGCGTCGACCTGTCCGCGAGCGCCGGCGTGACGACGCTCACGGCCGCGCTGGAGGCGGTCGCGAAGGCCGCGGCGGACGTCGGGGACGACGACGTCGTGCTCGCGTTCGGCTGGGACGAGCGGTCCTGGCCCGAGGGCCGGCCGCCGACGCGCGACGAGCTCGACGCCGCCGCGGGCGGTCGCGCGGTGTACGCGGCGCGGGTCGACGTGCACTCGGCCGTGGTCTCCACGACGCTCGCGCGGCGCTGCGCCCTGGCGGAGCGGCCGGGCTGGGACGAGTCCGGCTGGGTCACGGGGGAGGCGCACCACGTCGCCCGGGACGTCGCGCGCGACGTGTCGCCCGCGCGGCGCACCGACCTGTACCGGGCGGCGCTGCGCGCCGCGGCGGAGCAGGGGATCGTGTCGGTGCACGAGATGAGCGCCCCCTACATCGACACACGTGCCGGGCTGCGCGAGCTGCTCGCGCTCACGGGCGAGGCGTCCTCGGGGCTGGCGCACGTCGTCGGGTACCGGGGCGAGCTGTGCACCACGGTCGACGACGCGCGGGAGGTCCTCGCGGACGTGCCCGGTCTGACGGGACTCGCGGGCGACCTCAACGTGGACGGGTCGATCGGGTCGCGCACCGCGGCGATGCGCCTGCCCTACCAGGACGGGCCGGACCCCACCGACCGGGGGAACCTCTACCTGAGCGCGGAGCAGATCGCGAACCACCTGTCCGCGGTCGGGGCGGCGGGCACGCAGGGCGGTTTCCACGTCATCGGGGACCGCGCGATGGACGAGCTCGTCCTCGGGCTCGAGGTCGCCGCGGAGGTCCACGGCCAGGGCGCGGTGCGCGCGGCGCGGCACCGGGTGGAGCACGCGCTGTTCGTGGACGCGACGGCGCTGGCGTCGCTCCTGCTGTTCGGCGTGAGCCTGAGCATCCAGCCGGGGTTCGACGCCGCGTGGGGCGGGCCGCAGGGCATGTACGCGGCGCGCGTGGGCGCGACGCGCGCCGAGGGCCTGAGCCCGTTCGCGGACCTCGCGGGGGCGGGCGTGCCGCTGGCGTTCGGGTCGGACGCGCCGGTGACCCGGCTCGACCCGTGGGCGGGCGTGCTCGCGGCGATGTCGCACGTCGACCCGGACCAGCAGATCTCTGCGCGGGCCGCGTTCCGCGCGCACACGCGCGGCGGGTGGCGCATCGCGGGCCTGGACCACACGGGTGCCGGGCAGCTGCGCGTCGGGGCGCCGGCGCACCTGGCGGTGTGGCGGGGCGAGCATCTCGTCGTGCAGGGCGCGCTCGGGCGCACGACGTCGTCCTGGAGCACGGACGCGCGCGCCGGGCAGCCGCTCCTGCCGGAGCTCGGTCCGGACGTCCCGCGTCCGCGGTGCCTGCAGACCGTGCGCGACGGCGTCCCGCTGTTCGACACGTTCGTCTGACCGCTACCGCTTGACAGGGCCGTGAGCCGGAGTAGGTTCGACAGGGTGTTCCGGCCCCCGCGGCCGCAGGGGGATCAGCCACCGACGACGACCCCTCGGCGTGCCGCGCCGGGTACCTGGCCGGGCTCGCGCGCTCAGTAGAAAACGTGCTCCGCCGGTGGCGGCTGGGTACGGGCCGAAGGGCGCGCGAGCCCGCACACGCTCACCCGTCGTCGGCCCTCCGCCGGCCCCCTGCGACCATCCGGTGTTCACCCGCCGGGCCGCCGGTCTCTCCGGCTCCGGCGCAGGTGCGTGGCGTAGGGTGCACCCGTGCACGCCCCCGAGCCCACGGCCGCCCCGGCCGGGCGACCCCGTCCCGCTGGTCCGGATGCCACCGCGCCGGACTCCCCGGCCACCGCGACCCCCGAGACCGGCTCCGGCGCGACCGCCCGTCGCGTTCCCGGCACGGCGGACGGCAGCGCCCTCGTCGGGCCCCCGTCGCGCCCGCTCACGCTGCTCCTGGCTCTCGCGGGCGGCCTCGTCACCGACGCGGCGTTCCCCGACCGCGGGTGGTGGCCCCTCGCGTTCGTCGGCGTCGCCGCGCTGTTCTGGGCGCTGCGGCGCGACGGCGCGCGGTGGGGCTTCCTCGTCGGGCTCGTGTGGGGGCTCGCGTTCTTCCTGCCGCACCTGTGGTGGGCGAACTACGCGACCGAGACCGTGCCGTGGGTCGCGCTGTCCGTCATGGAGGCGTGCTTCGTCGGCGTGCTGGGCGCCGCGTGGGTGTGGGCGCGGCGGTGGTCGTGGCTGGCCGGGCGCCCGTGGGCGCAGGCGGTCGCGTTCGCGCTGCTGTTCGTCGGTGTCGAGCAGGCGCGCACCGAGGTCCCGTTCGGCGGCTTCCCCTGGGGCAGGCTCGCGTTCTCCCAGGCGGACTCCCCGCTCGGGCGCGCGGCGTGGCTCGGGGGCGAGGTGCTCGTGTCCCTGCTCGTCGCGCTCGCCGGGTCCCTGCTCGCGGTCGCCGTGCTCGCGCTGGTGCGCCGCCGCGACGTCGTGACGGGGGCTGTCGTCCCGGTCGTCGTGGCCGGCGCGCTCGTGGCCGCACCCCTCCTCGTGCCGCTCGACACGCGCGCCGAGGCGGGCACGCTCGCCGTCGGGGCCGTGCAGGGCAACGTGGGCGAGCCCGGGCTCGGGTCGTTCGCGAACCGGGCCGAGGTGCTGAACAACCACCTGCAGGGGACCGTCGCGCTGCTGGACCAGGTGGAGCCCGGCGACCTCGACGTCGTCCTGTGGCCCGAGAACGGCTCCGACCTCGACCCGCAGACCGCGCCCGACGTGGCCCGGGCCATCGACGACGCCGCGCGCGAGGTGGAGGCCCCGATCCTCGTCGGCGCGCAGGAGTACCCGGACACGGGCGGCCGGTACAACGTGTCGCTGCTGTGGGAGCCCGGCGCCGGCGTCGTGGACCGGTACGCCAAGCAGCACCCCGCGCCGTTCGGCGAGTACATCCCCCTGCGGTCCCTGCTGCGGATCTTCTCCGACCAGGTCGACCGCGTGAGCATCGACATGATCCCCGGCACCGAGACCGGGGTCGTGGACCTCGCGTCCGAGCGCCTCGGGCGCACCGTGCCGCTCGGCGTCGTCATCTGCTTCGAGGTCGCCTACGACGGCCTCGTGAACGACGCCGTGGACGCGGGCGCCGAGGTGCTCGTCGTGCAGACGAACAACGCGTCCTTCGGGTACACCGCCGAGTCCACGCAGCAGCTCGCGATGTCGCGCCTGCGGGCCGTGTCGACCGGGCGCGCGACCGTGCAGGTCTCGACCGTCGGCGTGAGCGGCGTCATCGCCCCCGACGGCGAGCTCCTGCAGAGCACCGGGCTGTTCACCGCCGACCAGCTGGTCGCGGACCTGCCGCTGCGCACGAGCCTGACCCCGGCCGTGCGGGCGGGGGACTGGCCGGGCCGCGTCGTCGAGCTCCTCGCGCTCGGCCTCCTGGCCGTGGGGGTCGGGAGCGTCGTCCGCGAGCGCCGTGCGTCGCGCGCCGCCGCGGGCGCCGTGGACGAGGCGCCGTGAGCGGGCACCCCGGGACGCGTGCCGGCGCTGCCGGCCGCGTGCTCGTCGTCGTGCCCACGTACGACGAGGCGCTGACCCTGCCGGGCACGCTCGCGCGGCTGCGCGCCGCGGTGCCGGACGCGGACGTGCTCGTCGTCGACGACGCGAGCCCCGACGGGACAGGCGACCTCGCCGACGCCGCCGCAGCCGCAGACCCGGGCGTGCACGTGCTGCACCGCGCGGGCAAGGAGGGGCTGGGCGCCGCGTACGTCGCGGGGTTCGGCTGGGGCCTGGCCGCCGGGTACGACGTCCTGGTCGAGATGGACGCCGACGGGTCGCACCAGCCCGAGCAGCTGCCGTCCCTGCTCGCCGCGCTCGCCGCGACAGGGGAGCGCGGCGGCGGCGCGGACCTCGTCATCGGGTCGCGCTGGGTGCAGGGCGGGCGGGTGGAGAACTGGCCGTGGCACCGCGAGGTGCTCTCCCGGGCGGGCAACGTGTACGTGCGGCTCGCGCTCGGGCTCGGGCTGGGTGACGCGACGGCGGGCTTTCGCGCGTACCGCGCCGACGCGCTGCGCGCCGTCGACCTCGCGAGCGTGGAGTCGCACGGCTACTGCTTCCAGGTCGACATGGCCTGGCGGGTCGAGCGCACGGGCGGGCGGGTGGTCGAGGTGCCGATCACGTTCGTGGAGCGCACCGCGGGCCGGTCGAAGATGAGCCGCGCGATCGTCAGCGAGGCGCTGTGGAAGGTCACCGTGTGGGGTGCGCGCCGTCGCGCGGCCCAGCTCGCGGGGGCGGTGCGCTCCCTCGCAGGTCGGCGCGGCGCGCGCTGAGCCGCCCGACGGGCGCCCCGGTCCGGCTGACGGGACGCGGGAAACGTGAGAGGCCCGGACCCCCGAGGGGGTCCGGGCCTCTCCGTTGCGGCGGGGCCGTCAGGCGCTGCGGCGCAGCTTGCCGGCGCGCAGCAGGCCGAGGCGCTCGTCGAGCAGCTCCTCGAGCTCGGAGATCGTGCGGCGCTCGAGCAGCATGTCCCAGTGGGTGCGGGCGGGCTTGCCCGCCTTGGGCTCGGGGCGCTCCGCGTCGCGCAGCAGCGCCTCGGCGCCGCAGCGGCACTCCCACACCGGGGGGACCTCGGCGTCGGTCGAGAACGGCAGGATGATGGTGTGCCCGTTGGGGCAGTCGTAGTGCGCCTGGAAGCGGGGGGCGAAGTCGACGCCCTCGTCCGACTCCATGCTCTTCGCACCGATGCTCATCCCGCGCAGCGAACGGTCGGCCATGGTGTCCTCCTGAGGGGTCTTCGGGGGTGGGTGGGGCGCTCCCGGTGGGGTGCGGACAGCGGCCCGGTCTACGAGAGGCAACGCCTCGCCGTCGGTCGGTGTTCCGGCGCGTCGTGAAGGTCCGGTGAACGTCGCGGGTCTCCGCGGCCGGGCCGCCCCCACGGCGTCGAGCCGGTCCGCCTCGGCGCGTCGCGGTCCCAGGCTCCCGGGTTTCGATGCCCGACGCAACTCGTCGAGGCCCTGGCGGGGCCGGACGTGCGCACGCTCACACCGGGGTCGCAGGGGCCCGGAACAAACCCGGGGGGTCCCCGGTTGAGCGCCATGTACATGCAAACGCATCGACCTAGGACTCACGGGAGCACACCATGCAGTTCGGCATCTTCACCGTCGGAGACGTCACGACGGACCCCACGACGGGCCGGACCCCCGACGACACCGAGCGCGTGCGCGCGATGCTGACCATCGCGAAGCACGCGGACGAGGCGGGCCTGGACGTCTTCGCCACGGGTGAGCACCACAACCCGCCGTTCGTCCCGTCCTCACCGACGACCATGCTCGGCTACCTCGCCGGTGTGACGAAGAACATCGTCCTGTCGACGTCCACGACCCTCATCACGACGAACGACCCCGTGCGCCTCGCGGAGGAGTACGCGATGCTCCAGGTCATCTCCGACGGGCGCATGGACCTCATGATGGGGCGCGGCAACACGGGCCCGGTGTACCCGTGGTTCGGGCAGGACATCCGCAACGGCATCCCGCTCGCGATCGAGAACTACGCGCTGCTGCGCCGCCTGTGGACCGAGGACGTCGTGGACTGGGAGGGTAAGTTCCGCACCCCGCTGCAGGGCTTCACCTCGACCCCGCGCCCGCTGGACGGCGTGCCGCCGTTCGTGTGGCACGGGTCGATCCGCAGCCCCGAGATCGCCGAGCAGGCCGCCTACTACGGCGACGGGTTCTTCCACAACAACATCTTCTGGCCCATCAGCCACACGAAGCAGATGGTGCAGTTCTACCGCCAGCGCTGGGAGCACCACGGCCACGGCCCCGCGGACACCGCGATCGTCGGTCTCGGCGGCCAGGTGTTCCTGCGCAAGGACTCCCAGAAGGCGTGGGACGAGTTCCGGCCCTACTTCGACAACGCGCCCGTGTACGGGCACGGCCCGTCGATGGAGGACTTCACGCGCGAGACGCCGCTCACCGTCGGCTCCCCGCAGCAGGTCATCGACCGGTACGCCGCGATGCGCGAGCACGTGGGCGACTACCAGCGCCAGCTGTTCCTCATGGACCACGCCGGCCTGCCGCTCAAGACGGTGCTCGAGCAGATCGACCTCCTCGCGGGCGAGGTCGTGCCCGTGCTCCGCAAGGAGATGGAGGCCGCGCGCCCCGCGCACGTGCCGGCGAACCCGCCGAGCCACGCCGAGCGCGTCGCCGCCGCCAGGGCCTCCGGGACCGAGGGCGCCGCGCACGTCGGCGGCACCGAGGACCGCTGGACCGGGCGCACCGCCGAGGACGACCAGGAGCTGGCGAAGGCCGGCGCCGCGTTCGGGCTGTGACCCACGCCGTCCCGCGGCCGACGTCACCGGCCGCGGGACCGGCCGCCCGACGGCGTACGGTCGAGGGGTGCCCCGCGCACCCGCTCGACCGGCCGCCGTCGGGCACCTCGCACCACCCGGCCCGGTGACGGGCCGGCCCCGCACGACCCGCCACACCCCAGGAGCACCGCATGACCGCCAGCACCCCCGCCCCGGACCGCCGCCTCGTCGTGGTGTCCGCCGGGCTGTCCAAGCCGTCCTCCACGCGCCTGCTCGCCGACCGGCTCGGCGAGGCCGCCGTGCGCGAGCTCCAGGGCCTCGGCGTGAGCGCCGAGGTCGAGACCGTCGAGCTGCGCGACCACGCGCACGCCGTCGTCGACGCCATGCTCACCGGGTTCCCCACGGGCGAGCTCGCCGGGGTCCTCGAGCGCCTCGCCGCCGCCGACGGGATCGTCGTGACCACCCCGCTGTTCACCACCACGTACTCGGGGCTGCTCAAGTCGTTCGTCGACGTCCTCGACAAGGACTCGCTCACCGGCACGCCCGTGCTGCTCGGCGCGACCGGCGGCACCGCCCGCCACTCGCTCGCGCTCGAGTACTCGCTGCGGCCGCTGTTCACCTACCTGCGCGCGGACGTCGCCACGACGTCCGTGTTCGCCGCGACCGACGACTGGGCGGCCGCCGAGGCCGACGCCGGCGGCGGGCTGCCCGCCCGGATCGCGCGCGCGGGCCGCGAGCTCGCGGAGAAGGTCGCCCTGCGCAAGAACTCCGGGCCCGCCGACCCGTTCGCGGCCACGCCCGACTTCACGGCGCTCCTCGGCGGGCTCTGACCCGCTCCCTGACTGCGCGCCCCCGGTCACCGTGCTCCCGGCCGGGGGCGCGCTCACGTCTCCCTGACCTGCGACGACACCACCCGAGGGGTTGCTCTCGGAGGGTGTCGCGCGGCAGGATCGGGGGACCGACGACGACAGGGGAGCACCATGAGCACCAGCGCGACCGAGGGCCACACCGAGGCGCACCCTGCGCGCCCCGCCCCGGGGCCCGACGCCGAGCCCGTCGCCCCCGTCACGGTCGCGGTCCCGGTCGTCGAGGCGCTCGCCACCCACGCGGACGACACCCGACCCCCGGCCCCGCCACGGAGGCGACCCGTCGGCGTCGTGACGGTCCCCGGCAGGGCCCCCGACGCGTCCCGCTTCGCCGCCGCGCCCCGCTACCCGGCCATGTTCCACGTCGCGGGCGGCCGGCTCGTGTGGGACGGCGCACGGCTGCGCCTCGTCCGCGGCGACGACACCGTCCTCGAGCCCGCCGGGCGACCCGTCGTGACCGTCACCGGGGACGGGCCGACCGTCGTCGTGACGTGGCGCGACGAGCACCCCGGGTCGCGGTCGACCCGCGCCGTCCTGCTCGACGGGTCGTCCGCCCGCTTCGCCCGGTTCGCGCGCTCGCTCGCGGACACCCGGCCCGGGAGCGTCGTCGTCGACGACCGGACTGTCCCCTCGCCGCGCGTGCCGCGCCTCCAGCCCGGCCAGGCGGGCACCGCCCGACGCCCCGGCGTGTTCGCGCGCACCCTGTGGCGCGTCGTCGGGCGCGGCGCACCCGCCGCGAGCGCTCCGACCGGCGACGGGGGAGCGGCGCTCGTCGCCCGCCTCGAACGGCTCGCCGCCCTGCACCGCGCGGGCGACCTCACCGACACCGAGTTCGCACGCGCGAAGCAGGCGCTGCTCGGCTGACGGGTCCGATCGGGGACCGGCCGCCGTCAGTCCCTGGTCGGGCCCCACCCGGTCACGTCGACCGCCGTCATCACGGACCCACCATCACGGAAGTCCCCGTACCGCGCCCACGCGAGCACGACCCGCAGCAGGACGATGCCGTCGTCGGCCAGCGACCCGGCGAACTGCGGGAACGCCGCCACGTACGCCGCGGCACACCGGTCCCGGTCCGTACCGACCGGGACGTCCGCCAGGCCCTCGCACTGCAGCGTCGTGCCGTCCGTCCCGCCCACCGTCACGGCGACGCGCGGGTCCCGGGCCAGGTTCGCCACCTTGCGCGACGTCGCGCGCGCGTCGAACACCAGCTCGCCCGCGCCAGTCGCCGCCACCGCGAGGAACGCGGCCTGGGGCCCGCCGTCGTCGCCGAGCGACGCGACGACGCCCCACCCCTGCGAACGGACATAGCCGACGAACTCCTCACGATCCATGCCGCCACCGTAACGTCCCGGCTGGGCGGAACACACGGAAGGCCCCCGGCGACACGAAATCCCTGGACCGCCACGGACGCCGTCTGACACCGTCGCACGATGACGGACACACGCACCGACCTCGCCGGCACCGACCAGGAACGCCTCTGGGACGCCGACACCGCCGCCCGGTACGACACCCCCGGCCAGGGCGTGTTCGCGCCCGACGTCCTCGATCCCGCCGTCGCCCGGCTCGCGGCGCTCGCGGGCCAGGGGAGCGCGGTCGAGCTCGCCGTCGGCACCGGCCGGGTCGCCATCCCGCTCGCCGCGCGCGGCGTGCCCGTCACCGGCATCGAGATCTCCCGGCACATGGTCGCCGGGCTGCGCGAGAAGGTCGACGAGACGACCCTGCCCGTCATCGTCGGTGACATGGCCACCGCCCGGGTGCCGGGGGAGCACACGCTCGTCTACCTCGTGGACAACACGATCGCGAACCTGCTCACGCAGGACGCCCAGGTCGAGTGCTTCCGCAACGCCGCCCGCCACCTCGCTCCCGGGGGCCGGTTCGTCGTCGAGCTCTGGGTCCCCGAGCTGCGCGCCCTCCCGCCCGGCCGCACCGCGACCGTCTGGCACGACGAGCCCGGCTACCTCGGCGTCGACACCTACGACGTCCTGCACCAGCACGTCGTGTCCCACCACGTCCGCTTCGACGACGACGGCAGCGCCACGGTAGGACGCTCGCCCCACCGGTACGTCTGGCCCGCCGAGCTCGACCTCATGGCCCGCCTCGCCGGGCTCGAGCCCGAGACCCGGCACGCCGGATGGGCGGAGGAGCCGTTCACCGCCGAGTCCCGCTCCCACGTGTCCGTGTACCGGCGCACGACGGCGGACGCCTCATGAGCACCGAGGACAGCGCGTACCCCGGCGACCGTGTCGTCCTCGTCTGCGGCCCCGCGGGATCCGGCAAGTCGACCTACGCCCGCAGCCTCGCCCGGAACGGCTACGTCCTGCTCTCCTTCGACGCGGAGGCGTGGCGGCGCGGGCACCGCGACCACCCCCTGCCGGCCGACGTCGCCGACGAGGTCCACGCCGCCCTGAGCACCCGCCTCACCGCGCTCGTCGCCGACGGCGTGCCCGTCGTCGTCGACACGTCCTTCTGGTCCCGCGCCTCCCGGGACCGCTACCGCGAGCTCCTCGCACCCCTCGGGGTCCGACCCGTCGTGCACCACGTCCGGACCCCGCGCGCCGTCCTCCTCGCCCGGCTCGCACGACGACGCGGCACCGGGCCCGACGACGTCCTCGTCCCCGAGGACCTCGCGGCCGCTTACCTCGACGGCTTCGAGGAGCCGACCCCGCAGGAGGGGCCGCTCCGCGTCGTCGACGGCGGACCGTAGGAACCCTCACGCACCGAGCGACCCCTCGATCTCACCGAGGTTACGCACCGCGAAGCGGTGGTGCTCCCACTCCTCCTCGAGGATCACGTGCACGCACGACAACGTCGTCTCCGGGAACTCCGGCGACCACGGGTTGCGCCGCACCTCCACCAGCTCCTCCGGCGTGACCCCTGCCAGGAAGTCCCGCACCATCGCGACCCGGCCCGCGCGCGCCTCCAGCACCTCCGCGTACGACGGCGTCCCCGTCACGAACAGCGACACGTCCAGCCCGTCCTCCGCAGCCTGCGGCCCCGCCTGACCCAACGGGTGGAACGGCTGCTCCACCTCCAGCACCGCCCGCCCCAACCACGCGTCCGTCGCCAGCACCAGGTGCCGCAACGTCTGCGCGAACGACCACTCGCCGTCCACCGACACGTCCACGGCGCTCGCGGGCAGCACCGCCGCCCGCTCGAGCGTCGCCGCCCACGTCGCCTCCAGCGCCGCCCACGCCGCGCGCAGCCCCTCCGGGTCGCCGGCACGACGCAGCTCCCGCCCCGGGAACCGTCGGTCCAGCTCCGCCTCCACGAAGCCCGTCACGTCGACCCCGTTCACGCGGAAGGTCGCGTCGCCGTCCGAGAGCCAGGGCGCGTCGATGTCGACCCCCTCCACCTGCACGCCCCGCATGACCACGCCGGACAGGTCGGACTCCACGAACCGCGCGCCGTGCAGGTCCACGCCGTCGAACGTCGCGCCCCGCAGGTCGTCCGTGCGTGCGAACCGGGCCATGAGCGCCTCCTCGTGGATGTGACCCACCCGAGGAACCCGACCACCCGGGGGAGAGGCCCTGGTGCGGCGACAGCGCTGCACCGAGGCGTCCGGGCGGGGGAGAGGCATGCGCCTCTTCGACGGTCACGACGAGCGGGGACGACGAACGCACCGTAAGCCGCCCCACCCGCACCCCACCAGAGGACGACACGACCAAGCCCCTACGACCTCCCGACCGCACCGACCCGGCACCACCGCGCCGGTCACCGGCTGGCCGTCGGGCACGGGCACGGGGGAACATCGAGACATGCCGATCCTGCCCACCGAGCGCGACCCCCGACTCATCACCCTCCGCCGCGGCGGCACCCTCACCGACGACCACCACCGCCAGCTCGCCCGGTGGGCCGTCGAGTGCACGGAGCACGTCCTGCCCATCTTCGAGGACGCCCGACCCGGCGACACCCGACCCCGCGACGCCCTCGACGTCGCCCGCGCGTGGATCCGCGGCGAGGTCCCCATGAAGACCGCCCACAGCACCGCGTTCGTCACCAACGCCGCCGGGCGCGACCAGCCCGCACCCATCAAGTACGTGGCGCTCGCGGCCGGGCAGGCGGTGGCGGTCGCGCACGTCGCGGCGCACGACCTCGGCGCGGCGGCCTACGCCATACGGGCCGCCGCCGCGGACGCCGCCGCCCGAGGCGAGGACCCGGAGACCGCGCGGCTCGCGGAGCGGGACTGGCAGCGCGAGCGCGTCCCGGCGGAGCTGCGCGAGCTCGTCCTCGACGACCAGCGGCGGCGCAGCGCGATCTGCTGGGACGTGTTCGACGACTGAGGCCGGGCCGTTCGCCGGGACGCGGGCCGGTCGGGTGTCCCAGGCCTCAGCGCAGGAGGTCGTCGTACGTGGCGAGGGGGATGCGGCCCTCCGCCGCGGCAGCGACGTCCGCGTCGCCGGCCACGAGGACGTCGGCCTGGAGCACGGCCACCGCCACGTACTCGGCGACCGCCGTGTCGTCCGCGTCGAGATCACGGGCGATCCGCCACGCGGTGGCCCGCGAGACGCGGTCGCCGAGCAGCCGGACCTTCAGCGTCGCGACCCCCTCCAGGCGGGCGCGCGCGGTCTTCTCGTCGAGCACGCCGCGGCGCACGTCGCCGTAGAGCATCGACAGCGCGTGGCTGCGCAGGACCGCAGGGCCGACGAGCGGGCGCCGCGCGCCGAGGCCGACGTCGTCGTGCACGAGGCGCAGCGCGGTGACGGCGTCGATCGCGCACCGGGTGGACGGTTCGAGGACGACGGTTCCCATGGCAGCCAGTAGACACCCGAGGCCCGCCCCGGCGACGGATGCCACCGGGGGAGGGGGTCCGGGTGTCAGTTCCGAGGCACCCCGGTGGCGCGGGTGATGAGTGCGTCGAACTGTCGGTCGCTGAGGATGTTGCCGGCGGTGATGAGGGGCTTGGCGCCGTACCCGACCGCGTAGCGGGTCTTCGGGCGTCGTGCGGTGACCGCCTTGGCGATCGCGTCGGCGACGACCGACGGCGGAGAGTTGCGGTGGGCGTTGGCCTCCGACCGCAGCGACCTGGCCACCGCGGCGGCCTGCCGCCGGTACGGGCCGTTCGCCGAGGTGTTCTCGAGGTTGTCCGCCGCGATGCTGCCCCACTCGGTGGCGATCCCGCCGGGCTCGATGACGACGACGTCGATGCCGAAGGGGGTGAGCTCCAGGCGCAGGCAGTCGCTGAGCGCTTCGAGGGCGAACTTGGTGCCGTGGTACCAGCCGCCGAGCGGGGTGTAGATCTTGCCGCCCATGGACGTGATGTTCACGATCGTCCCGGCGCGCTGCTCGCGCATGTGGGGGAGTGCGAGCCGGACGAGGCTCATCGCGCCGAACACGTTCACCTCGAACTGGCGGCGGCCCTCGTCCATGTCGACGTCCTCGATCGCGCCGTAGGAGCCGTAGCCGGCGTTGTTGACGAGCACGTCGATCCGGCCGGTGTCGGCGACGATCGACGCCACCCCGTCCTTCATCGACTGCTCGTCGGTCACGTCCATCTCGAGCGGGCGGACGCCGTCTGCGGCGAGCTCCTGGAGCCTGTCGGTTCGGCGCGCGGCGCCGTAGACGGTGTACCCGATGCTCTGCAGTGTGCGAGCGGTGGACTCGCCGATGCCCGAGGAGGCTCCGGTGACGAGGGCGACCTTGGGTGTCATGGTTCTCTCTCCCGACGTAAGGTGAATCACGGTTCACCATATATACTGAACCGTGATTCACCATTACGCAAGCGTGAGGCAACATCTCAGTTGGAGGAGCGCTGATGAGCCAGCCCCGACCGCTACGAGCCGATGCCGCCCGCAACCGCGGCCGCATCCTGGCGGCAGCCCGGGAACAGATCAGCGCCTCGGGGCAGGACGCGGGGATGGACGAGATCGCACGCTCGGCGGGCGTTGCCGTTGGCACGCTCTACCGGCACTTCCCGAACAAGACGGATCTCGTGGCAGCGGTGATCGCCGAGTACGTCGCCGAGGTCGCCGACGACGCCGAGGCTGCGCTGGAGCGTGCGCGTCAGGGTGCGCGCGCGGTCGACGAGGTCGTGGGGTTCCTCGATCGCGTCGCGGAGTCGACCGCGCACAACCACGCGGTGAAGGTCGCAGCCAGGGCGCTCGGCGTGGAAGGTCACGGGGAACAGCCGGACGAAGAGCGGGCCGGCGCCGCGATCGGCGAGCTGATCCGTCTCGCGCAGCGCGCGGGCGACATCAGGCCGAGCGTGACGGTCGCCGACATCTATCTGCTCGTGGGCACGGCGCCGATGGATCAGCCGGCCTCTGTGCGGCAGCGATGGCTGGAGCTGATCCTCCCCGGGATCACCACGTCGGCGTGACTCACCCGCGTGGCGTCTCGGTGCATGTCAGCACGCGGTTCGGGTCGATGCGGCCCGCTCCGTCAGGACGCCGATAATGTACATTATGTCATTTCGCTGTCGAAGAGGCGCCCCTGGCGCATCACGGAGGGCCCCCGCGCGCTCCCCTTCGTCATGAGCACGACGACGTACGCACCCCGGCTCGGCACGCACCGTTCCGGCGACGGTAGCGCGGACCGGAGCGACGGCCGGAGGTTGCTCGCAGGCCTGGTGGCGCTCGCGCCGTCCCGGGCGTCGTCAGGAACCGTCTCCGGGACGTTCGCCGCGACGTCGCCGTTCGCCGGGCTCGCACCGGACGGCCGTCGTCCTCGACGGCTCGTCGCGACGACGCTCGTGACGCTGGCCTGGGTCCCGGCGCTCGCCCTGACCCTGGTGGCGTTCGTCCTCGTCCTCGTCGGCGTCGCCGCGGGCGCGACGACCGTCGCCGTCTGGGCCTGGCGCTCGGTGTCCCCCGCGCGCGCGCCGCGGGCCGGGTCCGGCGGCACCGATGCGCCCCAGGACGAGTTCGAGCCGTCGGACGCCCCGGACGTCCGTGCGCCCCGGCGACGCCTGGTGCGGGACCGCACTCTGGGTTACGATGCCTAGAATCGGACATACATCGCAAACCATTGTGTTTAGGTCAACAGCGTGGTGACGCGTCGTCGCTGATCCTCGCGACCTCTGCTGCGGCAGGTGGCTCGCCGGTGGCACAGCACGCCACCGTCGGCGCGTCCTTCAGAGCACTCCGGCGCGCCGGACCCCGCAGAGCGGTCCCCGCTCTCCGGCCCTCCTTCTCGCTCCCGGTGCCCGAGCGTGTGCCACCCTGGGCGCGTGCCCGACTCCACCCCTCCCCGGACGCCCTTCCCTCCCCCGCCGCTCGCCGAGGTCGTCGGCGCGCGCGAACGCACGATCCACGTCGTCACCCACCCCGAGGCTGCACACCACGTCGAGGGCCTGGTCGGCGGCGTCCACGACTCCGACCTCACCGCACGGGGCGCACGCCAGGCGGCTCTGGTCGCGGCCGCGCTGCGTGCCCGGATCCCGGACGACGCCGCGGTCGACGTCGTCACGTCCGACCTCCTGCGCACGCGCCGCACCGCGAGCGCGATCGGCGCGGCGCTCGACACCGTCCCCCGCCTGGACGCCCGACTGCGCGAGGCGTCCTACGGCGAGGCGGGCGGGCGTCCTCAGGACTGGCTCGACGCGCGCTTCGTCCCGCCGCCGGCCGTGGGCGACCGCCTGCGCCACGACGTGGGCATCGCGGGCGCGGAGACGAGGCTCGACGTCGCGCTGCGGGTGTACGCGGCGACGACGGACCTGCTCCGCCGTGCCACGGACCACCAGGTGGTGGTGGTCACGCACGGGTTCGCGGCGACGTTCGTCGTCGCGGCCTGGATCGGGATGCCGGTCGAGGCCGCCGGGAGCGTCACGTTCCCGGTCGCCTCCGGGAGCATCACGACCCTGCGCGAGGACGGGTTCTTCCACAACCGCGGGGTGCTGAGCGTGGGCGACGTCGCGCACCTCGGCGAGGATCGCTGAGCCGACTGCCTCCGTCTCCCCGCGCGTCGGCGCAGGTCAGGGCGGCGAGCGGTCGGATCGTTGTCGGTGGCACGACCTAGGCTGGCGGCGACCGCACCCCGAAGGAGGCCTGCTCATGGTCGCCCCGCCCCGCCTCGAGCGGATCACCGTCGCCGAGGCGGCCGACCGCTACCTCTCGTCCGTCGCCGCGCAGACCCTGCGGGGCGTCCTGTCGCCGACGACGCGCCGCAGCTACGAGCGGGACGTGGCGGAGTTCGCGCGGCTCGCCGGCCCGGCCCGGGTGCTGGACGACGTCGCCGGCGAGGACGTCGACGACGTCCTCCTGCGCTACCAGACCACTCCCGACGGCCGGTACGCGGACGCGTCGCGCAAGCCGGGGAGCTCGGGCCGGTCCGCCGCGACGGTCAACCGTTTCCGCCAGTCGGTCACCCGCTTCTTCTCCCACGCGGCGCGCGAGGGCTGGGTCCAGGCGGACCCGATGCAGTGGGCCTCTCCCCCAGCCCGCCTGCGCGACGGGCTGCGCGTCGCGCGCACGGCGCTGTCCGCAGGCTCCGCGGCGTCGCTCCTCGAGGTCTCCGCGGCCCGGACGCCGGGAGACCCGGGCGCGGCACGGCGCGACCAGGACCTCCAGCTCCGCGACCGCCTCGTCGTCGCGCTCCTGCTCGTCCTCGGCCCGCGCGTCTCCGAGCTGGAGCGCGCGAACCTCGACGACTTCTCCCGCGAGCCCGACCAGACGCGCTGGCGCATCCAGGGCAAGGGTGGTCACGTCCGCACGGTGACGCTCTCTCCTCCGCTCTCCTCCGCGCTCGAGGAGTACCTGGAGCGCCTGCGCCCCGCGTTGCTCGCCCGCCGCCCCGACGACCCGGACGCGCGGCGCGCGCTCCTGCTGTCCTGGCGAGGCCGCCGCATCGACGCGCAGGCGGTCCGTGGCCTCCTGCGGCGCTGCGTCGAGCGCATGCCCGCGCAGTTCCGGCGCGAGGCCACGCCGCACGCCCTGCGCCACACGACCGCGACCCTGCTGGCCGCCGAGGGGTGGGACGTGAAGGTCGTGGCCGAGCTCCTCGGGCACGCGTCCATCGCGACCACGGGCGTGTACCTCGACCGGATCGAAGGCGAGCTCGCCGCCGCCATCCGCGCCCACCCGCTCTCCGCGGCGCTCGAGCCGGCCGAGACCTGACGCCCGTGCTGCGGGGCGCGTAGCGTCGTCGGTATGGCCTCGCTCCACCGGGTGGAGCTCGTCCCGGAGGACGAGCCCGCACCGGGCGGGCGCGGCGCGCCCGCGGAGGGGGCACGCGGGCCTGCGGCACCGGCCCGACGACGTGCGCTGCTCCTGCGCGTCGTCGCGACCCTCCTGGTGCTCGTCCTCGCCCTCGTCGCCGTCGGGACGTGGCGCACGACCACCGCGGAGCGGGAACGCCTCGCCCGGCCCGGGGCCGTGGTCTCGCTCGCGGTGCCACCCGAGCCCGCGTGGGAGACGGACGCCGCCGCCCCCCGGCTCGTCGTGGTCGGCGACCGCGGCGACGCGGTCCTCGCCGTGGTCACCGGCGCCGGCGTGGAGGGGTACGACGTCGCGTCCGGCACGCGTCGCTGGCGGGCCCTCGACCCGACGGCCTGGTGCGGGCCCGCCGTCGGCGAGACGTCGGCCCCGGCTCCGCACCCCGCCGTCGTCACGTGCCTGACGGGCCCCGCCCTCGCACCGGTCGCGCACGACCTCGGCCCGGGCGGTCCGACGGCGGACCCGGTCCCCCTCGGCGACGACCTCGGCCGCGCGGTCCCTGCCCCCGACGCGACCGTGCTGCGCTGGTCGCGCACGGGCGGCGTCGTCCACCTCGCGCTCCAGGACGCCCGCACCGCCCGCGTGCGCTGGCAGCGGGAGATCCAGCCCGACGACGCGGAGCGCACCGCGATGTGCCGGCCCCAGGTCGCGGGCCAGGCCGCGGTCACGGTCGAGAACGACCTGCTCGTCGTCCGCGGATGCCGTCTCAGCGCGGTCCTCACCCTCGCAGGGAACCGCCTGGACGCCCGCGGCGACGCGATCACGACGGCCGTCGTGCCCCGCGTGGACGGCACGTCCTGGCGCACGACCGTCCGGCTGTCCGACCGCACCGAGTCCACCCAGCTCGTCGCCCCGGACGGCACGCTCCGTGCCTCCGTCGCCGGGCGACTCCTCGTTCCTCTCGTTGGACCCGGCAGCGCCGCGACCACCTGGCTCGTCACGACCCCGGGCAGGGTGCGCGCGCTCGTGTCCGCGCCCGGCCCGGGCACGGACGCGCCGCGCGAGGTGTGGCGCGCGAACCTGCCGGTCGTGCAGGCCGTGGCGCTCACCGACGACCGCGCGGTGCTCGCCACCGGCGGAGCGCTCGTCGCCCTGGACGCCCGCACGGGCAAGCGGGTGTGGTCGTGGCCGCCGTCCGCACCGGGAGCGTCCGCGGACGGCCCCGGGTCCGGACCGGATCTCGCGGGCGGAGTGACGGCCGCGTTCACCGACGGCGCGACGCTCGCCGTGGTCGTGCCCGACCCGGACGCCCCTCGACGCTCGCTCCTGGTCGGCCTGTCCCTCGACGACGGGTCGGTGCGCTGGCACGCCGGGTACGACGCGGACCCGCACGGCTTCGCCGCGGTGGCGGGGCGGGTCGTGCACGTGGACCCGAGCTCGTCGCGCGTCACGGTGCTCGAATGAGGTGTTCGGATGAGGCGCTCGGACGAGGTACCGAGGCGAGGTGGTCGGGTGAGGTCCGCGTGCGAGCGGGCGAGGGCGGGGCGAGCCTGGCGGGAGACCGGCCCCCGCGCCGAGGTGGCCGGCTCGAGACGAGGGAGGACGCCGTGCCGAAGCGCGACCCCGGACCGAGCGTGAAGGACCCCGAGCTGTACGAGAGGCTGCGCGACGAGGGCGACTCGAAGGAGAAGGCGGCGCGCATCGCGAACGCCGCCGCGGGCTCGTCCCGCAGGAGCGTCGGACGCAAGGGCGGCAAGGCCGGCGACTACGACGACTGGACGGTCGAGAAGCTGCGCAAGCGTGCCGCGGAGATCGGCATCGAGGGCCGCTCCTCGATGCGCAAGGCCGAGCTGATCAAGGCCCTCCGCTCGCACTGACCCGGGCGCGCGAGGAACCCGGGAGCGACGGAGGTGCGGGATCTCACCCGCGGCGCGCCTGTCCTGGGGTCGCGCCCGGAAGCGTGCCCGCTACGGTGAGTCCGTGCACCTGTCGCCCGACTCCGCCCTGCGCACCGCCCGCCGTCTGCTCTCCCGCGCGCTCGTGGTCGCCGTCGCGGCGCCGATCACGGTCGCGGGCGTGCTCGTCACCGCCGACGCGATCCGCAAGCGCCGCAACACCACCGAGGCGTCGTTCCCCCGCTCCTCCCCCGCCGACGTCGAGGTCGCGGGCACCACGACGACCGTCTTCACCTACGGCGAGGACGTCTACCGGGAGATGCTCGGCGCGATCCGCGGGGCGCAGCGCCGCATCCTGCTCGAGACGTACATCTGGAAGGCCGACGCGCTCGGCGAGGAGTTCAAGCAGGCGTTGGTCGAGGCGAGCGAGCGCGGCGTCGAGGTGTTCGTCGTCTACGACGGGTTCGCGAACCTCGTCGTGCCGCAAGCGTTCTTCGACCTGCCGGAGCCGATCCACGTGATCCGCTACCCGGTGTTCCGCCCCGGCATCCTCATGCTCAACGTGCGCAAGTCGGGCCGCGACCACCGCAAGATCCTCGTGGTCGACGACGAGATCGCGTTCGTCGGCGGGTACAACATCGGCGCCCTGTACGCGACGCAGTGGCGGGACACGCACATCCGTCTCGTGGGCCCGAGCGCGTGGGAGCTCCGCAACGCGTTCGTCGACTTCTGGAACGCGAACCGCGCCCCTGGTCAGCCGCTGCTCGCCGACCCCGGGTCGGTGCACTGGGAGCCGCGGCTGCGGGCCGCGCGCAACGCGCCCGCGCACCTCGTGTTCCCGATCCGCGGCATCTACCTCGACGCGATCGACCGCGCCAGCTCGCACGTCTACATCACGCAGGCGTACTTCATCCCCGACCGGGAGATCCTCGCGGCGCTCCTCGCGGCCGCCGCGCGCGGGGTCGACGTCCGCGTGCTGGTCCCCGAGCGCTCCAACCACGTGCTCGCGGACTGGCTGTCACGCGGCCTGTACACGGCGCTGCTCAAGGGCGGGGTCCGCATCCACCTGTACCGGGACGCGATGGTGCACGCGAAGACCGCGACCATCGACGGCGCGTGGACCACGATCGGGACGGCCAACATCGACCGGCTCTCCCTGACCGGGAACTACGAGGTGAACCTCGAGATCACCGACCCCGGGGTGGCCGCGCAGATGGAGAAGGTGTTCGACGTCGACCTGTCGAACTCGCGCGAGCTGACGCTGGCCGAGTGGGACTCCCGCTCGGTGGCGGCGAAGCTCAGCGAGGTCGTCCTCACGCCCCTGCGGCCCCTGCTCTGACGCGAGCTCCGCACGGGTCAGGGGCTGGTGCGGGAGCCGCGGCGCGTCAGTCGCAGTAGTGGGGCGCCTCGCCGCAGATCACGCCCTGCACCATGACGACGAAGAACCCCACGACCGCCGCGACGACGGCCAGCGCGAGGACCACGCCGAGCACGATCGCGACGATCGCGCCGGGGTGCATCCGGGGCCTGCCGCCGGAGCCCGCGGGGCGGTCGCGGACGTGCGGCGTCCACGCGCGCCCGTCGAACCACCGCTCGGCCCGCACGCCCCACGGGTCCGGGTACCAGCCCGGCGCCGGGGAGTCGCTCACCGGTCGGCCTCGGCGCGGGCGACGTCGGCCGCCTCCTCCTCGGGGCGCGGCGGCACGGTCTCGTCGGCCTCGAGCAGGGCCACCTCGCCGTACTCCGGGTGCTCGTCGCGCAGCGCGCGGGCCGCGGCGTCACCGACCCCGTCGAGGCTCCCCGCGGCGACGTCGAGCGCCTCACCGGGCGCGAGCGGCCGGTACGTGTACGTCCCGCCCGTGCGCTGCTCCCCGAGGAGACGGTCGACCATGCCGTGCCCGGCGGCCGAGAGCAGGGCGTCGTGGACCGGCACGACGACGCGCGGGTCGAGCCCGCGCACGAAGTCGATCGTCTCGGCGAGCTTGAGCCAGGGCGCGGCCACCGGTGCGAGGAGCACGTCGAGCCGCCTCCCCCCGAGCGTCTCGCCGTCCGGCGCGTCGAACGAGTCGCCCGGGTGCAGGAGCGTCGCCCCGTCCCCGCGCACGAGATAGGTCACGTTAGCGATCCGGGGGACGTCACGATGGATCACCGCGTGCTGCCCGCCGCCGACCACGACCTCCAGCCCACCGAGGTCCAGCCCGTCACCCGGCACGACACCGTGCACGCGCGCGGAGGTGTCCTCCGGCAAGGAGGGGCGCAGCGCCGAGACCACCGCCTCGGGCGCCCAGACCGTGAGCCCGCGCCGGGAGGCGAGCGCGGCACCGAGCGCGGCCGCGTCGACGTGATCCGGGTGCTGGTGGGTGACGAGCACCGTGTCGGCCTCGCGCAACGCACCCGCCGCGTCGCTGAACGTGCCCGGGTCGATCGCGACGACCTGCCCGCCGTGGCGCACCGTGACGCACGCGTGGCCGTGGAACGTGACTCGCATGGATCCTCCTCGTCTCACCCTGCTCGGAACCGGGCTCGGCGCACCGCGCGGACAGGAGCGACCGGCCGTCGCCTCAGGCTGCCACCCCGACCACGAGGCTGCCCGTTGCTCTCCCTGCTCAGCCGACGACGAGGACCAGGTCGCCGCCCTCGAGCTGCTGCACCGCTCCGATCGCGACGCGCTGGACCGTGCCCGCGACCGGCGACGTGATCGCGGCCTCCATCTTCATGGCCTCGACGGTGGCGACCGTCTGCCCTGCCTCGACGACGTCCCCCGCGACGACCACCGGCGTCACCGCGCCCGCGAACGGCGCCGCGACCTGCCCCGGCTGCGTGGGGTCGGCCTTCTCGGCCGTGCGCGCGTCGACGTCGACCGCCCGGTCGCGCACCTGGATCGGGCGCAGCTGACCGTTGAGGGTGAACATCACCGTGCGCATGCCCCGCTCGTCGGGCGTGCCGATCGCCTCGAGCCCCACGAGCAGCCGCACGCCCTTGCCGAGCGCGACCGCGACCTCCTGGCCGGGCTCGAGCCCGTACAGGTACGTGGGGGTGTCGAGCACGGAGACGTCCCCGTACGCCTGGCGCACCTGCTCGAACTCCTTGGTCGGCCCCGCGAACAGCAGGTGGTTCAGCCGCCGGCGCCGCACCTCGCCCGCCTGCGCGAGCTCGGCCTCGTCCTCCGGCGACAGCGGGGTCACGCCGCCCCGCGCGGCCCGACCGGCGAGCGCGCGGGAGCGGAACGGCTCCGGCCAGCCCCCGGGCGGGTCGCCGAGCTCTCCGCCGAGGAACCCGATCACCGAGTCCGGGATGTCGAACGCCTGCGGGTCGGCCGCGAACTCGGTGGGGTCCGCGCCCGCCGCGACGAGGTGCAGCGCCAGGTCGCCCACCACCTTCGACGACGGCGTCACCTTCACCAGGCGCCCCAGGATGCGGTCCGCCGCCGCGTACATCGCCTCGATCTGCTCGAACTTGTCCCCCAGGCCCAGCGCGATCGCCTGCTGGCGCAGGTTCGACAGCTGCCCGCCCGGGATCTCGTGCTCGTACACGCGCCCCGTCGGCCCCGGCAGGCCCGACTCGAACGGCGCGTAGACACGGCGCACCGCCTCCCAGTACGGCTCCAGGTCCGCGACCGCGGCCAGCGACAGGCCCGTGTCGCGCTCCGTGTGCTCCAGGCCCGCGACGAGCGCCGACAGCGGCGGCTGGCTCGTCGTCCCGGCCATGGCGGCGCTCGCGGCGTCCACGGCGTCGACGCCCGCGGCCGCCGCGGCCAGCAGGGTGGCCATCTGCCCGCCCGAGGTGTCGTGCGTGTGCAGGTGCACGGGCAGGTCGAAGCGCTCGCGCAGCGCGGTCACGAGGCGCGTCGCCGCCGCGGGACGCAGCAGACCGGCCATGTCCTTGATCGCGAGCACGTGCGCACCGGCGTCGACGATGCGGTCCGCGAGGCGCAGGTAGTAGTCGAGCGTGTACAGGTCCTCGGCGGGGTCGAGCAGGTTGCCCGTGTAGCACAGCGCGACCTCCGCGACCGTCGTGCCGGTGGCACGCACGGCCTCGATCGCCGGACGCATCTGGTCGACGTCGTTGAGCGCGTCGAAGATGCGGAACACGTCGATGCCCGTGGTCGCGGCCTCCTCGACGAACGCCTCGGTGACGCGCGTCGGGTACGGGGTGTACCCGACCGTGTTGCGGCCGCGCAGCAGCATCTGGATCGCGAGGTTCGGCATCGCCTCGCGCAGCGTCGCGAGCCGCTCCCACGGGTCCTCGCCGAGGAAGCGCAGCGCGACGTCGTACGTCGCCCCGCCCCACGCCTCGACCGACCACAGCTGCGGGGTGGCCCGCGCGACGTACGGCGCGACGGCGGCCAGGTCGTGCGTGCGCACGCGTGTCGCGAGCAGCGACTGGTGGGCGTCGCGGAACGTCGTGTCCGTGACCCGCAGGCGCTGCTCACCGCGCAGGGCGCGCGCGAAGCCCTCGGGACCGAGCTCGAGGAGCTGTTGGCGCGTCCCGGGCGGCGGCGCGACCGACAGGTCCAGCGCGGGCAGCTTCGCCGCGGGGTCGGTCGTGCGCCGCGGCTCGCCCAGCGGTCGGTTGACCGTCGTGTCTCCCACGAACGCGAGCAGGCGCGTACCTCTGTCGGCGCTCTCGCGCGCCGCGAGGAGCTCGGGCCGCTCGTCGATGAACGACGTCGCGACGTTCCCCGCGACGAACTCCGGGTCGGCGAGCACGGCCTGCAGGAACGGGATGTTCGTGCGGATGCCGCGGATGCGGAACTCGGCGAGCGCGCGCCGGGCGCGGCGCACCGCCGTCGGGAAGTCGCGGCCGCGGCACGTGAGCTTGACGAGCATCGAGTCGAAGTGGCCCGAGACGACGGACCCGGCCGTCGCCGTCGCGCCGTCGAGCCGCACGCCCGCCCCGCCCGGGGAGCGATACGCGATGATGCGGCCCGTGTCGGGCCGGAACCCGTTCGCGGGGTCCTCGGTCGTGATGCGGGTCTGCAGGGCGGCGCCGTTGACGCGCACGTCCTCCTGCCGGATCCCGAGGTCCTCCAGCGTCTCGCCCGACGCGATGCGCATCTGCGCGGACACGAGGTCGACGTCGGTGACCTCCTCGGTCACGGTGTGCTCGACCTGGATGCGCGGGTTCATCTCGATGAACACGTGCTGCCCGGCGCGCTCCCCCACCGTGTCCACGAGGAACTCGACCGTGCCCGCGTTCTGGTACCCGATGTGGCGGGCGAACCGCACCGCGTCCGCGCACAGCGCGTCGCGGATCGCCGGGTCGAGGTTGGGCGCCGGCGCGATCTCGACGACCTTCTGGTGGCGGCGCTGCAGCGAGCAGTCCCGCTCGTACAGGTGCACGACGTTCCCCGCGCCGTCGGCGAGGATCTGCACCTCGATGTGGCGCGGGCGCAGCACCGCCTGCTCGAGGAACACGGTCGGGTCGCCGAACGCGCCGTCGGCCTCGCGCATCGCGGCGGCCAGCGACTCGGGCAGGTCCTCGCGCGCGTCGACGCGGCGCATGCCGCGCCCGCCACCCCCGGCGACGGCCTTGACGAACACGGGGAACCCGATCGCGTCCGCCGCGGCCACGAGCTCGTCGACGTCCGACGACGGCTCGCTCGACGCGAGCACCGGCAGACCCGCCTCGCGGGCGGCCTTGAGCGCGCGCACCTTGTTGCCCGCGAGCTCGAGCACCTCCGGCGGCGGGCCGACGAACGTCAGCCCGGCGTCCGCGCACGCGCGCGCCAGGTCCGGGTTCTCCGAGAGGAACCCGTAGCCCGGGTAGACCGCGTCCGCGCCCGCCTCGCGGGCCACGCGCACGATCTCCTCGATGTCGAGGTACGCCCGGACCGGGTGGCCCGGCTCCCCGATGAGGTACGCCTCGTCGGCCTTGAGCCGGTGCTCGGAGTTGCGGTCCTCCTGCGGGAACACCGCGACGGTGCGGGCCCCCAGCTCGTAGGCGGCGCGGAACGCCCTGACGGCGATCTCCGCGCGATTGGCGACCAGGACCTTCGAGAACACCGGCACTCCATCCGTCGACCGTGCGACGCCGCCGGGGAGAGCGTGACGCGCCGCGTACCGGGCGATCCTCCCACGGCCTCACGGGGCAGGCCGTCGCACCGGCTGTGACGTGCTCCACAGGCCCCGTGCGTCATGCATCGCCAGGGTGTGCCCGGCGTCCCCGCCCGCCACAGGAGCGAGCGGCGCTCGCGGACGTCAGCCGGCGGAGCGGGCCCGACGGCGCTGCGCGAGCTCGTCCTGCGGGCTCACCGCCGCGACGTCCTCGTCCTCGAGCGACTCGGTCGGCAGCTCCGCGAGCGTGCCCTCGACCTCGCGCCACACCCGGCCGACCGCGATGCCGAACACGCCCTGACCGCCCTGCACGAGGTCGACGACCTCGTCGGGCGACGTGCACTCGTAGACGCTCGCCCCGTCGCTCATGAGGGTGATCTGCGCGAGGTCGTCGACGCCCCGCTCGCGCAGGTGCTCGACGGCCGTGCGGATCTGCTGCAGCGAGACCCCGGTGTCCAGGAGCCGCTTGACGACCTTGAGGACGAGGATGTCGCGGAAGCTGTACAGGCGGTGCGAGCCCGAGCCCGACGCGGGGCGCACGGTGGGCTCGACCAGTCCGGTGCGGGCCCAGTAGTCGAGCTGGCGGTACGTGATGCCCGCAGCACGGCACGCGGTCGGGCCGCGGTAGCCGGTCGTCGTGTCCTGTTCGGTGATGTCCTCCCCGAAGAGGAGGCCCTGCGCGCCGTGCGGAACCGTCGCGCCGGCACCGACGCTCGCCTCACCGCTGCTGTTCACTGTCGCCTCCTGGGGTGATGTCCTCGACCACGCTATGGGCGCCGTCGGGGGTCGTCAACGACCGACGGCCCGAGCGTGCGGGCGTGTCGCGCCCGCGCGTCCGGCGATCAGGCCGCCCAACCCTCGACCTGAGGTCGAACGTCCGTGTTGTCCGTTGTGCCCGCACGTCTCGACCTTCGATCGACGGTCGGCCCGGGCGGTGCTGACCCGCCCACCTACTCGTCCACGGAGAAGTCCTCCGGCTGGACGTGGTCCAGGAAGTCGCGGAACTTCTCGACCTCCTCCTGCTGCGCGACGTCGACGACCTCGACACCCGCCGTCGCGACGACCTCCGCCGAGCACAGCACCGGGCTGCCGGTGCGCACCGCGACCGCGATCGCGTCCGACGCGCGCGAGTCGAGCCGCACCCCGTTGCTCAGGACGAGCTCGGCGAAGAAGATGCCGCCGTCGAGCGCGACGATCTCCGCCCGCTCCAGGCGCACCCCGACCGCGTCGAGCAGGTCTCGCAGCAGGTCGTGGGTCATGGGCCGTGGCGTCGGCAGCCCCGCCTGCGCCATCGCGATCGCGCTCGCCTCCCGCGGTCCGATGACGATCGGCACCACGAGCTCGGACGCGTCGTCGAGCAGCAGCACCACGATCTCCTGGTCGCGCTGCTGCTGACGGACCCCGAGCACCTCGACCGGGACCATCGGGACGTCGTCGCTCACCCCTCCACGGTACGTCTCCGCCCGGCATCCGGCAGGGGGTGGGGTGGCCCTGCGCGGGCGCCCGCGAGGTGGCGGACCGACCGGTGGGTCAGCGGGTGAGGTCGTCGATCCCCTGGCGCACGAACACGGTGTGCAGCTGCGCGCACAGCTCGCCGACCTCCGAGGCCACGGTGCCCGCGTGGGCGCGGGCGGACGCGCTCTGCTGCCCCCGCCACGGCGAGACGACCTGGTGCACGAGGCTCACGTGCCGGTCGGCGGCGGTGCGCAGGGAGCGCAGGTGGCGCGGCTCGATGCCGTACTCCGCGAGCCCCGCGGCGAGCACGACCACGTCGAGCGAGCGCGCGTCGAGCTGGCCTCCCGGCGCCTGGCGCAGCACGCCGGCCTGGATGAGTCCCTCGACGAGGTCTCGCTCGACCCCTGCCGCGGACACGAGCGCGTCGACCGTGTAGCGCTGGCGGACGGCCGCCGAGCCCGGCTCGCCGTCGGTCGTCGCCAGGCGCGGTGCGAGGACCTCGACGTCGGTGCCCGCGTCGAGCGCGGCGAGGCGCTCCTTGATGACCTTGAGCGGCAGGTACCGGTCGCGCTGCTCGACGAGCACGAACCGCAGCCGCTCGACGTCCGCGGGGCTGTACTGGCGATAGCCCGACGCGGTGCGCACGGGCTCGATGAGCCCCTGCTCCTCGAGGAAGCGCAGCTTGGAGTGGCTGACGTTCGGGAACTCGGCCCGCAGCGCGCGCAGCACGTCGGAGATGCGCATGGTCGCGCGGCGAGAGATGCCCTGAGGCCACTGCTCCGCGCCGTCGGCGGGCTCCGGAGCCGTGGCGTGCGCGGCGCCCGTCGAGGCGTTCACGACCGGGGAGCCGTGCCGCCCGCCGGTGCCCCCGCGTGCGGGCTGGCGTGGAACGTGAGCCGGTACTTGCCGATCTGCACCTCGTCGCCCGTCGCGAGCGCGACGGCGTCGATGCGGCTGCGGTTCACGTACGTCCCGTTGAGCGACCCGACGTCGCGCACGAGGAAGTGCTCGCCCTCGCGCACGAACTCGGCGTGCTTGCGCGACACGGTGACGTCGTCGAGGAAGATGTCCGCGCGCTCCGACCGGCCGGCGACGGTGCGCTCGGCGTCGAGGAGGAAGCGGGACCCCTGCCCGGGACCGCGCTGCATGATGAGCAGGGCGGAGTGGCGCGGCAGGGCCGCGACCGCGGCGTGCTCCTCGGGGCTCAGGCCACCGGGCTGCACGCCCTCCTCGATCGGGGCCTCGATCCGGCCGAAGCTGACCGTCGTGTCGCTACCCGCCCGGTTCGGCACCTCAGGACCGCCTGGGACACTCATCTCGCCTCCTCGGGGCTCACGCACGTCGTGCTCGACCTCGGAACACCGCACCGCAGGGCCGTGGCCCCACGTGCGGAAACAGTGCTCGAAAACTACTACACCCGCAGGTCACGCGGTGCGCGCGACCCACGGTCGTCCCAACCTACCCCGGCCTGCGGGGATGCGGGAAGCCGCGGTCACTCGTCGGCGGGGACCGGGGTCGCGTACTGCGGCGCGCCGGGCTCGACGGTCGCGGCGACCTCGACCCGGTCCTGCTGGGTGATCGTCGTGCGCGCCCCGTCCGCCCGCAGCGACGCCATGGCGCCGCCGGGGATCTCGAGAGCCGTCTCGAGCGTGGACGGGTCGCCGATCACGTTCCACCGGTACGGCGAGGAGATCGTCTGCCCGTCGACCACGACGCCCTCGGCCGAGTCCTCGAAGTAGCTGCTCGCCACGAGGCGGACCCCGTTGACCTCCATCGCCTCCGCGCCCGCGTTGCGCAGCTCCTCGAGCACGTTGAAGAGCGCGAACGCGTCGAGCGGCTCCGCGCCCTCGACGACCTCGATCTCGACGCCCGGCCCCTCGGCGGGGAGCCGGCCGGACAGGATGCCGAGCGTCTCGGCCTGCTGCTCGGCGAGCTCGAGGGCGGCACGCTCGCGCCCGGACCCCGACTGGAGCTCGTCCCGCGTCGACTCGAGCGAGGAGACCTGGTCCTCGAGCTCGCCGGAGCGCTGGGTCACGTCGTCGAGGAGGCGCACGAGGTCGCTCTGGCGCAGGGACGAGAGCTGGTCCTCCTGCGTCTGGCTCACCTGGACGACGAGCGCGAAGCCGAGCAGAGCGCACAGGACCCCGACGACGATCTGGGACCGGGACGCGCGCGGGCGCAGCGCGCGCCCGAGCCCCCGCAGCCCACGCGGCTCCGGCCGTGTCGGGGAGCCGTGGCGGCCTACGGCGCCGATCGTCCCCGTCGTCGCGGGCGGCTCCGGGGGTGCCGAGGGGTCCGTCCCGGTCGTGCCGGCGGGGGCGTCGTCGTCGCTGTCCGGCGCCGCGGGGTCGGGGTCGGCGTCCGGCGTGCCGCCGCCCTCGACGTGATCCGGGGCGTCCGCGTCCTCGTCGCCTTCCTGCGCTGCGGTGCCCGCGACCCCTTCCCGCGACTGCTCGCCGGGAGAGGTGGCGGTCGCGGCGGCGGTGGGCTCGTCGTCCCCGAGGTCGTCCCCGAGCTCGTCGTCGGCAGGGTCGACCGTGTGGCCCGGCTCCGCGGGCGCGGCGTCGCGCTCGGGTGCCCGGCCGTCCGCCGCGTCGGCTTCCAGGTCGGCTTCCTGGTCGGCTTCCAGGTCGTCGGTGGAACCGGTCTCGCCCGGAGCGTCGTCGACCGCCTCGCCGGCGGTCGTGCGCGGAGCGTCCGGCTCACCCGCGGTCGCGACGTCGTCGGTCTCGTCGGTGGCCACCGAGGCGTCGTCGGGGGCGGCAGCGTCCGGCGTCACGTCGTCGGCGGCCGCGTCGCGGGGGTCCTGGGGGTCGCGGGTCACGCTCACGCCTTGAAGATGTGGCGCCGGATCGCGGCGGCGTTGGAGAAGATGCGGATGCCGAGGACGACGACGACGGCGGTGGAGAGCTGGCTCCCGACGCCGAGCTGGTCGCCGAGGAAGACGATGAGGGCGGCGACGACGACGTTCGACAGGAACGAGACGAGGAAGACCTTGTCGTCGAACAGCCCGTCGAGCCGGGCCCGCAGGCCCCCGAACAGGGCGTCGAGCGCGGCCACGACGGCGATGGGCAGGTAGGGCTGCAGCGACACGGGCACGGTGGGTTGCAGGACGAGGCCCGCGACGATGCCCACCACCAGTCCGACGACTGCGATCATTCGACGATCTCCTGCCCTGTCTCGTGCGCGTCCGGGCCCGTCCCGGACCCGTCGGTCGTGCCGTCCGTCGTGCCGTCGGTGCTCCCGGCGGGCGTGTCGGAGTCTACGGGCGCCGCCGGGCCCTTCGCGAAGAACAGCGTGGGCGCGGAGCGGCCTGGCAGGTCGAGACGACTCTGCGTCGTCACGCTCGACCGGATGCCGTACTGGGTTCCCAGGATCTGCAGGTAGTCCGACGTGCCGGAGCGCAGGAGCGAGGTGCGCAGGGTGTCCGGGTCGCCGATCGCCTCGACCCGGTAGGGGCCGACGAGGGGCTGCAGGTCGACGAGCACCGCGTCCCCGGCGGAGCGGATCGCCGACAGCCCGGTGAGGCGCTGACCGTTGATCGCGACCGCCTCCGCGCCTCCGGCCCAGAGCGCGTTGACGACGCGCTGCAGGTCGGAGTCGTGCACGAGCGAGTTCGCGTCCACGGTGTCGGACGACAGGCCGCCGCTGGTGTCGTCGAGCGTGACGACGACCCCCTGCCCCTCGACCGCCTGCGTGCCGGTGAGCGCGCCCTCCTCCTGGAGGCCCTGCAGCACGTCCGCGCTCGCGCCGCTGAGCGCCGCACCCTGCAGCTGCTCGATCTCCCCGGACAGCTCCGCGCCGCGGGCCGTGAGCTCCTCGGCGGCGCCCTGCCGGTCGAGGATCTCCTGCTCCAGCGTCTCGCGCGCCGCGATGACGCCCGGCTGCGGGGCGCGCAGCTCGACGGCCGCTGCCGTGGTCACGACGCCCAGGACGACCGCCAGGGCGACGAGGGTCACGGTGCCCGTGCGGCCACGGTGCGGCGACTGCCCGGCGGCGCGGCGCGCCGCGGCGTCCGCGTACCCCGGGTCGAGCGGCCGGTGCATGACCTCGTTGAGGAGCGTCATCGACGCGTCGACGGGGGCGCGGCGTGCGGCGCCGCCCGGGTCCGGACGGTTCTCGCTCACGGCGCCTCCTGAGTCGTCGTGCCGGTCTCGTCGGTCTCGCCCGTGGCCGCCCGGTCGCGCACGACGAGCGCGCGCGTCTGCAGCACGTACTGGGCGCCCGCGAGCCAGTACAGGCCGACGCCCCACCAGGTGAACGCCCACCCCGTGACCGCGGCGACGTCGCCCAGCCATCCCGGCATCTCGGCGAGCAGCAGCAGCGGGAACGCGTACAGCAGCGCGAACGTCCCGGCCTTGCCCGCGAAGCTCACCGGCAGGGGCCCGTACCCGTGGCGCGCCAGCAGCGGCAGCAGCCCGACGAGGAGCACGTCGCGTCCCACGATGACCACGACGAGCCACACGGGCACGACGTCGCGCCACGCCAGACCCAGGAGGGTGACGAGGATGAAGAGCCGGTCTGCGGCCGGGTCGAGCATCTGCCCGAGGCGGCTCACCTGGTCCAGGCGTCGCGCGAGGACGCCGTCGAGCCAGTCCGACGCCCCCGACACCGCGAGCACGACCAGCGCCCAGACGTCGTCGCCGCGCACGATGAGGACCGCGAACACGGGCACGAGGAGCAGCCGCAGGAGGCTGATGACGTTCGGGACGGTCAGGACGCGGGAGCTGACCTGCTGCCCTGCTGACACACCCACCGCCCCGTGCTCACGTCGCGCCGTCGCGGCGACCTGCCGCGCGCGGACCATCCTACGTACCGGGCCTCCGAACCCGGGCCCTCATTTCGCGGCGCGGCGCCCGTGACGGGGGAAATCACCCGCTTCGTCCGTCCCAGGCGACGTCGGCGCCAGGCCTCGGGTGAGGGACGTCACCGGGTGCGCCCCGCTGCCCGAGTGCGACCTCCGGTAGGATGGGCACACCTCTGGAGTTCGTCGCTCGTCCCGCGTGTGTCCGTGAGAGCGGCCGTCCCCCCTCGATCGTCCCTGATCGTCCTGGTGGCCGGCCTGGTGTGTTCGGGAGTGCGACCTGCGAGAACCGTCCTGGTGACCGCACGCCACTCCACACCCCGAAACGAACGGTCCTCACCCCTTCATGACTGCTGACGTCCTCGCGCCCTCGCACGCCCTCGACCAGTCCGCCGACGCCGCCACCGAGCGCGCGGACCAGGCCCGCCCGAAGCCGACCGGTCCCGTCTTCGCCGACCTCGGCCTGCCCGCTCCCCTGGAGCGCGCCGTCGCCGACCTCGGCTTCGTCACCCCGTCCGCGATCCAGGCCGAGGCCATCCCGGCGCTCCTCGCGGGCCGCGACATCACCGGCGTCGCGCAGACCGGCACCGGCAAGACCGCCGCGTTCGGGCTCCCCCTCCTCGCCGCGATCGACCCGTCCCTGCGCCGCGTGCAGGCCGTCGTCCTGACCCCGACGCGCGAGCTCGCGATGCAGGTCGCCGACGCCGTCGAGTCGTTCGCGACCCACCTGCCCAAGGTCGACGTCGTCGCCGTCTACGGCGGCTCCCCCTACCAGCCGCAGCAGCGGGCGCTCGCGGCCGGCGCGCAGGTCGTCGTCGGCACGCCCGGGCGCGTCATCGACCACATCGAGCGCGGCACCCTCGTGCTCGACGACGTGCGCTTCCTCGTGCTCGACGAGGCCGACGAGATGCTCCGCATGGGCTTCGCGGAGGACGTCGACACGATCTTCTCCCGCGCCCCGCGCGAGCGTCAGGTCGCCCTCTTCTCCGCGACGATGCCCGCGCCGATCCGCCGCGTCGCGAACGAGCACCTCACCGACCCGGTCGAGATCGCCGTCGCCCGCCAGTCCTCCACGGTGACGAGCGTGCGCCAGACGTACGCCGTCGTCCCGTTCCGCCACAAGACCGGGTCGCTCGCCCGCGTCCTCGCGGTGTCCGACGCGGACGCCGCGATCGTGTTCACCCGCACCCGCGGCGCGGCCGAGGAGGTCGGGTCCGCGCTCGTCGAGCGCGGCATCTCCGCCGCCACCATCTCGGGCGACGTCGCGCAGAAGGACCGCGAGAAGATCGTCGAGCGCCTGCGCTCCGGCGCGCTCGACGTCCTCGTCGCGACCGACGTGGCCGCGCGTGGCCTCGACGTGGACCGCATCGGCCTCGTCGTGAACTTCGACCTGCCCGGCGAGCCCGAGGCGTACGTGCACCGCATCGGGCGCACCGGTCGCGCCGGCCGCACCGGCGAGGCGCTGAGCTTCGTCACCCCGCACGAGCGCGGCCGCCTGCGCGCCATCGAGCGTACGACCCGCACCCCGCTCGAGGAGATCGAGATCCCCTCCCCCGCGGACGTCTCCGCGCACCGCGCGCGCAAGCTCCTCGACCAGGTCCCCGCGCGCCGCGAGGCCGGGCGGCTCTCCCTGTACGCGGACCTGGTCCGCACGTTCGTCGCCGAGCACGACGTCGACCCCGTCGACCTCGCCGCGGCGATGGTGGCGCTCGCGGTCGGCGACGACGGCCCCCGCGCCCGCGAGGAGCAGGAGCGGTTCGAGGCCGAGCGTGCCGCCGCGCGCGAGCAGGCGAAGGCGCGCCGCACCGAACGCACCGGCGAGCGTCCGCGCGGCGAGCGCGCGTCGGGCCGCCGCGAGGGCGACGGCACGCGCGGCATCCGGCGTGACGCCGTCGGGACCCGCTACCGCCTGTCCGTCGGTCACAAGGACGGCGTGATGCCCGGCGGCATCGTCGGCGCCCTGACGAACGAGGCCGGCCTCGCCGGGTCGGACGTCGGCAAGATCGACATCTTCCCGTCGTTCTCGCTCGTCGACATCACCGCGCCGCTCGACGCGGAGACCATGGACCGCATCTCCCGGGCCCGGGTGGCCGGCAAGGCGCTGCGCATCCGCCTGGACGAGGGCGCGCCCGCCTCGCGCGGCCCGCGCGGCGGCCACGGCCCGACCGGTCGACGCGACGAGCGCCGCGACCGCATCGACCGGGCCGACGACCGGGGCGAGCGCAAGCCCCGCCACCGCACGGCGTACTGACGCACCCGCCGTCGCCGCCCGGCGACGTGCGCAGACGAACGGCCCCCGATCCGCTGGATCGGGGGCCGTTCGCGTTCCGCACGCGTCGTCGCGCCTCAGGTGCGCGGTCCCTCGTGCGCCTCGCCGTGCGCCTGGACCAGCGCCGCCAGGCGACGCGCCTCCGCGTCACCGCGCGCGCCGTCGGCCCGCTGGATCCCCATGACGGCGAGCGTCGACCCGTCGGCGAGGTCCAGGCGCACCCACGCGTCGCCGCTGCCGAACCGGACCGACACGACCTGCGCCCACACCAGCTCGCGCGTGTAGATGACGTTGCGCACCCGCAGGCCGTCGCGCGTCGGGACGGCGTGCACGCCCCCGAGGCGCCACAGCAGCCACGCCGCGAACAGTGCGAACGCAGCCAGGGAGAGGCGGTTCACCCAGGACGTACCGAGCGGCCCCGTCGCGGACAGACCCACGACGACGCACCCCCCGACCACGACGACGCCCGTCGCCCACGCCGACACCAGGCCGAACCGGGGCCGGAACGGCCGGTACGGGTCGTCGTCACGCTCCCCCGGCAGCCCAGGGTCCGGGAACGGGTCGGTGCTCATGCCGCCACCGTCTCACACCCGCACGACGCCCACAGGCGCCGCCCGCCAAGGCGATCGAGGTCAGAGGCGGGACGCGTGGATCCGCGTCACGAGGATCGCGCGCGCCCCCACGTCGTACAGGGCGTCCATGACCTGGTTCGTCTGGTCGCGGCGCACCATCGCCCGCACCGCCGCCCAGTCCCGGTCGTGCAGCGGGGACACCGTCGGCGATTCCAGGCCCGGCGTGATCGCGACCGCCCGCTCCACCAGCGACACCGGCACGTCGTAGTCCATGAGGACGTACTGCCGGGCCGTGAGCACACCCTGCAGGCGCCGGCTCAGCACCTCGACACCGGCCGGGACGTCCGCCTCCGCGACCGCGCGCGGACGGATGAGGACCGCCTCCGACACGAGGATCGGGTCGCCGAACACCTCCAGGCCCGCGCCCCGCAGCGTCGTGCCCGTCGACACGACGTCCGCGACGACGTCCGCCACCCCGAGCTGCACCGCCGACTCCACCGCGCCGTCCAGGTGCACGACCGTGGCCTCCACGCCGTGCGAGCGCAGGTGACCCTCGACCAGCACCTCGTACGACGTCGCCACCCGCAGCCCCTGCACCTGCTCGAGCGACGTCACCGTGCCCGCCGGGGCCGCGTACCGGAACGTCGACCCGCCGAAGCCGAGCTGCATGTGCTCCACCGCGTCCGCGCCCGAGTCCAGCAGCAGGTCCCGGCCCGTGATCCCCACGTCGACCGTGCCCGACCCCACGTACACCGCGATGTCGCGCGGACGCAGGAAAAAGAACTCGACGTCGTTGTCCGGGTCGGCCAGCACCAGCTCGCGCGAGTCACGCCGCTGGCGGTACCCCGCCTCCCGCAGCATCTCGACGGCGGGCTCGGACAGGGACCCCTTGTTGGGGACGGCGATACGCAGCATGACAGGACCTTCGTTCAGGGGATCGGGCAGGACGCGGGCAACAGCAGAGACGAGCGAGGGGCGAGCGGCGCTCGCGGCCGGGAGCGGCGACGCTCACCGGCACGGCCGCTCACAGATGCTCGTACACGTCCTGCAGGCTCAGACCCTTCGCCAGCATGAGGACCTGCAGGTGGTAGAGGAGCTGGGAGATCTCCTCCGCCGTCTTCACGTCGCCCTCGTACTCGGCGGCCATCCACACCTCGGCGGCCTCCTCGACCACCTTCTTCCCGATCGCGTGCACGCCGGCGTCCAGCTCCGCGACCGTGCCGGAACCGGCAGGTCGCGTCGTGGCCTTCTCGGACAGCTCCGCGAACAGGGACTCGAACGTCTTCACGCGCCCCAGGGTATCCGCCGCCCGGGCGAGGCCGGGGCGCGGTCCGCCCAGCGGGCACGCCCCGGCCGCCCCGTCACAGGTCGCGCAGCGCCACCACCGTCGCGACCGCGGCCTCCGCGGCCTCCGCACCCTTGTCCTCGCGCGACCCCTCCAGGCCCGCCCGGTCCAGCGCCTGCTGCTCGTCGTCGCACGTCAGCACGCCGAACCCCACCGGCACGCCCGTGCGCACGCTCACGTCCGTCAGGCCCGACGTCGCCGCCTGGCACACGTACTCGAAGTGCGGCGTCCCCCCACGGATCACCACCCCCAGCGCCACCACCGCGTCCGCGCCGTGCTCCACCGCGCGCGCCGCCGCCACCGGCAGCTCGAACGACCCCGGCACCCGCACCACGCTCACGTGCGACACGTTCGCCGCCGCCAACGCCCGGCGCGCACCCGCCAGCAACCCGTCCATCACCTGCGTGTGCCAGCTCGCCGCGACCACCGTCACCCGCAGCCCCGACCCGTCCACGCTCACCGTCGGCGCACCTGCCCCGCTCATCCCTCGTCCTCCTTCGTCTCCGCACCCGGCTCGTCGCCCGGCTCCACCAGGACAGCCCCGTCCGGGACCGCCACCGTGTCCAGCAGGTGACCCATCGCCACCTTCTTCGTCACCAGGTACGCCCGGTTGTGCTCACCGTGACCCACCTCGATCCGCTCCGTCCCCACCACGTCGATGCCCGAGGCCACCAGCCCCGTCACCTTCGCCGGGTTGTTCGTCAGCAACCGCACCCGCGACAACCCCAGGTCCGCCAGGATCGCCGCCGCCGCCCCGTACTCCCGACGGTCCACCGGCCACCCCAGCTCCAGGTTCGCCTGCACCGTGTCCAGACCCGCGTCCTGCAGCTCGTAGGCGCCGATCTTCGCCAGCAGCCCGATGCCACGCCCCTCGTGCCCCCGCAGGTACACCACCGCGCCCCCCTCCGCCGCGACCCGCTCCATCGCCGCCTGCAGCTGCGGACCGCAGTCGCACCGCAACGACCCGAACGCGTCACCCGTCAGGCACTCCGAGTGCACCCGCACCACCGGTACCCCGTCCGGCCCGACGGCGCTCGCGGACCCCGCGCCCGCGTCACCACCCGCGGCCGGAGGCACCGCCGGCACCAGGGCGACGTGCTCCGCCCCCGTCCGCAGATCCCGGTACCCGACCACCCGGAACCGGCCGTGCGCCGTCGGCAGGTCCGCCTCCGCCGTCCGGTGCACCCGCCGGGCCAACGACTCCCGGTCCGGCACGTCCGGAGCCGCCGCCGGCGCCGGGTCGTGCACCCGCCGCCACGCCACCAGGTCCGCGATCGTGATGAGCACCAGCCCGTCCCGCTCCGCCAGGGCCGCCGCGTCCCCCAGACGCATCATCGTCCCGTCGTCGTGCACCAGCTCCGCGATGCCCCCGACCTCGCCCATCCCCGCCAGGCGCACCAGGTCCACCGCGGCCTCCGTGTGCCCCGCGCGATGCAGCACCCCGCCCGGGACCGCCCGCAACGGCAGCACGTGCCCCGGCCGGATCAGGTCCACCGGACCCGACGCCGGGTCCGCCAGCACCCGCAACGTCCGCGCCCGGTCCTCCGCCGAGATCCCCGTCGTCACCCCCGTCGCCGCGTCCACCGTCACCGTGTACGCCGTCCGCCGCGGGTCCTGGCTGTGCGGCACCATCAACGGCAGCTCCAGCGCGTCCGCCCGCACCGCGGGCATCGGCGCGCACAGGTACCCCGACGAGTGCCGGATCGTCCACGCCACCCACTCCGCCGACACCCCCCGCGCCGCGAACACCACGTCCGCCTCGTTCTCCCGGTCCGGCGAGTCCGCCACCAGCACCGGCCGCCCCGCCCGGATCTCCGCCAGCGCCTCCTCGACCGACCCCAGGCGCACGCCCCCCGAACCGTCCGGCACCCCGGCGCTCGCGGACCCCGCGCCCGTCACGACGCGCTCCCGGGGACGACACCAGACAGGAGCAGGCGCTCGACGTACTTCGCGAGCACGTCCACCTCGAGGTTCACCCGGTCGCCGGGCACCAGGCCGCCGAGGACCGTCGCCTCGAGCGTCGTCGGGATGAGCGAGACGCCGAACGTCTCGTCGTCCACGTGCGTCACCGTGAGGGACACCCCGCTCACCGCGATCGAGCCCTTCTCCGCGACGTACCGCGTCAAGCCCGCGGGAGCGGAGAACACCAGGTCGTCCCAGCGCTCCCCCGGGTCGCGGCTCACGAGCGTCCCGACACCGTCCACGTGCCCCTGCACCACGTGACCGCCCAGGCGCGCGTCCGCCCGGACGGCCCGCTCCAGGTTCACCGGCGCCCCCGCCACGAGGTCGCCCAGGGCAGTACGACGCAACGACTCCGGCATCACGTCCGCCGTGAACGAGCCGTCGCCCCCGAGGCTCGTGACCGTCAGGCACACACCGTTGACCGCGATCGAGTCGCCCAGGCCCGCGTCGGACGCCGCGAGCGGCCCCTCGACCGTGAGCACCGCGTCCTCCCCCTCGCCGCCCGGGAACCCGATGTCCCGGACCTTCCCGATCTCCTCCACGATCCCCGTGAACATCAGCCGTCCCGCCCTTCCGTGCTCTTCCTGGACACCACCAGCGCGTCGTCGCCGACACGCCGCACCTCGACCGTGCGGAACCGGTGCGCGTCGGCGATCGTCGCCACGCCCAGCCCGTCCACGGCCCGCCGACCGCTCCCCAGCAGCACCGGGGCCACGTACGCGTGCAGCTCGTCCACCGCGCCCGCCGCGAGGAAAGCCGTCGCGAGCGTCGGACCCCCCTCCACGAGCACGTGCCGCACCTCGCGCTCCCCGAGCCGTTCCAGCACCTGCCCGACGTCGCGCGTCAGCAGGTGCAGCAGCTCGCCGCCCTCCCCGCGCACGCGCGCCGTCGGCGGGATCCCGCGCAGCCCGACGACGACCCGCAGGGGCTGGTGCGCCGCGAGGCTCTCGGCGCTCGCGGCGTCGTGCGTGCGCACCCGTGCGGTGAGCGCCGGGTCGTCCGTGAGGAGCGTGCCCGTACCGACGAGGATCGCGTCGACCTCGGCGCGCACGCGGTGCGCGTGCTCGCGGGCGGCCGGCCCGGTGATCCAGCGGCTCGTGCCGTCCTCGGCGGCGACGTACCCGTCGAGCGTCGTCGCCGTCTTGAGCGTCACGTACGGCGTCCCGCGGCGCACGGACGTCAGCCACGCCCGGAGAAGCTCCTCGCCCTCGGCGGCGCGCAGGCCGCGCACGACGCGCACCCCGGCCGCGCGCAGGCGGTGCGCACCACCCGTCGCCACGGGGTTCGGGTCGTCGACGGCGTGCACGACCTCCGCGATCCCCGCGGCGACGAGCGCGTCTGCGCACGGCCCGGTGCGGCCGGTGTGGGCGCACGGCTCGAGCGTGACGACGGCGGTCGCCCCGGTGACGTCGACGCCTCGCGCCCGCGCGTCCGCGAGGGCCGCGGCCTCGGCGTGCGGCGTCCCCGCTCCCTGGTGGTAGCCCTCGGCGAGGACCGGCCGTGGGTGCGGGTCCAGCGAGTCGGGCGCGGCGCCGTCGGGCAGGGCACGGCCGTGCGGGGCGGGCCCCAGCAGGACGCAGCCGACCCGGGGGTTGGGTCCGTGCGCGGGCCCGTGTCCCGCGAGCTCGAGCGCGCGCGCCATCGCGGCGTCGATCGTCAGGGTGCTGGGGTGCTCGCCCATCGTCCTCCTCCCGGGCACGCGTGCTCCGGGGTGAGGGCGGGCGGCGGGGTCAGGCCTGGACCGGCCCGACGGCGTCGCTCACCACGGCGAGGCCGTCGCCGTCACGAAACGGGTGCACCGACGGGTCGCCGGAGCCCCACGCTCTGGGCGTGGCCGCGCCGCACGTGCTTCCTCCCATCCGGACTGTCACCGTCGGTCCTGGAGTTCCACCAGGTCAACCGCGCGTGGGCGCGGGTCGCGGACTGTCACCGCCGGCTCGGAATTGCACCGACCCCGGAGCACGTTCGTGCGTACTGCTGCTTCAACCGAGCATGCTACTCGCGCATTCCTCGGCACCGATGCGTCCGCCCGTCGAGCGAACGTGAACCGGACCACCCCCCGCTTCTCGGTGCTGTTTGGCGAGGCTTCTTCGCGTGGCGGGGGTGATTGTGGCCGCTTGGCACACTATTTTTATGGAATCGAGAGAAGGAGCCCCTTGCTCGGGCTCCTTCTCGGTTCGCCCGTCAGTGTGCGTGCGCCGAGGCCTCCGCCAGCTCGCGCAGCGCCTGGATCTCGCCCGGCACGCTCTCCGCCCCGTACACCGCCGACCCCGCGACGAAGACGTTCGCCCCCGCGTCGGCCGCCCGCTCGATGGTCGAGCGCGACACTCCCCCGTCGACCTGGATCCACACGTCCAGCCCCGACTCGCTCACGGCCTCGCGCGCGCGCCGGATCTTCGGGAGCGTCCCGTCGATGAACGACTGCCCGCCGAAGCCCGGCTCGACCGTCATGACGAGGATCATGTCGACCTCCGCCAGGAGGTCCAGGAAGGGCTCCACAGGCGTCGCAGGACGCAGCGCGAGGCCCGCGCGAGACCCGAGGCGCCGGAGCTCGCGCGCGAGCCGCACAGGGGCAGCAGCGGCCTCGGCGTGGAACGTCACGGACGCGGCCCCGGCCTCCGCGTACGCCGGCGCCCAGCGGTCCGGGTCCTCGATCATGAGGTGCGCGTCGATCGGGACCGGCGATACCTGCGCCAGACGCTCGAAGACCGGCAGCCCGAGCGTGAGGTTCGGCACGAAGTGGTTGTCCATGACGTCGACGTGCGCGTAGTCCGCGGTCGAGATCGCGTTCAGGTCGCGCTCGAGGTTCGCGAAGTCGGCGGACAGGATGCTCGGTGCGATGAGGGCTGCCATGGGCCCCAGCCTAGGGGTGCCGTCCTGCCGGGGTCGGCCCTCGTAGGCTCCTCCCGTGAGCACCCTCCCCTCCCCTGACTCGACGGACCCCGCGGTCACGCGCGCGACGGACCGCCCGGACGTGCGGGTCCGCCCCGCGACCCCCGGCGATCTCGAGCGCGTCGCCGAGATCGCCGCCCCGTTCGTGCGCGACACGTGCGTGACGTTCGAGGAAGAGGTCTGGGACGCCTCCGCGTGGCAGCGCAAGCTCGACGACGTCACCGCGCGCGGCCTGCCGTTCCTCGTCGCGGAGGTCGACGTCCCGACGAAGCGCGGAACCGCGGGAGGCCCCGTGGTCGCGGGCTACGCCTACGCGTCCGCGTGGCGGCCGAAGCCCGCCTACCGGCACACCGCCGAGGACACGATCTACCTCGATCCTGCCCACACCGGCCGCGGGATCGGCACGGCCCTGCTCGGCGCGCTCCTCGACGCGTGCTCCGCGGCAGGCGTGCGGCAGGTCGTCTCCGTCGTCGCCGACGTCCCCGAGGCGGCCGCATCGCTCCCCCTCCACCGTCGCTTCGGCTTCGCCGAGACCGGCCGCCTCACCGCCGTCGGCTTCAAGCACGGACGCTGGGTCGACACGATCCTCCTCCAGCGCTCCCTCTGACCCGGCGACGAGACCCGTCACAGCCCGCCCGACGCGCCGAGGTCGAGGCGTGGTCCATGCCCGTTGGCGGTCGTTCGCCCCGCCGGTGACGGGTCACCGCCCGGGGTGGTCGAGCCACGACCAGTGCTCCTCCTCGGCGTGCCGGGATCAGGCGAGGAGTCCGCGGCGGAGGTCGGTCGTGCGCTGCTCGACGGTGCGCCAGGCATTCCGGCTCACGCCCGGGTGGGCGTCACGGTCGATGTCCGCGAGCGCCGCGAGGAGTCCGTCGAGGGTCTGGGCGACGGCGCGCTGGGCGCGGCGTCGGGGCAGGCCCCAGGTGGTGCCTTCGGTGATCAGGTCCTCGGCGGTGAGGCGGTCCATGTCGCGTCCTCCGGCGACGTCCATGGCGAAGACGCGGGAGGCGTGGTCGTGGTGGAGGTGCATGGAGACGTCGTAGGCGGGGGCGAGGCGGACGGTGCCGTCGGCGTGGCGGAGGACGGAGATGTTCTTGGCGTGGGCGTCGGTGTTGCCGACGGCGAGGTTGAAGGTGGTGAGGGCGAGGAGGGGGTCGGGGCGGGTGCCGTCGTCGCGGAGGGTGCGGGCGATGGCGGCGAGGGAGGGGAAGCGGCGCCCGTGCTGGAACTTGCGTTCGGGGTCGCGGGTGTTGATGCCGAGGGCTTGGGCGGTGTCCTCCTGGTGGAGGCGGGCGGTTCCGCTGGGTTCGCGGGGGTCGGGGATGCGGTCGTAGCGGGTGACGACGATGGCGCGCTCACCGTCGAATTCGGTGACGTGGGCGTCGACGGTGGTGAGGTCGACGCGGCGGGCGAGGTCGAGGGCGGCGGCTTCGGTGTTGACGAGGTCGGCGGTGGGTGAGTCGGAGGGGCGGGCGACCTTGAGGATGTGGGTGGTGGGGGCAGATCCGTGGGGGCGGGCCCAGCCGTGCTCGTCATGGAGGAGGGTGATCTTGGGTTCCATGCCGGGCAGTGAGCTGGTGAGGTGGTCGGTGCGGCCTTCTCCCCCGCTGCGGGCGACGGCGGCGCGCAGGAGTCGTGCGACGGCGGCGTCGTCGAGTCGTTCGGGTGTGCCGGGGGTGGGGAGGGGGTGTCCGTCGGGCGTGAGGAGGACGGCGCCGGCGGTGTCGTGGCCGTAGTGGACGAGGAAGGCGAGGGCGTCGTCGGGGTCGATGCCGGCGTCGATGGCCATGGCGTCGCGGGTGCGGCCTTCGGGGAGGAGGCCGTCGAGCCAGGCGGCGACGCGGGCGGGGTGGGGTCCGGGTTCGTCGGGTGGGGTGATGGGCAGCAGGTGGGACAGGACGCGCGCGTCGTGTCCCCAGCGGTCGAGGGCGTCTGCGGTCCAGGTGAGGGTGACGCGGGGGGTGCTGTCGGTGGTGCGCGTGCTGGCGGGTGCGAGGGTGGCGACGGGGGTGCCGTAGAGCCAGGCGGTGACGGTGGTCATGGGCGCTCCTGGAGCCGCAGGTCGACGTCGAGGGTGTCGAGGAGCTCGAAGAGCCGTTGGACCCAGAGGTTCTCGACGCCGTTCTCGAGCTCGGAGAGGTACTGGCGGGTGATGCCGAGCTCCTCGGCGACCTGTGCCTGGGTGAGCCCGCGGGCGCGGCGGACGCGGCCGAGGTAGGCGCCGAGGTCGCGGGGGCTGCGGGGGGTCGTCCAGGTGTCGGCCATGGGTGTTCTCCTGCGGTCGGGTGTCCCTCTCTCCGCGGCGTGTCAGGTTTCTCCGACACGACACGGTGTCATGTTACCCCGACACCATGCCGTTGTCGAGATATGACGACAAGGACGGACGTCGTCAGCGGTCCTTGCGGCGCAAGAGCGTGAGGTGCATCGCGTCGGTGCCGTGGACGTGCGGCCAGAGCTGGACGTCCCGGCGGTCGCCGAGCTCGATCGTGTCGCGCGCCTCGGGGAGCACGACGTCGCGGACGACCGCCGGGGCGTCGAGGAGCTCGACGTCGTCGCGGCGGCGCAGCACGTCGGCGGCGACGACCTGGGTCTCGGCGAGGTGAGGGGAGCACGTGACGTAGCCGACCACTCCCCCGGGCCGGACGGCGTCCAGGGCGGAGTCGAGGAGCTCGCGCTGGAGCCCGGTGAGGGTCGCGAGGTCGGCGGGGGTGCGCCGCCAGCGTGACTCGGGACGGCGGCGCAGCGCACCGAGGCCGGTGCAGGGAGCGTCGAGGAGCACGCGGTCGTAGGCGCCCGGCTCGTCCTGCCCGACGGCGCGGCCGTCGCCCGTGCGGACGGCCTCCACGGCGTCGGCCGGGACGGCGGCGAGGGCCTTCTCCACGAGGCGGGCGCGGTGCGGCTGGACCTCGTTGGCGACGAGGCGCGCGCCCCGCTCGGCCGCGAGCGCCGCGAGGAGCGCGGCCTTGCCGCCGGGGCCGGCGCACAGGTCGAGCCAGCGCGCGTCGGGACCGGTCAGCGGCGCCGCGGCGAGGGCGAGGGCGACGAGCTGGCTGCCCTCGTCCTGGACCCCGGCGCGGCCGTCGCGGACGGCGCCGAACGCGGCGGGGTCGCCGCCCTCGAGCCGCAGCGCGGTGGGAGCCCAGCGCGTGGGCGTGACGCGGTCGTCGCCGTCGGCCAGCTCCTCGGGGTCGGCGAGACCGGGGCGGGCGACGAGCGTGACGCGGGGGGCGTCGTTGTCCGCGGCGAGGAGCGCGTCGAGCTCGGCGACCGGGCGGCCGTTGCCGGCGAGGGCGTCGCGCAGGGCGCGGGCGATCCAGACGGGGTGGCTCTGGGTGGCCGCGAGCGCCGCGAGGCCGTCGGGGGCGTCGTCGGCGATCGTGGTGAGCCAGTCGTCGAGGGGGGTGCGTGCGACGCGGCGCAGGACGGCGTTGACGAGCTGGGCGCTCCCGGCACCGGTGCGCTCGCGCGCGAGCCCGACCGTCTCGGACACGGCCGCGTGCTGGGGCACACGCATGCCGAGGAGCTGGTGGGCGCCGAGGCGCAGGACGTCGAGCACGGGCGGGTCGAGGCGGTCGAGGGGCCGGTCGAGGCACAGCGCGAGGACGGCGTCGTAGCGACCGCGCAGGCGCAGGGTGCCGTAGGCGAGCTCGGTGGCGAACCCGGCGTCGCGGCCGCGGATGCCGCGCTCGCGCAGGAGGGGCGGCAGGACGAGGTTGGCGTAGGCGTCGGAGCCGTCGACCTGACGCAGGACGTCGAACGCGACGGCGCGGGCCGGGTCGGTGCCCTTGCGACGCTGGGACGGCGCGTTCGAGCTGCGGGACGTCTCGCCGCGGGAGCGGGCGGCGCCGCGCTGGCGGCCGCGGGCGTCGCGGCGCTCGTCGTCGCGGCGCTCGTCGTCGCGGCGGTCCCGGCCGCCGTCCGCACCGTTCGAACGGGCGTTCGAGCCGTTGCCGCGGGTCGCTCCCGAGTCGTTCGAACGCGCGTTCGAGCCGCGCCCTCCACGCCGGTACCCGCTCGCCGAGTCGTTCGAACGTGCGTTCGATCCGTCGGTCGACCGCCGGCGGGGCGCGTCGCGGTCGCGGTCCGCGGGCGTGCCGCCGCTCATCGGACGACCTCCGCACCGAGCACGAGATCTTCGGGGAGGCGGGCGCCGCGGGCCCAGTCGGCGGCGGGCATCTGCTTCTTGCCGACGGGCGCGACGTCCCCGAGCTGGACGGCGTGCGTGGCGGTGCCGACGAGGACCTCCTTCTTCCCGGCCCGCACGTGCCCGGGGGCGAGGTCGGTGACGTCGGGGCGCGGCGTCACCGGGGCGAGCCCGAGGCGCGCGGGCGCGCCGTCGGGACCGGGGACGGTGGTCCAGGAGCCCGGCGCGGGGGTGCAGCCGCGCACGAGGCGGTCGACCGCGAGCGCCGGGTGGTCCCAGCGGACCTCCGCGTCGGCGGGCGTGAGCTTCGCGGCGTGGGAGACGCCGTCGGCGGGCTGGGGCTGCGGGCGCAGCGTGCCGTCCTCCAGTGCGTCGAGCGTCGCGACGAGCAGCCCCGCGCCGGACACGGCGAGGCGGCCCAGGAGGTCCCCGGCGGTGTCCCGGGGACGGATGGTCTCGGTCGTGGTGCCGAGCGTGGGGCCGGAGTCCAGGCCCTCCTCGATGAGGAACGTCGTGGCGCCGGTGACCTCGTCCCCGGCGATGATCGCGCGCTGCACGGGCGCGGCACCGCGCCAGGCCGGCAGGACGGAGAAGTGCAGGTTCACCCACCCGTGGCGCGGCACGGCGAGCACGTCGGGGCGCAGGATCTCCCCGTACGCGACGACGGGCGCCGCGTCGACGTCGAGCTCGGCCAGGCGCGCGAGGAAGTCCTCGCCGCGGGGACGGTCGGTGATCACGGGGATCCCGGCCTCCTCCGCGCGCACGCGGACGGGGCTCGGGGTCAGGCGCCGCCCCCGGCCCGACGGCGCGTCGGCACGCGTGAGGACGGCGACGACGTCGTGGCGGGAGTCGAGGAGGGCGTCGAGGGACGGGACCGCGGTATCCGGGGTCCCGGCGAACAGCAGGCGCATGGGCCCAATCCTAGGTGGCCCGTTCCGGCCGCCGACCACGGAGCCTGGGCATCGGCTCGGGCCGTCACCTCGGCCGTGACCGCTAGAACCGCAGCTCGTTCGCGGGCGGGAGCTCGACGAATCGCGTGTCGTCGAGCGGCGCGAGCTCCAGACAGCTCAGGAGGTCGGCGTCCACGAAGAGCAGCACGAGCGCACGGTCGACCCCCGCTTCCAGGACGACGAGTGGCGCTGCCGTGGCGTCCGGTACCCCGGGGACGGCGAGGTCGATCGTCGGGCACATGCCGCACCCGCACGTCCCGACCACGCGCACCGCGTCGACCTGCGCGAGCCAGCGCCGGCGGTCCTCGGAGTCCTGGGCCGGCGAGACGGGCTCACCTCGGGCCCCCTCTCGCACCATCCGGACGAGGACGTCCCGCTCGCGTGTGGTCAGGTGACGCCGGAGACCGGCACCGTCGCCTGTCACGACGCCTCGCGGCCCCGCGCCACGGGCACTCCGAGGTCGCGCAGGGCCTCCCGCAACCCCGGGGTGCCGTCGAAGAGGTGGGTGCGCAGACCGAGCCGGGCCGCGGCGTCGATGTTCGCGGCGCTGTCGTCGGTGAAGAGGGTGCGCGCCGGGTCGAGGCCGAACCGCTCGACCGCGAGCACGAAGATCGCGGGGTCGGGCTTGGCGAGGCCCTCGCGCCCGGAGACGAGCACGTCCTCCATGAGCGTCGTGGCCGGGGCGGCGGGCCCGGCGTGCGGGTACAGCTCGGCGGACCAGTTCGTCAGCCCGTACAGGCGCAGGCCGAGGTCGCGCAGCTCGCGCACGAGCTCCTCGGAGCCTTCCACGGGGCCGGTGAGCGTCGCGGAGAACTGCGCGACGTACCGGTCCAGGAGCGCCACGTGATGCGGGTGGGAGGCCTCGACCACGGCGCGAGCGTCCGTCCAGGTGGCCCCAGCGTCGCGCTCGTGGTTGAGGACCCGGAAGTCGACGTCGTCGAAGAACGCGTCGACGCCCTCGCGGTCCAGCCCGGCGTAGGCGCCGTACGGGTCCCAGCCCACCAGGACGTTGCCGAAGTCGTACAGCACGGCGTCGATGGCGCGCGCCGGGGCGCCTCCGGGGGTGCCGTCGGCCGTGGCGGGGTGGTGCGTCACAAGATCTCCTTCGGGTCGAGCTCCACCCGCACGCTACCCGGCTCCCGCCGCGCCGAGCGCACCGCGAGCGACGCGGCGAGCTCGCGCGCGAGCCGCCGACCGTCGCGCACGGGCACGCGCACGACGGCGCGCACCGGCGGGGCGTCCAGCAGCCCCGGTCCCGCGCCGTCGCCGGTCCCCGTGCCCGTGCCCGCCCCAGTGCCCGGCCCGGCTCCCGGCGCACGCCCGCGCGGCGGGGGCGCGGGCACCTCCACCGGTCCGAGGACGGCGTCGGGCCGCGCCAGCTCGACCCTCCCCAGCAGCGCCGCGACCGCCGGACGGTCCCCCGTCACCGCCGCCACCCGCACGGCGGGCGGCAGGGACAGCTCGGCCCGCTCGTCGAGCTCGCGGTCCGCGAGGAGCGCCGGGTCCCAGCGCACGAGCGCGTTCGTCGGTGCCGGGGCGGCGTCGCCGACGAGCAGCACCTGCCCGCCCGCCGTCGCCGGACGCACGAGCGCCGCCGCGGCGAGCCAGCGGGCGAGCGCGTCCTGCGCGACGTCCAGCCCGACGTGCGCGGTGCTGACCGCGGCGTCGAGCAGCAGCGCGGCCGCGTACCCGCCCTCGGCGACCGGCTCCGCGCCCGGCGTCGCGACCACGAGCGCCGGGCGCGACGACACCGCACCCAGCACCCCGCCCGCGGCGGCAGCGCCGGAGACGTGCACGGGCACGCCCGCGAACGCGCGCCCCAGCTCCTCCGCCGTGCGCTGCGAACCGACCCGCACCGACCGCAGGCCCGTCCAGTGGCACTCCGCGCACGACCAGCCGCCCGCGAGCGCCCCGCACCACGCGCACTGCGGCGTCGCCTGCGGACCGGACAGCGCGAGCGGGCCGTGGCACACGGTGCAGCGCGCGGGTGTGCGGCAGCGCCCGCACGCGACGACGGGCACGTACCCGGAGCGGGGCACCTGCACCAGCACCGGTCCCTGCTCCAGCGCGGACCGCGCAGCCCGCCAGGCTGCGGTCGGGATACGGGCCGCGGCCCCCGGACCCTCGGCCGCGAGCTCCACCGAGGTCAGGGCACGGACCCGGGGTGCCCGCGACCGCACGACGTCGCGCGGTGCGGCCAGGTCGTGCGCCCAGCCCCGCACCACGAGAGCGTGCGCCGCGACCGTGCGGCCGTGCGACCCGAGGAGGAACGCCGCCCCCTCCTGGTCGCTGCGCAGCGCGAGGACCTCGCGCGCGTGCGGGTAGGGGGCGCGCGGCTCGGCGAGCGTGTCCTCGCCGTCGTTCCAGCACACCACGAGGCCGAGGTCCGCCACCGGGGCGAAGGCCGCCGCCCGGGTCCCCACGACGACGCGCGCCCGCCCGTGCAGCACCGCGAGGAACCCGCGGTAGCGGGGGGCGGGCCCCTCGTCCGCGGTCAGGCGCACGACCTCGCCCCCGGTGGCCGCGTCCCAGGCGGGCAGGCCCGCGGCGGCCAGGGCGGCGCAGACCTGGTCCACGTCGCGCGCGTCGGGCACGACGACGAGCGCCCCCCGGCCACCCGACCGGGCCGCGCGCACCGCCTCCGCGACCGCGGCCGCCCAGTGCGTCACGGGCAGGGGGTCCGCCCCGCGGCGCGCCCGGCCCGCGCCCCGTCCTCGCTCGTCCGCACCTGACGCGGACTCCGACCCCGGCGCAGGAGAGGCGGGGGGCGCGAGCCCGGGCAGCGCGGTCCACACGGCCCGCGGGGCGCCCCCGCCTGCGACGTGCGCGAGGAACGCCGCACCGGCGCGGTACGGCGCCCACACCGAACCGCCGGGCGCCCCGGGGGAGGCCGCCGCACCGTCCGTACCGGGCGGGGCAGCGGGCACACCGTCGGCCCCGCGCCCGTCGTCCGGCGCCACGCCTCCCGCGCCGTCGCCGTCGGGCGCCGCGGCGACGGAGGCCGCGAGCGCCTGCTCGGCGCGCGCGTGCCGTGGCGGGACGGCGAGGCGGAGCACGTCCGAGAGGGTGCCCGCGTAGTGGTCGGCGACGGACCGCGCGAGCCGCGCCACGGCGGGCGAGAGCACGGGCTCGGGCGAGACGACGCGGCGCAGCGGCAGCAGGCGGCCGTCGTGGTCGGACCGCTCGGCCCGGTCCAGGACGTACCCGTCGACGTCACGACCGGCGAACCGCACCTTGACCCGGACGCCGGGCTGCGCGTCGTCGGACATCGCGGCGGGAACGAGGTAGTCGAACGCGCGGTCCAGGTGCGGGGGCGCCAGGTCGAGCGCCAGGCGCGCGACGGGCAGGTGGGCGGCGACCTGCAGGGACGCCGGGGCGGCGGGGCGCCGTGCTGCGGGCGCCGTGACGCCCGGCAGGGTGTCCTGCACCGCCTGCGACGTGTCCTCGGGCTCGCTCACGACGTCATCGAACCACGCGCCGCCGTCACGACCTCGGCGGTCGCCCGGGCCGTCACCCGGGCGGTCACCCGGGCGGTCACGGACACGGCGGGCCGGTCGACGGGCGTCCCGGCGGTCACGACCGCGCGGGGCCCGGCCGGGCGCGTCACACCTGGGACTGCAGGTCCGCGACGCGGTCCGTGCGCTCCCACGTGAACTGCTCCAGCTCGCGGCCGAAGTGCCCGTACGCGGCCGTCGCGGCGTAGATGGGACGCAGCAGGTCCAGGTCACGGATGATCGCCGCCGGGCGCAGGTCGAACACCTCGCGGATCGCGGCCGTGATGCGCTCGACCGGCACCTTCTCCGTGCCGAACGTCTCGACGTACAGGCCCACGGGGTGCGCCTTGCCGATCGCGTACGCGACCTGCACCTCGCAGCGGCGCGCGAGGCCCGCCGCGACGACGTTCTTCGCGACCCAGCGCGTCGCGTACGCGGCCGAGCGGTCCACCTTGGACGGGTCCTTGCCCGAGAACGCGCCGCCCCCGTGGCGGGCCATGCCGCCGTAGGTGTCCACGATGATCTTGCGCCCCGTCAGGCCGGCGTCGCCCTGCGGGCCACCGACGACGAAGGTGCCCGTCGGGTTCACGAACAGGCGCGTCTCGCGCGTGTCCAGGTCCACGCCTGCGGCTGCGAGGACCGGTGCGACCACGTCGTCCGCGATGAGGCGGTGCAGCGCGTCCTGGCGCACGTCCGGGTCGTGCTGCGTCGACAGGACGACGGTGTCGAGCGTGACCGCACGGTCGCCGTCGTACCCGATGGTGACCTGCGTCTTGCCGTCCGGGCGCAGCCCCGGCACCGTCCCGTCGCGGCGCACCAGCGCGAGGCGCTCCGCGAGGCGGTGCGCGAGCCAGACCGGCAGCGGCATGAGGCTCGGGGTGTCGTCGCTCGCGTACCCGAACATCAGGCCCTGGTCGCCCGCGCCCTGCGCGTCGAGCGGGTCGTGGTCGCGCTGGTCGTCGCGCTCCTCGAGGCTCTTGTCGACGCCTTGCGCGATGTCGGGCGACTGCTGCCCGATCGACACCGAGATGCCGCACGAGTCCGCGTCGAACCCGATCGCGGACGACGTGTACCCGATGCGGCGCACGACGTCGCGCACGATCTGCGGGATCTCGACGTACGCGTCGGTCGTCACCTCGCCCGCGACGTGCACGAGGCCGGTGGTGACCATGGTCTCGACCGCCACGCGGGACGTCGGGTCCTGCGTCAGGAGCGCGTCGAGGATGGAGTCGGAGATCTGGTCGCAGACCTTGTCCGGGTGTCCCTCGGTGACGGACTCGGACGTGAACAGACGCAGATCAGCCATGCCGCACAGCCTACTGTCCCGAGGCGTGGGCGCGGGCATCCGGTAGGCGAGACGAGACGCGGGTCACTCGGCCCGTGAGACCCCGCCACCCGGCGACCCCGCGGCCACGCGGCCCGCGACGACGTCCCACACGGCGTCCGCCACCGCGCGCTTGGTCCCGCCCGCCGTCGCGACGACCTCGCCGGCCCCGTCGACGACGGTCACGTCGTTCGCGTCGACGCCGAACCCGAGCCCCTCGCCCACCGCGTTCACGACGAGCAGGTCGGCGCCCTTGCGGCGCGCCTTCGCCCGGCCGTGGTCGAGCACCGAGCCGTCGGCGTCCCCCGTCTCGGCCGCGAAGCCCACCACGACCTGGTCGGCGCGCAGCCGGTCGTGCGCGAGCTCGGCGAGCACGTCCGGGTTCTCGACGAGCGCGATCGGCTCAGGACCGCGGCCCGGCACCTTCTTGATCTTCGCCCCGGGCGCGTGCGCCGGACGGAAGTCCGCGACCGCCGCAGCCATCACCACGACGTCGGCCGCCGCCGCGGCGGCGCGCACGGCCTCGCGCAGCTGGGCCGTCGTCTCGACCGTGACCACGTCGTCCAGGCCGGCGCCCTGCACCAGCGCGGCGACGTCCGGGGCGAGGTTCGCCGCGACGAGCGTCACGTGAGCACCCCGCGCCCGCGCGGCCCGCGCGAGCTCGGCCCCCTGACGCCCGCTCGAGCGGTTGCCGATGAAGCGGACCGGGTCGATCGGCTCGCGCGTCCCCCCGGCGGACACCACGACGCGCCGGCCCGCGAGGTCGCGCCCCGGCCCGGCGCCCTCGACACGGGCGCCGTCGCCGGGACCCTCGACGACGGCCAGCGCGACCCGCGCGATCTCGTCCGGCTCGGGCAGGCGGCCCGGACCCGTGTCGGCGCCCGTCAGGCGGCCCGACGCCGGCTCGATCACGTGCACGCCGCGCGCGCGCAGCGTGGCCACGTTCGCGCGCGTGGCCGGGTGCTCCCACATCTCGGTGTGCATCGCGGGCGCCATCACGACCGGGCAGCGCGCGGTCAGCAGCGTCGAGGTGAGCAGGTCGTCCGCCCGACCCGACGCCGCCCGCGCGAGCAGGTCCGCGGTCGCGGGCGCCACGACGACGAGGTCGGCGCCCTGGCCGAGCGCGACGTGCGGCACGTGCTCCACGTCCTCGAACACCTGGTCCGTGGCGGGCTCGCCCGACAGCGCCTCCCAGGTGGGGGCGCCCACGAACCGCAGGGCCGACGCCGTGGGCACGACCCGCACCCGATGGCCCTGCTCGCGCAGCAGCCGCAGCAGCAGCACGGCCTTGTACGCCGCGACCCCGCCGCTCACCCCGAGCACGATCCGCATGTCGCTCCTCCCGCCGGTCCAGCCCGGCACCGCGCCCACCATGCCGTTGGACGGCCGTGGACGCACGAACGCCGCGCCCTCCACGGGGAGGTGCGCGGCGTACGGGCTCAGGCCTCGTCTGCCTCGTCGGGCTCGGCCTCGATCGTCAGCAGGCCCGCGTTGATCTCGCGCATCGCGATCGACAGCGGCTTCTCCTGGTTGCGCGTCTCGAGCAGGGGCCCGACGTTCTCCAGCAGGCCCTCGCTGAGCTGCGAGTAGTACGCGTTGATCTGGCGCGCGCGCTTGGCCGAGTAGATGACGAGCGCGTACTTCGAGTCGACGTGCTCCAGCAGGTCGTCGATGGGCGGGTCGGTGATGCCCTCGGGGGCGGCGACGGTTCCGGACACAGTTCGCTCCGTGGGTTCAAGGGTCTGCAGCCGACGGCTGCAGCTGGTCGATGGCGGCGGCGCGCCGACCGCTCCGTCCGGGGCCGGGCGGCCGCGGCACCGCGCACAGCAGGCGGGCCGCCGACCGGGCCAGCGGCCCACCGGGGAGCGGGCCCGCGCACGGGCACCGCAGGACAGTCTACTCGCTGTGCTGTTCGATGCGCCGCTCGGTGCGCCCGGCCGGCGCGGGAGCCCCCGCCGGCGCGGGATCGCCCGTCGCCGCCACGACCGGGCGCGGCTCGAGCCCCATGACGCGCACGAGCTCGTCCGTCGCGCGGTGCACCTCGTCGTTGACGATCACGTGGTCGAACTCCGACTCCGCCGCGAGCTCGACCCGCGCCGTCGTGAGCCGGCGCTCGCGCTCCTCCGCGTCCTCCGTGCCGCGGCCCACGAGCCGGCGCACCAGCTCGTCCCAGCTCGGCGGGGCGAGGAACACGAACCGCGCCTCGGGCATGGAGGCGCGGACCTGGCGCGCGCCCTGGAGGTCGATCTCCAGGAGCGCCGGCACGCCCGCGGCGAGCTTCTCCTCGACCGCGCGCCGGGGCGTGCCGTAGCTGTTGCGACCGTGCACCACCGCCCACTCGAGCAGCTCGCGCTCCGCGACCATGCGGGCGAACTCGTCCGCGCCGACGAACAGGTAGTGGACGCCGTCCTCCTCGCCCGGCCGCGGGTCGCGCGTCGTCGCCGACACGGACAGCCACACCTCCGGGTACCGGGCGCGGATGTCGGCCGACACCGTCCCCTTCCCGACGGCGGTCGGTCCGGCCAGGACGGTCAGGCGGGCGGGGCTGGGTGAGACCACCGGCGCCGACGTCCCCTCGGTGGGGGCGTGCGGCGTCGGCTCGGACGGGTGCGCGGAAATGTCAGCCAAACCTCTCGATGAGGGCCGCGGACTGGTGGGGACCGAGGCCGCGGACACGACGTGTCTCGGCGATCCCGATCTCCTCCATGATCGCCCGAGCCTTCACCTTACCCACGCCGGGAAGGGACTCCAGCAACGAGACCACCTTGAGCTTGCCGATCATGTCGTCCGTCTGCCCGCGCTCGATGACCTCCTTCAGGGAGCCCTGGGAGTACTTGAGCCTGTTCTTCACCTCGGCGCGCACGCGTCGGGCCTCTGCGGCCTTCTCGAGCGCCGCCGCGCGCTGTTCTGGGGTCAGGGGTGGAAGTGCCACGCAAGTCACCTACTCGTCGTCAGGCGGATGGGCCCACTCAGTCGTCCCGGCGTGCCTCGACGAGGAGCCCTTATCGGGTGAATCACCCGGGCGACCTGCGCCGACGCACGGAGCCGACCCCTCGAAAGTAGCGAGCCTCGACCGATCGGGCAACGACTGGACGTGGCGCGTCGCGCGCGGTCGACGCACCGACGCCGCACCGAGCCGACGCTGGGCAGACGCTGAGCGGCCGACGCGCGGACGACGTGCGGAGGTCGAGGACGACGATCAGGACGCCACGAGGCGGGCCACGAGGGCGTCGCGCACCGGGGTCGTCACCCCGCACGCGACGAGGTAGCCGTCCACGCTCCCGTGCTCCCGGGCCGCGAGCTCCCACGCGCCCTCGAGGTACTCGGGCTCCACGGTCAGGACCGAGGCCAACGCGTCCGGGGACAGGCCCGGGATGGGCGGGACGAGCGCGGCGAGGCCACCGACGGCGGTGCGGCTCGCGAGGTACTCCGCCCGGCGGTCCTCCTCCCCGACGCCCGCGACGTACTGGGCGAGGGCGACCACCCACCCGGTGCGGTCCTTGCCCGCCGAGCAGTGCACGACCGCGGCGCCCTCCGACGACGCGACCTCGCCGAGCACGCGCCCGACCGTGGCGCGGATGCCCGGGTCCTGGACGAACGTCGCGTACACGCCGTGCATCATGCGGCGCGCGACCGCCGTCGGGTCGTCGGCCGCCAGCAGGCCCGCGATGAGCGCCGCGGGGTCGGCCGACGCTCCCCCGCCGGCGCCGCCCCCGGCCTGCAGGCCCCGCGTCGGGTCCATGCCGCGGCGCAGCACCCGGACACCGCCCGGCACGACGTCCGCGCCGTCACGCTCGAGCTCGTCGTCCCCGCGCAGGTCGAGCACCGTCGTCACCCCGAGGTCGGAGAGCGCCGCCTGGCCCGCCGGGGTCAGGCGCGACAGGCTCGCCGTCCGCAGGAGCACGCCGGTGCGCAGCGGCTCGTCGTGACCGACCGGGACGGCCCGGCCACCGACGTCGCGCGCGTTCCACGTGCCCGGCACGTCGAGCGCCCCCGGCACCGCTCCGGCCGCGGGTGCGGGTACGGCCGAGTTCTTCTCGCCGCGCTCGGGCATGGCGGAGGGGCTCGAGGTCGCGTCGTGGGAGGTCATGGGCGCAGTCTCGCACGGCACGACGGCCGCAGGGTCAGTTCGGCGGGACGGCGGTGTCCACGCCCGGACGCCGGCGCGGCGACGGGGCCGGCACCCGCAGGTGCCGGCCCCGTCGACCGGGTGACCGTCGCTCAACCGCGCAGTGCGCGCGCGACCTCGTCAGTGGCCGACCGGGCCGCCGCGCGCAGCGCGTCGACGTCCGGTCCCGCGCGCAGGACGCCGCGCGAGGAGGACGCGAGCACCTGACGACGAGCGTCCCCGAACACGGTGGCGAGCTCGCGCTCCCCCGCGCCCTGGGCACCCACGCCCGGCGCGAGCAGCGGCCCGTTCACGGCGGTCAGGTCCGTCCCGGTCCGCGCCGCCGCGTCGCCGACGGTCGCCCCGACGACGAGACCGACCGAGCCCATCGGCTCGGCGCCCTGGTTGAGGACGGCCGCGTGGGCAGCCATCGCCGCGGAGACGCTCGGCCCGGCCGGCCGGCCGTCGGTCGTGAGCGTGCGCGCGTGCTGCACCTCGTGGCCCTCCTGGTTGGAGGTGAGGCACAGGACGAACAGCCCGCGGCCGGACGACAGGGCGAGGTCGACCGCCGGCGCGAGCGACCCGAAGCCGAGGTACGGCGAGACGGTCAGCGCGTCCCCCGCGAGCGGCGAGCCGTCCCGGAGGAACGCCTCGGCGTACGCGTCCATGGTGGAGCCGATGTCGCCACGCTTGGCGTCGACGACGACGAGCGTCCCCGCCGCCCGGGCGGCCGCGATGACCTCCTCGAGGGCCGCGACCCCGCGCGAGCCGTGGCGCTCGAAGAACGCCGCCTGCGGCTTGACCGCGGCCACCCGCCCCCCGACCGCCTCGACGACCCGCAGGCCGAGCTCACGGACACCGTCGGCGTCGTCGGGCAGGCCCCACGCGTCGAGGAGGCTCGCGTGCGGGTCGATCCCGACGCACAGCGGCCCGTGGTCGTCCATCGCGGCAGCGAGCCGCGCGCCGAAGCCCGCGCTCACGCGCTCACCCGCTCCGCGGCGGCCATGGGCAGCGTGACGCCGGCCGTCAGGCCCTCGCCCGCCATGTGCTCCTGGAGGCTGGCCACCGCGAACGGTCCCGCCAGGACCGCCTCGATGCCCTGCACCGCCGCGGCGAGCTGGTCGACCGTCGTCGCGATCGGCTTGTCCGCCGCGGTCGTGGCGGCCCGGATCTCGTAGCCGTCGGCACGAGCGCCCTGCCCGGACGGGGTGTTGATGACCATGTCCACCTCGCCGGCCGTGATGAGGTCGACGATCGTCGGCTCGCCGTCCGCACCGCGGCCCGCGGAGAACTTGCGCACCACGCGCGACGCGATGCCGTTGCGGCGCAGCACGCTCGACGTGCCGTCCGTCGCGAGGATCTCGAACCCGAGCTCCGCGAGCCGCTTGACCGGGAACACGATCGAGCGCTTGTCGCGGTCGGCGACCGAGACGAACACGCGGCCCGACGTCGGCAGCCCGCCGAACGCCGCGGCCTGCGACTTGGCGAACGCGTGCGGGAAGTCGCGGTCGAAGCCCATCACCTCGCCCGTGGAACGCATCTCCGGGCCGAGGACCGTGTCCACGACCACGCCGTCGGCGGTACGGAAACGCTTGAACGGCAGGACCGCCTCCTTGACCGCGATCGGCGCGTCGAGCGGGAGCGTGCCGCCGTCGCCCTCGGCGGGCAGGGCACCCGCCGCGCGCAGCTCGGCGATCGTCTCACCCGCCATGACGCGGGCCGCGGCCTTGGCGAGCGACGTGCCCGTCGCCTTGGAGACGAACGGCACGGTGCGCGACGCGCGCGGGTTGGCCTCCAGGACGTACAGGACGTCCGAGACGAGCGCGTACTGCACGTTGAGCAGGCCGCGCACGCCGACGCCCTTCGCGATGGCCTCGGTCGAGCGGCGGATGCGCTCGATCTCCTGCTCGGACAGCGACACCGGAGGCAGCACGCACGCCGAGTCGCCGGAGTGGACGCCGGCCTCCTCGATGTGCTCCATCACGCCGCCGAGGAACAGCTCGGTGCCGTCGTAGAGCGCGTCGACGTCGATCTCCATCGCGTCGTCGAGGAAGCGGTCGATGAGCAGCGGCGCGGGCAGCGTGCCGGCCGTGCGGTCCTCGGCGGCGGCCGCGGCGAGCGCGCGCTCGACGTAGCCCGTGAGCTGCTCGGCCGAGTAGACGATCTCCATGCCGCGACCGCCGAGCACGTAGGACGGGCGCACGAGCACCGGGTAGCCGATGCCGGCCGCGACGTCCTTCGCCTCGTCGAGCGAGCGCGCGGTGCCGAACGCCGGGGCCGGCAGGCCCGCCTCGACGAGCACGCGGCCGAACTCGCCGCGGTCCTCGGCGGCGTCGATCGCCTCGGGGCTCGTGCCGAGGATCGGCAGGCCGGCGTCGGCGAGGCGCTGGGCGAGCGCGAGCGGCGTCTGGCCGCCGAGCTGGACGATGATGCCCTTCACCGGGCCCGCGGCGAGCTCGGCCTGGTACACCTCGAGCACGTCCTCGAACGTGAGCGGCTCGAAGTACAGGCGGTCGGAGGTGTCGTAGTCCGTCGAGACCGTCTCCGGGTTGCAGTTGACCATGATCGTCTCGTAGCGCTCGCGCAGCGTGAGCGCCGCGTGCACGCACGAGTAGTCGAACTCGATGCCCTGGCCGATGCGGTTCGGGCCCGAGCCGAGGATGATCACGGCCTCGCGCTCGCGCGGGGCGACCTCGGTCTCGAGGTCGTAGGACGAGTAGTGGTACGGCGTGCGGGCCGCGAACTCGGCCGCGCACGTGTCGACCGTCTTGTAGACGGGGCGCACGCCGAGCGCGTACCGCACCTCGCGCACCGTGGCCTCGCCCGCCGGGCCCATGCCGCGCAGGCGCGCGACCTGCGCGTCGGACAGGCCGTGCTTCTTCGCCTCGCGCAGCACGTCCTCGGTGAGCGCCGGGGCGCCCGCGACGGCCGCCGCGACCTCGTTGACGAGCTGGATCTGGTCGAGGTACCACGGGTCGATCTTCGTCGCCTCGAAGACCTGCTCGACGCTCGCTCCGGCGCGCAGCGCCTGCTGGACGCCGATGATGCGGTTCTCCGTGGGGCGCGCGATGCGCACGAGGAGCTCGTCGAGGTCCGCGCCCGAGACGGGGTCGCCGTCCCAGTGGAACACCGACCCGCCCTTGTCGATCGAGCGCAGCGCCTTGCCGAGCGCCTCGGTAAAGTTGCGCCCGAGCGCCATGGCCTCGCCGACGGACTTCATGGTCGTCGTGAGCGTCGGGTCGGCGGCCGGGAACTTCTCGAACGCGAACCGCGGCACCTTGACGACCACGTAGTCGAGCGTGGGCTCGAACGAGGCCGGGGTCACCTGCGTGATGTCGTTGGGGATCTCGTCGAGCGTGTAGCCGACGGCGAGCTTCGCCGCGATCTTCGCGATCGGGAACCCGGTCGCCTTGGACGCGAGCGCGGACGAGCGCGAGACGCGCGGGTTCATCTCGATGACGATGACGCGGCCCGTGTCCGGGTCCACGGCGAACTGGATGTTGCAGCCACCCGTGTCGACCCCGACCTCGCGGATCACGGCGATGCCGATGTCGCGCAGCTTCTGGTACTCGCGGTCCGTGAGCGTCAGCGACGGCGCGACCGTGATCGAGTCGCCGGTGTGCACGCCGACGGGGTCGACGTTCTCGATCGAGCACACCACCACGACGTTGTCGTGCTTGTCGCGCATGAGCTCGAGCTCGTACTCCTTCCAGCCGAGGATCGACTCCTCGAGGAGCACCTCGGTCACCGGGGAGTAGTGCAGGCCCTGCCCGACGATGCGGCGCAGCTCCTCCTCGTCGTACGCGAAGCCCGAGCCGAGGCCGCCCATCGTGAAGGACGGGCGCACGACCATCGGGTAGCCGAGGTCGCCCGCGGCCGCGATCGCCTCGTCGACCGTGTGCACGATGACCGAGCGCGCCGACTCGCCGCCGCACTTCTCGACGACGTCCTTGAACTGCTGGCGGTCCTCGCCCTTCTGGATCGCCTCGATGTTCGCGCCGATGAGCTCGACCCCGTACTCGGCGAGGACGCCCGCCTCGTCGAGCGCGATCGCCGCGTTGAGCGCGGTCTGCCCGCCGAGCGTGGGCAGGAGCGCGTCGGGGCGCTCCTTGGCGATGATCGAGGTGAGCACCTCGGTCGTGATCGGCTCGACGTAGGTCGCGTCGGCGAACTCGGGGTCGGTCATGATCGTGGCCGGGTTCGAGTTCACGAGGACGACCCGCAGGCCCTCCTCCTTGAGCACGCGGCACGCCTGGGTGCCGGAGTAGTCGAACTCGCACGCCTGGCCGATGACGATCGGGCCGGACCCGATGACCAGGACGCTGGAGATGTCGGTTCTGCGAGGCACGGTCAGCTCTCCTTGGTGTTCTGGTCGGCGGCTGCGGAGCTCTCGGCGCGTCGGGACGCCATGAGCTCGACGAAGCGGTCGAAGAGGTACGCGGCGTCGTGAGGGCCGGCCGCGGCCTCGGGGTGGTACTGGACGGAGAAGGCGGGCAGGTCGAGGCACTCGAGCCCCTCGACCACCTGGTCGTTGAGCCCGACGTGCGACACCACGACGCGCCCGTAGCGGCCCCCGTCGTGCGGGGCGACGGACTCGCCGTCGAGCGGCGCGTCCACGGCGAACCCGTGGTTGTGCGCGGTGACCTCGACCTTGCCGGTGCGGCGGTCCATGACGGGCTGGTTGATGCCGCGGTGGCCGTACGCGAGCTTGTACGTGCCGTACCCGAGGGCGCGGCCGAGGATCTGGTTGCCGAAGCAGATCCCGAAGAACGGGGTGCCGCGGTCCAGGACGTCGCGCAGCAGCTCGACCTCGTGCGTGGCGGCGCCCGGGTCGCCCGGGCCGTTGGAGAAGAACACGCCGTCGGGCGCGTACGCCTCGACGTCCTCGATGGTCGAGGCCGCGGGCACCACGTGCACGCGCACCCCCCGCTGCGCGAGGCGCTGCGGCGTCATCGACTTGATGCCGAGGTCGACGGCGACGACGGTCGCGACGGGCTCGCCGTCGGGCGTCGTGCCCTCGAAGGGCTCGACGACGTACGCCTCGTCCGTGCTGACCTCGCGCGCGAGGTCGGCGCCGGCCATCGCGGGCGCGGCCTGCACCTCGGCGACGAGGTCCTCGACGGTGCGGGGGTAGCCGTCGCGCACGAGCGCGTCGCCGGAGAAGATGCCCGCGCGCATCACGCCGAGCTCGCGCAGGTGGCGCGTCAGGGCGCGCGTGTCGACGTCGCTGATGCCGACGACGCCCTGCACGGCGAGCTCGTCGTCCAGGGTGCGCTGCGCGCGCCAGCTCGAGGCCCGGCGGGCGGCGTCGCGCACGACGTACCCGGCGACCCAGATCTTGCCGGACTCGGGGTCCTCGTCGTTGACGCCGGTGTTCCCGATGTGGGGCGCCGTCATGACGACGATCTGGCGGTGGTAGGAGGGGTCGGTGAGCGTCTCCTGGTAGCCGGTCATGCCGGTGTTGAAGACGATCTCGCCGACCGTGGTGCCGCGCGCGCCGTAGGCGCGCCCGGTCTGCACGGTGCCGTCCTCGAGGACGATCAGGGCCCGGTCGGTGGGCGGTGCGGTCGCTGAGGTCAGGGTGGTCGCTGGGTTCACTGGGGCGGTCACGGTGCTTCCTCGTCGTTCTCGTCGGTGCCGGGTGTCGCGCTCTCGCGCGTCGGCGCCGGGTCTGCGGGGTCTGCGGGGGCGGCGCCGCTCGGCGCCCCGGGTCGTCGCTCGTGGGAGCCGTCGGCGGCGGGTGCGTCGCGGTCGCCGTCGGCTCGTCCGGCGAGGCGCTGGACGGCCTCCAGGAGGCGCGCGACGTCGTGGTCGTGTCGGGGCAGGAGGCCGGTGTCGAGCCGTACCTCGGGGTTCGCCGGAGCCTCGGGCGCGTCGGCGGGGACGGGCTCCGCGGGCACGGTCCACGTCACGACGACGATGGCCTCCTTGCCGACGAACTTGCCGGCCATGCCGGGCGTGAGGGACGCGCCCCCGACCGCCGCTGCGGGCACCCACACGTCCGGGGCGCCGCTGCGCGCGACGTGCAGGCCGCCGTCGTGCACGGTGACCTGGGCCTGGGACCGGTCGCCGAGGCCGTGGGCCCCGACGCGCGCGAGCCAGTCGCCCGCGAGCGTGCTGGACACGTAGAGCGCGTCGAGCGGCCCGAGCACCACGGCGCCCCGCGCCGCGTCGGCGGGCGCCGCCGGAGGCGTCGGGACGACGCCGACCGAGCGGCGCACGAGGCGGCGTCGACCGACGAGGACGAGCGTCAGCAGGACGACGCCGAGGACGACCCAGATGCCGACCGCGACGGGCTGGGGCAGGTTCACGCCCGCACCCCCCGCGCGTCGGTGCCCGCCGGGACGGGTGCGCCGTCGAGGACCGTGGCCCGCCCGCGCAGGAACGTCGCGACGACGGCACCGGGCAGCTCGCGACCCTGGAACGGCGTGTTGGTGCTCGCCGTGACCTGCCCAGCGCCGTCGACGACCCGGCGTGCGGCCGGGTCGACGAGCGTGACGTTGGCGGGCTCGCCGACCTCGAGCGGGCGGCCCTGGGCGCGCTCGCCGGCGTCGATGCGGCCGATGCGCGCGGGCGCGCTCGACAGCACGCGCGCGACGTCGGCCCACGTGAGGCGGCCGGTGTCGACCATGGTCTGCTGCACGACGCTCAGCGCCGTCTCCAGGCCGGTCATGCCGAACGCGGCCGCGGCCCACTCGCAGTCCTTGTCCTCGCGAGCGTGGGGCGCGTGGTCGGTCGCGACGATGTCGATCGTCCCGTCCGCGAGGCCCTCGCGCACCGCCTCGACGTCAGCGGCGGTGCGCAGCGGCGGGTTGACCTTGAAGGTCGGGTCGTAGCCGCGCGCGAGGTCGTCCGTGAGGACGAGGTGGTGGGGCGTGACCTCGGCGGTGACGTCGATGCCGCGGCCCTTGGCCCAGCGCACGATCTCGACCGAGCCCGCGGTCGACAGGTGGCACACGTGCAGGCGCGAGCCCACGTGCTCCGCGAGGAGCACGTCGCGCGCGATGATCGCCTCCTCGGCGACCGCGGGCCAGCCCGCGAGGCCGAGCTCGGCCGAGACGACGCCCTCGTTCATCTGGGCGCCCTCGGTGAGGCGCGGCTCCTGCGCGTGCTGGGCGACGACGCCGTCGAACGCCTTGACGTACTCCAGCGCCCGGCGCATGAGGATCGGGTCGTCGACGCACTTCCCGTCGTCCGAGAAGACGCGCACGCGGGCCGCGGAGTCGGCCATCGCGCCGAGCTCGGCGAGCTGCTCGCCGGCGAGCCCGACGGAGACGGCGCCGACGGGGTGCACGTCGACCCAGCCCGCGTCTCGACCGAGGCGCCACACCTGCTCGACGACGCCGGCCGTGTCCGCGACGGGCGTCGTGTTCGCCATCGCGTGCACGGCGGTGAACCCGCCCGCCGCGGCGGCGCGCGTGCCGGACTCGATCGTCTCCGCGTCCTCGCGACCCGGCTCGCGCAGGTGCGTGTGCAGGTCGACCAGGCCGGGCAGGGCGACGAGGCCGGTCGCGTCGACGACGACGGTCTCGCCGTCGTCGGACCCGGCGCGCGCAGCGCCGACCGGAGCGATCTCGGCGATCACGCCGCCGGAGAGCACGATGTCGACGGGCTCGCCCCCGAGCGGGCGCGCGCCGCGCAGGACGTACGTGGTGGTTGCGGCGCTGCTCACGAGGCGGGGACCCTTTCGACGGCGGGAGGCTGGGCGGGCGAGAGCGGGACGCCCGACGCCGGGGCGGCGTCGGTCTCGTCGCTGCCCGCGAGGAGGAGGTAGAGCACGGCCATGCGCACGGCGACTCCGTTCGCGACCTGCTCGACGATGACGGCGCGCGGCGAGTCCGCCGCCTGCGCGGAGATCTCGAGCCCGCGGTTCATCGGCCCGGGGTGCATGACGATCGCGTGCTCGGCGAGGAGCCCGAGCCGCCGCGCGTCGAGCCCGTACTTGCGGCTGTACTCGAGCGGGTTGGGGAAGAACGCTCCCCCGCCGGCTCCCGAGCCGCTCATGCGCTCGCGCTGCACGCGCAGCATCATCACGGCGTCCGGGCCGCCGTGCGCGGTGTCGCCCGCGAGGGTTGCGTCGAGGTCGTAGGAGACCGCGCACGGCCACGTCTGGACGCCGACGGGCAGCAGCGTGGGCGGGGCCACGAGCGTGACGCGCGCTCCGAGGGTGTGCAGCAGGTGCACGTTCGAGCGCGCGACGCGCGAGTGCAGCACGTCCCCGACGATCGCCACGTGCCGCCCGTCGAGGCCCGCGCCGCGCGCGGCCGCGTCGTCCGGGCCGCTCGCTCCGGCGGCGGTGAGGGCGGTCCCGGACAGGTGGCGCCGCAGCGTGTACGCGTCCAGCAGCGCCTGCGTGGGGTGCTGGTGCGTGCCGTCGCCGGCGTTGAGGACCGCGGCGTCGAGCCAGCCCGCGTGGGCGAGCAGGTGCGGGGCCCCGGAGGCCTGGTGGCGGACGACGACCGCGTCCGCGCCCATCGCCTGGAGGGTCAGCGCGGTGTCCTTGAGCGACTCCCCCTTGGACACGCTCGAGCCCTTGGCCGAGAAGTTGATGACGTCGGCCGACAGGCGCTTGGCGGCGGTCTCGAACGAGATGCGGGTGCGCGTCGAGTCCTCGTAGAAGAGGTTGACGACCGTGCGGCCGCGCAGCGTCGGGAGCTTCTTGATCTCGCGCGCCTGCGTCGCGGCCATCTGCGCGGCCGTGTCGAGGATGCGCACCGCGTCGGTGCGGGCGAGGTCCTGGGTGGACAGGAGGTGCCTCATGCGCGCGCCTCCGCCCCCGGGGTCGCGGGCCGGATCACGACCGCGTCCGTGGCGGACCCGTCCGCGGACGTGCCGTCGACCTCCGCGAGGCGCACGCTGACGCGCTCGGACGTCGAGGTCGGCAGGTTCTTGCCGACGAAGTCGGGACGGATCGGCAGCTCGCGGTGGCCCCGGTCGACGAGCGCGGCGAGCTGCACGGCGCGCGGACGCCCGAGGTCGCTGATCGCGTCGAGCGCGGCGCGGATCGTGCGCCCCGAGTACAGGACGTCGTCGACGAGCACCACGACCTTGCCGTCGATGCCCGACGCGGGCAGGCGCGTCGCGCCGATCGTGCGCGTCGGGTGGCGGTGCAGGTCGTCGCGGTACATCGTCACGTCGAGCTCGCCGACGATGGCGTGCGGGTCGGGCGCGCCGTCGGCGGGCGTCTCCTCGATGGCGGCGAGTCGCTCGGCGAGCCGCGTCGCGAGCGGGACACCGCGCGTCGGGATGCCGAGGAGGACCAGGTCGTGGGCCCCCTTGTTGCGCTCCACGATCTCGTGGGCGATGCGCGTCAGCGCGCGGGAGATGTCGGCGGCCGTCAGGACGACGGTCCCGGCCTCGGGGGTCGATGAAGCGGGTGTGGGCACAGCAGCGCCAGAGCTCATGTCCGGCGACCTCCTTCCCCGCCTCACAGGACGGGCCTTAAAGGATGTCTGACGGTCACCCACCCTACCGTCGCGCGTCGCGGACCGGGCGCTCGTCCCGCCCGACGAGACGCGGCGTCGGTCACACTCGGTGACCGACGCCGCGGCGGGGTGGTGGCGGCCCGGGGGCCGCGGGGGTGCTCAGGCGGTGATCGTCGGCTTCATCTCGACGATCCGCGCGAGCAGCCCGTTGACGAACGACGGCGAGTCGTCGGTCGACAGCGAGCGCGCGAGGTCGACGGCCTCGTCGATCGCGACGACGTCGGGCACGTCGTCGTTGAAGAGGATCTCCCAGCCGCCGATGCGCAGCAGGGCCCGGTCGACCGCCGGCATCCGCTCGAGCGTCCACCCGTGGGAGTACGTCTCGATCAGCTCGTCGATGCGGTCGCGGTGCGCGAGCACGCCCTCGACGATGTCGACCGCGTACTGCGGCAGGGCGGTCTGCGCGGTGCCGGGGTCGGCGACGCGCTCCGCGAGGAGGGTCGTCGGGTCCACCTGACGCTGCTCCGCCTCGAAGAGGACGTCGAGCGCGCGCTTGCGCGCCTTGGTGCGTGCGGCCATGGTGATCGGCTGTCTCTCTCGGCTCTCAGCGGCTCTCGGGGTACCCGGTCAGTCGTTCACGCGGCCGAGGTACGAGCCGTCGCGCGTGTCGACCTTGACCTTGGTGCCCTGCTCGAGGAAGAGCGGGACCTGGATCTGCGCGCCCGTCTCGAGCGTCGCCGGCTTGGTGCCGCCCGTGGAGCGGTCGCCCTGGAGGCCGGGCTCGGTGTACGTGATCTCGAGGACCACCGAGGCGGGGAGCTCGATGTAGAGCGGCTGACCGTCGTTGGACGCGATGAGCACGTTCTGGTTCTCGAGCATGTAGTCCTTGGCGTCGCCCACGATCTCCGCCGAGATCGTGATCTGGTCGTACGTCGAGGTGTCCATGAACACGTAGTCCGCGCCGTCCTGGTACAGGTACTGGAAGTCGCGGCGGTCGACGTTGGCCGTCTCGATCTTGAGGCCGGCGTTGAACGTCTTGTCGATCGTCTTGCCCGTCATGACGTTCTTGATCTTGGTGCGGACGAACGCGCCACCCTTGCCGGGCTTGACGTGCTGGAACTCGATCACGGTCCACAGCTGGCCGTCGAGTCGCAGCACGGTGCCGTTCTTGATGTCGTTGGTGGTCGCCACGTTCGTCTTCCTGTCGGAGGGTCTGCGGTCTCCGCCCCACGCGGAACCGCGTGCCGGACGGCACGAGAGGGTCCCCCGAGGGCGGGATGCGGAAATGGGCCTTGACGATCTTACCGGAGCGCGACGAGGACCGCGTCCGCCACGACGCCCACGGTCGCCGCCCAGCACATCGAGGCGAGGGTCCCGATGACGAACCGCTCGGACGCCACAGGGTGCTCGCGCAGCTCCGGGTAGCGCCCGAGGCCCTTGATCGCCACGACGAAGGCGATCCCGCCGGGCTCACCGGCGAGGAGGCAGCCGGTGATGGCGAACCGTTCGAGGATCCCGATCCACGTGCCGCCGCGCAGCGCCTTGACGGCCTCGGTGCCGATGGGCCCGGTCGCCGGAGGCGGCGGCGGGGGGACGGGGACGGCGGCCGGGTCAGCCGCGGCGGACCGGGCCCTCCCGCGCCCCGCACCGCCGGAGCCCGAGCGTGCCGGGTCGCCGGAGCGTGCCGCGGCGCGCAGCACCCACTGCGTCACGGGCCCTCCGCCGAGCACGCTCGCGACGAGCGCGACGACCCACACCAGCACGACCAGCACGACCGACACCGGGTCCGTCATCTCCCACCCTTCCGCGGATCCTCGAACGGCTCACCCTGACGACTCGACCTGAGCTCGCCCAGCAGCCTCGCCACCACGGGTCGCACCGCCGCCTCCTCGGGCCACAGCGCGACGCGCAGCCGCTGGCTCACCGCCTGCTCGGAGACCCCGAGCACGCGGGCCACATCCTTCTGGGTGCCACCCACACGCGCGAGCGTGTCGACCGCCTCCCACCCCGGGGCGGTCCGCCGCTCCACGACCGCCGCGAGGAGGCGCAGGAGCGCCTCGACCTCGGCCGCCCGCGCCGACGGCTCGCCCCGGACCGCGACGGGCGCCGTCGCCGCACGCGACTTGGCCTGCTCGACCGCCTCCCGCGCCCGCACGAACGCCTCCCCGGAGGCCTCGCGCGAGACGGCTGGCAGGGGCTCGTCGACGCTCCCGGCGCCGACGCCGACGCTCCAGCCTCCGTCGCGCAGCAGGTCCAGCACGACCTCGACCACGGTGCCGGCGTCGCCGAGCACGCCCTGCACCTCGTCGCCCACGGTCCGGTCGAACGGGACCACGACGCCGGGGCGGCCGTCGAGGAGCTCGCCCAGGCGGGCGAGCACCTCGGGCACCCGGTCGGGGTGGCCCGTGCTCCCGCGCTGGTCGACGGTGAGGACGAACATGCGATCCAGGCTATACCCTTGAGATGGAGGTATCAAGCATGAGGACTTGATGGCGAGGGATCAAGGCAGGCTGTCGGGAGCGGACGACCCGACGTCAGCCCCGCAGCCGGGCCGCGAGCGCCTCGAGCGCGAGCCGGTACGAGTCGAACCCGAACCCCGCGATCGTGCCTGTCGCGACCGCGCCGACGACGGAGTGGCTGCGGAAAGCCTCGCGCGCCGCGGGGTTGCTCAGGTGCACCTCGACGAGCAGGAGGCCGGAGGTCGTGACCTGCGCCGCGGCGTCGCGCACGGCGTAGGAGTAGTGCGTGAACGCGGCCGGGTTGAGCACGACGTGGGCGCGCGCGTCGACGGCCTCGTGGAGCCAGCCCACGAGCTCGGACTCGTCGTCGGTCTGCCGCACGTCGACCGTGAGGTCGAGCGCGCTCCCCCACGCGAGGGCGGACTCCTGGAGGTCGGCCATCGACGCCGAGCCGTAGATCTCCGGCTCGCGCACTCCGAGCCGGCCGAGGTTGGGTCCGTTGAGGACCAGCACGCGTTCCATGGCGCCCGAGCCTAGCGGCGCCGTGGGCGCGCGGCGCGTACGTGCTCGTGCCGTGGTCGGGCCCCACGGCGGGGGTGCTTCTCTCGACGCGCGGCGGGCCGCGCCGTCGGGCACGCTGGCGGGGTGAGCCTCGTCGCCGTCCCCCGCGCCCGCTGGGAGCCCGACGCGCTGGTCGAGGGGTGGGAGTCGCTCGAGCTCCCGGCCCCACGGCTGCCGGGCGTCTCCACCCCGGGCAGCGCGCGCGAGGCGGTCCCGCCGGTCCTGACGCTGGTGCGGCGCGCGGACCGACCGGCGCGCCCTGCCGGGACCGTCGTCCTCGTCCACGGGTACAACGACTACGTCTTCCAGGACCACGTCGTCGCGGCGCTCGCCGAGGCGGGGTGGGACGCGCTGGGAGTGGACCTGCGGCGCGCGGGCCGGTCGCTGCGTCCGGGGCAGGTGCCGCACTACGTGGACGACCTGCGCGAGACGGCGGCGGACCTCGGCGTGGCGGTCGCGGCCGCGCGGCGGACGCCGGGACCGGTGGTCGTGCACGCGCACTCGACCGGCGGCCTCGTCGCCGCGCTGTGGGCGCACTCCCACCGGGGTGGGGGCGGGTGCGACGCGCTCGTGCTCGACAGCCCGTTCCTGGACCTGCGCGCGTCGTGGGTCGAGCGGACCGTGGGGACGCGGGTGCTGGACGCCGTCGGGCCGTGGAGCCCGCTGACGGTCGTCAGCGCAGGTCCCTCCGCGTACACCGGGCACCTGCTCGCGGACCGTGGCGGTCGGTGGGCCTTCGACACCACGCTCAAGCGCCCCGAGGGCGTGCCCGTGCGGGCCGGCTGGCTGCGGGCGGTGCGGCGGGGGCACGCGCGCGTGGCGCGCGGCCTGGAGGTCGCGTGCCCGGTGCTCGTCGCCCGGGCGGAGCGGTCCGGGACGGACGACCCGACGAGCCCGGACCGAGAGCGGGACCTCGACACGACCGACACCGTCCTCGACGTCGCGCAGATCGCCCGGCTCGCACCGCGGCTCGGGCGCGACGTGACGGAGCTCGTCGTCCCCGACGCGGTGCACGACCTCACGCTCTCCGCCGACGGCCCGCGCGCGAGCTATCTGAGCGCCCTCACGGGCTGGCTCGACGAGCACGCGGCCCGGGTGGCGGCGTGAGCGTCGCCGCGGACCGCACCGGCGGCTACCTCGAGGCGCCGTTCGTCGCGCTCGCGCACCGCGGGTTCTCGCGCGCGGGCCTGGAGAACTCCATGGCGGCCTTCGCCGCCGCGCGCGACCTCGGGCTGCGGTACGTCGAGACGGACGCCCACGCGACGGCGGACGGGGTCGCCGTCGCGCTCCACGACGCGTCCCTCGACCGCACGACGGACGCGCACGGGCTCGTCGCCGACCTCCCGTGGCGGACCGTGCGCGCGGCCCGGATCGGCGGGACCGAGCCCGTGCCGTCGCTCGAGGACGTGCTGGGCACGTGGCCGGACCTGCGGGTGAACCTCGACGTGAAGTCCGCGGCGGCCGCCGAGCCGGTCGCGCGGGCGATCGAGCGCACGCGCGCGCACGACCGCGTGTGCGTCGCGTCGTTCGCGGCGTCGCGCCGGGAGGCGACGGTGGCACGGCTCTCGCGCCCAGTCACCGTCTCGGGGGCGCGAGGCGCGGTCCTGGGCATGTTCCTCGCCGGGAGGGCGCGCACGGACGCGCTGGCCCGCCTCGCGGCGCGCTCGGTCGACTGCCTCCAGGTCCCCGTGCGCGGGGGCTGGGTGCGCGTCGTCGACTCGGGGTTCGTGCGCGCCGCGCACCGGGCGGGCGTGGCGGTGCACGCGTGGACCGTGAACGACCGCGCGACGATGCACCGGCTGCTGGACCTCGGGGTCGACGGGATCGTCACCGACCGCGCGGACCTGCTGCGCGACGTGCTCCGGGCGCGCGGCCTGTGGGCGTGAGCGCGCGGGCGGCGCGACGTCAGAGCGCGACGGGGCCGCGTCCCACCGGCGCGTCGGCCGCGACCTCGGCGTAGGCCGCGGCGAGGAGCGTCGGGTCCGGGCCCTCGAGCCGCGTGGGCCGGGCGACGTCGTCGAGCACGACGAAGCGCAGGAGGTCGCCGCGCGACTTCTTGTCGCGGCGCATGGCGGACAGGAGCTGCTCCCAGCGGTCGCCGCGGTACGTGAGCGGCAGCCCGAGCGAGCCGAGGACCGCGCGGTGGCGCTCGACGACCGCGTCGTCGAGCTTCCCCGCGAGGCGCGAGAGCTCGGCCGCGAACACCATGCCGACGGAGACGGCGGCGCCGTGGCGCCACTGGTAGCGCTCGGTGAGCTCGACCGCGTGGCCCAGCGTGTGCCCGTAGTTGAGGATCTCGCGCAGGCCGGCCTCCTTGAGGTCCTCCCCCACGACGCGCGCCTTGACCGCGATCGAGCGCTCGACGAGCTCGGCGACGACCGCCCACGTCTCGTCGGTGGTCGGGCGCGTGCCCCACGCGCTCAGCGCGTCGGCGTGCTCCTCGACGAGCTCGAGGATGCGCTCGTCGGCGATGAAGCCCGTCTTGACGACCTCCGCCATGCCGGCGACGAAGTCCCAGCGCCCGAGCGACTCGAGCGCCGCGAGGTCGCACAGCACGCCCGCGGGCGGGTGGAACGACCCGACGAGGTTCTTGCCCTCGGCGGTGTTGATGCCCGTCTTGCCGCCGACCGCCGCGTCGACCATCGCGAGCAGCGTCGTCGGCACGTGCACCACGCGGATGCCGCGCAGCCAGGTCGCGGCGACGAACCCGCCGAGGTCGGTCGTCGCGCCCCCGCCGACCGTGACGACCGCGTCCGTGCGCGTGAAGTCCAGCTGCCCCAGCACGCCCCACAGGAACGCCGCGACCTGCGCGGTCTTGGCCTCCTCCGCGTCCGGGACCTCTGCGACGAAGGCCTCGTAGCCCGACGCCTTGAGGTCCTCGTGGACCACCTCGGCCGTCGCGGCGAGGGCCGCGGGGTGGACCACGAGCACGCGGCGCACCCGCTCGCCGAGCATGGTGGGGAGCTCGCCGAGCAGGTGCCGGCCCACGACGACGTCGTACGGCTGGTCCCCGACGACCCGGACGCGCGTCGGCGCGGGACGCTCGTCGGTCGGCCCGACGACGGGCTCGGTGTCCGGGGCGGGGGTCGTGTCGCTCACGCGTTCTCCTGTTCGGCCGGGGTGTCGGCGGGGGCGGGCGCGGCGGCACGGTCCGCCGCGCCGCCGCCACCCGCGAGGTGCGCCCGGATCTCCTGGGCGACCTGCGCGGGCGTGCGCGCGTCGGTGACGACGTGCAGCGTCGCGACCCGCTCGTAGACGGGACGCCGCGCCTCCATGAGGGCGACCCACCGTGCCCGCGGGTTGCCCAGCAGCAGCGGGCGGGACTGGTTGAGCCCGACGCGCGGCGCCGCGTGCGCGAGGCTCACGTCGAGGAACACCACGGCACCGCCCGACGCGACGTACGCCGCGAGGGCGGTCTGGGTGTGCTCGTCGAGGACGGCGCCGCCGCCCAGGGCGAGGACGCCGTCGTGGGTCGCGAGCGCCGTCGTCACTGCCTCGCGCTCGAGCTCGCGGAAGTGCGGCTCGCCGTGGTCGACGAAGATGTCGGCGACCGGCTTGCCGGCCGCGGTCTCGACGTCGGTGTCCGTGTCACGCTGCGCGAGGCCCAGCAGGTCCGCGAGGTGCCGCGACACCGTCGACTTGCCGCTGCCGGGCGGGCCGACGAGGACGACGACCGGGCGCGTGCCTGGGGGGACGGGCGTCATCAGCGCTGGAGCTCCGGGATCGCGGCAAGGTAGGCCTCGGCGTTGCGGCGGACCTCCGCGACGGAGTCGCCGCCGAACTTCTCGAGCGCCTGCTCGGCGAGCACGAGCGCGACCATGGCCTCGGCGACGACCGCCGCCGGAGGGACGGCACACACGTCGGAGCGCTGGTGCTGGGCCTTGGCGACCTCGCCCGTGACGACGTCGACCGTCGCGAGCGCGCGCGGCACGGTGGAGATGGGCTTCATCGCGGCGCGCACGCGCACCACCTCGCCGTTCGACATGCCGCCCTCGACGCCGCCCGCGCGGTTGCTCAGGCGGTGGATGCGGCCGTCGGTGCCGCGCTCGATCTCGTCGTGCGCCGCGGACCCGCGGCGGCGCGCGGTGCGGAAGCCGTCGCCGACCTCCACGCCCTTGATCGCCTGGATGCCCATGAGCACCGCGGCGAGCCGCGCGTCGAGGCGCCGGTCGCTCTGCGCGTACGTGCCGAGCCCGGACGGGACACCGTAGGCGAGCACCTCGACGACGCCGCCGAGCGTGTCGCCCGCCTTCTGGCACTCGTCGATCTCCGCGACCATCGCGGCGGACGTCGCGGCGTCGAAGCAGCGCACCGGGTCGGCGTCGAGCGCGGCGACGTCGTCGGGCCCGGGCACCGCGGCGTCCTCGGGGACCTCGACGGGGCCGATACCCACGACGTGCGACACGAGGCGGACGCCCAGCGCCTGCTCGAGGAACTTCGCCGCCGCGGCGCCGAGGGCGACGCGCGTCGCCGTCTCGCGCGCCGACGCCCGCTCCAGCACGGGGCGGGCGTCGTCGAAGCCGTACTTGCGCATGCCCACGAGGTCGGCGTGGCCGGGGCGCGGACGCGTGAGCGGCCGGTTGCGCGCGATCTCGCGCACGTCGCCCGTCCCGGCGTCGACCTGGAGCGCCTCGGGCGGCACCGGGTCGGACGACATGACGTCGACCCACTTGGGCCACTCGGAGTTCGCGATCTCGAGCGCGAGCGGGCCGCCCTGGGTCACGCCGTGACGCAGCCCGCCCAGGACGCGCAGCACGTCCTGCTCGAACTTCTGGCGCGAGCCGCGCCCGTACCCGAGGCGACGACGCGCGAGCGCGGCCTTCACGTCCTCCGTGGTGAGCTCGACGCCCGCGGGCAGCCCGTCGAGGATCCCGACCAGCGCCTCACCGTGCGACTCACCCGATGTCAACCAACGCAGCATGATCGCCATCCTCCCACGTCGGCACCCACGTCCCGGCGGGCGCCCGCAGTGCGGACCGGCGATCGCCGACCGGGTCCCCGGGCGGCGAAGACCCGAGGATCGGAGAGGCGGACGCGCGGTCCGGCGCGTCGTGGACGACGGCGGCGCGCGCGGTGGCGGGCGCGCTACGGTGCCGCGCATGGTCCAGCAGGGGGACGGGACGACGACGGACGGCGCGCCGGCGCGGGTCGCCGCATCGGAGGCGGTCGAGCACGTGATGGCCGAGGACGAGCGACCCTGGGTGCGACGCCGGGGCGACGACCTGGTCCGCGAGCTGCGGCTCTCCGGGCCGCCCGGGATCGTCCTTGCCGGGCTCGCCGCGGCCGGCACGACGTGGTGGTCGGGTCCGTCGTGGGCGACGCCGGCCCTCGTGCTCGTCGCCGCGGCGGGAGCGATCGTCGCCGTGGTGGACGCGCGGACGCACCGGCTGCCCGACGTGATCGTCCTGCCGTCCTGGCTCGCGGCCGTGCTCCTGCTCGGCCTCGCCGCGCTCGTCACCGCGGACGGCGCCGCCCTCGGCCGTGCCGTCGTCGGCAGTCTCCTGGGCTTCGGTGCCTACGCCGCGCTGCGGATCGCGTACCCGCCGGGCCTGGGCTTCGGTGACGTGAAGCTCGCGGGGATGCTCGCCGCGCCGCTCGCCTGGCTCGGGTGGGGCGAGCTCGTCGCCGGTCTCGTCCTGCCGTTCGTGCTCGGCGGCGTGTGGGCGCTCGCGCTCGTCGTCACGCGCCGCGCACGCCGGGACACCGCCGTGCCGTTCGGCCCGTTCATGGTCATCGGGGCGGGAGTCGCCGCCGTGCTCGGCGACGCGGCGCTCCGGGTGCACGCCGTCGCGTGACGGCGGGGTCCCGACGCGCGCCAGCCTGACCGACGGTCTCCCGGAACTCCGTCAGACCGCGACGCCGAGGGCGGCCCCGAGCGCCCGGTCCATCGCGGCGAGCGGGGCCACCTTGCCCGTCATGAGACGCACCTGCTCCGCCGCCTGGTGCAGGAGCATGCGCTCGCCGCCCACGACGGTGCCGCCCAGGGTTGCCCACGCGGCCGAGAGCGCCGTGGGCCGGGGGTCGTAGACGACGTCGAGCAGCACGCCTGCGACCGGCGCGGCAGCCTGTGCCAGCGCCTCGGCCACCGGGTCGGCCGCACGCGACGGAAGGGTCGCGACGACCGCGTCGGCCCGCCCGAGGCGGTCGCGCAGTGCGGAGGACGACGGGTCAAGGATCTCGAAGCGCGGCTCGACGCCCATGCGGTGCGCCGCGCGCTGGAGCGTGCCGGTGCGCCCGAGCGAGCGCACCAGGACCGTCGGCGTGGTGCAGCCGAGCTCGGCGAGAGCGGCGAGCGTCGACGCGGCGGTCGCGCCCGCCCCGAGCACGACGGCCGTCCGTGCGTCCCGCTCCCCCAGGCCTTCCCGGAGCGCGGCGACGAGCCCGTGCACGTCGGTGTTCGTCCCGACGAACGTCGGCCGCCGGCCGCCCGTGGGCTGCACGACGAGCGTGTTCACGGCGCCGACGACGTTCGCGAGCGGGTCGACGTGGTCGAGAAGCGGGATCACCGCGTGCTTGAGCGGCATGGTCAGGCTGAGGCCCGCCCACGACGCGTCGAGACCGTTGACCAGCGCCGGGAGCTGCTCCTCGATCGTGTCGATCGCCTCGTACGTCCAGCCGTCGAGGCCGAGCGCCTCGTATGCGGCGCGGTGCAGCACCGGGGACAGCGAGTGGGCGACGGGGTGGCCGAGGACGGCCGCCCGTCGCGGCGCGCGCGGCGCGCTCACCCGCCGTTCTCCGCCTGCCACCGACGAAGCTCGGCGACGTTCGCCTCGTGCTCGTCCCACGTCACGGCGAACTTCGTCTCCCCGGTCTCGAGGTTCACGGCGGTCCAGAAGATCCAGTCCCCCGGCTCAGGGTTCACGACGGCGGCCAACGACTCGGCGCCCGGGCTGGCGATCGGGGTCGGCGGCAGCCCCTTGTGCACGTAGGTGTTGTAGGGGTTGTCGGGGTTCTGCGTGTCGTCACGCGTCAGCTCGGTCCCCGGCTTGTCCAGGCCGTAGGCGACCGCCGCATCGATCTGGAGCGCCATGTTGATCGCGAGGCGGTTCTCGATCGCACGCGCCATCTTGGGACGGTCCGGCGCGTACTTCGCCTCTCGCTCGATGAGCGAGGCCTTGTTGAGCACGGTCTCGCGATCTTCCGGAGCCACCCCGAGCTCGTCAAGCTTCATGACCGTCTGCGAGACCATCCCCTGGATGACCCCCTGGGGGCTCACGTCGCCGGGCTCGAGGACGTACGTCGTCGGGTAGAGCCAGCCCTCGTAGTTGCCGTTCGCCTCCGCGGGCAGGCCCGTCGCGGCGGTGTCGGCCATGGCGGCCTCGAAGTCGGCGACCGGGATGTCCGTCACGGAGGACGCCTTCTCGAGGATCTGCTTGACCGTGTAGCCCTCGGGGATGGTGATCTTCGTCTCGACGCGCGAGTCGTTCGCGACGAGGCGCGCGACGGCATCCTTCGCGGGCATACCGAGGAGCAGGGTGTGGGTGCCCGGCTGGATCTTCCCCGCGTTGGGGTTCTCCTCGAACGCCTTGGCGAACGCCGCCGAGCTAGCGACGACGCCCGCCTCGGTGAGCACCGCGCCCATGTCGCGGCCGGTCGAGCCGGGCTCGATGACGACGTCGACGGGGTCGGTGCCCGGGCCCTCGAAGTCCTTCGCCTCGAGCGGGTTGTCGAACCCGAAGAGGTCGGAGGCGTTGTTGAGCAGCAGGTACCCCGCTCCGCCCACCACGAGGAGGGAGACGAGCAGCACCACGAGGGCGCGGCGGCGCCGGCGCTGGCGTCGCTTCTTCGCCGCCCGGCGCGCGCGCTGCTCCGAGCGCGACGAGCGCGCGGGCTGCTGCTCGCCCTGGACGGCGGGCCGTTCGAACAGGTCGGTCACGGTCGGTGGTCTCCTGTCGGGTCTACAGGTTCTCCGGCGCGCGCCCCCGCGCCCCGCTCGGCGTCGAGAGCGGATTGCAGAATGATAACGGCGGCGGCCTGGTCGACGACGCTGCGGTGCTTCTTGCCGGCGCGTCCCGACGCGTGCAGCGCCTGGTGGGCGCTGACCGTCGACATCCGCTCGTCGACGAGGTGCACCGGCACCGGTGCGACGACGCGTGCCACCCGTCCAGCGTACGCCCGCGCGCCCTGGGCGGCGGCGCCCTCGCTCCCGGAGAGGTGGCGCGGGAGGCCCACGTAGACCACGCGTGCCCCGCGCTCCTCGACCTCGGCCGCGATCCGTGCGATGTCCGACGGGACCGCGGCGCCGGTGCGCGTGTCACGCGCGAGCGTCTCGACCGGGGTCGCCACGAGCCCGTCGGGGTCGCTCGCCGCGAGCCCGACGCGCACGCTGCCGACGTCGACGGCGAGGCGCGCCCCCCGCGTGAGGGGGGCGCGCTCGTCGTCACCGGGCAGCGAGGGGACGCCTGTCACGCGGCGACCGCGGCGCCGTCGCGCACGCCCTGGAGCGCGGCGGGCAGCGCGGACACGTCCGTACCGCCGCCCTGGGCCATGTCGTCCTTGCCGCCGCCGCCACCGCCGAGCGTCTGGGCGGCCGCCTTGGCGAGCACGCCCGCGCGCAGGCCGGCGGCCCGGGCGGAGGCGTTGGTCACGACGACCACCTGCGGGCGGCCCTTCGCGACGCCGCCGACGGCCACGACGGCCGGCTCGGACTCGCCGAGGCGACCCCGCACGTCGAGCGCGAGCGCGCGGAGGTCGTCCGCGGAGGCGACCTCACCGGCGTCGTGCACGACGACGCGCGTGCCGCCGACGAGCTCCGCGCCTGCGGCGAGCGTGCCGGCCACCGCGAGGAGCTGGCCCTGCCGGAGCTGCGCGAGCTCCTTCTCCGCGTCGCGCAATCGGGACACGAGCGCGCCCACGCGGTCGGGCAGCTCCTCGGTCCGCACGTTGAGCAGGCCCGTGAGCTGGCCGACGAGCGCGTGCTCCTTGGCCTGGAAGCCGTAGGCGCCGTCGCCGACCAGGGCGTCCACGCGGCGCACGCCCGAGCCGATCGACGACTCGCCGAGCAGCGTGACGAGGCCCAGCTGGCCCGTCTGGCGCACGTGCGTGCCGGCGCACAGCTCGCGCGACCAGTCCCCGCCGATCGACACCACGCGGACGACGTCGCCGTACTTCTCGCCGAACAGCGCCATCGCGCCCAGGGCGCGCGCCTCGGTGATCGGCATGAGCTGGTCCGTGACCTCGAGGTTCTCCTGGAGCTGGGTGTTGACCCGCTCCTCGATCTCCGACAGCGCGCCCGCGGGCACGGCCGACGACCGGCGGAAGTCGAAGCGGATCCGGCTCGGCGCGTTCTCCGACCCGGCCTGGGTCGACTCCTTGCCGAGCGACTCCTGCAGCGCCTTGTGGATCATGTGCGTCGCCGAGTGGGCGCGGCTGATCGCCTTGCGGCGGTCGCGATCGATCGTCGCGGTCCCCGGGTCGCCGAGCGCCGCGGTCCCCTCGACGAGGCGGCCGCGGTGCACGGACAGGCCCTTGATCGGGCGCTGGACGTCGTCGACCTCGATGGTCGCGCCGCCGTCGAGCACGATCGTCCCGTGGTCGGCGAGCTGGCCGCCGGCCTCCGCGTAGAACGGCGTGCGGTCGAGCACGACCTCGACGTCCGCGGGCGCGGTCGCGGCGGGCGCGGGCACGCCGTCGACGAGCAGGCCCGCGACGCGCACGGCGGCCGAGGACTCGGTGTAGCCGAGGAACTCCACCGGCGCGGAGAGCTCGCCCGCGAGCGACTCGTAGGCGGCCGTGTCGACCCCGCCCGAGCGCTTGGCGAGCGCGTCGGCGCGGGCGCGCTGGCGCTGCTCGGTCATGAGGGCGCGGAACGCCTTCTCGTCGACCTGGACGCCCTGCTCGGCTGCCATCTCGAGCGTGAGGTCGATCGGGAAGCCGTACGTGTCGTGCAGGGCGAACGCCTGGTCGCCGCCGAGCAGCGGCACCCCGCCTGTCCCCGCGGCGGCCTTGGCCTTGGTGACGGCCGTGTCGAGGATCGTCGTCCCCGACGTGAGGGTGCGCCGGAACGCGTCCTCCTCGGTGTAGGCGACGTTCGAGATGCGCTCGAAGTCGGTCGCGACCTCCGGGTACGACGGGGCCATGGCGTCGCGGCTCACGGGGAGCAGCGCGGGCATCGCGCGGTCCTCCACACCGAGCAGGCGCATGGCGCGCACGGAGCGGCGCAGCAGGCGGCGCAGGACGTAGCCGCGACCCTCGTTGGAGGGACGCACGCCGTCGCTCATGATCATGAGCGCCGAGCGGACGTGGTCGGCCACGACGCGCATGCGCACGTCGTCCTCGCGGTTCGCGCCGTAGCGCCTCCCCGAGAGCGCCTCGGCGGCCGCGATGACGGGGAAGACCTCGTCGATCTCGTAGAGGTTGTCCTTGCCCTGGAGCAGGTAGGCGACGCGCTCCAGGCCCATGCCCGTATCGATGTTCTTGCGCGCGAGCTCCGAGACGATCCGGAACTCCTCCTTCGACTTCACGTCGTCGATCGCGTACTGCATGAACACGAGGTTCCAGATCTCGAGGTAGCGGTCCTCGTCGACGACGGGGCCACCCTCCTGACCGAACTCGGGGCCGCGGTCGATGTAGATCTCCGAGCACGGGCCGGCGGGACCGGGCTGGCCGGTCGACCAGTAGTTGTCCTTCTTGCCGCGGGCCTGGATGCGCTCGTCGGGCAGGCCGGCGATGCGCTTCCAGAGCTGCCGTGCCTCGTCGTCGTCGTGGTAGACGGTCACCCAGACGGTCTCCGGGTCGAACCCGTACTTGCCCTCCTCACGCGAGCCCGTGACGAGGTCCCAGGCGTAGGTGATCGCGCCTTCCTTGAAGTAGTCCCCGAAGGAGAAGTTGCCGTTCATCTGGAAGAACGTGCCGTGGCGGGTCGTCTTGCCGACCTCGTCGATGTCGAGCGTGCGCACGCACTTCTGGACGCTCGTCGCACGGTCCCACGGCGGGGTCTGCTCCCCCGTCATGTACGGGATGAACGGGACCATGCCCGCGATGGTGAACAGCGTGGACGGGTCCGGGGAGACGAGCGACGCCGAGGGCACGACGGTGTGGTCGCGGTCGGCGAAGTAGTCGAGCCAGCGCTTGCGGATCTCGGCGGTGCGCATGATGTCCTTCGGGCAGTCGGTGGGTCGTGCGGGGTGCTAGCTGTGGGTCGCGGCGGCCGGGCCGCGCGTCCTAGAAGGAGTAACCGAGGAGGTCCTCGACGTCGTCCGTGTCGTCGAACGGGCTGGGGTCTCCCGCGGCCGGGCGCGTGTGGCGGCCGGCCGCGCGGCGCGCTCGGACGACGTCCGGGTCCTCCTGGCCCTCGGCGAGGAGCGCCGCCATGAGCTCCTGCTCGCGCGCGTCGCGCGCGAGCGTGAACTCGGTGCGGAAGTCGCGGGCGATCCCGACGACCTTCTCGCCCAGCCCGTTGACCTGCTCGGTGGCCTGGTCCACGAGCGACGCGGGTGCGTAACGCGCGAGGATCTTCTTGCCGCGGACGACGACCACGACCGTGATCGCGACCCCGACGCCGACCCAGAAGACGCGGCGCATCAGCGCGACCCCTCGGCACGCCCGGCGCCGTCCGACGCACGGCGTCGGCCGAACGAGCGGGCGGCTGCCTGACGCACGCCGTAGGTGAACGCGGCGACCTTCACCAGCGGGGCGCCGAACGTCGCGGCGTACAGCCCCGTGAGCGCGGACACGTTCTCGCTCACCTGGGCGGCCGACGTCGTGATCGTGTCGACCTTGACGAGCTGGCTGTTGGTCGTGGCGACGGTCGTCGCGGCCTCGTCGAGGATGGGGACCGAGTGGTCCGTGACCTCCTTGATGCTCGCCCGCGCCTCGTCGAGCACACGGCCGAGCTTGAGGAGCGGCACCGCGAGCAGGCCGACGAGCAGCACGAACGCGATGGCTGCGATGAGGCCGGCCACGTCTCCCAGGGACATTCTTCCTCCAGTGCCAGTCACGGTGCCGCGTCCACGGCTCCGCGAAACACTACCCGCACGAGGGCGGGGACCGTCGTCGGGCGCGACACGACGGCGGGGTCGCCGCGGGCGCCGCGGTCCGGACGCACGAACGCCTCGCTCGCCGACGAAGCGGTGAGCGAGGCGTCCGGAGCGGGGGTCAGCGAGCGTAGTACTCGACGACGAGCTGGACCTCGCACTGCACGGGGACCTCGGCGCGCTTGGGGCGACGCGTGAGGATCGCGCTCAGCTTCTCGAGCTGGACGTCAAGGTAGCCCGGGACGGCCGGGAGGACGTCGCGGTGCGCGCCCGCGGCGGCGACCTGGAACGGCGTCGTCGCCTGGCTCTTCGGCTTGACCTGGAGGGTCTGGCCGGGCTTCACGCGGAACGACGGGCGGTCCACGATCTTGCCGTCGACGAGGATGTGGCGGTGCGTGACCGCCTGGCGCGCCTGCAGGATGGTGCGGGCGAAGCCGGCGCGCAGCACGAGCGCGTCGAGGCGGGTCTCGAGGTTCTCGACGAGCGCCTCACCGGTCAGGCCCTTGTCCTTGCGGGCCTCCTCGTACGCACGCGCGAGCTGCTTCTCGCGGAGCATGTACTGGGCGCGCAGACGCTGCTTCTCACGGAGACGGACCGCGTAGTCGGACTCGGTGCGGCGGCGGGCGCGGCCGTGCTCACCCGGGGGGTACGGGCGCTTCTCGAAGTGCTTGACGGCCTTCGGGGTGAGGGCGATGCCCAGGGCGCGGCTCAGGCGGACCTGGCGGCGCGAGCGCTTGACAGACGTCACAGCGGTATCTCATTCCTGTCGTGTGGGTACTGACGTCACACCTGGTCCCGAGGAGTCGGGTCCGGGTGCGGGACCAGCCGATGGACCACGTGCCTCTCCGAGGAGAGACGGTAGGTCGGGGCCGAGGTCCCAGGTGGTCGCCGTGAAGGCAACCTGAGGAGTCTACCCCACCCGCGAGATAGCGATCCCCCGCCGAGGTAGCGGCTACCGACCGTCGCCCTAGCACCCGTGGCGCCGGGCGTCGCTATCTCGCGGCGGCTCGTCCTCGGGCGGCGAGGACGCGCGCGACGAGCCCGTCCAGGTTGTCCAGGTCCTCCCAGGAGACCCGGAGGAGGATCCACCCCGCCTCGACCAGCGCGTCGTGGCGCCGTTTCTCCTCGTACAGAGCGCTCTCGACCTCGTCGGTCGTGCCCCGATACTTGAGGCGTCCGTCGAACTCGAGCCCGACCTTGAGATCCTGCCAACCGAGGTCGACCCACCGCTGACCTGCCCACGTCGAGACCGCGATCGCGGCCGACAGCGGAGGCAGTCCCGCCTCGCCCAGAACCCAGCGTAGGCGGGCCTCCCCCGGGGACTCCACCGCGCCGTCGGCGATCGCCAGCACCCGGCGCGCCGAACGCACGCCCCGCTTGCCCAGCGACTCCGCGAGGATCCGCCGGACGAGCGAGCGATCGATCCCGATGCGCGACGCCGAGTCCGCGACGACGACGGCTTGCTCGCCCGGCAGGGTGAGCGCGCAGTCGACGACCGTGCGCTCGAGCGTCGTCACGGGCACACCGGCGAGCGTCGTGCGGTCACGCATGGGCAGCGCCGTCCAGTGGCGACGCACGGGCCCGGCCGACGCCCGGACGTCGGGCGGCCGGAGCTGAGTGATCTCTGCCTCGGGCCGAAGCCCGTACGTCCAGCAACCCCACAGCAGCGCGGCGCTCGTGTGACTCACCCACAGGTCCGTGGTGAGCGACTCGAGCACGGCGGCCAGATGGGTGAGGTGCTGTCGTTCTCGCTCGAGCGCCACGCTCGCGGGGACTTCTGCGTGCGGACCGGCCGCGACGTACACCCCGCGACGCAGGCGGAGGAGCTCTCCACGCCGCCGAGCCGCACGGATCTCGTCCTCGCGCTCGGGCGTCGAGCGGACGACAGCGGGAAGGCTGCGCGGGCGCGGGATCGGGCTCCCTGGACGGGACGGTGGACGTGTCGTCGGCATGGGAGCCATCTCAGCGCTGACGGCCGAGTGACGGCACCCCGCACTGCCGTCACCTGTGGACGACTGCCCGTGGGGGCGGCCCTGTGGTCGACCGACGACGGTCGTCGCGCAACCGCGCGGCGCGAGATAGCGATCCCCCGACTTCACGCCGCCCCGGACAAGGTCGGTGGTCGCTATCTGGGCCGGGAATCGCTATCTCGCGGTCCGGGCGGGGTCAGCATCGTCCTGAGCCAGGATGTCGCGGATGCGGCCGAGCCGGTCCGTGACCTGGCGCTCGTAGCCGCGGTCGGTCGGCGTGTAGTACCGCGACCCGACGAGCGTGTCGGGCAGGTACTGCTGCGGTGCGACGCCGTGGGGCGCGTCGTGCGCGTACCGGTACCCGGTGCCGTGCCCGAGCTGCTTGGCGCCCGGGTAGTGCGCGTCGCGCAGGTGCGTCGGGACGGACCCGGCCTTCCCGGCGCGCACGTCCGCGAGCGCCGCGTCGATCCCGAGGTAGGCGGCGTTGGACTTGGGCGCGGTCGCGAGGTGCACGACGGCCTCCGCGAGGACGATCCGTCCCTCGGGCATGCCGATGAGCTGGACGGCCTGGGCCGCGGCGACGGCGGTCTGGAGCGCGGACGGGTCGGCCATGCCGACGTCCTCCGCGGCCGCGATGACGATGCGCCGGGCGATGAAGCGCGGGTCCTCCCCCGCCGCGATCATGCGCGCGAGGTAGTGCAGGGACGCGTCGACGTCGGAGCCGCGCATCGACTTGATGAACGCGGACACGACGTCGTAGTGCTGGTCGCCGTCGCGGTCGTAGCGCACGGCCGCGACGTCCACGGCTCGCTCGACGGCCTCGAGGTCTACCGGCACGGGGGCCGGGGCGCCGTCGGCCTCGCCGCGCGTACCGTCCCCGTGCGGGTCGGCGTCCGCGTCGCCGTCGACGTCCTCGGACGCCGCCACGCGCAGGGGCACCGGGGCGTCCGAGAGCGCGGCGCCGGCTGCGGCCTCGAGCACCGTGAGGGCCTTGCGCGCGTCGCCGCCGGCGAGCCGCACGAGGTGACCCTCCGCCTCGTCCGTGAGCGCGACGAGACCGCCCAGCCCCCGGTCGTCGGCGACGGCGCGGCGCACGAGGGCGCGGACGTCGTCGTCCCCGAGGGGCTGGAGCGTGAGCAGGAGCGAGCGGGAGAGCAAGGGCGAGTTCACGGAGAAGCTCGGGTTCTCCGTGGTCGCCGCGACGAGGGTGACCCAGCGGTTCTCGACGCTCGGCAGGAGCGCGTCCTGCTGGGACTTGGAGAAGCGGTGCACCTCGTCGATGAACAGGACGGTCTCCTCGCCCCCGGTCGCGAGGCGGCGGCGGGCGTCCTCGACGACGGTGCGCACGTCCTTGACGCCCGCGGTGACGGCGGAGAGCTCGACGAAGCGCCGACCGGACGCGGTCGCGATGAGGTAGGCGAGCGTCGTCTTGCCGGTGCCGGGCGGGCCCCAGAGGATGACGGAGCCGGGCGCGGCTCGGCCGCCGGACGCGTCCGACTCGATGAGCCGCCGCAGGGGCGAGCCCGGGACGAGCAGGTGCGCCTGGCCCGCGACCTCGTCGAGGGCGGCAGGGCGCATGCGCACGGCGAGCGGGGCCCCCGGTCCAGGTCGCGGCGTGCCCTGCGCGCCGGAGGTGGCGGCGCCGAAGAGGTCGCCGCCGAACAGATCACCGGTGGACATGCCCCGAGCCTACGCACCGCCACCCACGCTCCTCCGCGCCGCCGGCCTGAGGAGGTCGGGTGAACGTCGTCCACAGCGGCGCGGGCGATCTGACACGCGGAGCGGCCGGATGGGATGCTGGCGCTCGTGTTCTCGAGCCTCGGTCGTCGTGTCGCCCGCCACCCCCGTCTCACGGTCGTCGCGTGGGTCCTCCTCACCGGGCTCGGGTTCGCGCTCGCGCTGTTCGGCGTGCACGGCGAGAGCGTGTTCGACAGGGTGACGACGGGGGCGCCCTCCATCCCCGGCTCGGACAGCGAGCGCGCGACGGAGATCCTCGCCGAGAACGACGAGGGCGGGCCGGAGATCACGCTGCTCGTGAGCGAGGTCGACCCGGCGGACGCGCAGGTCGTGGAGGCCATGACGGAGGTCAACGCGGACCTCGTGGCGATCGAGGGCGTGGACACGGTCATCAACCCGTACGTCATCCCCGGCGGGGTCGAGGACCCGGCCGCGCAGTCGCTCGTCGCGAACGACGGGGACGGGTTCCTCACCGTGGTGACGCTGCGCACCGACCTCGACGCGGAGCGCACGGACGCCGTGGCCGAGCGCGTCGTCGAGCAGCTCGAGGCGGTGCCCGGCGTCCTCGCGGAGGCCGCGCCCGACGCGGCCGGGGACGCGACGGGGCTCGTGGGCTCCAACGCGCTCATCGTCGACGCCATCACCGGCCAGGTCGAGGAGGACCTCACGACCGGCGAGAAGGTCGCCCTGCCGATCGCCCTGCTCATCATGGTGCTGGTCTTCGGCGGGTTCCTCGCGGCCGCGATGCCCATGGCGGGGGCCGTCGCGTCCATCGGGACGGGGCTGGGCGTGCTGCTCGGCCTCACGTACGTGCTCGACGTCGACGCGTCGGTGGTCAACGTCGTCACCCTGCTCGGGCTCGGACTCTCGATCGACTACGGGCTGCTCGTCGTGTCACGGTTCCGGGAGGAGCTGCACCGGCTGATCGCCGCGGGCGACGACCCGTCGCTGCGGCGACGGCGCGGGGACGGCGTCGTGCACGCCGCGCTGATCCGCACGATGGAGACGGCGGGCCGCACCGTCGCGTTCTCGGCGCTCACGGTCGCGATCTCGATCGCGGGGCTCATGGTGTTCCGCCCGGACATCCTGCGGTCGGTCGGCGCGGGCGGCCTCGGCGTCGTCCTCGTCGCGGTGGCGACGGCGCTCACGCTCGTCCCCGCGCTCCTCGCGTTCTCCGGTCGCCGCCTCGCGAAGCCGGGGATCCTCGGCCGGATCCCCGGCCTGCGCCGCGTGCTCGCCCGGACCGCGGACGTGCAGTCCGACGAGGGCGTGTTCTCCCGCCTCGCCGCGCGCGTGCAGCGCCACCCGGTGTGGGTGCTGCTGACGACGGTCGTCGTGCTCGTCGTCCTCGCGCTGCCCGTGCTCGGCCTGCACATGCGCAACTCGGGCATCGAGCTGCTCCCGCAGGGGTCCCCGCAGCGGGAGTTCGTCGACGAGCTCGCCGCGCAGTACCCGTCGAGCGAGAGCGCCCAGGTCGTGGCGGTGGTCGACGCGAGCGTCGAGGACGCCCAGGCGTGGGCCGACGAGGTCGCGGGGCTCGACGGCGTCGCGAGCGTCGACCCGGCCGCCCCGCTCGGCGACTACGCCGTCGTGGGCGTGCACGTCGACGCGGACGACGCCGGCGGGCCGGAGGCGGTGTCGGTCGTGCGCGAGGTCCGCGCCACCGACCCGGGGTTCGAGGTGTGGGTCACGGGGCAGGCGGCCGGCCAGGTCGACTTCCTCGACGCCCTCGGCGAGCGCGTGTGGTGGGCCGTCGGGATCGTCGTCGGCGCGACGCTCGTGCTCCTGTTCCTCATGACGGGCTCGGTCGTCGTGCCGGTCAAGGCCCTGCTCACGAACGCGCTCTCGCTCGCGGCCTCGCTCGGCGTGCTCGTGTGGGTGTTCCAGGACGGGCACCTGGAGGGCCTGCTCGACTTCTCCTCCGTCGGCGGCATCGAGACGTACGTCGTCGCGCTCGTCGTCGCGTTCGCGTTCGGCCTCGCCATGGACTACGAGGTGTTCCTGCTCGCGCGCGTCAAGGAGCTCTACGACGCGGGCCACCCCAACGACGAGGCCGTGCGCCTGGGGCTCCAGCGCTCCGGCCGGATCATCACGTCCGCGGCGGCGATCATCATCGTCGTCTTCGCGGGCTTCGTCTTCGGCGACCTCCTCGTCATCAAGGAGGTCGGGTTCGCGCTCGCCGTCGCCGTGCTCATCGACGCGACGATCGTCCGCCTCCTCCTCGTGCCCGCGACGATGACGCTGCTCGGCCGGTTCAACTGGTGGGCGCCGCGACCGCTGCGCTGGGTGCACCGCAAGCTCGCGATCACGCACTGAGCAGGCACGAAGGGCGCTCCACCCGCGCGGGTGGAGCGCCCTTCGTTGTTGGCGCGGGCAGGTGTGGGCTACGCCTCGACCTCGCCCGCCTCGTCCTTGGGGCTGGCGGGCTTCGCGTCGACGCCCGCCTCCTTGCGCTGCTCGGGCGTGATCGGTGCGGGCGCCTGCGTCAGCGGGTCGAACCCGCCGCCGGACTTCGGGAACGCGATGACGTCGCGGATCGAGTCCGACCTCGTCAGCAGCGCGACGATGCGGTCCCAGCCGAACGCGATCCCGCCGTGCGGGGGCGCGCCGAACTTGAACGCGTCGAGGAGGAAGCCGAACTTCTCCTGCGCTTCCTCGGGCCCGATGCCCATGACCTCGAACACGCGCTCCTGCACGTCGCGGCGGTGGATACGGATCGAGCCGCCGCCGATCTCGTTCCCGTTGCAGACGATGTCGTACGCGTACGCGAGCGCCTCGCCCGGGTTCTGCTCGAACGTGTCGACCCAGTCGGGCGTGGGCGACGTGAACGCGTGGTGCACGGCGGTCCAGGCGGAGTTGCCGAGATCGACGTCGTCGTCCTCGCCTGTCGGCTTGAAGAGCGGCGCGTCGACGACCCAGACGAACGCCCACGCGTCCTCGTCGATCTGACCCGTGCGCTTCGCGATCTCCTGGCGCGCAGCGCCGAGCAGCGCGCGCGAGTCCGACGTCTTGCCCGCGGCGAAGAACACCGCGTCGCCCGGCTGCGCGCCGGTCGCGTCGCGCAGGCCCTCCCGCTCGGCGTCGGACAGGTTCTTGGCGACCGGGCCGGCGAGCGTCCCGTCCTCCTGGAACGTGACGTACGCGAGCCCGCGGGCGCCGCGCTGCTTGGCCCACTCCTGCCACGCGTCGAACTGGCGGCGCGGCTGCGACGCCCCGCCTGCCATGACGACGGCGCCCACGTACTCGGCCTGGAACACGCGGAACGGCGTGTCCTTGAAGTAGTCCGTGAGCTCGACGAGCGGGTTGCCGAAGCGCAGGTCCGGCTTGTCCGACCCGTACAGGCGCATCGCGTCGTGGAACGTCATCCGCGGGATCGGGGTCGGGATCGTGTACCCGATCAGCTCCCACAGCGCGACGAGGATCTTCTCGGCGAGCGCGATGACGTCGTCCTGCTCGACGAAGCTCATCTCGACGTCGAGCTGCGTGAACTCGGGCTGGCGGTCGGCGCGGAAGTCCTCGTCGCGGTAGCAGCGCGCGATCTGGTAGTAGCGCTCCATGCCCGCGACCATGAGGAGCTGCTTGAAGAGCTGCGGCGACTGCGGCAGCGCGTACCAGGACCCGGGCGCGAGGCGCGCCGGCACGAGGAAGTCGCGCGCCCCCTCGGGCGTCGAGCGCGTGAGGGTCGGCGTCTCGATCTCGACGAACTCCTCCGCGTCGAGCACGCGGCGCGCCGCCTGGTTGACCTTGGCGCGCAGGCGCAGCGCGTGCGCGGGCGCGGGGCGGCGCAGGTCGAGGTAGCGGTGCTTGAGGCGCGCCTCCTCGCCGATCGTCTCGGTGTCCGCGAGCGCCGTGGAGACCTGGAACGGCAGCGCCTCGGACGTGTTGAGCACGACGACGTCGCTCGCGACGACCTCGATCTCGCCCGTGGGCAGGGCCGCGTTCTCGTTGCCGTCGGGACGGCGCGAGACCTCGCCGGTGACCTGGAGGACGAACTCGTTGCGCAGCGGGTGCGCGACGGCCTCGTCGCGGATGACGACCTGGGCGATGCCGGAGGCGTCGCGCAGGTCGATGAAGGCGACGCCGCCGTGATCGCGCCGACGGTCGACCCAGCCCGTGAGGGTGACGGTCTGACCGGTGTGCTCGGCCCGCAGTGAGCCGGCCGTTCGGGTGCGCAGCACGGAGGGTTCCTTCCAGGTGGGCGGTGGGGGTCCGCGCTCCCGAGGGGTGCGCGTCCGCACGAGTCTAGTGGGCCGCGTGCGGGCCGTCTGCCGGGTCGTGCGCCGAATAGTGTTGTCGCCGCCGTGCCCGCGCGTCTCCTGCTGCGGGAGGGTCCGTCCGCTGCGGCCGTCCCCGGGGGACTCACGTCCGTGCGAACGAAGGAGACGAATCCGATGCGACCGACCCAGGACGTGCCCGTCGAGGTGGTCCTCGCCGCGCGCTCCGGCGACCCGGAGGCGCTCGACCGCCTCGTCGCGCAGTCGCTGCCGCTGGTCTACAACGTCGTCGGGCGCGCTCTCGACGGGCACCCGGACACCGACGACGTGGTCCAGGAGTCGGTCCTGCGGGTGGTGCGCGGGCTCGGCTCGCTCGAGCGCCCGCAGTCGTTCCGCTCGTGGCTGCTCGCGATCACGGTGCGACAGGTGCGGGACTGGATGCGTCGACGTCGGGTCGACCGCGAGCGCCATGCGGACCTGTCGGCGGCTGAGCTCGCGGTGGACCCGGCGACGGACTTCGTCGCGACGACGATCGACCGGCTGTTCCTCGACGGGGAGCGACGGGTCCTCGCGCGGGCGACGCGCTGGCTGGACCCGCGCGACCGGGACGTGCTCGCGCTGTGGTGGCTCGAGTCGACCGGCGAGCTGACGCGGGCCGAGCTCGCCGAGTCCCTCGGCGTCGAGCGCCGGCACGCTGCGGTGCGCGTCCAACGGATGCGTGAGCGTCTCGCGACGGGGCGCGCGATCGTCGTGGCGCTCGACCGCACCCCGCCGTGCGCGGGACTCGCGGACGTCGCGCGGCGCTGGGACGGGCTCCCGAGCCCGCTGTGGCGCAAGCGGATGGCGCGGCACGTGCTGGACTGTCCGCGCTGCGGCGGCCTCGAGGCGCGGTCGCCCGAGCGGCTGCTCGCCGGTCTCCCGCTCCTCGTGCCGCCGGCAGCCCTCGCGGGCGAGGCCTCCCGTCTCGCCGCCGAGGGGCTCGCGGGTGCACCGACGATCGAGGGGCTCGCGGGAGGCTCGGCGACCGAGATGCTCCCCGTCACGCACCCGCAGACCCGGACCGGTCGACTCTCCTGGGTGCGCTCGCCCTTGCGGACCGCGCTCGGCACGGGCGCCGCTGTGGCGGCTGTCGGGGTCGTCGCGGTGCTCGCCCTCGGGGGCGGCCCCGCGCCGCCGGTCGCGGCGCCGGTCCCGACGGCGGTCACGGCGACCACGACGCCGCCGCGCGAGGCAGCGCCCGACCCGTCTCCCGAGCCCGCCGAGACGCCGGTCGAGCCTCCGACCGTCGAGCCGGCACCGGCCTCGTCCGAGGCGCCGTCGTCGGCCCCGGGCGAGGTCTCGGGCGCCGCGGCGGACCCCGGCCCGGCCGCGCCGCCGTCGGGCAAGAAGGGGGCGGCCGTGTGGGCGTTCGACGACGCCGCCGCGGCGCTGACCGCCTCGGGGGCGGCCTGGTACTACACCTGGGGCACCGACCCCGGGCCGGGAGCCGCGTCGGGGGTGGAGTTCGTCCCGATGATCTGGGGCCGCGACCACGTGACGGACGAGAACCTCGCGCGCGCCGCGGCCCAGGGACGCTACCTGCTCGGGTTCAACGAACCGGACCTCGCCGGGCAGGCCGAGATGAGCGTCGAGGAGGCGCTCGCGCTGTGGCCGCGGCTCGAGGCCACGGGACAGGTGCTCGGCAGCCCCGCGGTCGCGTGGGGAGGCGACGCGCCCGACGGGTGGCTCGACCGCTTCCTGCGCGGCGCCGACGAGCGCGGGTACCGCGTCGACTTCGTGACGCTGCACTGGTACGGCGGCGACTTCGACGCCTCGCGGGCGACCGACCAGCTCCGGCGGTACCTCGAGGCGGTCCACGCGCGGTACGGCAAGCCGATCTGGCTCACCGAGGTGGCGCTCATCGACTTCTCCCAGGGCGTGCGGCACGCGAGCGAGGACGAGCAGGCGGAGTTCCTCGCGCAGGCGGCACGGATGCTCGCCGGGCTCGACTACGTCCACCGGTACGCGTGGTTCGGGCTGCCCGCCGAGGACGGTCCGCTGCGCTCCGGGCTCTACGGTCCGGGCGGTGTCGCGACCCCGGTCGGCAGGGCGTTCGAGGCCGCGCCCTGACGTCGGCGCTCGTCGAACCGGTCGCGGTTCCGCGCGGAGATAGGGTCGTGCGGTATCCCTACCGCACCGTACGAGGAGGCCTCCCGTGGCCCGCACCATCGCCACCAACCGCAGGGTCGAGCGCCAGGAGCTCGAGGAGTTCCTGCGGTCCCGGCACGACGGCGTCCTCGTCACGACGCGCGCCGACGGGCGGCCGCAGCTCAGCCCGGTGACGTACGGGGTCGACGACGCGGGCCGGGTCGTCGTGTCGACGTACCCGGAGCGCGCGAAGGCGGTCAACGCACGCCGCGACCCGCGCGCGTCGCTGCTCTCGCTGGGCGAGCGCTTCTCCGACCCGTGGGTCCAGGTCGACGGCGACGCCGAGGTGATCGACCTTCCGGAGTCCGTCGAGCCGCTCGTCGACTACTACCGCTCCATCAGCGGTGAGCACCCGGACTGGGACGAGTACCGCGCGGCGATGGTCACGCAGGGCAAGTCGCTCGTGCGCCTGACGATCACGCGCTGGGGCCCGGTCGCTACCGGCGGCTTCCCGGCGCGTCTCGCCGAGGGCTGACAAGCTCGTCGAGCAGCCATCGCGTCCCGACGTCGACCGCGAACCACGTGGACGGGCGCTCGGGGTCCAGCGTCGACCACGCCACGGCGGCGTGCACGACGCACTCCTCCCCGGCGTCCAGCCCGGGCAGCCGCCACCGCACCCCACGCGCGCCTTCGAGCACCCGAGACGAGGGCAGGCGGGGGTCCTCGCACCCCAGCTCGGGCACCGGTGCCTCCCGCGCCCACCGTCGTGGGAACAGGTCGCCGGAGTACGCCCGCCGCCACAGGGCGTCGTCGTCCTCTCCGCCGATCGTCAGCTCCGTCATGCCGTCGTCCATCGACACCGCGCAGAGGTCCTGGCCCTCGTCGGGAGCCGCCTCGCACCGGGACGGGACCCGGTCCACCCCGACACCGACGCCGAAGGCAGGAAGGTTCCGGTGCGCCCTCACCGTCCAGACGACTCCCCAAGCCGCGATCAGGGGTGGGTAGCCCTCCGGGACCGACCCGTCGAAGGTGCCGTGGACGACGTCGACCTCAGCGTCCTCACCGACGACACGGACGCGGCGAGCACCCGAGGGCAGCGGCCCCGGCTCCGCGCGCACCTCGCCGCGAGGCAGCCCGACGCCGCGGGACCGGACGGTCCCGAAGGGGGTCGCCGCCGTCGGCATCCAGGACGGCGACCGGCCGCCGGGCTCGTCGCGCGGACTGTCGCTCGGGTGCCTCATCGCACGAGCGTAAGGTGCGTCGCGTGACTGTGACCGACCCGGTGACCCTGTGCGTCCTGCTGTGGCCGACCGAGGGCAACGCCGACCTGCTGAGCCGGTACGAGGACGACGTCCTTGCACTGGTCCCCGTGCACGGTGGACGCGTCCTGTCGCGCGTGCGGGCGCTGCCCGGTCAGGACGCGGCGCTGCCGACCGAGGTCCAGGTCATCGAGATGCCGGACGACGACGCGCTCGCCGCATACCTGGCCGACCCCGCGCGCAGGGCGCTGGCGGACGTCCGCGACCGGGCGGTGGCCCGGACGGACATCGTCCGGGTCGGCGCGGTGGGCACCGAACAGTCGGTCTGACGCCGCGACGGCCGCTTCGCGCAGGCGTCAGAACAGGACCTGCTCGACTCCCCCACCGACGACGTCGAGCCCACCTCCGTCGACCGGCATGCCCGCGAGCGCCCCGTCGTGCCCACGGCGGGCCCCCGGCTCGTGGGCGACCCGTGCGAGGCTTCCCGTCGGGTAGACGCCGTCGGTCGGCGGGTCGAGGTCGTGCACCGCGGTGCCGAGGCCCCCGAGCTCGCCCCGGCGGTACCGCCCCTCGACGCCGGCGGGACCGCGGTGTCCGGACACCGCGAAGCCGCGCGCCTCGAGCATCGGGCGCACGCGGTCCCACAGCCACGACCGGTACGCCTTCGAGGCGTACGCGCCACGGGCGTAGACCCGCTCGTAGCCGGGGACGAGCTGCGGGTGCTCGCGCGCGAGCCAGCCCAGGTACCACTCGCGCGTTCCGGGCTTGAGGTGCAGGGGCAGCACGGTGACCCCCGTAGCCCCGGCGTCCTGCACCGCGTCGAGCAGGTCGGTCAGCGCGCGCGTGGAGTCGGTGAGCCACGGCAGCACGGGCGCGACCATGACACCGCACGGCAGGCCCGCCTCGCGGACCGCGCGGATCAGGTCGAGGCGGGCACGCGGCGACGGTGTCCCGGGTTCGACGCTCGCCTGGAGCGCCGGGTCGAGCAGCGCGAGCGAGACGCCGATCCCGACCTCGACGCGCGACGCGGCGTCGACGAGCAGCGGCAGGTCGCGGCGCAGGAGCGTGCCCTTGGTGAGGACCGACAGGGGTGTGCCGGAGCCCGCGAGCGCGTCGATGATGCCCGGCATGAGGCGGTAGCGCCCCTCGGCCCGCTGGTAGGGGTCCGTGTTCGTGCCGAGCGCGACGGGCTCGCGGCTCCACGACGCGCGGGCGAGCTCGGCGCGCAGCACCTCGTCGACGTTCACCTTGACCACGACCTCGCGGTCGAAGTCCTCGCCCGCGTCGAGGTCGAGGTACTGGTGGGTGGGCCGGGCGAAGCAGTTGTGGCTCACGACCCCGGCGGCGACGAAGTCCCGCGTCCCGGTCGTGATGTCGACGAGCTCGGTCTCCTCCCCCGGCCCGTCGAGCGCCTCGAGCGAGTCGACGCGCAGCGCCTCGTCGCCCGTGACGTCGCGGCCCTCGAGCGCGACCCGCCCGTCCGCGAGCGCGGCCGCCCCCGGGCCGACGAGGGCGTCGCCCAGCGCCAGGTGGGCGCGGCGACCGGCCCCGCCGACGACGTGTCGCCAGCCCCGTTCGGTGAGGAACCGGTGGTCGCCGCTCGCGACGAGGCGCGTGCCGTCCGCGAGGGTCACTCGGTACGCGCGCTTGCGCGTGGTCCAACGGTCGAGCACGCGCGTGCGCACGTAGCGCCGGTAGGCGCCGTGCGGTGCGGTCCCCACGATCTCGTCGCCGACGCGCAGCTCCCCGATCGGCCGCTGCGTGCCGTCGGCGAGCAGCACCGGCGTCGACGGCGCGAGGCAGTAGGAGCAGGCGTGGCTGCAGCCGCGGTACGGGTTGACCGTCCAGCGGAACGGCATGCGCGACATCGCCGGGACCTTCGACAGCGCGCTCTTGGCCGTCACCTCGTGGAACGTGATGCCCGCGAAGTCGGGCGTGCGCACGCTGCGCACGAGGCCCGCCCGCTCCAGCCCCGGGAGAGCGCCGTCGTCCGCGCCAAGCGCCTGTCCGTCCCACCTCACCCGCACATTCGAACAGGTGTTCGATTCGACGTCAAGCCCCGGGGACGGCCGCCCGCACGACGCCTACCCCGCGTCCCCTGCGACCCACGGCTTGAGCAGGGACAGGTTCGCGAGCGGCACGTGGTGCCCGATCCGGGGGTGGTCCAGCGCCACCCCGACGACGCCGGCCGCACCGAAGGAGGCGAGGTAGTCGATCGCGGCCGGCACCGGGACCCCGAGGAGCGGCACGGCGTCGCCCTCTGCGGCGAGCCCGAGGGCCAGCGCGGCCTCCTTCGCGCGGCCGGCGCTGCTGTAGAGGCAGATCATCGGCCCCTGGGCGGCGGCCACCGCGTACGGGCGGGGCCGGTCCTCGGGGCCGCGCGCGATGAAGAACCAGGTGTCGAGCCGGGCCGCCTGCCGCCAGAGGGCGATCTGCGCCGTCGTGTCTCCGGCGGGCGCCGACCGGACGGCCTCGTCGAGGCGGTCGAGCTCCGTGACCGCCGCAGGGTCGTTGTCCGTGGTCATCCCGCCACGCTCTCACGCCCCGGCGACGCATCCCGCTGGCTGAGACGCCGGGATTGTCCGGGCCGCGCCGAGGGCCTAGGGTCGGGCCGAACGCCCCCGGGGAGCGCACGAGCGCTGAGAGTGCAGGCCGGACACCCGTCCCTCCTGCAGACCCGTGGAACCTGATCTGGTTCGTACCAGCGAAGGGAGCAGGGCCGACGTCACCGTCCCCTGCGCGCTCGTGCCCGTGCGCCCGCGCCCGGCCGTGCGCGCAGGCCGGCGGTGGCGCGCCGTCGTGCACCCCTCGCCCCGGGGGCCCGACGGAGGGAACCCGCATGGCCGAGCCCCGCACCACCCCGCAGCAGGCGACTCCGAGCGCCGCCGCCGTACCCACCGACCAGCCGCCGAACGGGCGCCTCGCGCGGCGTCGCGGGCTGACGCTGCACGAGACGGTGCTGATCGCCGTCCTGGGCGTGGTCTTCGGGTTCGTGTACTGGGCGTTCGTCCAGCTCTGGGCCCCGCTCCAGCTCGCGATGGGCCCCCTCGCGGACCTCGCCGCGAACGTCCTCGCGGGCGCGTGGATCGTCGTCGGTCCCCTGGCCACGTACATCGTGCGCAAGCCGGGGGTCGGCATCCTCGCCGAGACCCTCGCCGCGCTCGTCGAGGTCGTCTTCCTCACCTCCCCCGCGGGGCCGCTGCTGCTCGTCGTGGGCCTGGTCCAGGGCGTCGGTGCCGAGCTGCCGTTCGCGCTCACGAGGTACCGCCGGTTCGGCTGGTGGGTGTTCGTCGCGTCCGGCGTGAGCGCCGCGCTCGTCACGTTCGCCTTCAACGCCGTGCGCTTCGGCTGGCTCGGGCAGGACTACGCGATGCTCCGGCTCGGGGTCCAGGTCGTGTCGTGCGTCGTGCTGTGCGGCCTCGCGGCCCGCCTCCTCGGCGACGCGCTCGCCCGCACAGGCGCCCTCGACGCGTTCGCGATCGGCGCGGCCCGCCGTGGCTGAGCACGCTGTCACGGGCACGCCCGACGCCGTCGCCCCCGACGCGGTCGCAGCCGACGGCCTGACCGTGCGCCTCGGGCACCACGGCGCCCGCGTGCTCGACGGCGTCGACGTCACCGTCCCCGCCGGGACGAGCCTGCTGGTCCTCGGCCCGTCGGGGTGCGGCAAGTCGACCTTCCTGCGCGCGCTCGTCGGCGTCGTCCCGCACACGCTCCCGGGTACCGTCGCGGGCCGGCTGCGGGTGACCGGGCTCGACCCGCGCGAGGTGCCGCCGCCCGCACTCGCCGCGCGCGTGGGCCTCGTCCAGCAGCGGCCCGGTGACCAGCTCTGCCTGGCGCGCGTGGACGAGGAGCTGCGGTTCGCGCTCGAGAACCGCGGCGCCGACCCCCGCACCATGGACGCCCGCGCGACCGCGGCGCTCACCGCCGTCGGGGCCGCGCACCTGCACGACCGCCCGACCCACGCGCTGTCGGGCGGTGAGGCGCAGCGCGTCGCCGTCGCCGCGGCGCTCGTCGCCGACCCGGAGCTCGTCGTCCTCGACGAGCCCACCGCGCTGCTGGACCCCGCCTCCGCCCACGACGTCGGGGCGCTCGTCACCGGCCTCGCGCGCCGCCCCGGGCCCGACGACGGTCACGACGCGGCGCCGCGGCACCGCTCGGTCGTGCTCGTCGAGCACCGCCTGGACGACCTGGGCGCGCTGCCGGACACGGTCCTGGTGCTCGGCCGCGAGGGTCGGGTCGTCGCGCACGGCCCCACCGACCGCGTCCTGCGCGAGCACGCGCGCGACCTCGCCGACCGGGGGTGCTGGCTGCCGCTCGCGGTCCGTCTCGAACAAGCCGGCGCCCCGGGACCGATCGGCTCCCCCGAGACCGACGACTGGCTGGTCCACCTCGCGCGGTCGTCGCCGGCGCGCCCGGGGACCTCGGACCGGCCCCCGGCCGCGACCCCGGGCGGTGCAGCGCGCCCGGTCGCGCTCCGGGCTCGTGACCTCGCCGTCCACCGCGGCGGACTCCGCGCGGGGCGGTCCCGGCACGTCGGCCCGGCCGTCGTGCGCGGCGTGGACCTCGACGTCCGCGCGGGCGAGCTGCTCGCCGTCGTCGGGCCCAACGGGGGCGGCAAGTCGACGCTCCTGCGCGGCCTGGCCGGGCTCGAGCGCACCACGGGCGACGTCGCGACCGCGACCGGCGAGCCGGCCACGATGGTGTTCCAGGACCCCGAGCACCAGCTCGTGGCCCGCACGGTGCGCGAGGAGGTCGCCTGGTCGGCCCGGCTCGCGCGGCTCGCCGACGTCGACGCGCGCGTCGACCGGGCGCTCGCCGCGTACGGGCTCGAGCATCTCGCCGACGCGAACCCGTACCGGCTCTCGGGCGGCGAGCAGCGGCGCCTGTCCCTGGCGACCGCGACCGTCCTCGACCCGCCGGTCCTCCTCGCCGACGAGCCCACCTTCGGGCTGGACCGGGCCCAGACCGCAGCGGCCGCCCGCGTGCTGCGGGAGCGCGCCGACGCGGGCGGTGCGGTGGTCGTCGTCTCGCACGACCTGTCGCTCGTCGCGGCCGTCGCCGACCGGGTCGCCGTGGTCGTGGACGGCGCGCTCGCCACGGTCGCCGAGCCGTCGACCGTGCTCGCCGACGACGCGCTGTGCGCGCTCGCGGGCCTGCGCCGGCCCCCGCTGCTCGACTGGTGGGCACGCGTGGGCCGCGGTCGCGGCGTCGACCCGGGCGTGCTCGTCCGCGCGCTCGACACCGCGTGCGACGCCGGGTACGAGGTCGCGGCCCGCAACGCCCCGGGCACCGGGCCCGTGAGCGCACCGACGCCCGCCGCGACCGTCCCCGCGGAGGTGATCCCGTGACCGCACCCCGCCCGACGGTCCTCGAACGGTGGAACCCCACGGTGAAGCTCGCGACGGTGCTCGTCCTGTCGACGGCCGCGCTGCTCGTCACCGACCCGGCGACCCCGGCGATCGGCTGGGTGCTCACCGTCGCCGCGCTGCTGGTGCTCGGCCGGGTGCCCGGCCGCACGCTCGCGCTCGGCCACGTCCCCTTCGTGGTGTTCGCGACGAGCCTGCTCGTCGTCAACGTCGTCACCCGGCCCGGCGGCGACGCCCTCCCGCTGGGTCCGCTCACCGTCGGCGCGGACGGGCTGACGATCGGCGCGGCGCTCGCGGTGCGCACGCTGTTCGTGGGCGCGCTGTCCCTCGCGCTCGTCCTCACGACCGACCCCGTCCGCCTCATGACGAGCCTGCACCAGCACGCGCGCCTGCCGGCGACCTGGACGTTCGCCGTGCTCGCCGCGCACCGCCTCCTCGTCGAGCTCCCGGACGCGTGGCACACGATCCGCTGCGCCCAGGCGGTCCGCGACCCCCGGCGTCGGCCCGGCCGGCTCCCCCGGTCGCCACGGTCGCTCGGCGCGGCCGCCTTCGCGCTCCTCGTCGGTGCGGTGCGCCGGTCCGAGCGGCTGACGGTCGCGCTCGAGTCGCGCGGGCTGGGCTGCGGCCCCCGGACGTCCTCGCGGCCCGTCCCGCTCGGCGTGCCCGACGTCGTCGCGGCGGGCGCCGTCCTGGCCGTCGCCGGCGCGGTGGTCGCGGCGGGCGTCCTCGGGGGGTGGGTGACCGGGATCGGCGCGCTCACCGCGTGAGGCGACACCGCCGTCGACGCGCCCGGGCAAGCCCGCCGGGCCGACCTACCGGCTGAGCCGCCTCACACGGGCTCGACGACCGTCCCCTCGCCCGGGACCCCGAGCGCGACCCCGCGGACGCCCGCGTCGCGCCCGTGCTCGCGGTACCTGCGGAACGCGAGCGGCACGCCCCGCGCGACGTGCGCGTCGGGACCGTCCATGGCCTGCACGTGCACGTGCGGCTGCGTCGAGTTCCCCGAGTTCCCGCACCGACCCACCACGTCGCCCGTCGTCACCCGCTGCCCGGGGCGCACCTCGACCGACCCCCGACGCAGGTGGGCCAGGACCACGAACGCGCCCGGGACGTCGAGCGCGACCACCACGTGGTTCCCCGCGAGCGCCGCGCGGCCGGCACGCGCCCGGGACGCCTGCGTGAGCGCGTACCCGAGCAGCGCGAACGGCGAGCGCCGGGCCTCGTGGTCGGGCTCGCCGTCGTGCGCCGCGACGACCGTACCCGCGCCGGGCGCGAGGACGGGCATGCCGAAGCCGAGGAACCGTTCGGGCGGCTCGGTGCCGAGCGCGGTGCGCCAGTCGCGCACGTCCGCGGTGCGGCGCCCGCGGACCGCGACGAAGTCGATCGCGTAGGTGGTGGCGAACAGGTGCGTCCCGTGGCTCGGGACGCGCCGCGCCGGGCTGTTCTGCACGAGCCACGTGCCCGCGAACGGCAGGGCGAGCTCGACCGCGTCCGCCACGTCGTCTCCCCTCGCCCTGCACGCCGTCCGGTCGGTCCGTCAGGCGCCCGCCGGCACCACCCGAGGGTGCAGGTCCTCGGCGGGCGGCGCCCACGTCGCGGCGTCGGCGTCCACCTGCTCGCCCGAGCGGATGTCCTTCACCTGGTCGGGCGAGCGCGTCCCGTCGTCCTCGACGCGCCCCGGGAACCAGACGAACGGGATCCCGCGCCGGTCGGCGTAGCGGATCTGCTTGCCGAACTTGGCGGCGGCGGGCGCGACCTCGACCGGGACGCCCCGCGACCGCAGGGCGGTCGCGACGCCGTCGGACGCACCGCGCGTCTCCTCGCTCGTCACCGCGACGACGACGGCGCTCGGCACGGAGCGCGTCGCCCGGACCAGGCCCGCCGAGAGCAGGCGCGAGACGAGGCGGGACACGCCGATCGACAGGCCGACCCCGGGGTAGGTGTTCGCGCCGTCGGACGCGAGCGTGTCGTACCGGCCGCCCGAGCAGATCGACCCGAGCTGCTCGTGCCCGACGAGCACGGTCTCGTAGACCGAGCCCGTGTAGTAGTCGAGCCCGCGCGCGATCTTCAGGTCCGCGACGACGACGCCGGGTGCGCGCACGCTCGCCGCCTCGACCAGCGCGCCGAGCTCGCCGAGACCCGTCTCGAGCAGGTCGCCCTCCACGCCGTGCTCGGCCGCGAGCGCCCGCACGCGGTCGACGACGCCCGTGTCGCTCCCGCTGATCGCCGCGAGCGCGAGGCACGCCTCGGCCTGCTCGGGCGTGACCCCGGCCTCGGAGACCAGCAGCGCGGCCACCTTCTCGGGACCGATCTTGTCGAGCTTGTCGATCTGGCGCAGGACCTCGTCCACGGCGTCGATCCCGAGACCGCGGTAGAAGCCCTCGGCGACCCGGCGGTTGTTGACCAGGACGCGGACCTCGGGCACGCCGATGTCGCGCAGCGCGCCGAGCGCCTCCGCCATGACGAGCGGCAGCTCGACCTCGTAGTGGTACGGCAGCTCGCCCGCGCCGACGACGTCGATGTCAGCCTGGGTGAACTCGCGGAAGCGCCCGTCCTGGGGGCGCTCACCGCGCCACACCTTCTGGATCTGGTAGCGCTTGAACGGGAAGGCGAGGTGCCCGGCGTTCTCCAGCACGTAGCGCGCGAACGGGACCGTGAGGTCGAAGTGCAGGCCGAGCTGCTTGTCGCCCTTGTCCCGGCGGGCGTCGTCGGCGTCCCCGGCCTCCTCCTGCAGGCGGCGCAGGACGTAGACCTCCTTGGACGTCTCGCCCTTGCGCAGGAGCTGGTCGAGCGGCTCGACCGCGCGCGTCTCGATCCCGCCGAAGCCGTGCAGCTCGAACACCCGGCGCAGGGTGTCGAGGACGTGCTGCTCGACGATCCGACCGTCGGGGAGCCATTCGGGGAAACCGGAGAGGGGTGTGGGCCTGGCCATGGGTCAGATCTTCCCAGACGCCGGCACGGTCGTCCGCACCGTCCCGGCCGCCGGACGGGCGCGGCCGAGCGGCTCAGCCCGCGAGGAAGGGGTTGGTCGCGAGCTCGCGCGCGACCGTGGTCGCGGGACCGTGCCCCGGCAGCACGCTCCACGCCGGGTCGAGGCGCCCGACGACGTCACGCAGCGTGCGGGCCATCGTCGCGCCGTCGCCGCCCGGCAGGTCCGTGCGGCCGACCGACCCGGCGAAGAGCACGTCGCCGCTCAGCACGACCCCCGCGCCGGGCTCCCCCACGACGTAGAGGGTCGACCCCTCGGTGTGCCCCGGAGCACCGACCGCGCGCAGCACGAGGTCACCCCAGCGGAGCGCCAGGTCTTCGCCCGCGGCGACGTCGAGCGTCTCCACACGGGTCGGCTCGCGGTAGTCCTCCGGCCGGGCGCCGGCGTCCGCGAGCGCCGCGCCGAGCGGGCCGGAGACGAGCGAGCGAGCGAGCTGGCCCCTGCCGGGCGAGGCGTGCTCGAGGCTGCCGAACGGGTCCGCGAGCCGGTAGGCGTCGGCCGCGTGAAGGACGACGGGCACGTCGAACCGGTCCGCGAGCGCCGCCGCGTCCCATGTGTGGTCCACGTGCCCGTGCGTCGCGAGCACGGCGCGCGGGACGAGCCCCACGGACTCGACCAGGGCGACGACCGCGTCCGCCACCCCCGCGCCGGCGTCGACCACGACGCAGTCACCGCCCGCTGCGCTCAGCACCGTGCAGTTGGTCCCGAAGACGGGGGCGACGACGACGCGCACCGTCACGGCGGGCTCGCCGGAGCCGTCGCCGGACACTGTGTCGGACGGGGCGTCGGACGGGGGCGTCGGCGGGAGGCCGCGGGGTCGGTCCACGCGGCCGAGGGTAGCCCGCGACGCCTCGTGAGGTCTCCGACGACAGGGTCGCACCGGGTCGAGGGCCGGAGCGGTCGATATCGGACCGTGACCTGCGCGCGGCAAATCCACCCGCCACCAGGGCGCTCGGTGCCTAGACTGTCCCCTACCGACCGCGGCCGCACCGGGGTCGACCGTGCGCGCCACGACGGCGCCGGACGAAGGAGCTGGGGTGTCGACGAAGAGTCGCGAGCGCGAGCAGGCGCGCCGTCGTGAGGAGAAGTGGGACCAGCACGTGGCCCAGCTCCGCGCGAGGCGCCAGCGGACCTGGTCGATCGTCGGCGTCGTCGCGGCGCTCGTGGTGATCGGCGTCGCCGTGTGGTGGGCGCTGTCGGCCACCCAGGCACCGGGCACCGACCCCGGCGGCGACGGCGACGGGACCGCTCCGGCGGCCTCCGGCGAGCACACGCTGCCCCCCGCCTCTGCCGCGGAGGGCCGCGACTGGACCTCGACGCTCACCACGAGCGCGGGCGACATCACCCTCACGCTCGACGGCGCCGACGCTCCGCAGGCCGTCGCGAGCTTCGTGTCTCTCGCCGAGTCCGGGTACTTCGACGGCACGTCGTGCCACCGCCTCACCACGTCGGGCATCTACGTGCTCCAGTGCGGCGACCCGACCGGCACGGGAACCGGCGGCCCGGGCTACTCGTTCGGCCCCATCGAGAACCCCCCGTCCGACGACGTGTACCCCGCGGGGACCGTCGCCATGGCGCGCCAGGGCGGGAACGCCGAGTCGATGGGCTCCCAGTTCTTCCTCGTGTACGAGGACTCGACCATCCCGTCCGACGCGGCGGGTGGTTACACGGTGTTCGGCACCATCACGTCCGGCCTGGACGTCGTCCAGGCAGTCGCTGACGCGGGGACGCAGGACGGATCCGGCGACGGGTCCCCCGCCACCCCGGTCACCATCGAAGGAGTTGAGACCCAGTGAGCGATCCCGCCAAGGACCAGGCGAGCGCACCGGCACCGGAGCCCGCGGAGGCGAGCGAGACCGGACGGGTCGACGCGACAGACGTGGAGCCGACGGACGCCCCCGCCGTCGCCGACGCGGCCGACGGGGCCGCCGACGCGACCGAGGCCTCGACGACCGAGACCCCGGCTCCCGCGGTCGAGGAGCCCACGGCCGAGCAGCCCGCCGAGGAGCCCGCTACCGAGCAGGAGCCCGACGTGGCCTCGAACGAGGCGGCAGCAGGCGTGGCGGACACCGCGGCGAGCGCCGAGGAGACTGCTCCGGCCGTCACCGAGCCCGTGAGCGAGCCTGCTGACGCTCCCGTCGCCGACGCCGGGCCGGCCGACGAGCCCGTCGCGGGGGCCGAGCCCACCGACGCGTCGACCACCGCCGCGCAGGACGCCGAGACCCCCACGGCCGAGAACGCGGCACCCGCCGCCGAGACCGCGCCTGCGGCCGAGACCGAGGCCGAGGCCGAGGCCGAAACTGCGGCCGAGACCGCGGCCGCGGCTCCGGATGCGGCTGCGGCGAAGCCCGCCGCCCCGCGGCCGGGCCCGCGTCCCAAGCCCTCCGCCGTGCCCCACCCGCCGCGCAAGCCTGCGCCCGCCGCGGCGGGCGCCCCGGCCGCGTCGGCCGCCGTGCCCGAGGTGCCGACGGTCCCGGCGCTCGCCGACGACTCGGCGGCTGCGAAGGCGGCGGCCGAGTTCGGTCGCGTCGACGAGGACGGCACCGTCTACGTCCGCGAGAGCGCCGGCGAGCGTTCCGTCGGCCAGTTCCCCGGCGTCGACACCGAGGAGGCGCTCGCGCTGTACGTGCGGCGCTACCTCGACCTCCAGGCGAAGGTCGCGCTCTTCGAGGCGCGCCTGACGAGCACCGACCTGTCGGTCAAGGAGATCGACCAGACGATCACCCGCCTCACCGAGGAGACCGCCGAGCCGTCCGCCGTCGGCGACCTCGACGGCCTGCGCGCGCAGGTCGAGGCGCTGCGCGGTGCCGCGGCCGAGCGCCGCGGCCAGCTCGAGGCGGAGCGCGCCACCGCCAAGGCGGCCGCTCTCGAGGCGCGGACCGAGATCATCGAGGCGGCCGAGAAGATCGCTGCGACCGACCCGAGCCGCATGCAGTGGCGGCCCGCCGGCGAGGAGCTGCGCGGCCTGCTCGACCGCTGGAAGGAGGCGCAGCGCTCCGGCCCGCGGATCGACCGGACGAGCGAGGAGGCGCTCTGGAAGCGGTTCAGCCACGCGCGGACCGCGTTTGACCGCGAGCGTCGGCACTACTTCGCCGAGCTCGAGCAGCGCAACGCCTCCGCCAAGACGGCCAAGGAGAAGCTCGTCGCCGAGGCCGAGGCGCTGTCGTCCAGCACGGACTGGGGTCCGACGGCCGGCGCGTACCGCGACCTCATGGCGCGGTGGAAGGCCGCCGGCCGGGCGAGCCGCAAGGACGACGACGCGCTGTGGGCCCGGTTCCGCGCCGCGCAGGACACGTTCTTCCAGGCCCGCGACGCGGCCAACTCGGCGACCGACGCCGAGTACGCGGCCAACCTCGAGGTCAAGGAGGCGCTGCTCGCGGAGGCGGAGAAGCTCGTCCCGGTGAAGAACCTCGGCGCGGCGAAGGCGGCGTTGCGTGACCTCCAGGAGCGTTGGGAGGAGGCCGGCCGCGTGCCGCGCGGCGACCTGCAGCGCGTCGAGGGTCGCCTGCGCGCGGTCGAGAACGCCGTCCGCGACGCCGAGCAGGCGCAGTGGACGCGGACCAACCCCGAGACGCGGGCGCGCGCCGAGGGCGCCGCGGCGCAGCTCGAGTCCGCGATCGAGGGCCTCGAGGCGGACCTCGCGGCCGCGCAGAGCCGCGGGGACGCCCGTGCGGTCAAGGACCTCGAGACGGCGCTGACCGCGCGCCGTGCCTGGCTCGAGCAGGTCGTGCGCGCGGCGGAGGACTCGCGCGGCTGACGTCGTCCGTCAGCATCTGCTGCACCCGGAGGGGCCGGCACTCGTCCACAGGCGAGCGCCGGCCCCTTCCGCCTGCACGGGCCGATGGTGCACGGTGTGCGCATGCTGCCCGCCACCCGTACCGTCAGGCCCGCCGGCGGTCCCGCCGCCGGACTCGCCGAGACCCTGGTACGTCTCCTCACGCCTCGCGCCGTGGACGTGGGGCTCCTGGTCGTACCGGCCGACGTCGGCGGGCACGCCGCCTTCCAGGACCTCGTGCGGTCCGGGTCGCTCCGCCGCCTCTGGGCCGACGTCGCCGCGCCCGCGCGCGTGCCGGACACGCCGACGCTCCGCGCGCTCGCGGTCCGCGACCTCGTCCCGCAGGGGACCGTCCTCGGCGGGAGCGCCGCGGCGTGGGTGCTGTGCGGCTCGCCCGCACCGCGCGTGCTCGACGTCGTGTACCCGCCCGGTCGGCACCGTCCCGCACCGCTCGCGGGGCGCGCGCCGCGCCAGTCGCACGTGCTGCGCGACGACCGGGCCCTCGTCGCCGGGGTGGCGGTGACGTCGGTCGTGCGGACCGCCCTGGACGTCGCGACGCGGTGCGATCCCGACGAGGCGCTCGCGACCCTCCGCCGGCTGCGCGACGTGTGCGGGCTCGAGCCCCGGGTCGCCGCCCGGTCGCTCGAGCTGCGGCACCGGTGGGCCGAGCGGCCGCGGGCGCGACGCACCCTTGCGCTCCTGCTCGCCGGGGAGGACGACCCGGTCTAGGTTGGTCGGCATGGCCGCAGCCACGACACCTCCCGTGGAGCTCGACGTCCGTGGCCGGACCGTGCGCGTCACGAGCCCGGACCGCGTCGTCTTCCCCGCGCGCGGGGTGACCAAGCTCGACGTCGTGCAGTACTTCCTCAGCGTCGGTGACGGGATCCTCGGCGCCTTGGTCGACCGTCCGACCACGCTCGAACGCTGGCCCAAGGGCGTGTTCGAGGGGGCGCGGATGAGCACCCGCACCGACAACACGGGCGACGCCTTCTACCAGAAGCGCATCCCCAAGGGCGCGCCCGACTACGTGCGCACCGCGCGCATCGCCTTCCCGAGCGGGCGGACCGCCGACGAGGTGTGCCCGACCGAGCTCGCCGTCGTCGCGTGGGCGGCGAACCTCGGGACCCTGACGTTCCACCCGTGGCCCGTGCGGGGCGAGGACGTCGAGGCCGTGGACCAGCTCCGCATCGACCTCGACCCCCAGCCCGGGACCGACTTCGACGACGCCGTGCGCGTCGCGCCGCACCTGCGCGAGGTGCTCGACGAGCTGGGCCTCCCCGGGTACCCGAAGACGTCGGGCGGGCGCGGCGTCCACGTGTTCGTGCCGATCGCGCCCGAGTGGGACTTCGTCGCGGCACGCCGCGCGACGATCGCGATCGGTCGCGAGCTCGAGCGCCGCCTCCCCGAGCAGGTCACCACCAAGTGGTGGAAGGAGGAGCGCGGCGCCAAGATCTTCGTCGACTACAACCAGATGGCGCGCGACCGCACCATCGCCTCGGCGTACTCGATCCGCTCCAACCAGCGCGCCATCGTCTCGGCGCCGCTGCGCTGGGAGGAGCTCGGCGACGTCCACCCGGACGACTTCGACGTGCTGACCGTGCCGGCCCGGTTCGCCGAGGTCGGCGACCTGTTCGCGCCGCTGCGCGCCGACCGGGACGACCCGGGGTCCTCGCTCGAGGCCGCGCTGGAGCTGTCCCGGCGCGACGAGGCGGAGCACGGGCTCGGCGACCTCCCCTATCCCCCGGAGTACCCCAAGATGCCGGGCGAGCCCAAGCGCGTGCAGCCGAGCAAGGACCGCGACCGGCCGCGCGGGTAACCGTCGGCGCGAGCGCGCGAGTGGCTAGGCCACGCCGGGCGCGCCGGGGAGGATGCCCGTCAGGTCGTAGCGCACCGGCTCCTCGAGCTGCTCGTACGTGCACGACGACGGGTCGCGGTCGTCCCGCCAGCGCCGGAACTGCGCCGTGTGCCGGAACCGCGTGCCCTCCATGTGGTCGTACGCCACCTCGAGCACGCGCTCGACGCGCAGCGGCGTGAAGGAGAGGTCCTTGCCGGAGCTCCACCGCGACACGGCGCCCGGCATCCGCTCGCCCGCGGGGTTCTCCCAGCCGGACCAGGGGTGCGCGTCGGCTTCCGGCGTGCCCGGCTCGACGACCAGCGGGGCGAGCTCGGCCACGAGCGCGGCCCGGCGCGCCGTCGGGAAGGACGCGGCGACACCCACGAACTGGAGCTGACCGCCGTCGTCGTACAGCCCGAGCAGGAGCGACCCGAGCAGCGGCTTCGCGGGCGTCGACGTCTTGTGCAGCCGGTACCCCGCGAGCACGACGTCCGCCTCGCGCCCGTGCTTGATCTTCAGCATCGCGCGCTTGTTCGGCTGGTACGTGCCGTCGAGCGGCTTCGCGACGACGCCGTCCAGACCCGCCCCCTCGAAGGTGTCGAACCACTCGCGCGCGACCGCGACGTCACGGGTGCGGGGGGTGGCGTGCACGGCGGGGCCGTCGAGCCCGAGCGAGTCCAGCACCTCGTGGCGGCGTGCCAGCGGCTCGCCCGTGAGATCGTCGTCACCGAGCGCGAGCACGTCGAACACGACCAGCGCGGCGGGCGTCTGCTCGGCGAGCAGACGCACCCGCGAGGCGGCGGGGTGGATCCGCTGCTGGAGCACCTCGAACTCGAGGCGCCCGTCCTGGGCGACGACGATCTCGCCGTCGACCACGCAACGGGGCGGGAGCGCCGCGCGCACCGCCTCGACGACCTCCGGGAAGTAACGCTCCATCGGGCGTGCGTTGCGGCTGTCGAGCCGCACCTCGTCGCCGTCGCGGTACACGATCGCGCGGAACCCGTCCCACTTGGGCTCGTACACGTACCCGCCCTCCACGGCGTCGGGCTCGGGCACGTCGGGCACGGACTTCGCGAGCATGGGCAGCACGGGAGGCATGACGGGCAGGTCCATGTGCCGATGCTGCCACCGGCCGCGGCGTGCGGCACGACGACACCGTCCGGGTCGCGTCAAGCACGGCTGCTCGTGCGGCGCGAGCGCGAGGGGTCAGGCGGGGAGCTGCGTCGCCTCGGCGGCCTTCGTCCCCGTGATGCGGTAGACGTCGAACACGCCGTCGACCTTGCGGACCGCGCTGAGCACCTGCGCGAGGTGTGCCGGCTCCGCCATCTCGAAGACGAAGCGGGACATCGCGACGCGGTCGTTCGACGTCGACACGGTCGCCGAGAGGATGTTCACGTGGTTGTCCGACAGGACGCGCGTGACGTCGGAGAGCAGGCGGGCACGGTCGAGCGCCTCGACCTGGATCTGGACGAGGAACATCGCGTTGCTGCCCGTGGTCCACGAGACGTCCACGATGCGCTCGGGCTGGTTGCGCAGCCCGACGACGTTCGCGCAGTCCGCGCGGTGCACGCTGACGCCCTGGCCGCGTGTGATGAAGCCGATGATCTCGTCGCCGGGGACGGGGGTGCAGCACTTGGCGAGCTTGACCCAGATGTCGTCGACGCCCTTGACCATGACGCCGGGGTCGCCCGTGCGCACGCGGCGCGCGGTGTGACCCGGGCGCGCGGTCTCCGCGACGTCCTCGACCGTGCCCTCCTCGCCGCCCATCGCCTGGACGAGCTTGGAGACGACGTTGGCCGCCGACACCTGGCCCTCGCCGATCGCGGCGTACAGCGCCGTGACGTCGGCGAAGCGGAGCTCGTTGGCGAGCGCGACGAGCGACTCGTGCGAGAGCAGGCGCTGGATCGGCAGGTTCTGCTTGCGCATCGCCTTGGCGATCGCGTCCTTGCCGTGCTCGACCGCCTCCTCGCGACGCTCCTTGGAGAACCACTGCCGGATCTTGTTGCGCGCGCGGGGGCTCTTGACGAACGCGAGCCAGTCCCGGCTCGGGCCCGCGTTCTCGGACTTGGAGGTGAGGACGTCGACCGAGTCGCCGTTCTCGAGCGTCGAGTCGAGCGGCACGAGGCGCCCGTTGACGCGCGCGCCCATGGTCCGGTGGCCGACCTCGGTGTGCACCGCATAGGCGAAGTCCACCGGGGTGGACCCCGCGGGCAAGGCCATGACGTCGCCCTTGGGCGTGAAGACGTAGACCTCCGCGCCGCCGATCTCGAAGCGCAGCGAGTCGAGGAACTCCGCGGGGTCCGCCGTCTCGCGCTGCCAGTCGACGAGCTGGCGCAGCCAGCGCATGTCGTTCGCCGCGGTGTCGTCCTTCGCGGTCTTCCCGCCCGACTTGGCGGTCTCCTTGTACTTCCAGTGCGCCGCGACGCCGTACTCCGCGCGTCGGTGCATCTCGTGCGTGCGGATCTGGATCTCGACCGGCTTTCCGCCGGGGCCGATGACCGTCGTGTGCAACGACTGGTACATGTTGAACTTCGGCATCGCGATGTAGTCCTTGAACCGCCCGGGCACGGGGTTCCACCGCGCGTGCAGCGCACCGAGCGCCGCGTAGCAGTCCCGGACGCTGTCCACGAGGACGCGCGCACCGACGAGGTCGTAGATCTCCGCGAAGTCGTGCCCGCGCACGATCATCTTCTGGTAGATCGAGTAGTAGTGCTTGGGCCGCCCGGTCACGGTCGCCTTGATCTTCGCGCTGCGCAGGTCCGCCGTGACCTGCTCGCGCACGACCGCGAGGTACTCCTCGCGTGCGGGCGCCCGCTCGGCCACGAGGTGCACGATCTCGTCGTAGACCTTGGGGTACAGAGCCTGGAACGACAGGTCCTCGAGCTCCCACTTGATCGTGTTCATGCCGAGGCGGTGCGCGAGCGGCGCGTAGATCTCGAGCGTCTCGCGCGCCTTGCGGCCCGCCGACGAGGACGAGACGTACTTCCAGGTGCGCGCGTTGTGGAGGCGGTCGGCGAGCTTGATGACGAGCACGCGGATGTCGCGCGCCATGGCGACGACCATCTTGCGCACCGTCTCGGCCTGCGCGGCGTCGCCGTACGTCACCTTGTCGAGCTTGGTCACGCCGTCGACGAGCATGGCGATCTCCTCGCCGTACTCCTCGGTGAGCTGCGCGAGGGAGTAGTCGGTGTCCTCCACCGTGTCGTGCAGCAGCGCGGCGGCGAGGGTCGACCCGTCGAAGCCGAGCTCGGCGAGGATCGTCGCGACGGCGACGGGGTGCGTGATGTACGGGTCGCCGCTCTTGCGCAGCTGCCCCCGGTGCGCGCGCTCCGCGGTCTCGTAGGCACGCTCGATGACCGTGAGGTCGGTGCGGGGGTGGTTCGTGCGGACGGCCTGGAGGACGGGCTCGAGCGCGGGGCTGCCCGCGTTGGGCCGGGCACCGAAGCGGACGAGGCGCGACCGTACCCCGCGCCCGCCCGAGCCGCCCGCGCCGGGAGCGGGCTGCGCGCCCGCCTTCTCCGGGGCGCGCGACGTCCTGGTGTTCTCGCTCATGCGCGCCTCCTTCCGCAGAGCGGCGATCGCCGACACGGTGTCGACGACCAGCCGAGACGACCGGAGTGGCAATCCTACGACTCGACGTGGACCAGCGTGGTCACGTCGCGGCCCGCGAGCCGCTCCCGGCCACCCAGTCCCTCGAGCTCCAGGAGGAACGCGAGGCCGACGACGACGCCTCCCCCGCGCTCGACGAGCTCGGCGCCCGCGGCCGCCGTGCCCCCGGTCGCGAGCACGTCGTCCACCACCAGAACACGCGCACCGGGCGGCAGTGTTCCCGACCGGAGCTCGATCGTGGCGGTCCCGTACTCGAGGTCGTACGTCACGGCGTCGGTGGGCGGCGGCAGCTTGCCCGCCTTGCGCAGCGGCACGAAGCCGACGCCCAGGTGCGTCGCGAGCGGCGCGCCGATCAGGAAGCCCCGCGCCTCCATGCCCGCGACGAGATCGATGCCGCCCGCGGCGCGCGCCACGTCCCCGAGCGCCTCGACGACGTGACCGAAGGCCGCGCCGTCGGCGAGGAGACCCGTGATGTCGCGGAACGTGATGCCGGGCCCCGGGTAGTCGGGCACGGCACGCACGAGCTCGAGCACGCGGGAGGACCGCTGCGCGCCGAGACCGGCGAGGCCGACGGCCCGCAGGCCGTCCACCTCGCCGGTCGGCGTGTGGTGCGGGTCCGTCATCGGGGACGACGGCGACGCGGCTGCGCCTTGTTGCCCAGGTGCTCACCCGGCTGGAGCTGACGGTGGCCCGACACGCCCGCCGCCGCGAGCACGGCGTCGTCGTCCGACTCCTCGCCGGCGTCCGCGAGCCGCTCGGCGCGCAGCGCCTCGACCTTGCGCGTGTGCGCGGCGATCGCCGGCTCCCGCGTGCGGAGCCACACCTCGAGCGGCGTCGCGAGGAAGATCGACGACGCGGTGCCGACGGCGATACCGACGAAGAGCGACAGCGAGATGTCCCGCAGCGTGCCGGCGCCGAGGGCGAAGGCACCGATGAAGAGGATGCCCGCGACCGGGAGCAGCGCGACCACTCCGGTGTTGATCGACCGGACGAGCGTCTGGTTCACACCGAGGTTGGCCCGCTCGGCGTAGGTGCTGCGGGTCTGGTCGAGGATGCCCGCCGTGTTCTCGCGGACCTTGTCGAACACCACGACCTTGTCGTACAGCGAGTAGCCCAGGATCGTGAGGAACCCGATGATGGTCGACGGCGTGACCTCCCAGCCCACCGCGGCGTAGACGCCCGCGGAGATGAGCAGGTCGGCGAGCAGCGCGATGATCGCGGCGAGCGACATGCGCCAGGCGCGGAAGTAGATCGCCATGAAGACCGCGACGAGGCCGATGAACACGACGACGCCCCACAGCGCGCGCGACGACACGTCGGCGCCCCAGGTCGGGCCGACGAACGCGCTCGCCACCTCGTTCACGTCGACGCCGTAGGCGTCCGCCAGGGCCTGCCGCACCGCGTTGACCTGGTCCTCGTCGGCGAGCTCCGCGGTCTGGACCCGCAGCGCGCTCTCGCCGACGCTCGACACGCGGGGCTCGGCGTCGGGCGCGATCGAGTGCACGGCGTCGACGGCCGGCTCCTGCGACTTGTCCGTGATGCTCGTGACCGTGAACTCCGAGCCACCGCGGAAGTCGAGACCCAGGTTGAGCCCCTGGACGGCGATCACGATGACGGAGAGCAGGCTGAGCACGCCCACGACGATGAACCAGCGCTTGCGCTGCTGGACGATCGGGTAGGACTTGCGCCCCGTGTAGAGGTCGTTGCCCCACTGGGCAAAGCTACGGGCGGCCATCAGCGGTTCTCCTCGTTCTCACCGTCGATGGCGGACGGCGCGGCGTCAGCCGGCCCGTCCGTCCCACCGGGTGCCGGTTCCTGTGCGGCGGCGGCGCGACGCTCCGCCGCGCGGCGCTCGGCGATCGTCAGTCGTCGCCCGTCCTCGGCGTGCGCCGGCGTCCGCGGCGCGGAGCCGGCGAGAACGAGCTCGTCCTCGCCCTTCGCACCTGCGGGCTCCTGCTCGGCCACGGGGGCGTCGCGGCGGTCGGCGGGCTGCCCCGGCCCGACCACCTTGCCGGCACCCACGTAGCGCGGGCCGCGCGTCTGCAGCCGGTCCGGCGAAAGGCCGGACCACTTGTGCCCGTCGCGGAAGAACGGGACGCGGGCCACGAGCTCCATCACCGGGTGCGTGAACCAGAAGACCACGGCGACGTCGATGATCGTCGTGAGACCGAGCGTGACGGCGAAGCCCTGGACGCCACCCACCGCGAGGAAGTAGAGCACGACCGCGGAGATGAGGTTGACGGCCTTCGCGGCGAGGATCGTCCGGCGGGCTCGCGCCCAGCCCTTGGACACGGCCTGCTGGAGCGTGCGCCCGTCGCGCAGCTCGTCGCGGATGCGTTCGAAGTACACGATGAACGAGTCCGCGGTGAAGCCGATCGCGACGATGAGGCCCGCGACGCCCGCGAGGGAGAGGCGGTAACCGATACCCCACGACATGAGCGCGATGGTCAGGTAGGTGACCACGCCCGCCACCAGGAGCGACGCGATGGTGAGGAACCCGAGCATCCGGTACTGGAAGAGCGAGTAGATGAACACGAGCAGCAGACCGATGACGCCGGCGATGAGCCCCTTCTGGAGCTGCTCGCTCCCCAGGGTCGCCGAGATCTGCTCCTGGCTCTGCACCTCGAACGTCAGGGGAAGAGCACCGAAGTTCAGCTGGTTGGCGAGCGTCGCCGCAGAGTCTCGCGTGAAGCTCCCGGAGATCTCGGCCTTGCCGTCGGGGATGACGGCCTGCGAGACCGGCGCGGAGATGACGAGCCCGTCGAGGACCATCGCGAACTGGTTCTGCGGGGCCGGCAGCGACGTGAGGCGCGTGGTGACCTCACGGAACTCCTTGGTGCCCTCGGAGTCGAACTCGAGGTTGACGACCCACTCGTTCGTGACGACGCCGTTCTGCCCGACGCGCAGTCCGGAGTTCGCGTTCGAGATGTCGGTGCCCTCGATCTCGACCGGGCCGAGGATGTACTTGGCCGAGCCGTCGTCCGCGCACGAGACGAACGCCGCGTCGGTCGGGCCGCTGTCGCCACCCACCTGGTTCTCCGGCAGGGTGCAGTCCAGCGCGTCGAACTCCGCCTGCAGCTCCGGCGTGATCTGCGCCAGGTCGCTGGGGTTCTCCGGGCGGGTCGTCTCCGTGTCGGTCCCCGGCGTCGCGTCGTCGGCAGGGGCGTCGGTGGCCGCGTCGGCCGCGGGGTCCGTGGCCTCGTCAGCAGCGGGATCCGTCGCGTCGTCGGTCGCAGGGTCCGCGGACTCGGTCGCGGGGTCCGCGCTCTCCTCCGTCGCGGCCTCGTCACCCGTCGCGTCCTCGGCGGGCGTCGCGGTCGGCATGCCGACCGTGAGGACCGGCCGGAACCGCATCTGCGCCGACGCGCTGACGAGGTCGATCGTCTCCTGGGACGGCTGGCCCGGGATCCCGACGACGATCTTGTCGCGGCCCTGGCTCGTGATCTCCGTCTCGGAGACGCCCTGCGCGTCGATGCGCTGGCGGATGACGTTGATCGCCTGGTTGATCGTCTCGGGCGTGACCGCGGACGCGTCCTCCGTCACGGGCTGCAGGACGATCTGCGTCCCGCCCTCGAGGTCGAGCGCGAGCGCAGGGGCGAAAGAGGCACCGCCCGGGTTGTCCGCCGACCGACCGTCCACCTTGGTCCCCGCGAAGAGCGCGCCGAAAAGGACGACGCTCAGGAGCAGGAACAGGACGATCGTCCGGACGGGCCGGGAACGGCGCGTGCTGGAGTTGGCCAACTGTCTGTCTCTTCTCGTGCGGTCGGCCCGGGGGCCGACCAGGTCAGGCGCCGGTCGCACGAGGCGACCGGCGCACGGTCACTTGCTCTCGGTGCCCTCGTCGCGTCGGTCACGGTCCTTGTCCGTGGCCTCGCCGGTCAGGCCGGACAGGTCGTCGGGGACGACGAGATCGTCGACGTCCTCCTTGGACGTGGACGACGCACTTCCGTAGAGCGCGTCACCGTCGGTCGCCTCGTCGGACTCCGACTCCCCCTCCTCGGCCTCGACCGGCGGGTCGACCAGCTTCGCGATGGCCGCCCGCAGCCACCGGGACTGGTTGCCCGGCGTGGACTCGATCGTGATGACGTCGGCGTCCTCGTCGACGTCGACGATCGTGCCGAACATGCCCGAGCCCGTCATCACCTCCTGCCCGGGGGCGAGGGTCGCCCGGAAGTTCTGGGCCTCGCGCTGCTGCTTGCGGGTGCGGCTGGTCATGAGGAACATCGCACCCGCCGCGAGGGCGAGGATGAGGATGAAGCTGATATCCATGACGGAGTCTCGTGTCCTGTTCTGTGCGGGATCTGCGCGCAGTCTAGGCGTGCGCGCACGGTTCACCAACGAGCCGTCTCGCCGCGGAGTTCCGCCCGCTCGGGTCCCGACCATTCTAGGACCACGTTCGGCGCGCCTGTGACCGCCGTCACGGGGCCCTCGTCGTCGCCCGCGACGGGTCTCGGGCAGGACTGCCGTCAGGCGTCGAACAGGGTGCCGCCCTCGCGCGGCGGGGTGAGCCCGAGGTGCGCCCACGCGGCCGGGGTCGCGACGCGCCCGCGGGGGGTCCGCCCGATCAGGCCCTCGCGCACCAGGTACGGCTCGGCGACCGTCTCCACCGTCTCGGCCTCCTCGCCGACCGTCACGGCGAGCGTCGTCAGGCCGACCGGCCCGCCGTTGAACCGCGTGCACAGCGCCGTGAGGACCGCCCGGTCGAGGCGGTCGAGGCCGATGGGGTCCACCTCGTAGACCTCGAGCGCCGCTCGCGCGGCGGCGAGGTCCATGCTCCCGTCGCCGCGGACCTGCGCCCAGTCGCGCACGCGTCGCAGCAGGCGGTTGGCGATGCGGGGCGTGCCGCGCGAGCGGCCGGCGATCTCTCGCGCGGCCTCCGGGTCGAGCGCCACGCCGAGCAGCCCGGCGGACCGGGAGAGCACGCGCTCCAGCTCGTCGCTCGAGTAGAAGTCGAGGTGCCCGGTGAAGCCGAACCGGTCACGCAGGGGCGCGGGCAGCAGCCCCGCGCGCGTCGTGGCGCCGACCGCCGTGAACGGTGGCAGCGAGAGCGGGATCGCGCTGGCACCCGCGCCCTTGCCCACGACGACGTCGACCCGGAAGTCCTCCATCGCCATGTAGAGGAGCTCCTCCGCGGGCCGTGCGAGACGGTGGATCTCGTCGATGAAGAGGACCTCGCCCTCCTCGAGCGAGGAGAGCACGGCCGCCAGGTCGCCCGCGTGCTGGATCGCCGGACCGGACGTCACGCGCAGCGACGTCCCGAGCTCGGCCGCGATGATCATGGCGAGCGTCGTCTTGCCGAGCCCGGGCGGACCGGACAGGAGCACGTGGTCCGGCGAGCTCCCGCGGGCGAGAGCGGCCTGGAGCACGAGCGAGAGCTGGTCGCGCACGACGGCCTGCCCGACGAACTCGTCGAGCCGGCGTGGGCGCAGCGCCGCCTCGGCGGCGCGCTCGAGGTCGTCGGCCCCCGCCGCGACGATCCGCTCGGACGAGAACGTCCCGTCCCCGCCGAAGCCGTCCACGCCCACCTGGTCGAAGCTCGCCACGGTCAGCCCCTCGGTCCGCCGAGGACGCGCAGCGCCGCGCGCAGCGCGCCGGCCACGTCGGGCGCCTCGACGACGTCGACCCCGGCCTCGGCGAGCACGGTGGAGACCGCGTCGTCCGCGGCCTTGAGGTTCCAGCCGAGGCCCACGAGCGCCTCGACCACCTGGTCACGGCGGTCGTCGACCCGACGCGGCCCGGTCCCGACGGCGGTCGCGCCGGCCTCGGGGGCGTCGGCACCGGTGGGCGGCCCGAGCTTGTCGCCCAGCTCGAGCGCGATCCGCTGCGCACCCTTGTTCCCGATGCCGGGGACACGCACGAGGGCGGCGATGTCGCCACCCCCCACGGCGCGGCGCAGGGCGTCGGGCGTGTGCACCGCGAGCATCGCGAGCGCGAGCCGCGGCCCGACGCCGCTGACGGTCTGGACGGTCTCGAAGACGGTCCGCTCGTCGTCGTCGGCGAACCCGTAGAGCGTGAAGGAGTCCTCGCGGACCACGAGGCTCGTCGCGAGCCGGGCGTCCTCGCCGACGCGCAGGCCCGCGAGCGTGGCCGGAGTGGCGTGCACGAGGTACCCCACTCCCCCGACCTCGAGCACGGTGCGGTCGAGCTGGACGCTCGCCACGACTCCGCTCAGCGACGCGATCACCCAGGCTCCTCTCCCGGTCGGCAGCGCCGACCTGGTCCGATGGTCCGCCGGCCCGACGACCTCTCGCGGCCCGAGGAGTGCGTCGAACACCCGTACGACCGCGGTCACTCTAGCAAGGTGCGCCCACGCCCCGACCGACCGACACGGGAGGCGTCAGCAGCCGTCAGCGCGGTGCCCGCCGTCCCTTCGCCGCGTGCTCCGCCGCGGCCCAGGCGCGCTGCGCCGGCGTCAGCTCGTGCCGCTCGCCGCCCTGGAGCGCACCCGACGGCCTCCACAGGTGGCAGATCGCGAGCGCGAGCGCGTCGGCGGCGTCCGCGGGCCTCGGCGGCTCCGCGAGCCCCAGGATGCTCGCGACCATGCGCTGGACCTGCTCCTTGCCCGCGCGCCCGCTCCCGGTGACCGCGGCCTTGACCTCGGACGGGGTGTGCAGCGCGACGGGGACGCCCCGCTTCGCCGCGCCGACCATCGCGAGACCCGCGGCCTGGGCCGTGCCCATCACGGTCCCGACGTTGTGCTGGGCGAACACGCGCTCGACCGCGACGACGTCCGGGACGTGCTCGTCGAACCACGCGTCGAGCCGCTCCGCGATCCGCAGGAGCCGCAGGTCCACGCTGAGGTCCGGGTCCGTCCGGATCACGCCGACGGCCACGAGCTCGGCCCGCCGCCCGCGCGCGGAGTCCACCACCCCGACACCGCACCGAGTCAGACCAGGATCCACTCCGAGAACGCGCACCCCTCGACCCTTTCATGTGAACGGCACGGACCGGCCGTGCCACGCGGGTCGGCGACGGACCAGCCAGCGGTGGGGCCGGGAGGTCGGTGCGCGGTCGTGGCGGGCCTGGCGGGAGCGGCGCGAGGCACGAGCGCCGCGGATGGTAGACCGCGCACCGACCTCCCGGCCCCACCGCGACCCGATCACCGGGACGCGAGCTGCGCCGGATCAGTCGTTCTCGAGCTCCGCCATGACCTCGTCCGACGCGTCGAAGTTGGCGTAGACGTTCTGCACGTCGTCGCTGTCCTCGAGCGCGTCGATGAGGCGCAGGATCTTGCGCGCGCCCTCGGCGTCGACCTCGACCTCCATGGACGGGTGCCAGATCGAGTCGGCGGAGTCGTACTCGATCCCCGCCTCCTGGATCGCGCTGCGCACGGCGACGAGGTCGCTCGCCTCGGACAGCACCTCGATGACCTCGCCGGAGTCGGTGACCTCCTCGGCGCCCGCCTCGAGCGCGGCGAGCATGACGTCGTCCTCGGTCACGCCGTCCGCCTTCGGCACGACGACGAGGCCCTTGCGCGAGAAGAGGTAGGACACGGAGCCCGGGTCGGCGAGGTTGCCGCCGTTGCGGCTGAACGCGAGGCGGACCTCGGAGGCCGCCCGGTTCTTGTTGTCGGTGAGGCACTCGACCAGGACGGCGATGCCGTTGGGACCGTAGCCCTCGTACATGATCGTCTGGTAGTCGACGGCGTCGGCGCCGGTGCCGGACCCGCGCTTGACGGCGCGGTCGATGTTGTCGTTGGGGACCGACGACTTCTTCGCCTTCTGGATGGCGTCGAACAGCGTCGGGTTGCCCGCGGGGTCACCGCCGCCCGTGCGCGCCGCGACCTCGATGTTCTTGATGAGCTTCGCGAAGAGCTTGCCGCGCTTGGCGTCGATGGCCGCCTTCTTGTGCTTGGTCGTGGCCCACTTGGAATGCCCTGACATGCGTTCCTACCCCTTCGCGATTCTGACGAACAGCTCGTGCACGCGCGCGTCCCCGGAGATCTCCGGGTGGAACGAGGTGGCGAGCAGCGATCCCTGCTGGACTGCGACGATCCTACCGGCGGCGGCCGCCGGGATGCCGGGCGCCTCGTGGTCGGGGATCCGGGCGAGAACCTCGACGCCCGGACCGACCTCCTCGACCCACGGCGCGCGGATGAAGACCGCGTGCACCGTGCCCTGCTCCGCGCGCGCCACGGCGCCGCCGTCGCGAGCGCCGTCCCGCGGCGCCAGGCCCTCGAACGCGAGGTCGGTCTCGAACGAGTCGACCTGCCGGCCGAACGCGTTGCGCCGGACCGTCACGTCCAGCCCGCCGATGGTCCGCTGGTCCTCGGTGCCACCGAGGATGCGGTCGGCGAGCAGGATCATGCCGGCGCACGAGCCGTAGACCGGCAGGCCCTCGGCGATGCGGGCGCGCAGCGGCTCGTCGAGCTCGAAGATGCGCAGGAGCTTGTCGATCGTCGTCGACTCGCCCCCGGGGAGCACCAGCCCGTCGACCGCGGCGAGCTCCTCGGGGCGGCGCACGCCGACCGTGCGCGCGCCGGCGGCCTCGAGCGCGGCGCGGTGCTCGCGCACGTCGCCCTGCAGTGCCAGGACTCCGATCGTGATCGTCACGAACGGGAATGATACGTCCGTCGGCGCCCGAGCCCGGCCACGGGGCTGTTGCTAGCCTCGCCGTCGTGACCACTCCGCCCGGCCCCGGACCGACACCGCCGTACCCCCCGCAGCAGCCGTCCGGGTACCCCGCGCAGCCTCCGTCCGGGTACCCCGGCCCCTCGACCCCGTACCCCGGCCTCCCGCCGCGCCCGCCGCGGAGCACGCGCGGCGCGACGATCCTGATCGTGGTCGGTGCGGTCCTGCTCGTGGTCGCGCTCGTCGCGGGGGTCCTCGGCGTCACGACCTTCCTGCGGGCGCTGCCGACGGGCGTGGTCGACGGCGCGGGCGCGCCCGGCTCCGCCGCCCTCGGCTCCGGCGACGTCCCGGGCGAGGCGGAGATCGAGCTGTCGGGCGGGCAGCCGTACAGCGTCTGGGCGGTCGTCCCGATCGGCGCCGACGGCTTCGACGTGGAGGACGTCACGGTGACGTGCCCCGACGGCGACCTGGCGGTGCGGCACCCCTCCGTCTCGGGGAGCTCCGGCTTCGGCTCGCACGAGGCGACGACGGTCGCCGAGGTCACCTCGCCGTCGACCCAGACCTGCACGGTGGCCGTCGCGCAGGGCGACGCCTCGCCCGGGGCGACCTTCGTCGTCACCGAGGGCTGGCAGTTCGGCGAGTTCTTCGCGACGGTCGGTGGCACCGTCCTGCTGTGGTTCGTCGCCATCGGTGGGGTGCTGCTGGGCCTGGGGCTCCTCGTCGGCGGGATCGTGTGGCGGGTCGTCGCCCGCCGGCGGTAGCCGACCCGCGCACGGCGGGTGCCCTGAGGTCGCCGGCGCCCGGCTCAGTCCTCGCGCGCGATCCCGAGGTGGTGCGTCACGCCGTCCCACCCGCCCAGCAGGGGGGCGACGAGGTCGGCCAGGCCCTCGGGGAAGACCTCGATCTCGACGCCGCGCAGGTCGTCGAGCGACCACCAGCGCATCTCGTCCACGACGTCGTGCTCGACGTCGGTCCACCCGTCCCGGCTCAGCTCGCCGCCACCGGCTGCCCCGGCCACGCGCGCGAGGTAGAGCACCTCGTCCTGGCGGCAGTGCTGGCGATAGAAGTCGAAGATCGCGCTGCGCGTGTAGACCGGGCCGACGAGCGCGCCCGGGTCGAGCCGGATCCCGGTCTCCTCGCGAACCTCGCGCAGCGCGGCGTCGCGGTCGCTCTCACCGGGGTCGACGCCCCCGCCGATGGTGAACCACCACGAGCGCTCGGGCTGGTCGACGTCGTGCCCGCGGGCCAGGAGGATCCGGTCGGCGTCGTCGAGGAGCAGGACGCGCGCGCCCCGACGGAAGTAGAGCCCGTCGTCCCCGAGAACCCAGTCGGGGCCCAGGGACGACGGCGCTCCGGCGGCCTCGGCCACGACGGCTCAGCCGTCCGTCGCCGGTACGACGACGGACGGCCGGGCCGGGGGACGCTCCGTCACCAGCCGCGCTCGGCGAACTGGATCGACCGCGCCGGCTCGTCGACGTTGATGCCGACCATGGCCTCGCCCAGACCGCGCGAGACCTTGGCGATCACGTCCGGGTCGTCGTGGAACGTCGTCGCCTTGACGATCGCGGCGGCGCGCTGCTCCGGGTTGCCGGACTTGAAGATGCCGGAGCCGACGAACACGCCCTCGGCGCCGAGCTGCATCATCATCGCGGCGTCGGCCGGCGTCGCGATGCCGCCCGCGGTGAACATGACGACGGGCAGCTTGCCCGTGGCGGCGACCTCCTTGACGAGCTCGTACGGCGCCTGGAGCTCCTTGGCCGCGACGAACAGCTCGTCCTCCGGGAGCGAGGTGAGGCGGCGGATCTCGGCGCGGATGGTGCGCATGTGCGTCGTCGCGTTGGAGACGTCGCCCGTGCCGGCCTCACCCTTCGAGCGGATCATCGCCGCGCCCTCGGTGATGCGGCGCAGCGCCTCGCCGAGGTTCGTCGCACCGCACACGAACGGGACGGTGAACTGCCACTTGTCGATGTGGTTGGCGTAGTCGGCGGGCGTGAGCACCTCGGACTCGTCGACGTAGTCCACGCCGAGCGACTGGAGGACCTGCGCCTCGACGAAGTGGCCGATGCGGGCCTTCGCCATGACCGGGATCGAGACGGCCTCGATGATGCCGTCGATCATGTCGGGGTCGGACATGCGCGAGACGCCGCCCTGCGCGCGGATGTCCGCGGGGACGCGCTCGAGGGCCATGACCGCGACCGCGCCGGCGTCCTCGGCGATCTTCGCCTGCTCGGGCGTGACGACGTCCATGATGACGCCGCCCTTGAGCATCTCGGCCATCCCGCGCTTGACCTTGGCGGTGCCGACGGCGCCGGCGCCCTCCGCGGTCGCGGCGCCCGGGGCGCTCTCGGCAGGGACGTTCTGGTCGGCCACGTTGGTCACCGGTACCTCACACCTTCAGGTCAGGGGAACGTCGCGCGCACGCGCACGGGACGCCGTCGAACAGGCTCGACGGCACATGCTCCCACGCCCTCCCATCCTATCGCCGGGGCGTCCACCCGACCCCGCCCCGAGCCTGCCCCCGGCACGCGCGCAGAGCGCCGCCGGCAGCCCGCGGAGGGGTCAGTCGGGCGTGCCCGCCGACGCGGCGGGGCGCACGAGGACGTCGGGCGCGGCGTCGTCGAGCTCGACGGTCGCCGGCATCGGCGCGTGCCCGGCGAGGTGGAACAGCCGCACCCACCACTTGCGCCGCACGCGCTGCGCCTGGGCGACGGCCTCGTTGTGGAACCGGCGCGCGAGCTGCGCGCGATACCAGGCGGCGGAGAGCGAGCCGAGGAGCTCGTCGCCGGAGGGACCGGACCGGAGCTCGGCGACGTCGTCGGCGTCCTCGAGGGCCGAGCGCAGCGTGGCCGTGAGGTCGCTCTCGGCGAGGGCGCGGGACTCGGCCATTCCCCCGAGGAGGCGCCGTGGCCGTGTCCCCTCGTCGGCCCCCCCGCCGCCCCCCAGGCCGGGCACCTGGTCGGCGAGCCGACGGGTGTCGTCGTCGTCGTCCAGGACGGCGTGCGCGGCCTCGGCGACGAGCATCGAGCTGGCCGGGTCGAGCTCGCCCGACGCCGCCAGGTCGACCGCGGCCGACGCGCGGCGCACGAGCTGCGCGTCGAGCGCCAGTCGCGAGGCCATCACCTTGCGGTGCAGCCGGTCGAGCCGCGACGCGGCGACCCACAGGACCCACGCCACCAGCGCAGCGACCACGAGGACGAGGACGGTGATCTCGGACCAGGTCATGAGCGACCTCCCTCGTCGTCGCGCGCCCGGCCCAGGAGGCGTCCGCCCCGGCGAGAGCGCGGGTCCTCGTGGACCGGGATGACCGCCTCGGACGCCGCGAGCACCGTCTCGTAGACGGCCAGCACCTGCGCGGTCACCGCGGACCAGTCGAAGCGCCGGACGAACTCGCTCGCGCGGGCCCGGTAGGCGTCGCGCCGCGGCGGGTCGGCGAGCACGTCGAGCACCGCGGCGGCGAGCGCCTCCGGGTCGCCCACGGAGAACAGCGCGCCCGCGGCGCCGTCGTCGAGCACGCGCCGGAACGCGCCGAGGTCGCTCGCGACGACGCACGCGCCGGCGCTCATCGCCTCGACGAGCACGATGCCGAAGCTCTCGCCCCCGGTCTGCGGTGCGATGTACAGGTCGACGGACGCGAGCATGCTCGCCTTGTCCTCGTCGCTCACGCCGCCGAGGAACTCGACCGACGCGGCGTGCTCCCCCAGCGCCTCGATCGCGGCCTCGCGGCCGTCGTCGCCGCGGCCCGCGACGAGGAACCGTGCGCCGGGGACCTTCGCGAGGATCGCCGGGATGGCGGCGGCCAGCACGGGCAGGCCCTTGCGGGGCTCGTCCAGGCGGCCGAGGAAGCCGATGGTCGGCGCGTCGGGCGTGCCCTGCCAGGCGGGGTTCGCGGGCGCGGACTCGAACGTGTCGACGTACACCCCGTTGGGGATGACGACGGCGTCCCCGCCGAGGTGGTCGACGAGCGTGCGCCGCGCGTCCTCCGAGACGGCGATGCGCGCGTCGATCTTCTCCAGGCTCTGCCGGACGAGCGGGTACGCGACCTGGAGCGCGCGCGAGCGCACGATCGAGGTGTGGAAGGTCCCGACGATCGGGCCCTGGGCGATCCACAGCGCGACCATGCTCAGCGACGGGTTCACGGGCTCGTGGATGTGGAGCACGTCGAACCGGCCCGCCTCGAGCCAGCGCCGGACCCGGCTCGCGCTCCGGGGGCCGAACGTCACGCGCGCGACCGACCCGTTGTACCGGACCGGGACCGCGCCCCCGGCGGGCGTCACGTACTCCGGGACCGGTGTGTCGTCGTCGGCGGGGGCGAGCACGGAGACCTCGTGGCCCTGGGCCATGAGCGCCTCGGCGAGGTCGCGGACGTGGAACTGGACCCCGCCCGGGGCGTCGAAGGAGTAGGGGCACACGATCCCCACGCGCAGGCTCATGCGACCCGGTCCGTCTCCTGCTCGCCCGCGGCGGCCCGGGTCTGGGCGTAGCGCGCGGGGTCGAGGTCGTCGACGAACACCTTCTGGAGCATGTGCCAGTCCTCGGGGTGCTCGTGGATCGCGACGCTCAGGGCGTCGACCCAGCCCTGGGTGGCCGCGGCGACGCGCTCGGCGCGCGGGACGTCCCGCGCGACCTCGACCTGCGGGAAGAAGCGGATGACCAGGCCCCACGGCGAACGGGCGGCCCGTCGGCGCGCACCGCGCAGGCGCTCGTAGTAGATGCCCGCGGGGACCAACGGGGCGCCGGTCGTGACGGCGAGCGCCGCTGGCCCGGCGGCGACGCGCGCCCGGTGACCGAACAGGTCGACCTCCACGCCGCGGTGGGTGAGGTCGCGGTCGGCGAGCAGCGGGATGATCCGTCCGGGCCTGCTCGCACCGCGCACGAGGTCACGGAAGACGTCCCCGTCGCCGAGGGCGAGGATCTCGAGGCCGATCGAGGTGCGGAACGCGAGGAACTCCTCGAACAGCTCGTCGGGCTTCAGCCGTTCCGCGACGGTGAGCACGGGCGCGATGTTCGGCGTCGCGTAGGCGCCCGCCAGGTCCCAGTTCCCCTGGTGCGACAGCGCCAGCACCGGGCTCCGGTCACCGTCGAGGTGCCGCCCGACGTTGTCGAGCCCGACCACCCGCACCCGCGCCCGGACCAGCTCCGGGCTCCAGGCGGGCAGGGTGAACGCCTCGCGGTAGTAGCGCATGTAGGAGCGCATGCCCGCGCGCGAGAGCGTGCGCAGGGCACGCGGCGAGAGCTCCGGGCGCACGCGCGCGAGGTTGCGCTCGAGCTGGCGCACTCCCCCGCCGCGCAGGAGCCAGGTCACGTCGGCGATCACGGTGAACAGCCCGCGCAGGACCGGTTCGGGAACCTTGCGCGCGTTGCGCCAGGCGAACGTGAACGCCTTGCCGGCGTCGAGGGCCATCAGCGACCGTCCTCCTTCTCCTCGGGGCGCGCGGCCGCCAGCGCGAGGGCCTGGCTGCGCACGGTGGCGACGCGCTGCACGACCGTGACCGCGCTCGCGAGCGCGAGCAGCCCCAGGACGACGACGAGCACGACGGGCGGGACGCCCAGGCCGACGATCCCCGCCGCGACGAGCGCGGCGACGAGCCGGTCGGCGCGCTCCGCGATCCCAACCTGCGCGGTCATGCCGACGCTCTCGGCCCGGGCGCGCGCATAGGGCACGACCGCGCCGAGCGCGAGGCACGCGAGCGCGACGCCGGTCCCCCAGGCGGCGAGGTCGGGGGTCAGGCGCGCGTCGTCCGCCCGGACGAACCACAGCGTGAGGCCGACGAACACGGCCGCGTCCGCGAGGCGGTCGAGCGTCGAGTCGAGGAACGCGCCCCACGGGCCGGACCGGCCCGCGCGGCGCGCCATGACGCCGTCGAGCACGTCGGCGAAGGCGCAGACCATGACAACCATGACCCCGGCGAACAGGTGTCCCGTCGGGAAGAGCCACAGGGCGCCGACGACGACGCCCAGGGTCCCGGTGATCGTCACCGCGTCCGGGCTCACGCCGATGCGGAGCAGGAGCGCGGCGAGCGGCGTGAACAGGCGCGTCGTGAGCGCGCGCAGGCGGCCGAACATCAGGCGCCCTCCCCGTCCGTGATCGGTGCGCCGGGCCAGGCGGCGGCCAGCCGCGCACGCGTGTCGCCCAGGAGCTCGGGCACGGCCTTGGTCTGCGCGACGATCGGCAGGAAGTTGGCGTCGCCCGCCCAGCGCGGCACCACGTGCTGGTGCAGGTGCGCGGCGATGCCGGCGCCGGCGACGGCGCCCTGGTTCATGCCGAGGTTGAACCCGTCCGGCGCCGACACCGCGCGCACGACCCGCATCGCGGTCTGCGTGAGGTGCGCGACCTCGACCGTCTCGGTCTCGGTGAGGTCCGTGTAGTCCGACACGTGGCGGTAGGGCACGACCATGAGGTGGCCCGGGTTGTACGGGTAGAGGTTGAGCACGACGTACGCGGTCTCGCCGCGCGCGACGATCAGGCCTTCCTCGTCCGACCGGTCCGGGATGCGGCAGAAGGGGCACTGCCCGCGCGAGTCGTCCGCGGGCTTGTCCTGCCCGCCGATGTACACCATGCGGTGCGGCGTCCAGAGCCGGTCGAGGCCGTCGTCGAACCGCGGGTGGTCTCCCGGCAGCTCGACCGTCGCCCCGGACCCGGGGTCAGGGGCGCCGCCCGGCGCGGCCGCGTCGGCCGCGCCGGGCGACCCCGTGCGCTCGTCGCTCACGCGCCGTCAGACCTGGACGCGGTCGCGGACGGCGGTGACGATGCGCTCGACGGCCTCGGCGACGGGCACGCCGTTGTCCTGACGGCCGTCGCGGTAGCGGAACGACACCGCGCCCGCCTCGGCGTCCTCGCCGCCCGCGATGAGGACGAACGGCACCTTCCGCGTGCTCGCGTTGCGGATCTTCTTGCCGAACCGGTCGTCCGAGTAGTCGACCTCCGCGCGGATCCCCTGGGTCTTGAGCTGCGCGACGACGTCGGCCACGTAGTCGTTGAACGGCTCCGCGACCGGGACGGCGACGACCTGGACGGGCGCGAGCCACGCCGGGAACGCGCCGGCGTAGTGCTCGACGAGGATGCCGAAGAACCGCTCGATCGAGCCGAACAGCGCGCGGTGGATCATGACCGGGCGCTGGCGCGTGCCGTCGGACGCCGTGTACTCGAGCTCGAACAGCTCCGGCTCGAAGAAGTCGAGCTGGATCGTCGAGAGCTGCCACGTGCGGCCGATCGCGTCCTTCGCCTGGACCGAGATCTTCGGGCCGTAGAACGCCGCGCCGCCCGGGTCGGCGACGAGCTCGAGCCCCGACTCCGTCGCGACCTGGCGCAGGATCTCGGTCGCCTCCTCCCACGTGGCGTCGTCCCCGACCGACTTCTCCGGGTCCCGCGTCGACAGCTCGAGGTAGAAGTCCTCGAGGCCGTAGTCGCGCAGGAGGTCGAGGACGAACGTGAGCGTCGACGACAGCTCGTCCTTCATCTGCTCGCGCGTGCAGTAGATGTGCGCGTCGTCCTGCGTGAAGCCGCGCGCGCGGGTCAGGCCGTGCACGACGCCCGACTTCTCGTACCGGTACACCGTGCCGAACTCGAACAGCCGCAGCGGCAGCTCGCGGTACGAGCGGCCCCGCGAGTTGAACACGAGGTTGTGCATCGGGCAGTTCATCGGCTTGAGGTAGTAGTCCTGGCCGGCGCGCTTGACGTTGCCCTCGTCGTCGAGCTCCTCGTCGAGGTGCATGGGCGGGTACATGCCGTCCGCGTACCAGTCGAGGTGGCGCGACGTCTGGAAGAGGTTCGCCTTGGTGATGTGGGGCGTGCTGACGAACGAGTAGCCCGCCTCCACGTGCCGCTTGCGCGAGTACTCCTCCATCTCCATGCGGATCGTCGCGCCGTTGGGGTGGAACACCGGCAGGCCGGAGCCGATCTCCTCCGGGAACGAGAACAGGTCGAGCTCGTTGCCGAGGCGGCGGTGGTCGCGACGCTCGGCCTCCGCGAGGCGGTCGAGGTACGCCTTGAGCTCGTCCTTGGTCGGCCACGCCGTGCCGTAGATGCGCTGGAGCTGCGGGTTCTTCTCGCTGCCGCGCCAGTAGGCCGCGGCCGAGCGCATGAGCTGGTAGCCGTTGCCGACCAGGCGCGTGCTCGGCAGGTGCGGGCCGCGGCACAGGTCCTTCCAGACCACCGTCTCGCTCTCGCGCCCGGCGCCGCGCACGTTGTCGTAGATCGTCAGCTCGCCGCCGCCGACCTCGACGCTCGCACCCTCGGTGTCGTCGGCCGCGCCCCCCTTGAGCCCGATGAGCTCGAGCTTGTACGGCTCGTGGGCCAGCTCGGCGCGTGCCTCGTCCTCCGTCACGACCCGGCGGCGGAAGGTCTGGCCCTCCCGGACGATCCGGGACATCGCCTTGTCGAGGGCCTTGAGGTCCTCGGGCGTGAACGGCGTCTCGACGTCGAAGTCGTAGTAGAAGCCGTCCGTGATGGGCGGGCCGATGCCCAGCTTCGCGTCGGGGTTCACCTGCTGGACGGCCTGGGCGAGCACGTGCGCGGCCGAGTGCCGGAGCACCGCGAGGCCGTCGGGCGAGTCGATGGTCACGCCCTCGACCACGTCGCCGTCGGCGACCGGCGTGTCGAGGTCCTTGAGGACGCCGTTGACGCGGATCACGACGACGTCGCGACGAGCGGCGAACAGGTCCGTGCCCGTCGTGCCCGTCGTCACCGTGGTCTCCTCGGCGTCGAGGGTGATGGTGAGGGGTGACGAGACGACGTCAGACACGTCCGTGCTCCGATCTGCTGGCGGGAGGCGCGTGGCGCGCCCGGTCAAGTCCTGCGGCCGGCGGGCCCTGCCCGACAGCACGAAGGGCGCCGTCGTGGACGGCGCCCCTCGATCGTACCGACCCGCAGGTCAGTCGTTCGCCTCCTTGGCCTTCTCGGCCAGGGTGTCGACGTGCTGGTCGACCGAGTCGGGCGCGACGGACTTGATCTTCTCCGCAACGTCGTCGATCCGGTCGTCGGTGAGGAACTCCTTCGCCTTGCCGAGGAGGTCGTCGAGTCCCCCCTGGCCCTTCGGTGTCTGCTCGCTCATGTCGGCTCCCTCGAGGGTGGTCGGTGCGCGCGTCCCGCGCGAGGCGCCGGGCCGTTCCCGCGCCCGTCGGGAACGCTACCTGCCCCCACGGTGCCCCGCGACGGGAGCCGCGCCGTCGGGCGCCCGCGCCGCGCCGCGCCGCCACGTGCCGCGGCCTGTCACAATCGTCGCCATGGACGACGACGTGGCTCCCGGCGAGCGGACGGCGAGGGTCTTCCGGCGCCGGCTCAACGAGCTCTTCGCACGCGGGCGCGGCGGGCGGCCCGTGACCAACCGCGAGGCTGCCCAGTGGATGACCGAACGCGGGTACTCGATCAACGAGGCCTACCTCAGCGCGCTGCGCGGCGGGCACCGCTCCTCGCCCAGCCTGCGCGTCGTCGAGGGCATCGCCGCGTTCTTCCACGTGAGCACGGGCAGCCTCGTCGACCCCGAGGAGAACCCCGACGACCGCCTCCGGGCCGCCCTCGCCGACGAGGGCGTCGAGCAGTTCGCGCTGCGCGCCCAGGGCCTCTCTCCCGAGAACGTCCGGGCGATCATCGAGATCGTCGACCGCGTGCGGCGCCTGGAGCAGCTTCCGCCCGTGCCGGACGACGACCGTGGATGACCTCCTGCGCTCCGCGGGCCTGGACCGCGCCCGCAGCGTCGAGGAGGCGTGCAGACTCGTCGCGGCGGTGCGCGGCCGTCCCCTCGAGGTCGTCGAGGGCGACCTCGGCCCCGGCGTGACCGGACTCTGGCTCGCCTTCCCCGAGCGCGACCTCGTCCTCGTCGACGCCCGCCAGACCCTGGCGGGGCCGCACCGCGACCACGTCGTCGCACACGAGCTCGTCCACGTCCTCGATGCGGCCGCCACCGCGGGCGCCCCGCGCGTCGGCGCGTGCCGCGACGGGTACGACGACCCCGACGAGCTGCGCGTCGAGCGCCTCGCGAGCGAGCTCATGATCTCGATCGCGTCCCACGGGAGCTCCGCGACCCGGCTCACGTCCCTGGAGCTGTACCGGTGAGCCACGCCCTCGGCCTCCTCGCCGTGGCGCTCTTCGCCACCGCGGCGGCGTGGACCGGCCTGCGCGCCCGCACGCGCGCCGACGCGACCCTCCCCGTCGGCCTGGGCTTCGTCGCGGTCGCCTCCGCGCTGCGGCTCCCGGTGGTGGCCGACGTGCTCAAGGAGCACGCACCCGCCGGGACGCACGAGGTCGCCAAGCACGTCGCGCTCGTCACCGGCTGCCTCTTCGTCGGCGTGTGGGCGTACAGCGCCACCACCGGGCGGGCACCGCGCACCCGGCACGTGGCGCTCGCGGCCACCGCCGTCGGGGCCGCCCTGGTCGCGCTCGCCGCAGCGAGCGGCCCCTGGACGACCCACGACCTCGACGCGCAGGTCCACGACCGCCCCCTCATGTGGGGCTACTGGGCGCTCTACTACGGGACGTTCCTGACGGCGACCGCGACCTTCGCCGTCTCCTGCCTGCGCACGCGCTCCTGCCGACCGTTGCGGCTGCGCTGGGGCATGGACGTGGCCGGGGCGGGCGCCGTCGTCGCCGTCGCGTGGGCCGTCGTGAGCTTCGTGGCGATGGTGCAGCACGAGCCGGGCAGCACCGAGCCGTACCTGGTCCTCGGCCTGCGGACGCGGTACCTCGTGCTCGCGGCGACGGTCCTGCTCACCAGCGGGATCGTGGGCCAGCTCGTGTCCTCCGCCGCGTTCGCGCGCGAGCGCCGCCGCGACCTGGGCCACCTCCACACGTTCCTCCGCGCCGTCGTGGGCGACGGCGGTCTGCGCGGGTCGAGCGCCGCGGTGGACGAGTACCACCGGACCATCGAGATCTTCGACGGGCTCACCACGCTCGCCCTCCACTCGCGACGCGACGACGTGGACCACGTGCGGATCGCCGTGCCCGGGAGTCCGCGCGAGGTGATCCTCGCGTACCAGCTCCAGGTCGCCGCGATCCGCAAGACCCGGGGCGACGCACCGAGCGTCGACCCCGACGACTGGTCCGGCCTCCTCGCCGACGACGACGCGCTGCGTCGGCTGGGCCGCGCGCTGCGCGACCGGACGAACCGGGAGGGGACGACCCGCGTCCTCGCGGGCGTCTGAGACGGGCCGCCGTGGCTCGACGCCAAGCTCCCCCTGCGCGCTTGGCCCCGCGCCGAGCCTCGGCCGGCGGGGCTCAACCTACAGACAGACGACCTACGGCGCAACATGCCTCTCAGTTGAAATCTCAACGTTTCCGGCACCGTGCGCGCGTTCGACGACGGCGCCCGGGAGCGGATCGGTGAGGTAGCCCTGGATCGTCGGTCCGACCGCCCCGACCACGGTCTCCGCGGAGGACCCCGCGAGCGGCTCGACCCGGAGCACGTACCGCGCGACGACCAGCCCGGCGAGCTGGCTCGCCATGAGCGCCCCCCGCCACGCGGCCCGGTGCGGGTCCGGCTCGCACCGCGCCACCGTCGGCCGCACGACCCTGGCCAGCACGAACTCGCGCAGCATCCGCGCCGCCCGCTCGGAGCTCGTCGCCGAGCGCAGGAGCGCGAGCGCGACCCGTCCGCGCGGCGAGTCCCAGGCGCGCAGGAGCGTGCGGACCACGTGCTCGCCCAGTCGCGCCACGTCGTCGGGCGCGCCGTCGAGGAGGAGCTCCTGCGGGTCGAAGGGCACGTCGACGGCTGCCTGGAAGAGCTTCTCCTTCGTCCCGAACCAGTGGTGCACCATCGCGGCGTCGACGCCCGCCCGGGCGGCGATGTCGCGGACGGTCGCGCGATCGTAGCCGTGCTCCGCGAAGGCGTCCCGCGCGGCGGACAGGATGTCGGACCGCGTGTCGGACGTGCCCGGGCGCCGCCCTCGCCGCCCGGTCACGCCGCTCCCGCCCGGGTGGCGGCCGCGCGGTCCACGAGCACCATGGTCTCCTCGAGCGTCGCCGGGACGACGTCGCACGTCGCGACGACGCCCGCCGCGGCGAGCGCGTCCCGGACCGTCGCGAGCGTCGTCCCCGCGACGCGCGCGGCCCGGCCGTCGAGCATGACGGGCAGGCCCGCGGCGTCGAGCGCCGCGAACGCCGCCTGCCAGTCCCGGGACCGCACGACGACCGCCTCGCGTCCGCCCACGACGTCGGCGACCGTGCCCGACGCCACGGACCGCCCGTGCGACAGGACGTGCAGGCGGTCGCACTGCTCGGCCTCCTGCAGGTAGTGCGTCGTCACCAGGACGCCGACGCCCGCGTCGGCCTGCTCGTGGATCGCGTCCCAGGCGCGGGCACGCGCGAGCGGGTCGACGCCGGACGTCGGCTCGTCGAGGACGAGGAGGCGCGGCGCGTGCAGCAGGGCGCAGTGGAACGCGAGCTGCCGCCGACGCCCCAGCCCGATCTCCGCGACTAGGCGACGGCGGACGGCCGCGAGCGCCTGCGGGAGCGCGGGCACGTCCCGCACCCCGTACACCGCCGCCACGAACTCGACGTTCTCCTCGACGCTCAGGTCGCCGGAGAGCCCGAGGCCCTGCGGGACGTAGCCGACCGACCGGCGGCCCGCACGGTCCGGTGGCGCACCGAGGACCTCGACCCGACCGCCGTCGAGCCGGTCGAGGCCGAGGATCATGCGCAGGAGCGTCGTCTTGCCCGCCCCGTTCGCGCCGAGCAGCCCCACCACCTCGCCGGGGCGCACGACGAGCGAGACGTCGTCGACGGCCACGACGTCCCCGAACCGCCGCTCGGCCCCCTCGACCCGGACGAGGGTCGCGCCCGCCGCGACCGCGCCGACCTCCCGCGGGGCCGCGGGCGCGGTCACCGCACCCGCCGCGCCGTTCCCGGCACCGTCCCTGCCGTCAGTCCCGTCCGCGCCACGACCGAGCGTGAGGGCGACGACGGCGTCCTCCAGGTCGGGGTCCACGGCGTCCCCGGACGGCGAGGGAGCGCCGTCGGGCCACCAGGTGTGGAAAGCCGGCCCGCGGCGCCACGTCCGCCCGTCCCGGCCCGCAGGCGGGACGGGCGCGACCGTGATCCGGCCCGGGGCGGCGGCGCGCACGTCGTCGGGCGTCCCGGACGCGAGGACGGTGCCCGAGTCGAGGACGACGACGTCGGCGGCCCGCTCGGCCTCGTCGAGGTACGTCGTCGTGACGAGGACCGCCGCGCCGGACGCGGCCGACTCCGCGACGAGCCGCCACAGCTCGACACGACTCACGGGGTCGACGCCGGTGCTCGGCTCGTCGAGGAGCAGGACGTCGGGCTCGTGCAGCATCGCGAGGCACACGCCGAGCTTCTGCCGCATGCCCCCGGAGAGCTGCGACCCGAGCCGGTCGCGCGCGCCGGCGAGCCCCGCGCGGTCGAGCAGCTCGTCCGCGCGACGTTCCCGGCGCCCCGCCGACATGCGGTACGCGTCGCCGACGAGCTCGACGTTCTCTGCCACGGTCAGCCCGGGCCACACCCCGCTCGACGACGGCTGGTAGCCGACCCGCTCGCGGGGCGGGGCGTCCACGGCCCCGCCGGCGACCGGTACCTGCCCGAGCAGCGCGCGCACGAGAGTCGTCTTGCCCGCCCCGTCGCCGCCCACGACCGAGGTGACCTGCCCGCGCGGGAGGTCGAGGTCCACGCCCGCGAGCGCCTGGACCACGTGCCCGTGCCCGGCACCGAAGGAGACGTCCAGCCCGCGCACGCCCCAGGTCACCGGAGCGCTCCGCTCGTCGCGGGGGCCGCGGCCGCGGGTGCGGCCGCGCGGCGTCGGCGGTGCTCCCGCGCGGGCGAGAGTTCCCGCGAGAGCCGCAGGACGGCCAGCCCGAACACGACCACCGCCATCACCGCGAGCACGACGAGCGGCAGCCACAGCGCGGACCACGACGCCCCGCGGACCATCACGCCCTGCGAGACCTCGGTGAACCACGTCAGGGGCAGGAGGTACCCGATCCAGCGCACCCCCGCCGCCATGGCGTCGAGCGGGAAGATCATGCCCGAGAGCAGGACCTGCGGGAGCATCGTCATGAGCGCGACCTGCACCGCCTGGCCGGTCGTCTGCGACACGGTCGAGATCAGCGCGCCGATGCCGAGCACCACGAAGAGGAACAGCGCGGCGCCCACCACGAACGGGGCCACCGGTCCCGCGAACGGCACGTCGAAGATCCACATGCCGAGCAGCGTCACGGCGACCATGTCCAGGCAGGCGAGCAGGAAGTAGGGCGTGATCTTGCCGAGGATCACCGCGGCCGGGCCGAGCGGCATCACCGCGAGCTGCTCGAACGTCCCCGCCTCGCGCTCCTTGACGAGCCCGATCGACGTGATGATCGTCCCGATGAACGTGAGGATGAGGCCGATCAGCGCCGGCACCATCACCCACGAGGTGTCGAGGTCGGGGTTGAAGAGGATCTCCGAGTCGACGGCGTCCCCGAGGGACGCGACGAGCACCTTCGCCGACTGCGCGGCGAACAGGTTGGACCCGTCGATGTAGACCGTCGGCCGGTCCTCCCCCGGCGCCGGCGCGACGACCGCGACGTCGCTGCGGTCGTCGCGCAGCGCCGCGCGGGCATCGGCGTCCGTGCCCGCGGGGTCGACGCTCACGACGTCGAGCGCGTCCGCGGCAGCCGGGTTCGCCTCGATCGCGCCGACCGCCTGCTCGGCACCCGGCCCCACGGCCGTGACGGTCAGCGTCTCGACCGTGAAGTTCGCCGCGAACCCGAAGACGACGAGCAGCAGCAGCGGCATCCCGACGAGCATCGCGACCGTGCGCCGGTCCCGGCGCAGCTCACGGAACTCCTTGACGACCATCGCGCGCACGGTGACCTCCTGGGGAGCGACCGTCCCGGGAGCCCGGAGGCGGAATTCAACGACTGTTGAACTCCACGCTAGAGCCGGTCCCCCGCGAGGTCAACAGCCGACGACGGCGGACGGCCCGCTCGTCAGGCCAGGCCCGCCAGGCGGTACAGCACCAGGCTGCCCGCGACCGCGACGTTGAGGCTCGCGCCCCAGCCCGCCATCGGGATCTCGACACATTCGTCGACACGCGCGAGGACGTCGTCCGGCACGCCGTGCCGCTCGTGCCCGAGCAGCAGCACTGTCGGCTCCCGCGCGGCACTGAGCCGCGGCAGGGGCGTCGCCCCCTCGGCGAGCTCGACGGCGACGAGCCGCTTCCCGGCGGCCCGCTCGGCGTCGAGCCACCCCTCCTTCGACGGCGCCACCCAGTGGAGGCACGGACGGCGCCCCTTGAGGGTGTCGCCGACGGCGAGCGCCCGCCGGTAGTGCGGGGTGCTCGGCACGGCGAGGCACGCCCCCACGGCGTCGCACGTGCGCAGGAGGGTGCCGAGGTTGGCGTCGTACGCGACCCACAACGGGGCGACGACCAGGTGTCCCCAGCAGCCGTGCCGGGACGACCGACGGGCGCGACGCAGCTCGCGCGGCTTCGACCTGGCCTCGCTCATCGGCGCGGCGCGGGGACTCCCCAGGAGTGGTCGTTCATCGTGAGGCGCCTTTCAGCGGCGGCGCCGGGCCATCGTCGGACGACGACGGTGCGTCGTCGTGCGGAGCGCCAGGCTATCGCGTCGGCCTGTCCACCGGCCGTCACGACGCATGTCCTCGACACGACAAAGGCCCGGAACCATGCGGTTCCGGGCCTCGATCTCGGGTGGGCGATACTGGGTTCGAACCAGTGACCTCTTCGGTGTGAACGAAGCGCGCTACCACTGCGCCAATCGCCCGAGTGCGAGGTCGATACTAGCCTGAAACGGACCGGATCGAAAAACCGGCCCGGATCAGGGGTCGAGACGCTCGCGACGACGCCGCTCGAAGAGCTCGCGCGCGGCGAGCGACAGCTCCCCGGCCGCGACCTCGACGCCGTCGATCCAGGTCACGGGCTGGACGTTGCGGACCGAGCCGGTCAGCAGCAGAGCGGCCTCCCCCGCGGTCACCTCGTCGAGCACCGCGAACGGCAGCTCTCCGGGGCGGGCCTCGCGCACGGGCAGCCCGTCCTCCGCGGCCCACTCGAGCAGCAGCTCGCGCGTGATGCCGGCGAGGCAGCCTGACGCCAGGAGCGGCGTGACGAGCTCGCCGCCACGCTCGACGAACACGTTCGCCCCTGTGCCCTCGCAGAGGTCGCCCGCGGTGTTGGCGAGGAGCGCCTCGTCGCCGCCCTTCGCGACGGCGTCAGCAAGGGCGACGACGTTCTCGGCATACGACGTCGTCTTCAGCCCGGCGACGGCGGACCGCTCGTTGCGCGTCCACGGCGAGCGCACGGCTCGGCCGGCGGGGCTGATGCTCGCGGGTCCCGCGGCGACGACGACCGTCTGCGCGCCGGGCGTGCGGCCGGACCCGAGGGGGCCGACACCGGCGGTCACGGTGATGCGCAGGCGCCCGACGTCGCCCGCCCCTGACCGCGTCCGGGCGTCCGCCTCCGCGAGGACGGCCGCGACGCCGTCGAGCACGCGGTGCTCGTCCGGCGCGTCGAGCCCGAGGCCGGCGGCGGACCGCGCGAGCCGGCGCAGGTGCCGCGTGAGGGCGAACGCCTGCCCGTCGAACACGGCGCACGTCTCGAACACGCCGTCCCCGACCGTGAGTCCGTGGTCCACCGCGCTCAGCGCCTCCTCGCCCGGGCGGACCAGGCGCCCGTCGGCCCAGATCACGAGGTTCTCGGACGGACGGTCGGACGTCGGCGTCGTGGCCGCAGGGGTGCTCATGGCTCCAGTGTGCCGGAGGCGAGGCCGACGAGGCGTCGCGCCTTGAGCTCGGTCTCCTCCCACTCGCGCGCCGGGTCGCTCCCCCACGTGATCCCGGCCCCGGTGCCGAACCGGAGCACGCCGTCGGCCCACCAGAAGGTCCGGATCCCGACGGCGAGCACCGCCTCGTCGCCGTCCACCCAGCCGATCGCGCCGCAGTACGGGCCGCGCGGGACGGGCTCGAGCGCGTCGATGATCCGGAGCGCGGACGACTTGGGGGCGCCGGACACGGACGCGGGCGGGAACGTCGCGTCGAGCAGCGCCGGCCACAGCGCCGCGCTGTCGCGCAGCCCGGGACGCAGACGGCCGGTGACCGTGCTCACGAGGTGCACGAGGCCGGGGTGCGGCTCGACCGCGAGCAGGTCCGTGACCTCGACGGTCCCCGGGTCGCACACGCGCTGGAGGTCGTTGCGCACGAGGTCGGTGATCATGACGTTCTCCGCCCGGTCTTTGGGGGTGAGCCCGTCCGGGGTGGGCGCGGTGCCCTTGATGGGGCCGGAGGTGATCGCCGCGTCCGCGACGTGGAGATAGAGCTCGGGCGACGCGCTCACGACCCACACCGGATCGACGCCGGAGCCGGCCGGGACGTGCAGGACGCCCCCGTACGGTGCCGGGTTCCCCCGGGCCAGCCGACGGCCGAGGGCCAGGGCGTCCGGCTCGCCCCCGTCCGGGCCGACGAGCGGGGCGGACAGCACGCGACAGACGTTGGCCTGGTAGACCTCGCCCTCGAGGACCTCGTCGCGCACGCGGGCGACCGCCGCCTCGTACGCGGCCCGGTCCATCGAGCTCGTCCAGCCCGACGGCGCGGGGCCGCGCCACGCGTCCGCGCCCGTGTCGCTCCGGGTGAGCTCGGCCGGGTCGATGCGCTCGGCGAACCGCCACGCGCGCGCCCGCCCGCCGCGAGCGGGTGCGTCGAAGTCCGCCACGACGAACCAGGGCCCGTCGTCGGCGAGCCGCTCCGGGTCGCGCCACAGGTCGACGACCTCCACCACACCCGTGGCGGCGCGGTCCGCGAAGTGAGCGAGCCCCGGCCTCGACGACGTTCTCCCAGGTCCTGGCACGGGACCACGCTACCGACCGCGTGCGCACCAGCCGGCAGGGGTCCGGGACGCGCACGACGCGCACGGGACGGTGCCGGTTGGACTCCGGGCGCGAACGTGGACTAATGTCTGGGACGCGCCGGAACGCCGGAGGGCAGCGGGAAGCGATTCCTCGACACCTTCCAGGGTCCGGCCGCGCGGATGTGGCTCAGTTGGTAGAGCATCACCTTGCCAAGGTGAGGGTCGCGGGTTCGAATCCCGTCATCCGCTCGGAGGCCCACTCTCCGTCCGCTCTCGCGGCGGCGGAGGGCAGGTCGCGGTGGAGTGGCCGAGAGGCGAGGCAGCGGCCTGCAAAGCCGTATACGTGGGTTCGAATCCCATCTCCACCTCGCAACAGCACCACCCTTTTGGGGCGATTGGCGCAGCGGTAGCGCGCTTCCCTGACACGGAAGAGGTCACTGGTTCGATCCCAGTATCGCCCACGAGCACCTGCGAGAGGCCGCTCCGGCTACGTCCGGAGCGGCCTCTCGCGTGCCGACCATCACCCGGACCGGATGCACGGTTCAGGTCGGAAGTCGGCTAGTATGTGCTTCGCGCCGGAACACCGGAGGGCTCACCAGAGCTCTCGCAGGACCGGCCGCGCGGATGTGGCTCAGTTGGTAGAGCATCACCTTGCCAAGGTGAGGGTCGCGGGTTCGAGTCCCGTCATCCGCTCGGAGGCCCACTCTCTGGCCTGCTCCTCCGGGAGCGTGAGAGAGGACGCGTCTCAAGGTGGAGTGGCCGAGAGGCGAGGCAGCGGCCTGCAAAGCCGTATACGTGGGTTCGAATCCCATCTCCACCTCGCAGCAGTGCAGCACCCCGGGCGATTGGCGCAGCGGTAGCGCGCTTCCCTGACACGGAAGAGGTCACTGGTTCGATCCCAGTATCGCCCACCAGCACGAAGGCCGTCCCGGTTCCCCGGGGCGGCCTTCGTCGTCCACTACCCTCGGCCCATGCCCGACCTGCGCCCCGCCCACGACGTGCTGCCGTTCGGCACCGCGCCGCGACCCACGACCTCCGCCGAGCTCCTCGCCCGGCTGCGGCCCGTCCTGCTCGACCTGCTCGGGCCGACCGTCGAGGGTGCCGACCGGGCCCGGTTCGACGCCGACCTCGACGGGCCCGACGTCGCCCGGCTGGACGTCGACCTGACCGGGGTGCGCGTGCGCGTCGGCGGATCGGGTCAGGGCTCGGTCCACGGCACGGAGCACGGCACGGCGGACGCGCCCGAGACCCGGGACGTCGAGGACGTGCTCTCGCGCGAGGACGCGGTGCTGCGTCGGCTCCGCGTCGACGCGCACCCGCTCCTGGTGGAGGACGTGCCGGTGGACGTCGTCGCCGAGGCCGAGGGCTTGCGGTTCCGCTGGGTCGAGGACACCACCGGCGCGCTGGGGATCGAGCCTGTCGAGCCGGACGACGCCGCTCCTCTCAGCGGCCACGTCCGCGTCGCCGCGCCGCGCGACGCCGTCGTCGAGACCGCCCGGCGCCTCGTGGCGACGGAGCTCCAGAACCTCGGTCTCACGCTGGCGTCGCTCGACGTCGAGCTCGCGGCCGGCGGACCCCGCAGCGTCACGCTCCGCGGGTTCGCCCGGGTGCGCAAGGGGATCCTCTCCGCGAGCGTGCGCGCGACGGCGACCGCCGAGGTCGACGCGCACATGGTGCTCACCGTCCGGGACCTCGAGCTGTCGAGCCGCAACCCCGTCGTCGCGGCCCTGCTCCTGGCCGCGCGCGGCGAGCTGGCCAAGGCCGAGGGGCACCAGGTCGACCTCGTGTCCGACCTGCCTCCCGGCGTGCGTCTCGCGGACGTGCGCGTCGAGGTCGGCGAGACGCTCGCCGTCACCGCCCGCTTCGCCTGACCTGGCGGGGGGCGCCCTTGTGGCGGCCCGCGTGCGCACGTAGCGTCGAGGGCATGTGCCGGAACATCACGACCCTGCGCGGCCTCGAGCCCCCCGCCACCGACGAGGAGATCGAGGCGGCAGCGCGCCAGTTCGTCCGGAAGGTCACGGGGATCCAGCGCACGAGCGCCACGACCCAGGAGCCGTTCGAGCGGGCGGTCGACGAGGTCGCGACCATCGTCGCGCGGCTGCTCGACGAGCTGCCGGAGCGCCGCAACCCGCCGACGACCGTCCCCCCGCTCCGCCGCGAGGAGATCCGGGCTCGCATCGCCGCGCGCGAGGCCGCGGAGCTCGAGCACGAGCGGGCGCACGCCCTGGGGATCGCCCACACCCACTGAGACTGGTCCCCGGGTCCGGCGCGCCGCCGGGCGGAGCGTGCATCGCGTGCGCCCTTCCGCGGCGACGCCGTCTAGGCTCGGGACCCGTGAGTGCCGCACCCGACCCGAACCCGTCGCCGGACGCCATGCGCCCCGAACCCGTCAGCGCGAGCATGCGCCGCGCGAAGGCGGACGCGCGCTCCGCGCACGTGACGATCGGGCAGGTCCGTGAGGACGGGGCGGGTCGCGTGACGATCGACTGCTCGTGCGGCATGTCGCTCACGAACGGGCCGGACTGGACCGTCGACGAGCACATCCGCCTCCACCGCGCGGAGGCGCGCTACCTCGCGCTGAGCGCGGTGGCCCCCGCGGGGATGCCGCGCCTCATCCCGGTCGACGCCGACCGGCTGCCGCGCGTCGACTGAGTCAGAGCTCGTCGGGGTCGTCCCAGGACGTGCCCGACGACGCGCCGTCGATCGGCCGGCGCTCGTTCTCCGACAGCGACTGCGGGGCCTTGGTCGCGTCCCCTCCGGTCAGCACGTCGCCCACGGCCTCGCCCTCCTCCTCGCGGCGCGGGGACAGGCGTGCGGAGGCGACGTCCGACTCGTTGAGGTCGTCGCGGTGATCTGCGTGGGTGCTCATGGCACGGGTCTACCAGGTCCGACGCCGCGATGCACGACCGTCCGCCCAGAGTCGCCTGCGCCGTCGTGTCACTGGCTCGTTCGGGGCTCGTGGTGGTGAGGCGACCGCGTCGCCGAGCCGGACGGTCGACATCGCTTGGCACACTATTTAGTCCACGGTGTTCGTCGTCACTCGGGCCCGAGCGCCGTCTGCGACGACAGCGACCCGGGGTGCGTGGAATCCTCAGGGGCATGCAGACCTGGCCCGGCCACCCCTACCCGCTCGGTGCCACCTATGACGGGACGGGGACGAACTTCGCCCTGTTCTCCGAGGTCGCGGAGCGCGTGGAGCTGTGCCTCCTCGGCGACGACGGCACCGAGACACGCGTCGACCTCGAGGAGGTCGACGCGCACGTCTGGCACGTCTACCTGCCCGGCAAGGGTCCCGGCACGCGCTACGGCTACCGGGTGCACGGCCCGTACGACCCGGCGAACGGCCACCGCTGCAACCCGGCCAAGCTCCTCCTGGACCCGTACGCGAAGGCGATCGAGGGCCGGGTGGACGGCGACGAGTCCCTCTTCTCCTACCGGTTCGGCGACGGCGGCGAGGTCGCCCCGTCGGACGCCGTCGCCGACGGCGAGGAGCCCGAGGACGCCCCGCCGCCCGCTCCCCCGCTCAACGACGACGACTCCGCGGGGCACACGATGGTCTCGGTCGTCATCAACCCGTACTTCGACTGGGGGCACGACCGCCCGCCGAACCGGGACTACCACGACAGCGTGATCTACGAGGCGCACGTCAAGGGCATGACGATGCTCCACCCCGACGTGCCCGACGAGCTGCGCGGCACGTACGCCGGGATGGCCCACCCGGCCGTGATCGAGCACCTCGTGACGCTCGGCGTCACCGCCGTGGAGCTCATGCCGGTGCACCAGTTCGTCAACGACCCCACGCTCGTCGAGAAGGGGCTGTCGAACTACTGGGGCTACAACACCATCGGCTTCTTCGCGCCCCACAACGGGTACGCGGCGTACGGGACGCGCGGGCAGCAGGTCATGGAGTTCAAGACCATGGTCAAGGCGCTGCACGAGGCGGGCATCGAGGTCATCCTCGACGTCGTCTACAACCACACCGCGGAGGGCAACCACCTCGGCCCGACGCTGAGCTTCCGCGGTATCGACAACAAGGCGTACTACCGGCTCGTCGACGGCGACGAGGCCCACTACTTCGACACCACGGGCACGGGGAACTCGCTGCTCATGCGCTCGCCCCACGTGCTCCAGCTCATCATGGACTCGCTGCGGTACTGGGTGACCGAGATGCACGTGGACGGGTTCCGCTTCGACCTCGCGGCGACGCTGGCCCGGCAGTTCCACGAGGTCGACCGCCTCTCCGCGTTCTTCGACATCGTGCAGCAGGACCCGGTGATCTCCCAGGTCAAGCTCATCGCCGAGCCGTGGGACCTCGGCGACGGCGGCTACCAGGTCGGCGGGTTCCCGCCGCTGTGGACGGAGTGGAACGGGCAGTACCGGGACACCGTGCGCGACTTCTGGCGCGGCGAGCCCTCGACCCTGCCCGAGCTCGCGAGCCGGCTCACGGGCTCGTCCGACCTCTACGAGCACAGCGGTCGCAAGCCCATCGCGTCGATCAACTTCGTCACGGCGCACGACGGCTTCACGCTGAACGACCTCGTCTCCTACGACGAGAAGCACAACGAGGCCAACGGCGAGGGCAACAACGACGGCGAGAGCCACAACCGGTCGTGGAACTGCGGGGTCGAGGGGCCGACGGACGACCCGGACGTGCGGGCGCTGCGGGCGCGCCAGCGCCGCAACTTCCTCGCCACGCTGCTGCTCTCCCAGGGCGTGCCGATGCTCGCGCACGGCGACGAGATCGCGCGCACGCAGGGCGGCAACAACAACGGCTACTGCCAGGACAACGCGATCACGTGGATGGACTGGGGCGGCGAGGAGGGCCTCGACGACGAGCGGGCCGCGCTCCTCGACTTCGCCCGCCGCGTCGTGTGGCTGCGCCGCGACCACCCCGTGCTGCACCGGCGGCGCTTCTTCCTGGGCCGCGGCGGCGCCGGGACGGCCGACGACGAGCTGCCGGACATCGAGTGGCTCGACATCACGGGGTCGCGCATGGACCAGCAGGACTGGGACCACGCGTACGCGCGCACCGTCATGGTGTTCCTCAACGGCGACGCGATCCCCGAGCAGGACCGGCGCGGCGAGCCGATCGTCGACGACTCGTTCCTCCTGCTGCTCAACGCCCACTCCGACGCGCTCGAGTTCACCGTGCCGCCCGCGATGTACGGGGAGGCGTGGGACGTCGTGCTGGACACCGACGGCACGGTGGACGTCGGCGACGCCCTGCGCCCGGGCGACACGGTCTCCGTGACGGGCCGCAGCGTCATCGTCCTGACCCGCCCGCCGCTGCGATGACGGCCGCCTCCCCCGACGTCCGCGCGACCGGCGCGCCGCCGCGCGTCCCGGTCTCGACGTACCGGCTGCAGCTCGGCCCCGACCTCACGTTCGACGACGCCGCGCGCCAGGTGCCCTACCTCGCGTCGCTCGGGGTCACGCACCTCTACCTCTCCCCCGTGCTCCAGGCCGCGCCCGGCTCGACGCACGGGTACGACGTCGTCGACCACTCTCGCGTCAGCGCCGAGCTCGGCGGCCGCGACGGGCTCGATCGCCTGGCCGCGAGCGCGCGCGCGGCAGGCCTGGGCCTGGTGCTCGACGTCGTGCCGAACCACATGGCGGTCCCGACGCCCGCGTGGCACAACCACGCGCTGTGGTCGGTGCTCGAGGACGGTGCCGACTCGCCGTACGCCCGGTGGTTCGACGTCGACTGGTCGGCGGGCGAGGGTGCGGTGCTCATGCCGGTCCTCGGCGCGCGCCTGGGCGACGTGCTCGCGGCGGGCGAGATCGCTCTCGACGAGGTCGAGGTCCCCGGGTCGCCGGGGTCGCGCCGCGTGCTGCGGTACTACGACCACGTCTTCCCCGTGCGGGCGGGCACGGAGGACCTGCCGCTCACCGAGCTGGTGGAGCGCCAGCACTACCGCCTCGCGTACTGGCGCGTGGGCGACGAGGAGCTCAACTACCGGCGCTTCTTCGACGTCGGGTCGCTCGTCGCCGTCCGGGTCGAGGACGAGGAGGTGTTCGACGCGACGCACGCGCTCATCCTCGACCTCGTCGCCGACGGCACGGTCGACGGCCTGCGCATCGACCATCCGGACGGCCTCGCCGACCCCGCGCAGTACCTCCAGCGCCTCGCCGACCGCACCGACGGCGCGTGGGTCGTCGTGGAGAAGATCCTCGCGGGCGAGGAGCAGGTGCCCCCGGACTGGGCGACGGTCGGGACGACGGGCTACGACGTCGCGTGGCGGCTGCAGCAGCTCTTCGTCGACCCGGGCGGCCGGTCGGGTCTGGACGCGGTGATGACGCGCCTCACGGGCGCCGTTCCGGGCGGGCTGGGCGCGCTCGTCGAGGAGGCGAAGCGCGAGGTCGTCGCGGGCCCGCTCTATGCGGAGCTGCACCGCCTGACCGACCTCGCGGCCGCCGTCTGCCACGACGACCCGCGCCTGCGCGACCACACGTGGCGCGGCCTGCACCAGTGCCTGCGCGAGCTGCTCGTCGCGTTCGACCGCTACCGGGCGTACGTCGTGCCAGGCACCCCGCCGCGGCACGAGGCGGTGCGCGCGGTCGAGGAGGCCGCCGCGCGCGCCCGGGCGCGGCTCGACCCGCAGCGCGCGGAGACGCTCGACGTCGTGGTCGACCTCGTGCTGGGCCGGGAGGTCGGGAGCGCGGGCCGGCGCCGCGAGGCGCGCCGCGACGAGCTCGTGGTGCGGTTCCAGCAGGTCTGCGGCGCGGTGACCGCGAAGGGCGTGGAGGACACCGCGTTCTACCGGTGGACCGAGCTCGTGAGCCTGTGCGAGGTCGGGGGCGAGCCGGACCGGTTCAGCCTCGGCGTGCACGACTGGCACGCCTTCGCGCAGCGGTTCGCCGCGCTCACCCCGCACGCCCTCACGGCAGGGTCGACGCACGACACCAAGCGCGGCGAGGACACGCGCGCCGCGCTCGGGGTGCTCTCCGAGGACACGGCGGGATGGTCACGGCTCGTCGACGAGGTCCGCGCGGCGACCGCGCCCTACCGCGGGGTCCTCGTGGACGGGCTCGCGGAGAACCTCCTGTGGCAGACGGTCGCGGGGACGTGGCTGCCCGACGCAGGTGCCGGAGCCGACCTTGCCGAGGTCACGACCGGCGGCACGTCCGGCGCGGCGATCGCGCCCGGCCGCCTCGTCGACTACCTGCGCAAGGCGCTGCGCGAGGCCAAGGTCGCGACGTCCTGGACGAGCCCGGACGACGCCTACGAGGAGGCCGTCGCGGACCTCGCGCGGCGCGCGCTCGCCGACCCGGCCGTGACCGGCGCCTTCGCCCGGTGGTCCCGGGAGCACCGTGAGGAGCTGCGCGCCGCGAGCCTCGGGATCACGCTCGTCCGGCTCACGGCGCCCGGCGTCGCGGACGTGTACCAGGGAGCGGAGTCCTACGTGCCGACCCTGGTGGACCCGGACAACCGCCGCCCCGTGGACGTCGAGGCGCTGACCGAGCGGCTCGCACGGCTCGACGGCGGCGCGCCCCCGCGCACCCTCGCGGACGAGAAGCTGCTCGTCACGGCGCGCGCGCTGCGGTTGCGCCGCGCCCTCGCCGACACGTTCGTGGGCGCGGGCGCCGGTTACGCCCCCGTCGCGTCGTCGACGCCGTGCGCGCTGGCGTTCGCGCGCACGACGCCGGGCGCCCCGGGCGTCGGCTCGGGCACTGACGCAGGCACAGGAACCGGCGCGGACCCGGTCGCGCGCGTCGTGACGGTCGCGACGCGGCTCGCCGGGACGGTCGACCGGCTCGGCGGGTGGCGGGACCACGTCGTCGCGCTCCCCGGGGGGACGGGCAGGTGGGTCGACGTGCTCACGGGGCGCGCGCACCCGGCGGGCACCGTGCGGGTCGCGGACCTCCTCGCCGACCTTCCCGTCGCCCTCCTCGTGGACGCGGGCACCGCGGCGGCCGCGAGCGCCGCCCCGGCCGGGGGTGCGGCATGACGGCGCCGGAGCCACCGCCCCCGGCCCCACGTGTCCCAGCGCCCCGCGCGACCCCGCTCCTCTCGGTGCCCGGGCCGCGGCCGGTCGTCTGGGCTCCGACCGCGCGCCGCGTCGAGCTGCTCCTGCCCGAGCCCGGCTCCGGGACGTTCGCAGGCGCGGAGCGCCTTCCTCTGCGGCTCGTGGGCGCGCACGTCCCCGGGTGGTGGGGCTACGACCACGAGCTGCCGTGGGGCACGGACTACGGCTTCGCAGTCGACGGCGGCCCGGGGCGCCCGGACCCGCGCAGCCCGTGGCAGCCGTACGGCGTGCACGGGCCGAGCCGCACGTTCGACGCCGCGTTCGCGTGGACCGACGGCGCGTGGGAGGGCCGCGACGTGCGCGGCGAGGTCCTCTACGAGCTGCACGTGGGCACGTTCACGCCGCAGGGCACGCTCGACGCCGCGGTCGATCGGCTCGACCACCTCGTGGACCTGGGCGTCGGCGCGGTCGAGCTCCTGCCGGTCGCGGCGTTCGGCGGCGAGCGCGGCTGGGGCTACGACGGCGTGCACCTGTACGCGGTGCACGAGCCGTACGGCGGTCCCCGCGCGCTCCAGCGGTTCGTGGACGCCGCGCACGCGCGCGGGCTCGCGGTCGTGCTCGACGTCGTCTACAACCACCTCGGGCCGTCCGGGAACTACCTGCCGGAGTTCGGCCCGTACTTCACCGACGCGCACACGACACCGTGGGGCTCGGCCGTGAACCTCGACCGGCCGGGCAGCCGGGAGGTGCGCGAATGGGTGATCGACAACGCCGAGCGATGGTTCGTCGAGTTCCACGTCGACGCGCTGCGCCTCGACGCCGTGCACGCGCTCGTCGACGACTCCCCCACCCACCTGCTGTCCGAGCTCGCGCGACGCGTCGACCGGGTCGAGCAGGAGCTCGGGCGGCCGCTCACCCTCGTGGCGGAGTCGGACGAGAACGACCCGGCCACGGTCACGGGCGTCGAGCAGGGCGGGCGCGGCATGCGCGCCCAGTGGGCCGACGACGTCCACCACGCCGTGCACGCGCTCCTCACGGGCGAGAGGCAGGGCTACTACGTCGACTTCGGCTCGGTCGCCGTGCTGCGCAAGGCCCTCACGGGCGTGTTCGTGCACGACGGCACGTTCTCCACCTTCCGCGGCCGCACGTGGGGCCACCCGGTGCCCGCGGGGACCGACGGGCACGCCTTCGTCGTGAGCGCGCAGAACCACGACCAGGTCGGCAACCGCGCGTTCGGGGACCGGACGTCGGCCACGCTCGACGGCGGCGGGCTCGCCGCGGCCGCCGCGCTCGTGCTGGTCTCCCCGTTCACGCCGCTGCTCTTCATGGGCGAGGAGTGGGGCGCGTCCACGCCGTGGCAGTTCTTCACCGACCACGCCGAGCCGGAGCTCGCCGAGGCGGTCCGGCGCGGGCGGGCCGCCGAGTTCGCCGACCACGGGTGGGGCGACAGCGCGCCCGTGCCCGACCCGCAGAACCCGGAGACGCGTGACGCGAGCGTCCTCGACTGGGACGAGCGCGACCGGGGCGAGCACGCGCGGCTGCTCGCCTGGTACCGGTCGCTGGTGGCGCTGCGGTCGCGCCCGGACGTCCGCTCGGGCGACCTCTCGGTCGTGCGGGTGCACGGGCCCGGGGGCGTGGACGACGACGCGTCCGGGGAGAGGACGCAGACGGACGGGGCCGCGCTCGACGGGCCGGCGTTCGTCGTGGACCGGCGCACCGTCGCCGTCGCCGTGAACCTCGGGCACGAGCCCCGGCGGCTCCGGCTCGCGCTCGGCGGCACGCCGCGCGTCCTCGCCGCGTGGGACCCGGCGACGAGCGTGCACCGGCGCCACGTCGACCTGCCCGCGCGTTCGGTCGCCGTCCTGTCCTGGGTGTGACTACGCTCACGCCCATGTCGACGACGAAGAAGGCGAAGAAGAAGCACGGCAAGGGTTCGGGGTCCGGCTCGGCGTCCGGCTCCGCGCCGGCGCTCGACGCCGACTGGGAGGTCGCCCCCACGGAGTCGCTGCGCGTTCCCGCGGGCTTCGACCTCGCGGCGTTCGACCGGGGGTCGACGCCAGGGTTCGCCGGCGACAAGGCGGCCGGCCAGGCGCTCGTCGCACGGCACGCGGACGAGCTCTCCGAGCTCCAGGAACGCCTGTTCGCCGAGGGCCGCTCGGGCGGGTCGCGCTCGGTCCTGCTCGTGCTCCAGGGCATGGACACGGCCGGCAAGGGCGGCATCGTGCGGCACGTCGTCGGCCTCGTCGACCCGCAGGGCGTCGCGCACCGGTCGTTCGGCGTCCCGACGCCCGAGGAGCGCGAGCACGACTACCTGTGGCGGATCCGCAAGGCTCTCCCGGAGCCCGGCTACATCGGCGTCTTCGACCGCTCGCACTACGAGGACGTCCTGGTAGCGCGCGTCGACGGCCTCGTGCCGCCCGAGGTCTGGGAGGCGCGGTACGACGAGATCAACCGTTTCGAGGAGGAGGTCGTCGCCTCGGGCACGACGATCGTCAAGGTCGCGCTGCTCGTGTCCTACGAGGAGCAGCGGGCCCGGCTCATGGAGCGCCTCGAGCGCCCGGACAAGTTCTGGAAGTACAACCCGAACGACGTCGACTCGCGCCAGAAGTGGCCCGCGTACCAAGAGGCCTACCAGGCCGTCCTCGACCGGACGAGCACCGAGGCCGCGCCCTGGCACGTCGTCCCGGCCGACCGCAAGTGGTTCGCACGCCTCGCGGTGAGCGAGCTCCTGCTCGACGCGCTGCGCCGCCTCGACCTCGGCTGGCCCCCGGCCGACTTCGACATCGAGGTCGAGAAGGAGCGCCTCGCCGCGACGTGAGCCGCGGCACCGTGCTCGCTCGTGCCCGGCGTCAGGCCGACGCGCGCGCGACCTCGCGACCGTCCTCGGCGAGCGCGCCGAGGCGTGAGAGCGCGCGGTAGTACTTCTTGCGGTACCCGCCGCGCAGCATCTCGTCCGTGAACAGGCTCCGCTCCCCCGTGTACTCGCCCGACCCGGCGAGCAGCACGGGCACGTCGCGGTCGTAGAGGCGGTCGACGAGGACGACGAGCCGCAGGGCGGCGGCCTGCTCGGTCACGGTGTGCACGCCGGTGAGCGCGACGACCTCGACGCCGTCGAGCAGCGCGCGGTAGCGGCTGGGGTGCACGTGCGAGAGGTGCGCCAGCAGGTCGTCGAACGCGTCGAGCGTCGTGCCGGGGCGGCCCACGGCCGCGGCCCGCACCGCATCCTCGGGCAGCGGGGCCGAGTCGGTGACGACCGCACGGTGGCGGTAGTCCTCGCCGTCGACGCGCAGCACCTCGAACCGGGCCGCGAGCGCCTGGATCTCGCGCAGGAAGTCCTCGGCAGCGAAGCGGCCCTCGCCGAGCGCCTCGGGCAGCGTGTTCGACGTCGCCGCGAGCGCGACGCCGCGGTCGGCGAGCTCGCGCAGGAGCCGGGACATGAGCACGGTGTCGCCCGGGTCGTCGAGCTCGAACTCGTCGATGCACACGAGCTTCTTCGTCGCGAGCGCGTCCACCGTCGCCTGGAAGCCGAGCGCGCCCACCAGGTTCGTGTACTCGACGAACGTGCCGTAGGCGCTCGCGTCGAGGCCCACGGCGTGCGCGAGGGAGGTCAGGAGGTGGGTCTTGCCGACGCCGAAGCCGCCGTCCATGTACACCGCGGGCGCGGTCTGCTTCCGAGCGCCGAAGAGCCCCTTGCGCGCGGGCTTCACGACGGCGGCCGCGACCTCCTCGAGCCGCGCGACGGTGCGCGCCTGGCTCGGGTACGCCGCGTTCGCGCGGTAGGTCGAGAAGCGGGCGTCGGCGAAGTGCCGCGGCGGCAGGAGGTCGGCCAGCAGGCGCGCGGGCGGGACGGACGGACGGACGTCGGCCAGGGCGCGCGTGCGTCCGGGCACGTCGGGAGCAGCGTCGGGGGCCGACGCGCGGGCGGTGCCGGGGAGGGCTGCCGGGGCCGAGGAGCCGCCGGCGACGGGCGCAGTCACGAGGATCCAGCCTACGCCCGCGGCTAACCTGGCCGCTGTGACCTCCACCACGGCACCCCCGCCCGAGTCCGCCGGCGGGCGCACGGACCTGCCCCCGCTCGACGTCCTGCTCCCCGCCGCGGAGCACCTGCCGCCCGACCCGCGCGAGGAACGCCTCGCGGCCCTCTACGCGTACGGCCCGCCCGCCCGCGGAGCGCACGTCGTGCGCGCCAACATGGTCGCGAGCGTCGACGGCGCGGCGTGGGGCCCGGACCACCGCTCGGGGTCGATCAACGACGACGCGGACTGGCGCGTCTTCCGCGTCCTGCGCGCGCTGGCCGACGTCGTCCTGGTCGGTGCGGGGACCGCCCGCGCCGAGGGGTACACCGCGCTCGACCGGCCGCGCGGTCTACGACACCTGCACGACGCGCCGCTCGAGCTCGCGATCGTCACCCGGACCGGCCGCGTCCCCGAGGCGCTCGCCCGCGGCGACCGTGCGCCCTTCGTGCTCACCGGCCCCGCCGGGGCGGCCGCGGCGAGGGGCGCCGTGCCCGCGGACCGGGTGCTCGTCGTCGGGCACGACGCGGAGGGCACCTCGCCCGGGCCGGACGCCGCCGTCGACCTCGCCGCGGGGCTCGCCGCGCTCGCCGACCGCGGCCTGGCCCGCGTGCTCACCGAGGGCGGGCCGACGCTCCTGGGCGACCTGCTCGCGGCGGACCTGGTCGACGAGCTGTGCGTCACCACGACGCCGACCGTCGTCGGGCAGGGGCCCGGCCGGATCGTGGCCGGGGCGGCGCCGTCGGGCACGACCGCGCTCCCGCCCCGGGGCGCGCGCCTCGCCCACCTGCTGCACAGCCCCGAGGACCGTCCCGGCTCCCCCGCCGGTACGACCGCCGCGCGCTGGCTCCTGCCGATAGGCTGACCCGCGTGACCGACACGATCCTCGTCCTGACCGAAGACACGCTGAACCCGGCCGACGTGCAGCACATCCTGTCGCTGCACGAGGACGAGCAGCTCGCCTACCGGGTGCTCGTGCCCGCGGACACCGAGCGCAACGTGATCTCCGGGATCATCGACCACCTCAGCGTGGGCGAGCTCAAGGAGGCGTGGGACGAGGTCCTCGGTCGCGAGCCCTCGCCCGTCCAGGCCACGGCGACGGCGGGCGAGCAGCTCGAGCGCAGCGTCGCCGAGCTGCGCGCGGCGGGCCGCGAGGCCGACGGCTCCGTCGTCGACGACGACCCGCTGCCCGCGCTGCGCAAGGCCGTCGCCGCGGACGGCGTGCGCGAGATCGTCGTGGTGACCTACCCGCACGCGGTCGAGGACACGTTCCACACGGACTGGGCCTCCCGCGCGCGCGAGGAGCTCCACGTCCCCGTGCTGCACCTCTACTCGGGCACGAGCGAGCTGGGCTGACCCGGCGTCGGACCTCTCTGCCGAGGCAGTGGCCCGGCCCGTCGAGGGAGCGGCCCGGTCAGGCCTCGCGGACGCGGTGCCCCGCGCGGCGGATGGTCGCGCGCGCGAGCTGGTCGGTCGAGTCGAGGTAGAGCGGGTCGGCGAGCAGGTCGTGGTCGACGGCGACGACGGACAGCTCCGTGCAGCCCAGCACGATCACCTGGGCACCGCGCTCGACGAGCCGGCCGGCGACGGCGCGGAACGTCTCGATGTCGACCGGCCGGCCGGCCTTGACCTGCTCGTAGATGATCTGCGAGACGTGGGCCTGGTCCGCCTCGTCCGGGACGAGCGCGTCGACGCCGTGGCGCGCGAACGCGTCCTGGTAGACGCCCGACGTCGCGGTCCCCGCCGTCGCGAGCAGCCCCACGGCGCGCAGGTCCGCGACCCGTGAGCGGGCCGCGTCGACCGTCGTGTCGATGATGGACACGAACGGGACGCTGATCGCGTCGAGCACTTGCTGGGTGAAGTAGTGCGCGGTGTTGCACGGCATGACGAGGAAGTCCGCCCCGAAGCGCTCGAGCCGCTGCGCGTCGCGAGCGAGCACCGGGCCCGGGTCCGCGTCCGAGCGGCCGAGGATGAACGCCGTGCGGTCGGGGATCGTGGCGTGGTTGAGCACGACGGCGTCCACGTGGTCCTGGTCGCGCTCCGCCTCCGTGAGCTCGACGAGGAGCTGGAGGAAGTACGCCGTGGCGAGCGGTCCGACACCTCCGAGCACTCCGACGAGGGGCTGGGCGTGGTCCTGGTCCGGTCGCGACGTCACCCGTGGATCCTACGGCGGCCCACGTCCCGGACACCCCCTCGGCCCCCGCGCCGACCCCGCCATGCTGTGCCCATGGCTCCGATGCTCGCCGGACCGGCGGTCGACCCGCGCGCCTTCGCCGTGCCGCAGCCCGTGCTCGACACCGGCGACGGCCTGCGGCTGCGCCCGTGGACCGGTGACGACGCCCCCGCGCTGCGTGCCGTGTACGACGACCCGGCGGTCCGGCGGTGGCACGTCCGGTCGCTCACGACCGACGACGAGGCGCGCGACGTCGCGCTCGGGTGGGCGGCGCGCTGGGGCGAGGCGGTCGGGGCCTCGTGGGCCGTCGTCGACCAGGAGGGCACGCTCTGCGGGCGCGTCGCGCTGCGCGACGTGTCGCTGCAGGACGGGAGCGCCGAGGTCGCCTACTGGACGGTGCCCGCGGCCCGCGGCGAGGGGGTCGCGCCGCGCGCGCTGCGCACCGCGACGCGATGGGCCTTCGGCGCCGGCTTCCACCGGCTGTGGCTCGAGCACTCGGTCGACAACGCACCGTCGTGCCGCGCGGCCGCCTCGGCGGGCTTCGACGCGGAAGGGGTCCGGCGCTCGGCCGTGCTGCACGCCGACGGGTGGCACGACATGCACACCCATGCCCGGATCGCCCCGGGCCCGTCGCTAGGGTGGCGGCCATGACCGTGCGCCACGTCCTGTTCGACGCCGACGGCGTGCTCCAGCACATCCCCGACGGCTGGTACGGGGCGGTCGCGCGCTACCTGGGCGACCGGGCGCACGACTTCGTCCGCGACACGTGGAGCGAGGACCTGCCCATGCTCGTGGGCGACGGCGACTACCTCCCCGTGCTCGCCGCGGGTCTGGAGCGCTACGGCGTGGCGGAGCCGGCGGAGGACGTCTACCGCGCGATCTGGTTCGACGCGCTCGAGGTCGTCGAGGAGTCGTTCGACCTCGTGCGCGGGTTGCGCGCGAGCGGCTACGGCGTGCACCTCGGCACCAACCAGGAGAGCCGGCGCGTGCCGTTCATGCGCCAGACCCTCGGCTACGACGCCGAGTTCGACACGAGCTGGTACTCGTGCGAGCTCGGGCTCGCCAAGCCCGACCCGCGGTTCTTCGTCGAGGCGGCCCGACGCATCGGTGCGGAACCGGGCGAGGTGCTGTTCGTCGACGACACCGCGCGCAACGTCGAGGGCGCGCGCGCCGCGGGCATGGTCGGGGTGCACTGGGACGTCTCGCGGGGACACGACGAGCTCGTGCGCGTGCTGGCCGGGCACGGCGTCGCCGTCCGGGCAGGTCAGGGCACCGCGGCTGAGGGCGTCACGAGCGACGGCAGCCCGGGCGCGGCCGTACCCGGCCCGTAGGATGGCGGACGCCCGCCGACCACACAGAGAAACGGACGACCCTCCGCGATGACGTACGGCAACGCCGAGTTCCTCCCCATCGTCCTGGGGACCAACCTCAACACCTACAACATCGCGAGGTCGTTGCACGAGGCGTACGGCGTCCGCACGCTGGCCCTGGGCCGCTTCCCGCTGCGGGAGACGGCGGACTCCCGCATCGTCGACGTGCGCACCTACCGCGACTTCGACGACCCGGAGCGCATCGTCGCGGTCCTGCGCGAGCTGGCCGAGGAGTTCCCGGGCCGCAAGCGCCTGCTCATCGCGAACATCGAGTTCTACACGAACGTCGTGATCGCGCACCGCGCCGAGCTCGAGGACCTGTACGTCATCCCGCTCGTCGGCCAGGAGCTGGCCGCGCGCCTCATGAACAAGACGGACTTCTACCGCACCTGCGCGGAGCTGGGCGTGCCGCACCCGGAGACGGTGATCGCGACGGCGGCGGACGTCGACGCCCCGGGCTTCGGCGAGAACCTGCCGTTCCCGTACCCGCTCATCCTCAAGCCGTCGGACACGGACACGTACCCGCGCCTGCAGTTCGAGGGCAAGAAGAAGGTCTACCTCGTGCAGGACGCGGCCGAGCTGCGCGACGTCGCGCGCCGCGTCTACGCCGCGGGGTACACGGACGACCTCATCGTCCAGGAGTACCTCGCGGGCGACGAGTCGGTGATGCGCGTGGTCAACACGTACTCCGACCGGCACGGCCGTCTGCGGTTCCTCTCCGCGGCGCAGATCGTGCTCGGCGAGTACGACCCGAAGCTCGTCGGGAACTACAACGCCGTCGTGACGATGAAGGACGACAAGCTCACCGAGTCGGTCCGGCACCTGCTCGACAGCCTCGGCTACGTCGGCGCCGCGAACCTCGACGTCATGTACGACCGCCGCACCGGCACGAGCAAGATCCTCGAGGTCAACCTGCGCCAGGGCGCCGCGAGCTTCTACACGATGGCGGCGGGCGGCAACCTCGCGCGCTGCTACGTCGAGGACCTCGTGCACGGGCGCGAGCTGCCGGAGCAGGTCACGTCGGAGGCTCGGCTGTGGGTCAACGTGCCCTACCCCGTCGTGCGCGCCCTCGTGCCCGTGTCGCTGCGCCACCGCGTGAAGAAGGCGCGCAAGCACGGGGTGTGGCACACGCTGCGCTACGCGCCCGACAGGAGCCTGCGCCGCCGGGTCGACGTGTGGCGCGTCGACCTGCGCCACACGCTCGACTACGTGAAGTTCGCGCGCTCGCGCCCGTCGGCGTGACCCTCCCGCCGACCAGGCGGTCCCGGCGCGTGCCGCGTCACCGACGCGCGGCGATCGCCTGCTCGGCCGGCGGGGATCGCCTGGTCGAGGGGCTCAGGCGCCCAGTGCCGACCGCACGGCCTCGACGATGCGGCGCGCCGTCGCGACACCCACCGTCGTCGGCAGGTTGACGACGCGCGCCACGAGGTCCTCGGTCGTCGCGAGCGCGGGGTCGCCGGGCGTGTAGCCGTAGACCGTCGGGTCGTCCGGGCCGGGGAACAGCGCGGGCCGGTACCACTTGCCGACGTAGAACCCGGCGGCCGTCAGCTCGCGCACGAGCCGGTCGGCGGTCGGCGCGTCGGGCGCGAAGAAGGGGAACCGGACCAGCGGCGCGCGCTCGCCGATGCCCGCCGGCACCTCGACGACGTCGGACAGCCCGCGCACGTACTCCGCGACGGTGTCCGCGCGGCGCGCCTCGACGTCGCCGCTCGACCGCAGCGCGTCGACCATCCGGCCGGTGACCCACGGCGACGGCCGCTGCGGCGGGTGCGCGAGGCCGCCCCGGTTCTCGACGGGGGCGATCGCCGGCTCGTACGCGCCGACGGCGGTGAGCGCGCCACGCACTGTCCCCGCCGCGCCGCCCGGGAGCCGGTTGAGCACGCGCACCTGCGTCCGGAAGCTGCGCGCGGCGAGGTCGAGCCGGGCCCCGACGACCGGCAGCGCGTCGAGCGCGGACACGATCGCGGCGCGCAGCGCCGGGTCGAGCGCCGGGTTCACCCAGACGGCTCCCCCGAATCGCGTGGGGAGCATCTTCTCGACGCCGAACGAGTGGAACGACACGTCCGCGACGGGCGACCCGTCGGCGTCGCGCGCGAGGCGCGTCACGCAGTGCGCGCTGTCCTCGACGAGCAGCGCGCCGACGGAGCGCGCGGCGGCGCGCAGCCGGAGCGCGGTCGCGTCGTCGACGATGCCGAACGTGTTCTGCAGCACGACGGCGCGCGTGTCCGGCCCGACCGCGAGCCGGTCGGGGTCGATCGCGACGGTCGCCGGGGAGACCTCGGCGTAGACGGGCCGCAGACCGGCGACGAGGACGGGGTCGACGGCCGTCGAGCACGTGAACACCTGGGTGACCACGTCGCCCGCGCCGCGCGCCTCGGCGAGCGCCCGGAACACGACCTCCATCCCGTAGCGGGCCTTGAAGACGAGGAACCAGTCGGCCGGGTCGGTGCCCGTCCGGTCGGCGAGCATCCTCGTCGCGGTCGCGTCCTGCGGGTGGCGGCTCATCGTTCTCCGTGTCGTGTCCGGCGGCGGGTCGACGGCCCCGTGCTGCGGACCGCCCGGCCTAGCCTGCCACGTCGCGAGACCTGGGTGTACGCGCCGACGGCGGCCGCCGCGCCGGAGCGCGACGACCGCCGTCGGTGCGTGCGGGGCGAGCCGTCAGGCGTCGGACTCGGTCCGGTCGCCCGACCACTCGGTGTGGAACGTGCCCGCCTTGTCGACGCGGCGGTAGGTGTGCGCGCCGAAGAAGTCGCGCTGCGCCTGGATGAGCGCGGCGGGCAGGCGCTCGGCCCGGACGCCGTCGTAGTAGGCGAGCGACGAGGAGAAGGCCGGCGTCGGGACGCCGTTGAGGGCGGCCTGCGCGACGACGCGACGCCACGCGGCGAGACCGTTGCCCACCGCGCCGGTGAAGTACTCGTCGGCGAGGAGCAGCGGGAGCTGCGCGTCGCGCTCGTACGCCTCGGTGATGCGGTTGAGGAAGCGCGCGCGGATGATGCAGCCGCCACGCCAGATGCGGGCCATCGCGCCGCGGTCGATGTCCCAGCCGTACTCGGCGGACGCCGCCGCGATCTGGTCGAAGCCCTGCGAGTACGCGACGACCTTGGACGCGTAGAGCGCGAGGCGCACGTCCTCGACGAACGCGTCGCGGTCCTGCACGTCCCACGCCGCGGCGTCGGCCGGCAGCGCCGCACGGCCCGCCTCGCGCTGCGGGACCGAGCCGGACAGCGCGCGGGCGAACGTCGCCTCGGCGATGCCGGTGATCGGCACGCCGAGGTCGAGGCCGTTCTGCACCGTCCAGCGGCCGGTGCCCTTCTGCTCCGCCTGGTCGAGCACGACGTCGACGAACGCCTTGCCGGTCTCCGCGTCCACATGCTGGAGCACGTCCGCGGTGATCTCGATGAGGAACGACTCGAGGTCGCCCGTGTTCCACTGCGCGAAGATCTCGCCGATCTCCTGCGCGGACGCGCCGAGCCCCTGCTTGAGCAGGTCGTACGCCTCGGCGATGAGCTGCATGTCGGCGTACTCGATGCCGTTGTGCACCATCTTGACGAAGTGGCCGGCGCCGTCGGGCCCGACGTAGGTGCAGCACGGCGTGCCGTCGACCTTCGCCGAGATGTCCTCGAGGATCGGGCCCAGGCTCTGGTAGGACTCGCGCGTGCCGCCGGGCATGATCGACGGGCCGTTGAGCGCGCCCTCCTCGCCGCCCGAGACGCCGGTGCCGACGAAGTGCAGGCCCTGGGCCGCGAGCGCCTTCTCCCGGCGGATCGTGTCCGGGAAGTGCGCGTTGCCGGCGTCGACGACGATGTCGCCCTCCTCCAGCAGCGGCACGAGCTCGTCGATGACGGCGTCGGTGGCCGCGCCCGCCTTGACCATGATGACGACCTTGCGGGGGCGCTCGAGCGACGCCACGAAGTCGGCCATCGCCTCGGACGGGACGAAGTCGCCCTCGCTGCCCGCCTCGGCGATCAGGGACTCGGTCTTGGCGTACGAGCGGTTGTGCACCGCGACCGTGTAGCCGTGCCGGGCGAAGTTGCGGGCCAGGTTGCGACCCATGACGGCGAGTCCGGTCACACCGATCTGTGCGCGTGCTGACATCTGCTTCCCTGCTCCTCGAGGGTCGGTCCCGGCGCACGACGGCTGCGCGCGGGGAGGGCGCGGAGCCGGTCCGGGCCGGGCGCGGGCGCGCGGCCGGGTGCACCGGTGATGGATACGCGGCCAGCCTAGTCCTCGTGCGCCGGACCGCTCCCGAGGGGCCACGATCCGGTCACCCGCAGCGTTCTTGACGAAGTCGGGATCACGATTCGATGACAGCCGCGCGGCGTGCGTCCGGTTCGTCCGGTCGGCTCGTAGTGTGCCGAGAGTGATCACCGCTCACGGGACCGACGCTCCCCCGGAGTTCCGTGCCGTCCTCGACGCCCTCGGCGCGCGGCGGCTGCGACCCGAGGTGACGCTGCGCGAGGTCCCCGCCCCCCGCCGGATCGCGCCCTGGTCCGTCGCGCTCACGGGCGAGGTCGAGGCACCGCGCGCCGAGGACCCCGACCTCGCGTCGGGGCGGTTCATCGTGCTCCACGACCCCGACGGCCAGGAGGCGTGGCAGGGCACGTTCCGCGTGGTGACGATGGTGCGTGCCACGCTCGAGCCGGAGATGGCGTCCGAGGAGATGCTCGCCGAGGTCGCGTGGACGTGGCTCGAGGACGCGCTCCACGACACCGGCGCGGCCGTGCGCGCGGAGGGCGGCACGGTGACGCGCGTCCTGTCGCAGAGCTTCGGCGCGCTCGCCGGCAAGCACAACGACGTCGAGCTGGAGATGCGCGCGTCGTGGACCCCGGTGCCCGCGGGGAGCGCCGCTGCGGCGGACCTCGGCGACCACCTCGCGGCCTGGGCGCAGCTGCTGTGCACGGCCGCCGGGCTGCCTCCCCTGCCCGACGGCGTGACGCCGCTCGGTGCTCGACCCCCCGCCCGACGCAATACCGTGAACCCATGAGCTCGACCGCAGCACCCGCTCCCCCGCCGCTCGACCCGACCCCCGCGACCGGCACGCAGCAGGCCGTCGTCACGCCGCTCACCGAGCCGTCCGACGGGCTCGGCCGCGTCGTCGACACCCCGGCGGCCTTCGCACGCGTCGTCGACGCGTTCGCCGCCGCGAGCGGCCCGGTCGCCGCCGACGCGGAGCGCGCGTCGGGCTATCGCTACGGTCAGCGCACCTACCTCGTCCAGGTCCGCCGCGAGGGCGCGGGGACGGCGCTCGTCGACCCGGTCGCGGTGCCCGACCTGTCGCCGCTGCGCGAGGCGGTCGGCGACGCCGAGTGGGTGCTGCACGCCGCGTCGCAGGACCTGCCGGGCCTCGCGGAGCACGGCGTGGTCCCGGCGAGCGTGTTCGACACCGAGCTCGCCGCACGGCTGCTCGGCATGGAGCGCGTCGGCCTCGCGGCCGTCGTCGCGGACGTGCTCGGCCTCGGCCTCGCGAAGGAGCACTCGGCGGTCGACTGGTCGACCCGCCCGCTCCCGGACGACTGGCTGCGGTACGCCGCGCTCGACGTCGAGGTGCTCGTCCCGCTGCGCCGGGCCCTCGGCGAGCGGCTCGAGGACGCGGGCAAGGCCGGCTGGGCGGCGGAGGAGTTCGAGGCCGTGCGCACCGCGGGACCGCCCCCGCCGCGCCCCGAGCCGTGGCGGCGCACGTCCGGCACGCACACGCTGCGCGACCCGCGTCGGCTGGCGGTCGTGCGGAGCCTGTGGGAGGCCCGCGACGCGACCGCTCGCGCGCGGGACATCGCTCCGGGCCGGGTGCTGCCCGACCGCGCGATCGTCGCCGCGGCGGAGGCGCTGCCCCGCACGGCCGGCCAGCTCGTCGAGCTCGCCCCGTTCGCGGGCAAGGGCACGCGCCGCCGGGCCGCCTACTGGCAGCGCGCGATCGACACCGCGCTCGCGCTGCCCGCGAGCGCTCTCCCGACGACGCGGGGACCACGCACCGACGCCCCGCCGCCGCCGCGCGCGTGGGCCGACCGCGACCCCGGCGCCGCGGCCCGTCTGGAGGCGGCGCGCGGCGTCATCCAGGGGATCTCGGAGCGGTTCGCGATCCCCGTGGAGAACGTGCTCCAGCCCGACGCGCTGCGGCGCCTGTGCTGGACGCCGCCGGAGGCGCTGGACGCGGCGCGGATCTCCGCGTTCCTGCACGGGCGGGGCGCCCGTGACTGGCAGGTGGCGCTCGTCGCGCAGCCCCTCGCGGACGCGTTCGGGAGCATCGACCGGGCGTAGCGAACGGGTAGGGTCGTCCGCGTGCACGACGCGAACCTGACGATCCGGACAGTCACCGACCGCGCCTCCTGGGACGCCCGGGTGAACGAGCTCGGCGGCCACCCCCTCCAGCTCTGGGGCTGGGGCGAGGTCAAGGCCACGGGGGCGTGGACCCCGCACCGCGTGGAGGCGGTGGACGCCGACGGCCGCGTCCGCGGCCTGGCGCAGGTGCTCGTGCGGTCGCTCCCGGCGCAGTTCAAGGCGCTGTGCCACGTGCCGCGCGGGCCTGTGATCGCACCCGCGGGAGACGGTTGGGGCGCCGGACCGGGCGTGGGCGACGACGCGACGCGCGACGCCGTGACCCGGGCGGTCGTCGCGTGGTGCAAGTCGACGGTCGGTGGCGTGGGCGTCACGATCGAGCCCGACTGGCCGGTCGGGACGCACCTCGCGCTCCCGGACGCCCGGCCCGCGGCGAACCCGATCCTCTACCCGGTGACCCTGATCCTCGACCTGACGAAGTCCGAGGACGAGCTGACGAAGGCCATGGGCAAGTCGACGCGGTACGACATCCGCAAGGCCGCGCGCACCGGGCTCGAGGTGCGCCGCGTGACGGACGAGGCCGAGGTGCGCCAGGTCCTCGACGTCTACCACGAGACGGCCGAGCGCGCGGGCTTCGCGCTGCACGACGACGAGTACTACCTCGCGATCCACCGCGAGCTCGCCGAGCACTCGGTGCTCGTCGCGGCGTTCTCCGAGGGCGCGCCGGTGTCGTTCGTGTGGTGCGTGTCGTCCGCGACGACGTCGTTCGAGCTCTACGGCGGGATCAACGACGCGGGCCGCAAGCTGCGCGCGAACGCCCCGGTGAAGTGGCACGCGATCACGCTCGCGCAGGAGGCCGGGCTGGTCCGCTACGACATGAACGGGCTGCTCAACGACGGGATCAGCGAGTTCAAGCGCAGCTTCGCCCAGCACGACGACGAGCTCGTGCACAGCGTCGACGTGCCGTTCTCGATGTGGTACTCGGCGTGGAACAAGGGCCTGCCGACCGCGAAGAAGGTCGTGCGCAAGCTCCGCGGGAGCCGCTGACGCGGACTTCCGACCACCCCGAACCTCGGAGAGACCCGGTATCGCGCGATGCGATACCGGGTCTCTTCATGTCGTAGCATCGGTCTCGTGCTTTACCGATACTCGCGGTAGCGTGTATCGCACGCACGACCCCCGAGCGGTGCCGCTCCCGGACACCGCCGTCCCGACCATCTGCATCGGATGGAGATGCCATGACCGTGGCCAACGAGGCCCCCTCTCCCACCTCGGCACCCACCCAGGCGGCCAGCCAGCGCTCGCGTCACCGCCCCGTGCGCGACGTCGTCTTCGTCGAGGGGGTTCGCAGCCCGTTCGGCAAGGCGCGCCCCGACGGGATCTACGCCGAGACCCGCGCGGACGACCTCGCCGTGAAGACGATCCGCGAGCTCCTGCGTCGCCGCCCCGAGCTGCCCGCCGAGCGCATCGACGAGCTCGCGCTCGCCGCGACGACGCAGACCGGCGACCAGGGCCTCACCCTCGGCCGCAGCGTCGCGGTGCTCGCGGGGCTGCCGAAGTCGGTGCCCGGCTTCGCGATCGACCGCATGTGCGCGGGCGCGATGACGGCGGTCACGACCACCGCGGCGAACGTCGCCGTGGGCGCGCAGGACGTCGTCGTCGCGGGCGGCGTCGAGCACATGGGCCACCACCCCATGGGCGAGGGGTCGGACCCGAACCCGCGGTTCGTCGCCGAGCGCCTCGTCGACTCCTCCGCGCTCGTCATGGGCGCGACGGCCGAGAACCTGCACGACCGGTACCCGCACCTCACCAAGGAGCGTGCCGACGCGTACGCCGTCGCGAGCCAGGCCAAGTACGCCAAGGCCCTCGCGAACGGCGACATCTCCCCCGACCTCGTGCCGGTCGCGACCCGGTCGACCGAGCTCGGATGGGGCCTGGCCACGGCCGACGAGCTGCCGCGCCCCGGCACCACGGTCGACTCGATCCGCGACCTCAAGACCCCGTTCCGCCCCGGCGGCAAGGTCACCGCGGGCAACGCGTCGCCGCTGACCGACGGCGCGACGGCGTGCCTGCTCGCCGCGGGCGACGTCGCCGACGAGCTCGGGCTGCCGGCGCGCATGCGCCTCGTCGCGTACGCGTACGCGGGCGTCGACCCCGAGGTCATGGGCACCGGCCCGGTCCCCGCGACCGAGCGCGCGCTCGCGTCCGCGGGCCTGACGATCGACGACATCGGCCTGTTCGAGATCAACGAGGCGTTCGCGGTCCAGGTGCTCGCGTTCCTCGACCACTTCGGCATCGCGGACGACGACGAGCGCGTCAACCAGTACGGCGGCGCCATCGCCATGGGCCACCCGCTCGCGTCGTCGGGCGTGCGCCTCATGACGCAGCTCGCGCGCCAGTTCGAGCAGCACCCCGAGGTGCGCTACGGCCTGACGACCATGTGCGTCGGCCTCGGCATGGGCGGCACCGTGATCTGGGAGAACCCGCACCACGCCGACTACTCCGGCCACACCTTCGAGACCGCGGAGAACTGACGATGAGCGCACCCACCGACACCCAGACCCCCGCGGCCTCCCAGGACGCGACGAAGGACGCCTCCCGCGGCGAGCGCGTCACGCACTCGCTGGTGCGTGACGTCGCGCTCCCCGGCGGGACGGGCACGCTCGCCCTCGTCACGCTCGACAACGGGCTCGACCACACCAAGCCGACGACGCTCGGCCCCGAGGGCCTCGCCGAGCTGCACGCGGCCCTCGAGACCCTGCGGCGCCGGGCCGCGGACGGCGAGATCATCGCCGTCGCGATCACGGGCAAGCCGTACTTCCTCGCCGCGGGCGCGGACCTCACGCAGGCCGCGGCCGTGCAGGTGCGCGACGACGCGCTCGCCCTCGGGCGGGCCGGGCACGCCGCGTACACGCTGCTCCAGGACATGGGCGTGCCGACGTTCGCGTTCGTCAACGGGGTCGCGCTCGGCGGCGGCCTCGAGGTCGCGCTGAACTGCACGTACCGCACCGTGGCGTCCGACGCGGGCGCGCTCGCGCTGCCCGAGGTCGGCCTGGGCCTGGTCCCCGGCTGGGGCGGCGCCTACCTCGTACCGCGCCTGCTCGGCGTCGAGAAGGCGATGGACGTCATCCTCGCCCGCCCGGCCGCGAACAAGCCGTTCAAGGCGAAGGAGGCGCACGAGATCGGGCTCGTCGACGCGCTCTTCGAGGCGCCCGACTTCCTCGAGTCCTCGCTGCGCTGGGCCGAGGCCGTGCTGCGCGGCGAGATCGTCGTCGAGCGGCGCGAGCTCGACCCGCAGCCCGTGTGGGACGCCGTCGTCGCCGGGACGCGCCAGCGCCTCGACGCCGTGGTCGCCGGCTCGCGTCCCGCGCCGTACCGCGCGCTCGACCTCGTCGCGGCCGCGCGCACCGCGTCGCGCGAGGAGGCGTTCGCCGCCGAGGACGAGGCCCTCGCGGACCTCATCATGAGCGACGAGATGCGCGCGAGCGTCTACGCGTTCCAGCTCGTCTCGAAGGGCAAGCGGCCCCAGGGCGCGCCCGACGCGAAGCTCGCCCGCCCGGTCACCCGCGTGGGGATCGTCGGCGCCGGGCTCATGGCGGCGCAGATCGCGCTGCTGTTCGCCCAGCGCCTCCAGGTGCCGGTCGTCATGCGCGACCTCGACCAGGAGCGCGTCGACAAGGGCCTCGGCTACGTCCGCGCGACGGTCGAGAAGCTCGTCGGCTCGGGCCGCATGTCCGCGGACACGGGCGCGCGCATCGTCGGCTCGGTCCACGGCACGACCGAGCTCGGCGACTTCGCGGGCTGCGACGTCGTCATCGAGGCGGTCACGGAGATCCTCGGGCTCAAGAAGAAGGTCTTCGCCGAGCTCGAGGGCGTCCTGTCGCCCGAGGCCGTGCTGCTGACCAACACGTCCGCGCTGTCGATCACCGAGATGGCGGCCGACCTCCGGCACCCCGAGCGCGTCGTCGGGATGCACTTCTTCAACCCCGTCGCCCAGATGCCGCTCGTCGAGATCATCCAGGCGGCGAAGACCGACGACGCCGCGCTCGCCACGGCGTTCGCCATGACGAAGAAGCTCCGCAAGACGGCGGTGCTCGTCGCCGACCGCCCCGGCTTCGTCGTCAACCGCCTGCTCATCCTGCTCATGGGCAAGATCGTCGAGGCGGTCGAGAACGGCACGTCGGTCGAGGTCGCGGACCGCGCCGGCGCACCGCTCGGGCTACCGATGCCGCCGTTCGCGCTGTTCGACCTCGTCGGCCCGGCCGTCGGCCTGCACGTCCTCACGTCGTTGCGCGAGGACCTGGGCGAGCGGTTCCCCGAGTCCCCCGGTCTCCAGCGCATCGTCGACGAGCAGATCCCCGTCGTCCTCGACGCGCCAAAGAGCCTGCCCAAGCCCGTCGACCCGGCGATCCAGGCCGTGTTCGGCTCGGGCGAGGCTGGCGGTCCGGGGGCGCTCGACGAGGCGGGCGTCCTCGACTCCGTGCTCACGGCGCTCACGCACGAGATCGGGCTCATGCTCGACGAGGGCGTGGTCGCGAGCCCGTCGCAGATCGACCTGTGCATGATCCTCGGTGCCGGGTGGGGCTTCCACCTCGGCGGCATCACGCCGTACCTCGACCGCACGGGCTACAGCGAGAAGGTCCTGGGCCGCCGGTTCCTGCCCGACGGCGTCGCGAACGTCCCGGCGGCGGCGCGCGTCTGACCGACCGCGGTCGGATCTCGGGCCGCGAGCGCCCTCCCGTGGTCGTACGACGACCGCGCGGAGGTTCCGCTCGCGGCCCGATCCGTCGCCCTCGCCTGCTCCGTAGCGTCGTGGGCATGACGAACAGCACCCCCGCCACCGACCTCCCCCTGACCACGACCCCGCGCGGCACGACCGAGCGCCGGATGCTCGGCGCCCTCACGCTGGCCGCCGGTGCCGCGCTCCTGCTCTCTGCGTGCGGCAGCATCGGCGAGGCGGTCGCGGAGAATCGGGCCGGCCACACCAAGACCTACGAGTTCGCGACGGGCGAGACCGGCAAGGCCGAGGGCGTCCTGCCCGACTGGGTGCCCGACTCCGCCACCGACGTGCGCGAGGTGGTCCGCACGACGGGCGACGAGCGGATCCTCACGATGACGGCCGACCTCGGCGCCCTGCCCGAGAGCTGCACGCCGGTCTCGGCGGAGCACCCGCTGGAGCCTCGACCCGAGCGCGGCGACCTGACCGCGGCGGACTTCCGCACGGCGGCGACGCTCAGGGCGTCGTGGTGGGAGGAGGGCACGGAGCAGGGCGCCACCGCGATGTGCGGGAAGTGGTGGGTCGGCGCGCGGGACGGCAGGCTCTACGGGTTCGCGCCCGAGCTCAAGGTCGTCGAGGTCGAGGAGCAGCCGGACCCGGCCTGAGTCAGTCCTCCCAGCCCATGCGCAGGACCTCGAAGGCGACCGCGTGAGTGACACCCATGCGGTCGCCCGTGGGCACGCTCATGGACGCGAGGAACGCGGCCGGGTCGAAGTCCGCCCAGCCGAGGCCGTCGAGATAGGCGGCGTGCGCGCGCAGGGACGCGACCCCCGCGTCGAACGTCGCGCTCACGTCGACGCCGTGCGCGCCGTCGGGCGAGGCCGCGACCCAGACCTGGCGCACGCCACCCCAGGGCTCGACCCCGTCCGTCTCGACCTGCTCGCGGAACACCCACCGGTTCCCCGCGTCGCGCACGGCGTCCACGACGGCCCGTCCCGTCGCGATGTGGTCCGCCTGGTTGAGCATCCCGCCCGGGAACGTCTCGCGGTAGTTCCCGGTGATCACGACGTCCGGCCGGTGGCGCCGGATCGCGCCCGCGATCGCCCGCCGCAGCGGCAGGCCGTACTCGAGCACGCCGTCGGGCAGCCCGAGGAACTCGACCTCCTCGACGCCGACGATCCGCCCGGACTCGACCTGCTCCGCCTCGCGGACGCGTCGTGCCTCGTCGGGGTCCATGCCGTCGATGCCGGCCTCGCCGCTCGTGACCATGCAGTACACGACCCGCTTGCCCTGGCCCGTCCACCGGGCGACCGCCGCGGCGGCGCCGAACTCCATGTCGTCGGGATGGGCGACGACGGCGAGCGCCGTGGACCAGTCCTCGGGCAGCGGGGTGAGCGGGGGCAGGGCGTCCGGAGCGGTCATGACGCCACGCTATGCCGCGCCACGCCAGCGGGCGCGCCGACCGGGTGCACGGCGCCGCGTCATCGCTCGACCGGTTCGTCCTCCCCGACGGCGTCGCCGGCGTCGACGGCGGGCGCATCCTCGACGGACGTGACTGCCGGGTCGACGAACAGCCGGGCACGCTCGGCGTCGACGACCGCGCGCGCGAGCGACGCCTCGGACACGTCGACCGCGCCCGCGACCTCCTCGGCGAGCGCGCTGCGGCGCGCGTACGCGTCGAACAGCCGCGCCTTCGTCCCGAGCAGGCGCACGAGGTGCTCGTCGACGCTGTCGACCGTGAGCAGGCGGTGCACCTGGACCGTCTCGACCTGACCCATGCGGTGGGCGCGGGCGACGGCCTGCGCCTCGGTCGTGGGCTTGGTCTGGGGCTCGCACAGGATCACGACGGAGGCGGCCTGGATGTTGAGGCCCACTCCCCCGACATCGATCTGGCTCACGAGCACGCGCGGGGTCTCGGCCGCCGTGAAGTCGTCGACGATCGTCTGGCGCGTCCGGGCGGGCACCGAGCCGGTCAGCGGAGCGAGCGCGAGGTCGCCGAGCGCGCGCACGACGGCGTCGACCACGTCCCGGAAGTACGAGAACACCACGACCTTGCGCCCGTTGTCGGCCGCCTCGCGCGCGAGCTCCACGAGCCGGCGCAGCTTCGCCGAGTCCTCGGGGTGGTCGACCGCGAACGCCGCCCGCCGCATCGCCATGAACGACCCTGCCGCGACGGCCTCGCGGTACGCCGCGCCGTCGACCACACCGAGCCGCTCCCACTCGTCGACCTGCACGAGCTCGGGCAACTCCTCGAGCACGTCCTCGGCGTTGCGCCGCAGGTAGGCGGGCGCCACGGCGTGCCGGAACGCGTCGGGGCCCGCCGCGCCGTGCGCGGCGTCGAGACTCCCGGCGAGCTCGGGCTGGAGGTAGCCGAGCAGGGTGCGGAACTCGTCGACCCGGTTCTCCATCGGCGTCCCGGTGAGGAGCAGGACGTGCTGCGACCTGTCCGCGAGCGCCGCGACGGCGACCGAGCGCTTCGCGAGCGGGTTCTTCACGTAGTGCGCCTCGTCCACGACGAGCACCGCGGGGCCGACGGACCCGGCCGTCGCGAAGGCCTCGGTCCCGACGCGACGCAGGCCCGCGAACGTCACGACCGCGACGCCGCCGGTCGCGCGCCACGCCTCGGCGGCCTCGTCGCGATCCTCGCCGTGCACGGCGTGGACCGGGAGGCCCGCGTGCGCGCGCAGCTCGCGCACCCAGTTCTCCAGGACGCTCGCGGGGCACACGACGAGCGCGTGCGTCGCGCCGCGCGCGAGGAGGTGCGCGACGACGGCGATCGCCTGCACGGTCTTGCCGAGCCCCATCTCATCGCCGAGGACGACGCGCCGCTGCGCGAGCGCGAAGCGCGCCCCGAACGCCTGGTACCCGCGCAGCGACACCCGCAGCAGGGTCTCGTCGAGCGCCTGCGTCTGCACGCGGTCCACGAGCTCCGCGGGCAGGTGGCCCGCCGCGGCGGCGACGTCGCGCCCGGTGGGGGCGACGCCGTCGAGCAGCGCGTAGTACGCCGCGGACCGGCGCCGGAAGTCCGCCCAGGCGTCGTAGGGGCGCGCAGGCTCCGCGAGGAGCGCGGTGACGCGGCGGGCCTCCTCGACCAGCCCCGTCTCCCGGGCCTGCTCCGCGATCCCGGCGAGCGTCGCCACCGCCGCGAACGCCCGACGGCGCCGCTCGCCCCACGCGAGCAGGCGGCGCGGCCCGCTCGCCGCGATGAGCGCGTCGTCGCGCACGCGTTCGTGCTCCGCGAGCGCGGCGCGCACCTGGTCGCCGTACCGGGCGAGGGCGTCGTCGGCCTGGTCGAGCGTGTGCAGCGCCTGGACGAGCGCGGTCGCGACCGGGTCCGTCGGCGTGAGGTCGATCCGGAAGCGCAGGCTCTCGCGCGCCGCGCGCGCGACCTGCTCGGCGGCGGCGAGCAGGTGCGTCGCGGTCTGCGGCCCGATGTCGGGGAGCTTCTCCAGGCCGTCGCGCCCGAGCCGCGCGACCTCCCCGACCGTCCGCACGCCCGCGTCCGCGAGCGCCCCGAGCCGCAGCCGCTCGCGCGTGACGTCGCGCAGCGACGCGACGTCCACCGTGTCGAGCCGCGCGAGGACCTTCTCCTCGCGACTGTCGCCGAACGCCGCGCGCACCTGCTCACGAGCCGTCCCCGGCGCGGCGGAGAGCGCCGCGAGCAGCGCGGCGAGGGCGTCCGCCTCCGCGACGACCGCCCGTGCGGAAGCGACGTCGGGCCGTGCGTCGGGAGCTGTCATCCCAGCAGGATGACGACGCGCGCGGTGTGCTCGACGTCGTCGACGAACACCCCGACCGGGAGCGGTGTCGGGGAACCCTCGCGCTCGGACTGCACGACCAGAGAGACACGATCCTCCGGGTCGTGGACGCGCACCCTGTCGTCGGGCGTGTCGATGCTCGTCCCGACGAGGCGCACGAGTCCGGAGGTCGGGTCGCCGTCCGCGTCATGGACGTCGTGGACCTCCACCTCGACAGGCCCGTCGACCGCGGGACGGACCCGCACGAGGACGGAACCGTCCTCGATGTCGTACGCCTGCCGCTCCGGGTCCCACTCCTGGTGGCTCGCCTCGCTGGCAGGGTCCTCGACGACGAGCACACCGTGGTGCAGGTAGGCCGAGAGCCCACCGAGAAGGGAGGCGCTGGTCATCGGTGACCTTTCTCCGCGTCGGCGCGCTCGGCGAACCAATGCTCCATCCGGCCCTGCGCCGCGTCGAGGAACGCCGTCTTGTCGCGCGTGTAGTCGTCGTAGTCGTCGGCGTCTGCGTGCCGCGCGGCGAGGCTCCGCTTGGTCGCCTCGTAGGCCGCGGCCTCGGTAGGGACGGCGCGCAGCCAGTCGCGGAACGCGACGACGTACGCGGCGAACGGCGAGTCGAGGCGTCGGACGTGCAGGATGACGGGCGGATCGCCCTCGCCACCGGCGCGGGTGAGCAGGCGCTTGGCGTAGAGCTCCGGGGCGGGGTCGGCGCCCGGGCGCGGGATGTCCCGGTACACGCCGGGCGAGTCGGGGCGCGCCCCGCGCTCGATCGAGAACCCGAGCGGCCCGAGCGCCGCCTCCAGCACCGCCTCGGAGGGCAGCGGTGCGACGCGCACCTGGAGGTCGATGATCGGCTTCGCCGCGAGCCCGGGCACTGCCGTGGACCCGATGTGCTCGACGACGACCGGGCCTGTGCCGTCGGGGCTCGCGAGGTCGGCGAGCGCGCCGGCGACGCGCTCCGTCCACCGCCTCCCGGCGTCGGTCCATCGGGGGTCGTGGATGTCGACGGTCGCTGCGGGCACCCGTGAACCCTACGACCCGGCCCCGCCTCGGGAGCGCAGGCCCACCGAGACGTGAGAAGTGGCCCCGGGACCACGGCGGTCCGGGGCCACTTCTCGGGTCTCGGCGAGCGGGCGCTCGTCGGCAGGTCGGGGTCAGTACGTCGTCAGGCCGTGGGCGCGGAACTGGTCGCGCACGCGCTCGGTGAGCTCGGCTGACGGAGCGGGCGTGTCGTCGAGCTCGTAGGTGCGCCCGAGGGCGTCCCACTTGTCGCGGCCCATCTGGTGGAAGGGCAGCACCTCGACGCGTGTCACCGTGCCGGGGCGGATCGCGTTGAGCGAGGCCGCGTATTCCGCGACCTTCTCCACGTTGTCCACGTCGTCGGTGAGGCCCGGGACGAGGACGAAGCGCACCCACACCTCGGGCGCGTGGCCGGTGAGGCCGCGCTCGGCGATCCGTCGTCCGAACCTCAGGGTCGGCTCGAGGTCGCGGCTCGTGACCTTCTTGTAGGTGTCGGGGTCGCCCGACTTCACGTCGAGCAGCACGAGATCCGTGTCGTCGAGCATCGCGTCGGTCGCGTTCGCGCCGAGGAAGCCCGACGTGTCGAGCGCGGTGTGCACGTCCATCGCCTTGGCGCCGCGCAGCACGCGGGCCGCGAACGCGGGCTGCATGAGCACCTCGCCGCCGGAGAGCGTGAGGCCCCCGTGCGTGGCCCGGAAGACCGGCAGGTAGCGCTTGACCCGCCCCAGGAGCTCGTCCGCCGTGACGGGCCGACCGTCCTTCATGGCGAACGTGTCGGGGTTGTGGCAGTACAGGCACCGCAGCGGGCACCCGTTGAGGAACACCGTGAGCCGGGTCCCCGGGCCGTCCACGGCGGTGACGAGCTCCCAGGAGTGGACCGAGCCGAGCTCGCCCGCGCGCATCGCCGCGAGCTTGTCGGCCCGGTCCACGTCCACGACCGTCAGCCCGTCCAGGCCCGCGCCCGCCCGACGGGCGTGGCCCACGGGCGTGCCCGACGCCGCGGGCTCGGCCGCGGAGGTCGGGACGCCCGGGACGTCGAGGCGCGTGGCGTCGTCGGGCAGGGTGCCCCCGGCGACGCCGCACCCGCGCGCCGCGCCGGGTCGGCGGGCGGTGGGGCCGGGAAGGGTGACGGTCATGGCTGGCTCCTCAGCGCTCGTCAGAGCGCGCCGTGGAAGGTGCGCGAGAGCACGTCGAGCTGCTGCTCGCGCGTGAGGCGGACGAAGTTCACCGCGTACCCGGACACGCGGATCGTCAGCTGCGGGTAGTTCTCCGGGTGGTCCATGGCGTCCAGGAGCGTCTCGCGGTTCAGCACGTTGACGTTCATGTGGTAGCCCTCGGACCCGATGTAGGCGTCCAGGAGGCCGGCGAGGTTCGTGACCTGCTCCTCCTTGGTGCGCCCGAGGCCGCTCGGCACGACCGTGTTGGTCAGCGAGATGCCGTCCTGCGCCTCGTCGTACGGCAGCTTGGCCACCGAGAGCGCGGAGGCGAGCATGCCGTGCGTGTCGCGCCCGTTCATCGGGTTGGCGCCCGGGGCGAACGGCTCGCCGGCGCGGCGGCCGTCGGGCGTGTTGCCCGTCGCCTTGCCGTACACGACGTTCGACGTGATCGTCAGGACCGACTGCGTCGGCACCGCGTCGCGGTAGGTCGGGTGCGTGCGCACCTTCGCCATGAACCGCTCGACGAGGTCGACGGCGATCGCGTCGGCCCGGTCGTCGTCGTTGCCGTACGTGGGGTACTCGCCCTCGGTCACGTAGTCGACGACGAGGCCGCGCTCGTCGCGCACGACGGAGACCTTCGCGTGCTTGATCGCCGACAGCGAGTCCGCCGCGACGGACAGGCCGGCGATGCCGCACGCCATGGTCCGCAGCACGTCCTTGTCGTGCAGCGCCATCTCGATGCGCTCGTACGCGTACTTGTCGTGCGACCAGTGGATGCAGTTGAGCGCCTCGACATAGGTCTCGGCCAGCCAGTCCATCGTCGCGTCGAACTTCGCCATGACGTCGTCGAAGTCGAGCACGTCGCCCTCGACGGGCGCCGCCACGGGCGAGACCTGCTTGCCCGAGATCTCGTCGCGCCCGCCGTTGATCGCGTAGAGCAGCGTCTTGGCGAGGTTCACGCGCGCGCCGAAGAACTGCATCTGCTTGCCGACGCGCATCGGGGACACGCAGCACGCGATCGCCGCGTCGTCGCCCCAGTGCTGGCGGATGAGCTCGTCCGACTCGTACTGGACGGCCGAGGTGTCGATCGAGACCTGCGCGCAGTAGTCCTTGAACCCCTGCGGCAGCTCGGGGCTCCAGAAGACCGTCATGTTCGGCTCGGGGGCCGGGCCGAGGTTGTAGAGCGTCTGGAGGAACCGGAACGAGTTCTTCGTGACGAGCGGGCGCCCGTCCTCGCCCATGCCGCCGATCGTCTCGGTGACCCAGGTCGGGTCGCCGGAGAACAGCGCGTCGTACTCGGGCGTGCGCAGGAACCGCACGATGCGCAGCTTGATGACGAAGTCGTCGATGATCTCCTGCGCCTCGGACTCCGTGATGCGGCCCGCCTCGAGGTCGCGGTCGATGAACACGTCGAGGAACGTCGAGGTGCGCCCGAGCGACATCGCGGCGCCGTTCTGCTCCTTCACCGCGGCGAGGTAGGCGAAGTAGAGCCACTGCACGGCCTCGCGCGCCGACGTCGCCGGGCCGGAGATGTCGTAGCCGTACTCGGCCGCCATCTCCTTGAGCTCGCCGAGCGCGCGGATCTGCTCTGCGTGCTCCTCGCGCTCGCGCACGACCTTCTCGCTGAACGGCTGCGTGTCGAGACCGAGCTTGTCGAGCTTCTTCGCGGCGATCAGCGCGTCCACCCCGTAGAGCGCGACGCGGCGGTAGTCGCCGATGATCCGGCCGCGGCCGTAGGCGTCGGGCAGGCCCGTGATGATGTGCGAGCTGCGGGCCGCGCGCACGTTCGGCGGGTAGACGTCGAACACGCCCTGGTTGTGGGTCTTGCGGTACTCGGTGAAGACCTTCTTCAGGGTCTCGTCGACCTCGTAGCCGTAGGTCTGCAGCGCGCCCTCGACCATGCGCCAGCCGCCGTTCGGCATGATCGCGCGCTTGAGCGGCGCGTCGGTCTGGAGTCCGACGATGACCTCGTGCGCCTTGTCGATGTAGCCGGGCGCGTGCGCCGTGATCCCCGCGGGCGTGTGGGGGTCGACGTCGTAGATCCCCATCTCGCGCTCCTCGGGGAACATCGCGGACAGCGTGTCCCAGATCCCCGTCGTGCGCTCCGTGGGCCCGGCGAGGAACGACGCGTCGCCCGTGTACGGGCGGTAGTTGCGCTGGATGAAGTCGCGCACGTCGACCGTGTCGCGCCACGGGCCGTCGGTGAAGCCCTCCCACGCGGGGACGTGCGCGGTGTCGTGCTGCGAGTCGACGCCGCCCTCCACCGCACGGCCGCCGCTCGTCGTGCCGGGTGCCTCGGAAACGCTGGTCATCTGGACCTCCCTCGTGCCTGACGCGCGGGTCCGCGCGCCGGCCGGACCCGTCGGTCTCGTGGGGGCCTCGGGTGGAGGCCCTCGGTCGAGGTTCCGACGGGCTCCTTCGCCACCTCCAGGCTAGGTTCACGGGGCGCCGCGCGGAGGGGTTTCGGGCCGCCCGGGGACCTAGGTCCCGACCCGGGCGGGACCCCGCGGGAACCGCGACATCCCGCGGCTTTCTCGCCTCCCACCACCCACCGCGACCATCTCTTGTGATGACCTTCACAAGCCCTTAGAAGCCGGTGATGGCCACGGCAGCGCGCGCCCGTGACGCACGACACGGACGCATGTCACACCCTCGCCGGACGTGCTTCCGGCTTCCGTGTGAGACTGCCCGGGTGAAGCGCACCGTAGGGGTCGAGGAAGAGTTCTTGCTCGTCGGCGACGACGGCCACCCGGTCGCCCGGGCCGCGGAGGCCCTGGAGGCGTCGGGCACCGACGAGAAGGGCGGCGGGACCGGCTCGCTCGAGTCGGAGTTCATGGAGGAGCAGCTCGAGACCGCGACCCACCCGCGGCGCGAGCTCGACGACCTCGCGACGGAGATCCGCGCGGGCCGGCAGCGCGCCCAGGAGGCGGCGGACCGCGTCGGCGCCCGGGTCGCCGCGCTCTCCACCTCGCCCCTGCCCTTCGAGGGCACCACCGTCTCCCGCCTGCGCTACCTCGAGGCCCGCGCCGCGTTCGGGCTCACGGCGCGCGAGCAGCTCACGAGCGGGTGCCACGTGCACGTCGCCGTCGCGGACGACACCGAGGGGGTCGCCGTCCTCGACCGCATCGGGCCGTGGCTCTCCACGCTCCTCGCGCTGAGCACCAACTCCCCGTTCTGGCAGGGCCAGGACAGCGGGTACGCGAGCTTTCGGTCCCAGGTCTGGTCCCGCTGGCCGACATCGGGGCCGACCCGGGCGTTCGGCACGCCCGAGGCGTACCGGGAGGCGGTCGACGGGCTCGTCGCGACCGGCACGATCCTCGACGAGAACATGGTCTACTTCGACGCCCGGCTGTCCTCGCGCTACCCCACGGTCGAGATCCGCGTCGCCGACGTGTGCCTCGACCCCGACACGGCGACGCTCCTCGCGGCCCTCAGCCGCGGCCTCGTCGAGACGGCGGCGCGCGAGGCCGCGGACGGCGCCGCGCCCCCGGAGCTCCGCCCGGAGATCCTGCGGACCGCGTCATGGCGCGCCGGGCGCTCGGGCCTCGAGGAGGACCTGGTCTCGCCGCTCACGTGGCGCCCCGCCCCGGCGCACGACGTCGTCGGGCTGCTCGTCGCGCACGTGCGGGACGCGCTCGTCGACGCGGGCGACCTCGACGCCGTGACGGAGCTGCTCGGACGCCTCTGGTCCGGCGGGAACGGTGCCCAGCGCCAGCGCGCCTGGCACGCGGCGTCCGGCGGAGACCTGCGGGCCGTCGTCGAGCAGGCCGTGGAGGTCACGCACTCCTGACGCCCCGGGCACCGGCGCACCGCTGACAGGACGCGCTGCGCGCTACGGCGCGGTGAGGGCCGCCTCGCGGGCGCGGGCGACGACGTCGTGCACGGTCGGTCCCAGGACGTCCGGCCGCGGACCGTCCGCCCACGCGCGCCCGTGGGAGACCCATCCGGTGCGGGTGCCGGCGGCCCGGCCCGCAGCGACGTCGGCGTGCGCCGCGTCTCCGATCATCCAGACCTCGGCACGGTCCACGTCGGTCGCACCGACGCGCTCCAGCGCGATCTCGAGGAGCCGCGGGTCCGGCTTGTCGACGCCCTCCTCGCCGGACACGACGACGGCGTCGACGTGCGCCCCGACCCCGCAGCGGGCGAGCTTGCCGCGCTGCTGCGCGGACGTCCCGTTCGTCACAACGACGACCACGTCGCCGTCGGCGCGCAGCGCGTCGAGCAGGTCGAGCACGCCGTCGTACGCGCGGACGTGGTCGAGGATGCCGGCGCGGAAGCGGTCGACCGCGGCGGGCAGGTCCTCGTCCCAGCCGAGGCGGTCGACGATGACGCGTGCCACCTCCGTCTTGACCGCGAACCCGCCCTGGTCGGCGGCGACGATCGCGGCGAGGTCGGAGGCGTCACGCCCGGCGCGCGCGACGGCGTCGGCCGCCCAGGCGGCGAACGCGGCGTCGCGGCCGACGAGCGTGTTGTCGAGGTCGAGGAGCCAGATCACGCCTGGACCCTAGCCCGGACGACCCGCGCGGCGCCGAGGCGTCCGCGGCGGGCGTCCGGGACGGTCAGCCGCGCGCGAGCGCCGCGAGCGCGTCCAGCACGTCGCGCGCGACGTCGGCCGGTGTGAGCCGGTACGCCGAGGCCACCTGGTCCCGGGTCGCGTGGTCGAGGAACTGCGCGGGCAGGCCGAGCGCGTGCACCGGTGTGCGGACGCCGCCCTCGAGCGAGCGCTGCGCGAGGAGCGCGCCCACGCCGCCGTCCGCGACGCCGTCCTCGACGCTCACGACGAGGTCGTGCTCGCCCGCGAGCTTGACGAGCGCGCTCGGCATCGGCAGGACCCACGTCGGGGACGCGACGGTCACGTCGACGCCGTGGGCCGTGAGCGACTCCGCCGCGTCGAGCGCGACGCGCGCCATGGACCCGGGGCCGACGAGCAGGACCCGAGCGCGGGGTGCCGCGCCCTGCGGGGCGGTCCTCGGCGCCTCGCCCGGCACGGCGAGCAGGTCCACGCCGTCCACGGTGTCGACGGCGGGCAGCGGGTCCCCGAGCGCCCCCTTGGGGTAGCGCACGACCGTCGGCGCGTCGTCCACGTCCACGGCCTCGCGCAGCGCCGTCCGCAGCGTCTCCTCGTCGCGCGGCGCGGCGAGCCGCAGGCCGGGCACGATGCGCAGCATCGCCATGTCCCACATGCCGTTGTGGCTCGCGCCGTCGTCGCCCGTGATGCCGGCACGGTCGAGCACGAACGTCACGCCGGCCTTGTGCAGGGCGACGTCCATGAGGACCTGGTCGAACGCGCGGTTGAGGAACGTCGCGTAGACGGCGACGACGGGGTGCAGGCCCGCGAACGCCATGCCCGCGGCGGACGTGGCGGCGTGCTGCTCGGCGATCCCGACGTCGAACGTGCGCTCGGGGAACGCCTGCGCGAACGGCTTGAGCCCCACGGGCTCGAGCATCGCCGCGGTGATCGCGACGACGTCGGACCGGCGGCGCCCGATCTGCACGATCTCGTCCGCGAAGACGCTCGTCCAGCCGAACCGCGACGGCGCGACCGGCAGACCGGTCTCGGGGTGGATCTTCCCGACGGCGTGGAAGCGGTCGGCGACGTCCTGCTCGGCGGGCGTGTACCCGCGGCCCTTCTCGGTGATGGTGTGCACGATCACGGGCGCGCCGTACGCCTTGGCCCGGCGCAGCGCGTGCTCCATGGCCTCGACGTCGTGCCCGTCGACCGGGCCGACGTACTTGATGCCGAGGTCCTCGAACATCCCCTGCGGGGCGACGACGTCCTTGAGCCCCTTCTTCAGGCCGTGCAGCCACTCGTAGGCGAACCGACCCGGCGCGCCGGACCGGTTGAGCGTGCGCTTGCCCCACTGCAGGAAGCTCTCGTAGCCGTGCGTGGTGCGCAGCGTCGACAGGTGGTGCGCGAGCCCGCCGATGGTCGGCGAGTAGGAGCGGCCGTTGTCGTTGACGACGACGACGAGGCGCCGGTCCTGGCTCTCCGCGATGTTGTTCAGTGCCTCCCAGGCCATGCCGCCCGTGAGGGCACCGTCGCCGATGACCGCGACGACGTGCCGGTCGGTGAGGCCGCGCACGACGTTCGCCTTCGCGATGCCGTCGCCCCAGGAGAGCGCGGTCGACGCGTGCGAGTTCTCGACGACGTCGTGGTCGGACTCGGCGCGCGACGGGTAGCCGGACAGGCCGCCCTGCTTGCGCAGCGCCGAGAAGTCCTGGCGCCCCGTGAGGAGCTTGTGCACGTAGGACTGGTGGCCCGTGTCGAACACGAACGTGTCGGTCGGCGACGAGAACACGCGGTGCATCGCGATCGTGAGCTCGACGACCCCGAGGTTCGGGCCGAGGTGCCCGCCGGTGCGCGAGACCGAGTCGACGAGGAACGCACGGATCTCGCCGGCGAGCTCCCGCGCCTGCTCGAGGGTCAGCCGTTGCACGTCCTCGGGCGAGGTGATCGTGCCAAGCAGGCTCATGCAGATGCTCCGTTCCGTTCCCGTGCGACCAGCCCGACAACTCTAGGCCGTCCGGGCAGGTGACCTGCGCAGCGGTGCGCGGGGCGACGGGACCTTCACGTCATTGACGCACACTCCGGCGCCGGACGCACGGACCACCCGGGCGTGGAAGGTCACTTCCGCCCTGCGGACATCGGAGGGGCGCGACCTCGTAGGATGGGGGCATGCGCTTCCTGCCCGGACAGACCCCTGCGACCGACCTCACGTACGGCGACGTCTTCCTCGTGCCGTCGCGTTCCGAGGTCGCCTCGCGCTTCGACGTCGACCTCTCCTCCGCGGACGGGACGGGGACCACGATCCCCGTCGTCGTCGCGAACATGACCGCCGTCGCGGGCCGCCGCATGGCGGAGACGGTCTCGCGCCGCGGCGGCGTCGCGATCATCCCGCAGGACGTGCCGACCGACGTCGTCGCCGACGTGGTCGCCGACGTGAAGTCCAAGGACCCCGTCATCGAGACGCCCGTGGTCGTCGGCCCGCACGACACGGTCCACACGGCCCTCACCCTCATCGGCAAGCGCTCGCACGGCGCCGCGGTGGTCGTGGACGACGGGCGGCCCGTGGGCGTGGTCACGGAGGCCGACTGCGCCGACGTCGACCGGTTCACCCAGGTCCACCAGGTCATGACGACCCACCCCCTGGTCCTCGACGCGTCCGTCCTCGACGGCGGCCGCGCCGGGCTCGAGGCGGCCTACGACCAGCTCCACACCGCGCGCCTCAAGGTCGCGCCCGTGACGCGCGACGGGGCCCTCGTCGGCGTCCTCACGCGCAAGGGCGCCCTGCGCTCGTCCGTCTACGCGCCCGCGCTCGACGCAGCGGGCCGCCTGCGGGTCGGTGCCGCGGTCGGCATCAACGGCGACGTCGCGGCCAAGGCCAAGGAGCTCCTGGCGGCCGGCGTCGACGTGCTCGTCGTCGACACGGCGCACGGCCACCAGGCCAAGATGCTCCAGGCGCTCGACGCCGTCCGCTCGGTCGGCCCGGACGTCCCCGTGGTCGCGGGCAACGTCGTCACAGCCGACGGCGTGCGCGACCTCGTCGCCGCGGGCGCCGACATCGTCAAGGTGGGCGTCGGCCCGGGCGCGATGTGCACGACCCGCATGATGACCGCCGTCGGGCGCCCGCAGTTCTCCGCCGTCCTCGAGTGCGCCGCCGCAGCGCGCGAGCTCGGCAAGCACGTGTGGGCCGACGGCGGTGTGCGCCACCCCCGCGACGTCGCCCTCGCGCTCGCCGCGGGTGCCTCGCAGGTGATGATCGGCTCGTGGTTCGCGGGCACGTACGAGTCCCCCGGCGACCTGCACGACGACGGCACCGGCCGGCTCTACAAGGAGAGCTTCGGCATGGCGTCGGCACGCGCCGTGGCCGCGCGCACCGCGGGCGGCTCCCCGTTCGACCGCGCGCGCAAGGCGCTCTACGAGGAGGGCATCAGCTCGGGGCGCATGTTCCTCGACCCGCAGCGCCCGGGCGTCGAGGACCTCCTCGACCAGATCACGTCGGGGCTGCGCAGCTCCGCGACCTACGCGGGGGCGTCGAGCCTCGCGGAGTTCGCCGACCGCGCCGTCGTCGGGATCCAGTCCGCCGCGGGCTACGAGGAGGGCCGCCCGCTCCCGGTGAGCTGGTGACCACGGCACCGCAGGGCCCTCACGGGCCCGCGCGCGAGCAGCTCGCCGCGCTCGCGCGCGACGGCGGCGCCTGGCCCGAACCGTGGCGGCACGCCGTCGGTGCCCTGCGTGACGACGCCCGCGGGGCCGCCGTGCTCCTGCTCTTCGGCGCGCTCGACCGCGTCCCCGCCGAGCACGCGGCGGTCTCGGTGCCGCGAGACCTCGACGTGCTCCTCCTCGCGCGGGCCGCGACGCTCGGCCACCACCCCGGTCAGGTCGCCTTCCCCGGAGGGCGGCTCGAGCCCGAGGACGACGGCCCGGTCGGCGCCGCGCTGCGCGAGGCCGAGGAGGAGACGGGGCTCGAGCCCGACGGCGTCGACGTGCTCGGCACGCTCGGCGAGCTGCCCGTGCCGGTGAGCAACCACCTCGTGACCCCGGTCCTCGCGTGGTGGTCGCGCCCCACGCCCGTCCGCGCGGTCGACGCGGCCGAGTCCGCGCACGTCTTCCGCGTCCCCGTCGCCGACCTCCTCGACCCCGAGCGGCGGCGCACGGTGACGGTCCGGCGCGACCGCCGGGTGCACAAGAGCCCCGGGTTCCTCGTCGAGGCGGACGGGCGCGAGCACCTCGTCTGGGGGTTCACGGGCGGGATCCTCGACGCGTTGTTCGACCGGCTCGGCTGGACGGAGCCCTGGGACCGGACCCGCACGCTCGACGCCCCGCTCTGACCCCACCGCGCGGTCGCGTCACGGTGCGGTCGCGGTCAGGAGGGATCCTGCGCCGACGGGCCGGAGAGCCTGCGGCCGAACTCGCGGTCGCCCGTGAGGGTCGCGTAGGAGCGGTGCACGACCTCCTCCAGGACGCCGAGGTCGACGGCGTCGAGGTCCTTGACGTAGACGCAGCCCTTGCCGACGGCGTGCGGGCCCAGGCGGTCCAGCAGCGCGGCGTGGGCGTCGACGCCGTCCATGAGGTACACGGTCGTCGCCGCCTTGCGCGGCGAGAAGCCCGCCGCAGCCATGTCGCCCTCGCGACCGCTCGCGTAGCGGTAGTGGTACGTGCCGAACCCGACGATCGACGGGCCCCACATCCGCGGCGGCTCCCCTGTGACCCGACCCATCAGCTCGACGAGTCGTTGCGCGTCACGTCGCCGGACCGGATTCTCGACCGACGCGACGAACGCCTCGACGTAGTCCTCCGTAGGTCCGGTCTTGTTCTCCACCATGGAACCAGTGTGGGGCAGCCCTCAGCCCTGCGGCGGCAGGACGTAGACCGTCTCGTACGAGTGGACCACGCCGTTCACATCACCGACGCTCGTGATCGTGTAAGGGCTGAGGTTCAGCGTGTCACCCGCGTAGAGCGGCGTCAGGTACGCCTCGTTCGTCGGGTCGACCGAGTGCACGCTTCCCCGGCGGACGGCGTTCAGCGCCTCGAGGGCGTACGGGCCGAGGCAGAGCCGTCCGGCGATCGCGTCCCGGAAGTCCCCGGCCGCCACGACGTACGACGCGGGGGTGCCGTCAGCGGCCAGGCTCACCGTCCCGTTCGCGCCCGCTCGAGGCCCGTGGTCGACCATGCCCTCGTACATGCTGACGTCGAGCGGCTCATCGTTGTTCACGATGTCGCTCGCGCTCCGACACTCCGGCGCCGTGCCGGAAGGGGGCTCGGCGCTCGCCGTAGCGGGAGGGGGCGCAGTGCTCGGTTCCGTCGCGGGAGCGGACGCGACGCTCGGCTCCGGATCGACGCTCGACTGCGTCGTGCCGGGGGTCTCGGCAGCATCCGGTGCCGGGGCGGTGCAGCCGGTGAGCGCTGCGCACGTGAGCACGACGATGAGCGCTGCGGGGGCCGGCGCCGTCCGTGTCGGCATGAGCGCACGATAGCGAGCCCGGTGCCGAGAACGCCAACGCCCCGTCCGGCCGGAGCCGGACGGGGCGCCGTCCCTCGCGCGGTGCTCAGACGAGCGAGCGCAGCACGTACTGCAGGATGCCGCCGTTGCGGTAGTAGTCCGCCTCGCCGGGGGTGTCGATGCGGACGACCGCGTCGAACTCGACGCTCGTGCCGTCGGCCTTGGTCGCCGCGACCTGCACGGTCGAGGGCGTGGAGCCGTCGTTCAGCGCCGTGATGCCGGCGATGTCGAAGGTCTCGGTCCCGTCGAGGCCGAGCGACCCGGCGCTCTCGCCCGCCGGGAACTGCAGCGGCAGGACGCCCATGCCGATGAGGTTCGAGCGGTGGATGCGCTCGAAGCTCTCGGTGATGACGGCCTTGACGCCCAGGAGCGCCGTGCCCTTGGCCGCCCAGTCGCGCGACGAGCCGGAGCCGTACTCCTTGCCGCCCAGGATGACGAGCGGCGTGCCCTGCGCGGCGTAGTCCTGCGCGGCGTCGTAGATCGTGTCCTGCGCGCCCTTGACGAAGTTGAAGGTGTAGCCACCCTCGACGTTCTCGAGGAGCTGGTTGCGCAGGCGGATGTTCGCGAACGTTCCGCGGATCATGACCTCGTGGTTCCCGCGGCGCGAGCCGTAGGAGTTGAAGTCGCGACGCGCGACGCCGTGCTCGGCGAGGTACTTCCCGGCCGGCGAGTCCACCTTGATGGCGCCCGCGGGGCTGATGTGGTCGGTCGTGACCGAGTCGCCGAGCTTCGCGAGCACGCGCGCACCGGAGATGTCCGTGACCGGCGACGGCTCCATGCCCATGCCCTCGAAGTACGGGGGCTTGCGCACGTAGGTCGACTCGGCGTCCCACGCGAACGTGTCGCCCTCGGGCGTCTCGAGCGCGCGCCACCGGTCGTCGCCGGTGAAGACGTCCGCGTAGTCCTTGGTGAACATGTCGCGGTCGATCGACGCGTCGATCGTCGCCTGGACCTCGTCCGGCGTGGGCCAGATGTCGCGCAGGAAGATCGGGTGGCCCGCCTCGTCACGGCCCAGCGGGTCGTGGTCGAAGTCGAACTCCATGGTGCCCGCGAGCGCGTACGCGATGACCAGCGGCGGGGACGCGAGGTAGTTCATCTTCACGTCGGGGTTGATGCGGCCCTCGAAGTTGCGGTTGCCGGACAGGACCGACACCACGGCGAGGTCGTGCTCGTTGACCGCCTCGGAGATCTTCTCGTCGAGCGGGCCCGAGTTGCCGATGCACGTCGCGCAGCCGTAGCCCACGAGGTGGAAGCCGAGCTTCTCGAGGTACGGCCACAGGCCGGCCTTCTCGTAGTAGTTCGTCACGACCTGCGAGCCCGGGGCCATCGAGGTCTTGACCCACGGCTTGGCTGCGAGGCCCTTCTCGACCGCCTTCTTCGCGAGGAGCGCGGCGGCGAGCATGACCGACGGGTTCGACGTGTTGGTGCAGCTCGTGATCGAGGCGATCGCGACGGCGCCGTGGAACAGGTCGAAGGTCTTGCCGTCCGTGTCCGTCACGCTCACGGTCTTGCGGCCGTTGGGCGTGATCGCGGGCGAGTCGGACGCCGGGAACGACTCCTTCTCCGCCTCGTCGACGAGGTCGCGAACCTCGGGCGCGTAGGTCGGCAGGTCGCGCTCGAACGCCGACTTGGCGTTCGACAGCTCGATGCGGTCCTGCGGGCGCTTGGGGCCGGCGATCGACGGGACCACCGTCGAGAGGTCGAGCTCGAGGTACTCCGAGAACACCGGCTCGACGTAGCTGTCCGACTCCGGGTCGAGCCACAGGCCCTGCTCCTTGGCGTACGCCTCGACGAGCGCGAGCTGCTCGTCGCTGCGGCCCGTGAGGCGCAGGTAGTCGATCGTCACGCCGTCGATCGGGAAGATCGCGGCCGTCGAGCCGAACTCGGGGCTCATGTTGCCGATCGTGGCGCGGTTCGCGAGCGGCACCTGGGCCACGCCCGCGCCGTAGAACTCGACGAACTTCCCGACGACGCCGTGCTGGCGCAGCATCTGGGTGATGGTGAGCACGACGTCGGTCGCGGTGACGCCCGCGGGGATCGAGCCGTTGAGCTTGAAGCCGACGACGCGCGGGATGAGCATCGAGACGGGCTGGCCGAGCATGGCCGCCTCGGCCTCGATGCCGCCGACGCCCCAGCCGAGCACGCCGAGGCCGTTGACCATCGTCGTGTGCGAGTCGGTGCCGACGCACGTGTCGGGGTACGCGCGCAGGGTGCCACCCACCTCGCGCGTCATGATCGTGCGCGCCAGGAACTCGATGTTCACCTGGTGCACGATGCCGGTGCCCGGGGGGACGACCTTGAAGTCGTCGAACGCCGTCTGGCCCCAGCGCAGGAACTGGTAGCGCTCGTGGTTGCGCTGGTACTCGAACTCGACGTTGCGCTCGAACGCGTCCGCGCGGCCCGCGACGTCGATCTGCACCGAGTGGTCGATGACCATCTCGGCCGGCGCGAGCGGGTTGATGCGCGACGGGTCGCCGCCGAGCTCCGCGACGGCCTCACGCATGGTGGCGAGGTCGACGACGCACGGCACGCCCGTGAAGTCCTGCATGATCACGCGCGCGGGCGTGAACTGGATCTCGGTGTCGGGCTGCGCGTCCGGGTCCCAGGACGCGAGCGCGCGGACGTGGTCCGCGGTGATGTTGGCGCCGTCCTCCGTGCGCAGGAGGTTCTCGGCGAGGATCTTCAGGCTGTACGGGAGGCGCTCGACACCCTCGACGGCGGACAGGCGGAAGATCTCGTACGAGTTCTCACCGACCTCCAGCGTTCCCTTCGACCCGAACGTGTCGACGCTGCTCACTCGTAGCTCCTTCGTGGCGAGACGGTGGCACGGATGCCATGGTTCAGGGGGCTTCGCCCAGCCTACGCCGGGCCGGCGCGCCGCTCAGGACGGGTCCGGAGGACCGCCCTGGCGGTGGTCGGCGGCTCGTCCACGACCCGCTGCGACCTGCACCGCGACCAGCATACCCCATATATCTTGACGTCAAGATATATGGCCGTCCCGACCGTCAGAGGTCGCAGTCGCACAGCAGGTTGAGCTCGACGACCTGCTCCCCCTCGGCGGGGCGCGCCCACGCCTCCGCCTCGGCGCGCGACGCGAAGCTCCGCCCGGCGAGCCGCCCGTTCGGCAGCAGGACGCCGACGCCGACGACGTCACGCACGTCGTCGGACGCGGGGAACGCCTGTTCCACCACCGTCACCGTCCCGCTCGCCGCTGTCTCGCTCGCCGTGGTCCCGTCCGTCGTGGTCCCGCTCGTCGTGCTGGTGCTCGTCACGTCCCCACCGTCCCGCCCGTCCGACCGTCTCCCCCATCGTCCTCCCGGCACGCGCCGGGGCGCACCCGGGCTCGCGCAAGGCCGAGCGCGCCCGCGGGCGTCAACGCGTGAGGACGGCGACCGCCTCGACGTGGTGCGTCATCGGGAAGAGATCGAACGCGCGCAGGGACGCGAGCCCGTAGCCGTGGCCGGCGAGGTAGGAGACGTCGCGCGCGAGCGCGGCCGGGTCGCACGCGACGTACACGACCCGGGACGGCTGCCGGGACGCGATCGCCTCGACCACGGCGCGTCCGGCACCGACGCGCGGCGGGTCGAGGACGACGACGTCCGCGCCGGTCGGGTCGTCGGCGAGCACCTGCTCGACGGGGCCGTGGTGCAGCTCCACCCGGTCGAGCCCGTGCGCGTTGCGGCGCGCGTCGCGCACGGCCCGCTCGTCGCCCTCCACGGCGACCACCGAGCCGGTCGCCCCGACGGCCGCCGCCAGGGGCGAGGTGAACAGCCCGGCACCCGCGTAGAGGTCGAGGACGCGCGCGCCGTCGACGTCCCCCACGCCGTCGAGCACCGCCCGCGTCAGCGTCGCCGGCGCCTCGCGGTGCACCTGCCAGAACCCGCCCGCCGCGACGCGGTACTCGTGCTGCTGGTCGCCGAGGACGACGCGCTCCGTCACGCTGCGGCGCGCGTTGGGGCGCTGGTCGGGCGACCCCGACCGCCACGGCTCACCGTCCACGAGGAGCACCGGCGCCGTGCCGACGGGGGCGACGAGCTCGATCCGCGTGCCCGGACGCCAGGTGCGCGTGAAGACCTTCTCGCGCGCCGCGAGCTCCGCGACGTCCTCGGTGGCGAGCGGCATGCCGTCCAGCGCGACGACGTCGTGCGACCGGAAGCGGTGCATGCCCGCGCGGCCCGTACCGTCGGCGACGAGGTCGACGCGCGTCCGGTAGCCGAGGCCGCCGCGCTCGGCGTCGCCGGGCAGACCTTCGACCTCTACTTGAGGGTCAAGGTCGTCGAGGTCGACCTTCCCGAGCCGGCGGAGCTGCTCGGCCAGCACGTCCCGCTTCCAGCGACGCTGTGCGTCGAGCGCGACGTGCGCGAGCTCGCCGCCGCCGACGCCCCCGGGACCGGCTTCCGGCCACACGGACTGGACCCGGTCGGGCGACGCCTCGAGGATCTCGACGGCGTCCGCACGCCAGAACTTCGCGGCGTCCCCGCCCTCCGTGACACGGGCGCGCACCCGCTCCCCAGGCAGGGTGTGCCGCACGAAGACGACGCGCCCGTCGTACCGCGCGACGCAGTGGCCGCCGTGCGCGACCGGGCCGACCTCGAGCTCGACCTCGACCTCAGGTCGAGGGTCGACACGGGCGGACTGACGGGTCGGGCGTCCGCCCTGGCGGCGGGTCGTGCGGCGCCCGCCGCGTGCGGCGCGACCGTCCGCGAAGGGGTCGGACGGTCGGTCGGAGGGCACGGCGGGACCACGCGAGGAGGACGGCATCCCTCTAGTATCCCGGACACGGCCCGGCCCACCCGCCGTGGGCGTGCGAAGGGCCTGGTCCCGACGCCGGAACCAGGCCCTTCTCACGCCACGACGACTGCCGGTCAGTACCCCGTGAAGCGCTGGCGGAACCCCTCGCCCTCGAGGCCGGTCTGCCCCTCGGTCGAGGAGAGCTGCCAGGGCACGGACGCCACGACGACGCCCGGCGTGAAGAGCAGGCGGCCCTTGAGCCGCAGCGCGCTCTGGTTGTGCAGGAGCTGCTCCCACCAGTGGCCCACGACGTACTCGGGGATGTAGACGACCACCAGGTCGCGCGGCGACTCGCGGCGGACAGAACGGACATACGACAGCACCGGCCGCGTGATCTCGCGGAAGGGCGAGTCCAGGACGCGCAGCGGGACGGGGAGGTCGAGCGCCTCCCACTGGCGCATGAGGTCCTCGACGTCCTCGGAGTCCACGCCGACCGTGACGGCCTCCAGGACGGACGGGCGCGAGGCGCGCGCGTACGCGAGCGCCCGCATCGTCGGCCGGTGGATCTTGGAGACGAGGACGATCGCGTGCACGCGGCTGGGCAGGGCGCGGGCCGCGGCGGCCTCGTCACCGAGCGCGAGCTCGTCGCGTACCCGGTCGTAGTGCTTGCGGATCGACTTCATGAGCACGAAGACGAGGGCCATCGCGAGGATCGCGATCCACGCGCCGTGCGTGAACTTCGTGATGAGGACGATGACGAGCACCGTCCCGGTCATCGCCAGCCCCACCGTGTTGACCACGCGCGAGCGACGCATGCGTGCCCGCTCGCGGGGCTGGTGCTCCGTGCGCAGCGCCCGCGTCCAGTGCCGCACCATGCCGAGCTGGGACAGCGTGAACGACACGAACACGCCCACGATGTAGAGCTGGATGAGGCGCGTGACCTCCGCGTCGAACGCCCAGATGAGCACGATCGCGGCGACGGCCAGCGTGACGATGCCGTTGGAGAACGCGAGCCGGTCGCCCCGCGTGTGGAGCTGGCGCGGCAGGTAGCCGTCCTTGGCGAGGATCGAGCCGAGGACCGGGAAGCCGTTGAACGCGGTGTTCGCGGCGAGCACGAGGATGAGCCCCGTCACCGCGGACACCACGTAGAAGAGCACGGGCGCCCCGCTGAACACCGTCTCGGCGAGCTGCCCGATCACCGGGTGCTGCACGTAGTCCACGGGCAGCGGCTCCCCGTTCAGCGAGAGCTGCGTGTGCGGGTCCTCGGCGTAGTGCACGCCGGTCGCGCGCGCGAGGAAGAGGATCGACAGCATCATGACGGCCGAGATGCCGCCCAGCAGGGCGAGCGTCGTGGCGGCGTTGCGCGACTTGGGCTTGCGGAACGCCGGGACGCCGTTGCTGATGGCCTCGACGCCGGTGAGTGCGGCGCAGCCGGACGCGAACGCCCGCGCCACGAGGAAGGCGCCCGCGATGCCCATGAGTCCCTGGTCGAACCCGCTCTGCGCCGTGAGCTCGAACTCCGCGCTCTCCGCCGGGCCGAGGTTGCCGGTCACGTACTGGAAGAACCCGACGACCGCCGTCGTCCCGATGGCGAGCATGAAGAGGTAGACGGGGATCGCGAAGAACGTCCCCGACTCCTTGACCCCGCGCAGGTTGACGAGCGTGAGGACGACGACGAGCCCGATGGCGAACGCGGCCTCGTGGTCGCGCAGCGCCGGGATCGCGCTGGCCGCGTACTGCGCGCCCGAGGAGATCGAGACCGCGACCGTGAGCACGTAGTCGACCATGAGCGCCGACGCGACGCCGACGCCCGCCGACGGACCCAGGTTGACCGTGGCGACCTCGTAGTCGCCGCCGCCCGACGGATAGGCGCGCACGTTCTGGCGGTACGACGCGACGACCGTCAGCAGCACGACCACGACCGCGAGGCCCACCCACGGCGAGATCATCGTCGCGCTGAGGCCCGCGAGAGCGAGCGTCAGGAGGATCTCGTCCGGGGCGTACGCGACCGACGACAGGGCGTCGGACGCGAACACGGGCAGGGCCACACGCTTGGGGAGCAGCGTGTGCCCCAGGTGCTCGCTGCGGACGGGCCGCCCGAGCAGCAGCCGCTTCGCGGCATCAGCGATCTCCGACACGAGGCCTCATGCTATGCCCGACGGCGCCCGGTCGCGCTGGTGCGCGCCCGGCGGCCCCGCGAGCGGTAGCGTTCGGTGCGTGCACTTCGTCATCATGGGCTGCGGCCGCGTCGGCGCGACGCTCGCGCAGTCGCTCGAGTCGAGCGGCCACTCGGTCGCCGTCGTCGACCAGAACCCCGACGCGTTCCGGCGCCTCCCGGCCGAGTTCACGGGCAAGAAGGTGACCGGGGTCGGCTTCGACCGCGACACGCTCGTGCAGGCGGGCATCGAGGAGGCGTACGCGTTCGCCGCGGTCTCCGACGGCGACAACTCGAACATCCTCTCCGCGCGCGTCGTGCGGGAGACGTTCGGCGTCGAGAAGGTCGTGGCCCGCATCTACGACCCCCAGCGCGCGGAGATCTACCAGCGCCTCGGCATCCCCACGGTCGCGACCGTGCGCTGGACCGCGGACCAGGTGCTGCGCCGCATGCTCCCGTTCGGCGCGACCGACGAGTACCGCGACCCGTCCGGCCGCGTGCGGCTCGCGCAGGTCGACTTCCATCCCGACTGGGTCGGGCGCACCGTCCGCGCCATCGAGGACGCCACGGGCGCGCGCGTGGCGTTCGTCAGCCGCTTCGGCGACGGGGTCCTCGTCACCGACCGCACCGTCCTGCAGGAGAACGACGTGCTGCACGTGCTCATGGACGACGAGCAGGCCGCCGTCGTCGAACGCAAGCTCACCCACGTACCGAAGGTCGAGGCCGAGTGATGCGCGTCGTCATCGCCGGAGCGGGGTCGGTCGGCCGCTCGATCGCCCGCGAGCTCCTCAGCCACGACCACGAGGTCATGCTCGTCGACAAGCAGCCCGCCGCGATGCGCGTCGCCCAGGTGGCCGAGGCGGACTGGCTGCTCGCCGACGCGTGCGAGCTCTCGTCGCTCGCCGAGGCCAAGGTCGACGAGTGCGACGTCATCGTCGCCGCGACGGGCGACGACAAGGTGAACCTCGTCGTGTCGCTGCTCGCCAAGACCGAGTTCGGGGTGCCGCGCACGGTCGCGCGCGTGAACAACCCGAAGAACGAGTGGATGTTCGACGAGTCGTGGGGCGTGGACGTCGCCGTCTCGACGCCGCGCATCATGACCGCGATGGTCGAGGAGGCCGTCGCCGTCGGCGACCTCGTCCGCATCTTCACGTTCCACCAGTCCGGCGCGGACATCCTCGAGGTCACCCTGCCGCCGACCTCCCCGCTCGTCGGCCACCGCGTCGGCGAGGTGAGCTGGCCCGCGGACACGGTCCTCGCGGCGATCGTCCGCGGCACGCGCCCGATCGCGCCCAGCCAGGACGACACCCTCGAGGCCGGGGACGAGCTCCTGCTCGTCACGGGTGACGAGTCGGACGAGGGTGCTCTCGCCCGGCTCCTCGCCGGGACGCCCGAGGCGGAGCCGACCGCGTCGGACGCGCCCGTCGAGGCGCCCGAGGCGGGCGACGCCGTCCTCTGACGGGGCTCGTCCCGGCGACCGCCCGGACTACGCCGTCGGCTGCGGGGCCGCAGCGCCGTGCGGTCGCCGCACCAGGATCCACGTGAGCCACAGGACGAGCGCCCACAGCGGGATGCCCATGACGAGGCGTGCGGTGCCGAGCCAGCCGACGTCGCCGTCGAGGTAGAGCGGGACCTGGACCGCGAGCCGGGCGGCAAACAGCCCGATCCAGAGCCACGTCGCGGCGGTGTACCGGCGCATCAGCGTGCGGTCGGACCGCCAGGTGCGCGCCCAGCGGGCGAACGCGCCGGGCGCGACGGCGTGCGCGTCGGCAGGCGTCGCGGCCGCCGCCGGCTGCTCGGTCGAGGCCTCCGCGGCGTCGACCGCGTCCGGGGACGGGTCCGTCGTCGCCCCGGCCGACCCCGACGCGGCCCCCGCGCCGAAGCCGCTGCGGAAGCCCTCGACCACGAGTCCGACGAGCGGCCAGCGGGCCAGGACCGAGACGAGGAGCGCGACGAGGTACGCGGCGTTGGTCCACAGGCCCCACGCGAAGTAGTCCTGCGCCTCGCCCGACCGCCACGCCCAGATCACGCCGATGCCGACGCCCAGGAGGCCGCCGAACGCCTGCGTCACCGGGGTGCGCTGGATCAGCCGCGCCGCGACCGCGACGAGCGCCGCCGCGACCGAGGTCACGAGCGCCCACTGCAGGTTCGTCGTGGCCACGTAGACGACGACGAACACGAGACCCGGGGCGACCGACTCGACGAGCCCGCGCACGCCCCCGATGGCGTCGGCCACGGAGAAGTCCTGCCCGGCGAGCGCGCGGACCCCGCGCGCGCGACCGTCCTCGGGCGCGGCGACGTCGTCGACGACGGTCTCCGCGACCTTCGCGTCGTGCGCGAGACCCTCCGGGGCGTGCCCGGGCCCGGGACGCCCGTCCACGGGGCCGCCGCTCGCGTCGCTGCTGCTCGTCATCTCGTGGCGTCCTCGGTGGCTCGGGGTCGGTCGGTCACGGTCCGGGCGCGGGTCCCAGGTCGGCCGCTGCACGTCCGCAGGATCGTACGGCACCGCCGCGCGTCGGCGGGAGCGAGGTCACTCCCCCGGCTTGGCGAGGAGCTCGTAGCGCGGGTTGAAGATCGTGCGGCGCCCGTCGACGTCGCACACCAGGCCCTCGACGAGGGCGCGACGCCCGGGCTCGATCCCCGCGATGCGACGACGACCGAGCCACACGAGGTCCACGACGCCGGACCCGTCGAACAGCTCGACCTCGACCGTCGGGACGCCCTCGCGCGGACGCAGCACCACCGACCGCAGGACGCCGGAGATCTTGGCCCGACGCCGGTTGGGCAGCTCGGACACGGCACGACAACCCTTCTGCCGCGCCGCCTCGGAGCGCTCCTCGTCGGCCGCGAGCTCCTCCTGGGAGGCGAGGGCCGTGCGCCAGGCTTCCCGCAGGGTGGGGGCCATGTCAGCGGATCTCCGTGATCTCCGGCCCACGCGTCAGCGGGTCGAACGAGGGCGTCTCGGGCGCGCCGGCGGGAGCCGGGGCCGTCGCGGCCGGGCCCTTGCCCGGCAGGTGCAGGGTGAGGAGGTCGCGCGGCGGGCGCGGGCTCTGGTCGCGCACGACGACGATGTTGGCGAACACGGACTCCAGCAGCCGGGCCTCGGCCGGGTCGACCGCCGCCTTGCCCGTGAGGACGCCGCGGAGGAACCAGCGCGGGCCGTCGACCCCCACGAAGCGCGCGGGGCGCACGCCCGGGCGCCCGTCCGGCGTCTGCGCGGGGATGCGGGCGAGCAGCTCGCGACCGAACGGGCCGGGAAGGTCGTCGACCGTGCCGCCCTGCTTGGTCACCGACGCGGCGATCTCGCCGCGGATCTCGTCCCAGATGCCGTCCGTGCGGGGCGCCGCGAACGCCTGCACCTGCAGCCCGGAGCCCGCGACCGCGCACGCGACGCCGGTGATGCGCTGGGTCTTCTTGTCGACCTCCATGCGCAGCTCCATGCCGGGCACGCCGGGCAGCCACACGGCACCCAGGTCGAGACGGGGCCCGCGCTCGGGCACCTGGGAGGAGTCGTACGGGCCGCGGGCCGGCTTCGCGTCGGTCGCCTCGGCGGCGGGAGCGCCGTCGTCGACCTGCTCGGACGTCGTGCCCGACGGCGCCGACGGCTCGGGCGACTCGGTCGGCTCGGACGACCTGGAGCGACGGAACAGACCCACGGAGGAACTCCTTCACCTGCCCGGCCCTCGGCCGGGACTCCTGACGGGGCGCTCGCCCCGCACTGCTTCCACACTAGCCCGCGCAGCGACGGTCGTGGTGCGACGTTCGCTGCGCGACGACGGGCGCGCGGCTTCCGCGGCGACCGCCCGTCCGCGACAGGTCAGGTCGCCGCGGCCCACCCGCCGCTCGACCCGAACCCGCCCTCGCCGCGGTGCGAGCCGGGCAGCCGCTCGGCCTGGACGAACCGCGCCCGCTCGACCTTCTGCACGACGAGCTGCGCGACCCGGTCGCCGCGCCGCAGGACGACGGCCTCGCGGGCGTCGGTGTTGAGCAGCGTCACCTTGATCTCGCCGCGGTAGCCGGCGTCGACGGTGCCCGGCGCGTTGACGACCGTGAGGCCGTGCTTCGCGGCGAGGCCCGAGCGCGGGTGCACGAACGCCGCGTAGCCGTCGGGCAGCGCGATCGAGACGCCGGTCGGGACGACGACGCGCTCCCCCGGCGCCAGCTCGACGTCGACGGTCGTCACGAGGTCCGCGCCCGCGTCGCCCGGGTGGGCGTACGACGGCAGGGGGACGTCGTCGAGGAGCGTGATGAGGACGTCGACGTCCCCGGTCTCGGGCTGGTGGTGGTTCGGCACCCGGCAGAGCCTAGTGGTCGCGGGCGGGCCCTGCGAGCACGTCGGGCGACGCCCCGACTGCTGGGATGATGGACCCATGACGGACCCCGCCGACCGCAGCACGCCCTCCTCGACCCCGGGAGCCGCCGGGGCACCCGGACCCGAGGGCCTGACGCCGTACCGCGAGCGGCTCGTCCCGGGCGTCGGCGGCTGGGCCGCGGCCCTCGGGTTCGCGCTGGTCCTCGGGATCGCGCTGTGGCCCGCGAGCCACGCGATCGCGCTCGGCGTGGGCACGCTCGCCGCGGTGGCGGGCGTCGCCGGTCTCTGGTGGACCTCGCCGGTCGTCGCGGTGGCGGACGGCGAGCTCCGGGCCGGGCGGGCGCACATCCCGGTGTCCCTGCTCGGCCAGGTCACGACCCTCGACGCGGAGGCGATGCGCGTGCAGCTCGGCCCGCGCCTCGACGCCCGCGCCTACGTGTGCCTGCGCGCGTGGGCCCGCACCGGCGTGCACGTCACGCTCGACGACCCGCAGGACCCGACGCCGTACTGGCTCGTCTCCACGCGGCACCCGCAGCGCCTCGCGGACGCGCTCCGGGCGGCCGCACGCACCTCCTGACGGCACCCCGACAGGAGGTCCGCACGGCGGTTCCGCCGACGACGAAGGCCGCCGCCCCGGGGAGGGGACGACGGCCTTCGGGCGTCATGCAGGTCAGGCGGCGCACTCCGAGCAGATCTGCTGCCCGTTCTTCTCGTACGCGAGCTGGCTGCGGTGGTGCACGAGGAAGCAGCTCGAGCACGTGAACTCGTCGGCCTGACGAGGCAGGACCCGGACGGAGAGCTCCTCGCCGGACAGGTCGGCACCGGGCAGCTCGAATCCTTCGGCCGCCTCGGTCTCGTCCTCGTCAACGACGCCCGAGCTCTTGTCGGAGCGACGAGCCTGGAGCTCCTGGAGCGAGTCCTCGCTGAGCTCCTCTTCACTCTTGCGGGGGGCGTCGTAGTCTGTTGCCATCTGTGGGGTCACTCTCCGGAGTATTCGTCGATCGCGACAGTGCCCGTCCGGAACCACCGGCGATGGCCGGTCGTGCCGGGCGGCACGGGTGCGGGGCGCGGGGGGCACCCCGTGACGTGTCGTGCCCCGAGGTCGTCGAGGCGTTGCACGCTGAACAATGCACGGCGCACCGGAATTGTTCCCGGCGGGCCACCGGATTCTGCACCATTTCCGGGAGGGATGCACCCTGTGGCGCCCCGCCCGCCCGGTGTCGTTCGTCACGGGCGAACACCGGGTCGCCCGGACCGCGGGCACGGGAACGCTCCCAGGCCACCCCGGTGCGGTCAGGAGTCGGTGTCGGCGTCCGCGTCCTCGAGGATCCGGACGAGCCGCGCGACCGCCTCGGGCGGCCCCGCGACGGTCATCTCGCGGTCGGCGGCGCGCCCGCGCAGGCCCGTCACGCGCGCACCCGCCTCGTGCGCGACGAGGGCCCCCGCGGCCATGTCCCAGGGGTTGAGGCCGCGCTCGTAGTACAGGTCGAGCTCGCCCGAGGCGACGAGGCACAGGTCGATCGCGGCGGAGCCGAGGCGGCGGATGTCCCGGACCTGCGGCAGCACGTCGACCAGCACGCGCGCCTGCGCGCGGCGCCGCTCCGCGTCGTACCCGAAGCCCGTGCCCACGAGGCACTGTCCCAGGTCCGTCTCGGCGTTGACGCGCACGGGGCGGCCGTCGACCGTCGCGCCCGCCCCCAGTCCCGCGGTCCAGGTGCGCCCGTCGACGACGGAGTGCACCGCGCCGGCGAGGACCGTCCACTCGAGCGGGTCCGGCGGGCCGACCACGGCGGCGACGGACACCGCGTACGACGCGATCCCGTACAGGTAGTTGACCGTGCCGTCGACGGGGTCGATCACCCAGGTGATGCCGGACGTGCCGGACGACGCGCCCTCCTCCTCGCCGAGGATCGCGTCGTCCGGGCGGGCCGCGCCGATGCCGCGTCGCAGGAGCGCCTCGGAGTCGGCGTCCATGCGCGTCACGACGTCCGTGGCCGTCGACTTGGTGGCGGCCACCTCGACACGGTCGGGGCGACCGGAGCGGACGAGGTCGCCGGCCTCGCGAGCGAGGTGCTCGGCAAGGTCGCGCAGGTCGGCCACGGTCACGTCGTCGGGCTGTCGGGGGTCGTCGATGAAGAGGCGCACGGCTCACATCCTGCCCGACCCGCGGCGTGCGGTGCGACCCTCCCACGGACCGGGGGCAGACCAGCCGAGACGGAGGGAGAGGAGGCGGAAGCCGAACACGAGCGCGAGGACCGCCGCCTGGGACAGCAGCCCGAGCGCGCCGGCCTCCGCGAGCCCGGCGGTGAGCGCGGCGCCCGCGAGCGCCGGGATCGCGTAGAGCTGCTTGTCCTGGAACAGGAGCGGCGCCTCGTTGGTCAGCAGGTCGCGCAGGATCCCGCCGCCCACGCCGGTGATGACGCCCGCGAAGATCGCCGCGAGCGGGCCGACGCCGTAGTCGAGGCCCTTCATCGTGCCGGAGAGCACGAAGAGCGCGAGCGCGCCCGCGTCGAGGACGATGATGCTCCGCCGGAGCCGCTCGAGGCGCGGGTGCCAGAAGAAGGTCACGACGCCCGCGAGGACCGCGACCGCGACGAGGCGCCAGTCGGAGATCCCGACCGGGGGGATCGCACCGATCAGGACGTCGCGCAGCAGACCGCCGCCGAGCCCCGCGACCCAGGCGAGCACCAGGACACCCACGAGGTCGAACCGCTTGCGCACGGCGGCGAGCCCGCCCGAGAGCGCCGCGAAGAACACGCCGCCGAGCTCGAGGGCGTCGCCGGGCACGAGGTCGAGGATCACACCCGGCATCATCCCAGCCGACCGCCCTCGGGGCGCGGACGAGCGTGCGCCGAGTCCGCGGCACACCGCGCGTGCTGCGCGGCTCGCGGGTGGGACGATGGCACCCTCGAGGGAGCGGTGACGCGGGCGTCGCGGTCCGCCGGCCCGGGAGACCGGGCTCGTGGCGGCACCGGGCGACTCGAGCGGCATCGGGCGACCGGGACGGCATCGGGAGCGGCACCGCGAGCGCCACCGGGCGCGGCGACACGGGAGGGTCCATGGACGAGCTGGAGCTGGTGAGACTGCACGAGGACGGGGAGCACCTCGTCCTGCGCGCGACGGGCGGCGCGCAGTTCACGCTGCCGATCTCCGAGGCGCTGCGCGCGGCCGTGCGCCGCGACCGCCCGCACCTGGAGCACCTGCGCGCGGAGGGCGAGCGCAACCTCGCCCCGCGCGAGATCCAGGCCCGGCTGCGCGCCGGCGAGTCGGTCGAGACGGTCGCCGAGGCCGCCGGCCTCGGCGTCGAGCACGTGCGGCGCTTCGCGGGCCCTGTGGTCGCGGAGCAGGAGTACGTCGTCGACCGGGTCCGTGCCTCCCGCCAGGGGCACGACGAGGACTCGCCGACCGTCGGGGAGCTCGTCGCGCAACGCCTCGCCGCGCGCGACGTCGAGCCCGACGCCGTGGAGTGGAGCGCCGCACGCCAGCCCGGGGCGTCGTGGGTCGTGACGGCCGCGTTCGAGGTCGGGACGGGCAGCCGGACGGCCCGGTGGACCTACGACGCGGGGACGCGGGCGCTGCACGCGCTCGACGACGAGGCCCGCTGGCTCTCGGGGACGGACGCCCCGCGCGACCCGACGCCCGGGGCCGTCGCGGTGTTCGACGTCGACGCGACGGCGCGCGGCGGCCGCGGGCTCCGTGCCGCACCGCCGGCCGCTCCCCCGGCCGACGACGGGACCGCCGAGCTGCTCGACGACCTGAGCCAGCGTCGGGGGGTACGCCCGCGCAAGGCACCGGCCGGGCCCGTCGAGGTCGACGGGCAGGAGCCGTTCGAGGGGTTCGGGCCGCAGGTGGGGGTCCGGCACGACCAGGACGCGTCGCAGGACGACTCTCCGGACGACGCGGCCGCGCCCGCCGGGGCGACCGTCGTCCATCTCCCGACCATCCGTCCGCTCGACGCGGTGCGCCTCCCGGACCCGACGCCCGACGACGCCCGCGACGAGGCGGTACCGGACCCTGAGGACGGCCCGGGCGGCCGTCCGCCGCACGAGGATCGTTCGGGCGGCGCCGGTTCCACGGACGCGGACGAGCCGCCGCGCGCCGCGCGGCCCCAGGCCGCGCGCGAGCCCCGCAAGGGGAAGAACCGCTCGCGCGCGAAGGTCCCGAGCTGGGACGAGATCGTGTTCGGGGCACGCCCGGAGTAGGCGCGACGCGCCGGCTCAGCACTCCGGCTCAGCACTCCGGCTCAGGACTCGGGCTCGGTACCCGGCTCAGCGTGGCAGGTCGAGCGGCAGACCGTCCGCCGCGGCCTGGCGGCGCGCGACGGCGGTGGTCATGCGGCGCATGTGGTGGCGACGGCACAGCACCTCGTACCCGACCTCGCCCGAGCCCGCGTCGACGTCCCCGACGACGACCTGGTCACCCTCGACGACCATGCTCCCGTCGACCGTACGGGCGTTGTGGGTCGCGCGCCGGCCGCACCAGCACAGCGACTCGACCTGCAGCACCTCGACCCGGTCGGCGAGCTCGATGAGCCGGGCCGAGCCGGGGAAGAGCCGGGTGCGGAAGTCGGCCGTGATGCCGAACGCGAAGACGTCGATCTCCGTCTCGTCGACGAGCCGCGCGAGCTGCTCCACCTGCGCCGGGGAGTAGAACTGCGCCTCGTCGCAGACGAGGTAGTCCACCGGGTCCTGCTCGGCCGTGACGAGCGACCAGAAGTCGGTGTCGTCGCGCACCTCGCGCGCGACGACCTCGAGCCCGAGCCGGGACGAGAGCCGGTCGGACCCGGCCCGGTCGTTGCGGGAGAAGATGAGCCCCCGGCGGCCGCGCGCGGCGTGGTTGTGGTCGAGCTGCAGGGCGAGGGTGGACTTGCCGCAGTCCATGGTCCCGGAGAAGAAGACGAGCTCGGCCATCGGGCGTTCCTTCGCGAGGTCGGTCGGTGCGGGGTCGTGGGCGGGTCGCGGTGTGGTGGGGCCGCCGGGCGTCGCGGGTGGTCAGGTCCCGGCGACGAGCAGCGGGACGCGCATCTCGCGCTCGGTGAGCGAGCCGTGCACGCCGACGAGCGCGAGCGACGCCGGCGTCTGGGTGCGCGAGTCGACCACGGTGGCGCGGCCGCGCAGCGCGACGATCACGTCGCCGGCCGCCGCGACCGCCTCCGGCCGCGGGTCGGGGCCCAGGAGACCACGAGCGAGCACGTCCTCGCGCTCGAGGACGAGCGCGTCGTCGCCCAGCACGTCGCGCCAGCGCGCCGCGACCGAGGTCGTCTCCCCGGGCTCCGTGTAGACGTGCACTGCGCGCGGCTCGCCGCCGACGAGCGCGACGCCCCGCGCGAGCACCGGGTCCGTGGCGACGTCGCGGCGCAGCGCCGGGTCGACGTCGACCATGCCATGGTCCGCGGTGACGAGCACGAGGGTGCCCCTCGGGACCGACCGGGCGAGCCGGGCGAGCTCGCGGTCGAGGGCCTCGAGCTCGTCGCCCCACTGCCACGACGTGCTGCCGTGATGGTGACCCGCCTTGTCCACCTCGCCCCAGTACAGGTAGACGAGGCCCGGCCGCTTGAGGGCCCGCACGGCGGCGTCGACGCGCGCCCCGAGGCCCTCGGCGGCGGCGTACGACCCACCGCGCAGGGCCGCGACGGTCATGCCGGACCCGGCGAACCGCGCCGGACCCGTCGAGGTCACCGCGACGCCCGCTCCTGCGAGCCGCTCGAGCACGGGGGTCTCGCGCTGGAGCTCCGCGGGCGGCGGTGCGCCGTCCCACGACACCATGTTGGCGAGCCCGCCCGTCGCGGGGTTGCGCTGCGTGTACCCGAGCATGCCCGTGCGCCCGGGAGCGGTGCCGGTGCCGAACGCGCCGATCGCGGCGGCCGTGGTGCTGGGGAAGGTCGAGGTGAGCGCCCGCGCGTCGGGCAGGAGCGAGCGGAGGAACGGCGCGTGCCCAGCACGCTCCGCGAGGTTGACGTGCCCCAGGCCGTCGACGAGGACGACGCACACGCGCTCGGCGCGCGGCAGGTCGAGCGCCGAGCGTGCCGCCTCGCTCCCGAGGCCGGTGGCGGTCGTGAGGCGGACGCCGAGGGCGCCCGCAGCCCCGGGGAGCACGGCGGCGAGGCCGCCGAGCCCGAGGTCGGGCGCGAGGAAGCCCTCCGGGAGCGCCGGGGTCGCAGGGGCCTCGTCCGTGCGTGCCTCGCTCACCGGGCGCTGTGCCTCGCGGTGGCGCGCGAGAGGGCGCGCGCGAAGTCGACCGCGGCACGCACGGCGTCACGGCCCTCCGCCTCGGCGCTCACGCGGACGACGACGTCGTCCGGCGTGATCTGGCCCGTGAGCCCGTGGTCGGCGTCGCAGCTCGGGTCCGCGCACCCCGCGGGCTCGAGGTCGACGCGCGAGACCGCGCCCCAGCCGAGGGCGAGCGTCACCTCCAGCGGCGCGGTGCCCGCGCGGTGCTCGTGCGGCTCGGCCACGACGTGCGTGAGCGAGACCGACCGCACCTCGGCCAGCGGCACCGACTCGGTCGTGGCGGCGGCGGACGCGGACGGGTTCTCGCTGTCGGCCGGGTGGTCGTCGACGTGCGCCGTGACGAGCCGCGTGGGGGTCAGCACGAGCACCGTGAGGTGCCGCCGCACCTCGGACGCGTCGAACGTCGTCTCCGGGAGCACGAGGTGCGAGACGATCTCCTCCCCCGCGACCGCGAGGTCGAGGACGTCCGCGACGAGCTCCGGGTAGTAGCCGGCGCGGTGGAGCTGGGTCGTCAGGTCGGTCCAGGGGTTCGAGGTCGCTGAGGGCACCCGCGCATTCTCCCATCCGGCGAGCGGCCGCGGCCACCCGCCCTCACCTCCTGTGGACGGACGAGGCGGACCTCAGCCGGGCAGCGCGCGGCGCAGCGCGTCGGCGCGCTGGGCGTCCGCGAGCGTGACGCGCGCGCTGAGGACCGCGGCCTCGTGCTCGGACACGACGACGGGGTACAGCTCGAGGCTGCGCACCTCGGGCAGGTCGTCCGCGAGCACGGACACCCGCGCCAGGACGTCCTCGAGCGCGGCCGTGGCCACGACGTGCGTGCCCATGTACCCGAAGAGCCGCGGGGCCGCCCGCACCGACCGCACCATGGCCGCGACGTCCACGTCGGTCAGCGGCGGCACCCCGTACGCGACGTCGCCCAGGAGGTCGACCGCGTCGCCCGCGAGGCCGAACGACACGACGGGTCCGAAGAGCTGGTCCTCCGTCGAGCGCACCACGCACGCGACGCCCGCGTCAGCCATCGCCTGCACCTCGAACGGCTGGTCGGCCGCGCCCGGCAGCACGGCCGCGAGCGCCTCGCGCATCTGCGCGACGTCGGAGCGCAGCTCCGTCTCGTCCGCGATGTCGAGGCGTACGCCGCCGAGGTCCGCGCGGTGGCGCAGCCCGGCCGCCGTGCTCTTGAGCGCGACGGGCCAGCCGACCTCGCAGGCGGCCGCGACCGCCTCGTCGGCGGTCCGGACCCGGCGCGCGGGCCACACGCGGACGCCGTAGCACGCGAGCAGGTCGGCGGTCGTCGCGGGGTCGAGGTCGACGGCGTCCCGGCCCGCCAGGGCGCCCTCGACGAGGGCGCGGGCGCGACCGGCGTCGACGCCCGCGGGGCGCACGGGCGTCCCGTGGTCCGCCTCGCGCCAGCGCGCGTAGCGCACGACGGCGCCGAGCGCGGCGACCGCGTCCTCGGGCGTGGAGTAGGCCGGGACCCGCAGCAGGGAGCCGTCGGGCGCGTCCGACGCGGGGGCGGAGAGCTCGTCGGTGAGGCCGTGGAGCCCCAGCATGCTCGCGACGGTCGTGCGGCCCGTGCGCGCCGCCGCGCGCGCGACGGCCCGGGAGAGGTCCGCGCGGCGGGGGTGCACCACGGGGACCTGGACCACCACGACGACGTCGCACGCGTCGGGCGCGTAGAGCGCGTCGACCGTGGCAGCGAGCTCGTCCGGCGACGCGTCCTCGGGCAGGAAGTCCGACCGCGCGACGACGAGGCCCGCCGACGACGACGCCTCCGCCACGAGCGCGGCGAGCGACGCCGAGCTGGCGAGGATGCCCACGCGGCGCCCGCCGGGGAGCGATTGGTGCGCGAGGAGCTGGGCGATGTCGATCATGTGGTGCGTGTTCTCGGCCCGGATCACGCCCGACTGGCGCAGCATCTCCTCGAGCGTGCGGCGGGGAGCGCGCGTCGAGCGCACGGCGTGGCCGGGCGGCACGACCTGGCCCGAGCGCCCGGCCGTGACGACCACGACCGGCTTGACCGACGCGAGGCGCCGCGCGATGCGCGAGAACTTGCGCGGGTTGCCGATCGACTCGAGGTACAGGCAGACCACCTGCGTCGCGGCGTCGTCCTGCCAGTACTGCATGAGGTCGTTGCCCGACACGTCCGCGCGGTGCCCGGCCGACAGGAACGACGACACGCCCAGCCCGCGCCGCGCCGTGGTCGCGAGCAGCGTGACGGCCATGGGCGCCGACTGGCTGAACAGCCCGACGACGCCGGGCAGCGGCAGGTCCTCGGCGAGCGTCGCCGCGAGCGCGGGCCGCTCGCGGGCCTCGCCCGTGCGCAGCAGGCCGTAGCTCGCCGGCCCGACGACGCGCAGGCCCGCCGTGTGCGCGACGCGCAGGAGCTCGCGCTGGAGCGCGAGCCCGTCCGGCCCGGTCTCGGCGAACCCGGCGGAGAGGACGACGACGCCGCGCACCTCGAGGCGCGCGAGCTGGCGGACCGCCTCGATGGCGTCCGGCGGCGGCAGGGCGACGACCGCGAGGTCCACCGGGCCGGGGACGTCGGCGAGGGTGGCGTGCTCATGGAGCGACGTCCCGCCGTCCGGCACGTCCGCGCGGCCGCCCACGACGTGGACGGTGACGCCCTGGCTGCGCACGAGCGCGACCAGGGCGCGGTGCGCGAGGACATGATCGAGGGGCGCGCCGGCGTGGTCCTGTCCTTCGCCCGGCGGCACGCCGGGTCCCACGAGCACGACGCTCGTCGCCCCGAGCAGCCCCTGCATGCTCCGCGCCTCCGCGCGGTGCTCGCGGTCGGCCATGACGGCCCGCGACCGTTCCGTGGGGTCGAGGTCGACGCTCACCTGGACGAACCCGTCGTCCATCTGCTGGCGCACGTCGTACCCGGCCTCGCGGAAGACGGCGAGCATCTTGCCGTTCTGCGGCAGCACCTCGGCGGTGAACCGCCGCACGCCCCGCTCGCGCGCCGCCGCGGCGACGTGCTCGAGCAGCACGGAGCCCAGCCCCCGGCCCTGGGCCGAGTCCGCGATGTTGAAGGCGACCTCGGCCTCGCTCGTGCCCGTGCGGTCGAAGCGCGCGACGCCGATGATGTCCTCGCCGACGTCGTCGGCCCGCTCCTCGGCGGCCGGGTCCGGGGCGCCGCCGTCCACGTCGTCGCGCGGGCGGACCGCGACGAGCGCGACGCGGTCGACGTGGTCCACGCGCGTGAACCGCTCCAGGTCGCGCTCCGAGAGCCGCTCCATGGGGGCGAAGAAGCGCAGGTAGGTCGAGCGCTCGGACTGGCCGACGTGGAAGCGCTGGAGCGCGTCGGCGTCCTCGGGACGGATGGGGCGCACGTGCGTCGTCGTCCCGTCGCGCAGGACGACGTCCGCCTCCCACTCCACCGGGTACCGGTCCGGGCCCCGCCCGGCTACGCCGCCGTCGCTCACGCCCCCAGGCTATGCGGTCCCCGGCGCGGTGCGCCTGCGCCACCCCGGCCCGACCTGGGAGGACAATGGTCCCTCGACAGGCATCGCGACGCGGCGTGTCGGACGGTTGGCGTACCCTCGCGTGCGGCGCGCAACCGCAGCACGTCATCGCCGGCGCACGCCGGCACCGATCCAGCGCCCCCGCGGCGCACCGAACGGCAGGAGCCCGCAGGCACATGGCGCGCAAGTCCTCGACCCCCTCGCTCGACCCGGCCGAGGTGAACGAGAAGATCGTCGACGTCGACGTCCAGGCGGAGATGGAGACGTCGTTCCTCGAGTACGCCTACTCCGTCATCTACTCCCGCGCCCTGCCCGACGCGCGCGACGGCCTCAAGCCCGTGCAGCGCCGCATCCTCTACATGATGGCCGACATGGGGCTGCGCCCCGACCGCGCGCACGTGAAGTCGGCGCGCGTCGTCGGCGAGGTCATGGGCAAGCTGCACCCGCACGGCGACGCGGCGATCTACGACGCGCTCGTGCGCCTCTCGCAGGACTTCTCGCTGCGGCTCCCGCTCGTCGACGGGCACGGCAACTTCGGCACGCTCGACGACGGCCCCGCCGCCTCCCGGTACACCGAGGCGCGCCTCGCTCCCCCGTCGCTCGCGATGACGGCCGGGCTCGACGAGGACGTCGTCGACTTCGTCCCGAACTACGACAACAAGCTCCAGCAGCCCGAGGTGCTGCCGGCGGCGATCCCCAACCTGCTCGTCAACGGGGCGTCGGGCATCGCGGTCGGCATGGCGACCAACATGGCGCCGCACAACCTCGTCGAGGTCGTCGCCGCGGCACGCCACCTCGTCGCCCACCCGGACGCCGACCTCGACGCGCTCATGCGGTTCGTCCCCGGCCCCGACCTGCCGACGGGCGGCAAGATCGTCGGGCTCGACGGCGTGCGCGACGCCTACCGCACCGGCCGCGGCACCTTCCGCACGCGCGCCACCGCGCGCGTGGAGAACCTGACGCCGCGCCGCAAGGGCATCGTCATCACCGAGCTGCCCTACCTCGTCGGCCCGGAGAAGGTGATCGAGAAGATCGCCGAGGGCGTCAAGACCAAGAAGATCCAGGGCATCACGGCCGCGACCGACCTCACGGACCGCGAGCACGGGCTGCGGATCGTCGTCGAGGTGAAGACGGGCTTCAACCCCGAGGCGGTGCTGGAGCAGCTCTACAAGTTCACGCCGCTCGAGGACTCGTTCGGCATGAACAACGTCGCGCTCGTCGACGGCCAGCCGCGCACGCTCGGCCTGCGCGAGATGCTCACGGTGTGGGTGAACCACCGCATCGACGTGGTCCGGCGCCGCTCCGCCTACCGGCTGCGCAAGCGGTCCGAGCGGCTCCACCTCGTGGACGGCCTCCTCGTCGCCATCGTCGACATCGACGAGGTGATCCAGGTGATCCGCTCGTCCGACGACACCGCGACGGCCCGCGGTCGCCTCCAGACCGTGTTCGACCTGTCCGAGCCGCAGGCGGAGTACATCCTCGAGCTGCAGCTGCGCCGCCTCACCAAGTTCTCCCGCATCGAGCTCGAGAAGGAGCAGGAGACGCTGCGTCGCGAGATCGAGGAGCTCCAGGAGATCCTCGGCAGCGACGCGAAGCTCCGGGCCGTGGTCTCGGGCGAGATGGCGGACGTCGCCAAGACGTACGGGACGCCGCGCCGCACGATCCTCCTGGAGTCCGCCGGCGCTGCGCCGACCACGACGGCGGCCGTGCCGCTCGAGGTCGCGGACACGCCCTGCTGGGCGCTGTTCTCCGCGACGGGCCTGCTCGCGCGCACGAGCGACGAGACCGAGCCCGCGCGCAGCGGTCCGCGTGCCGCCCACGACGTGCTGCGGGCCGTCGTACGCACGACGGCGCGCGGCGAGGTCGGCCTCGTCACGAGCCGCGGCCGCATGGTCCGCGTGTCCGTGCTCGACCTGCCCACGCTGCCGCCCACCGACAACGCGCCGAGCCTGTCCGGCGGCGTGCCGCTCGGCGAGGTCGTCGCGCTAGAGCCCGGCGAGGAGGCCGTGACGATCACGTCGCTCGACGCCGACGCTCCCCCGCTCGCCCTCGGCACCGCGCAGGGCGTCGTGAAGCGCGTCACCCCGGGCGACGTGCCGAACAACCGCGACGACTGGGAGGTCATCGGCCTCAAGGACGGTGACATCGTCGTCGGCGCGGCGCCCGCGACCGACGCGGACGAGGTCGTGTTCGTGAGCTCCGACGCGTCGCTCCTGCACTTCGAGGCGTCTGCCGTGCGACCCCAGGGCCGCGCGGCCGGCGGCATGGCCGGCATCCGGCTCGCCGACGGCCACCGCGTCGCGTTCTTCGGCGTCGTCCCGGCCGACGTGCGAGACCTCGGGGTCGTCGTCACCGTCGCCGGGTCGTCGGGCGCCCTCGCGGGCACCCAGACCGGGGCCGGCAAGGTCACGCCGTACGAGCTCTACCCCGGCAAGGGCCGCGGCACCGGCGGCGTCCGGGCGCAGCGGTTCCTCAAGGGCGAGGACGCGCTGATCCTCGCGTGGGTCGGGCAGGGCCCCGCCCGTGCCACGGGCTCCGGCGGCCAGGCCGTCGACCTACCCGAGGTCGACCAGCGCCGCGACGGGTCGGGCACGCCGCTCGCCTCGCCCGTCACGGCGGTGGGCTGAGGCCTGTCGCGCGCGACGCTCCGAACGCCGTTCCGAGTCGCGCCCCTGCGCCAGCACGCTCCCCAGGCCGTTGCTAATTTGCAACACACCACCGTACCCTTGTCCCGTGAACATCGCGGAGCGCATCTCGACGCTGCGTCGCGCCAACGGGCTCAGTGCCCGTCAGCTCGCGGCGCTGGTCGACGTCGCCCCGACCACGGTGACGCGGATCGAGGCCGGGACGGTGAGCCCGTCGTTCGATCTGGCGAGCGAGATCCTGCGGGTGCTGGGTGAGCCGATCGGGTTCACCGGTGAGACGGACCCGGACGTGCTCGCTGCCGCACGGCTGGCCCTCGACCCGACGCTCCCCATCGCCGTCACGGACGGCGTCGTCGCGTGGTGGGAACGCTGGGCGAGGATCCGCCTCGTCGACGAGGACGGAACCGTACTCCCGGGGCAGCGTGCACGCCTCCTCTTCCGCGCGGCGACCGTCGCACGGCTCTCCCGGCGCGCGGATGCAGCCGACTACCTGCCCACGACGTCTGCGCGGAACCTGGTCGAGACGTTAGGCGGCGCCGGGATCGACCACGCCCTCACCGGAGACAGCGCGGCCAACCTCTACTCCCCGGGCGCGGGCGAGGTCTGGCCCGTCCTCTACGTCGCCGACGTCGCCGCCGCAGCGCAGACCGCCGGCCTGCGGCGCCGCGAACCAGGAACGTTCGGGGGGCGGGTCACGCTCATCGGATTCGACGGCGTCTGCGAGACCGGACGTGAACGGGTCGACGGCGTGATGACGGCTGCGCTCGACCAGGTGATCCTCGACTGCTACGGAGGGACAGGCCGCATGGCCGAGCAGGCCGACCAGCTGCTGGGCCGAGCAGCATGACGACGTTCACCGAACCTCGTTCGGAGACCGAGTGGAGCCGCCGGGCGATCATCAACGTCGTCGACGTGCTCGCCGCACATGCCGACTCGCTCACCCTGATCGGCGCGCACGCCGTGATGCTGCGCACCGCCGACCTCGACGTCCCGTTCGCATCGACCGGAGACGGAGACCTCGGTGTCACTCCCGGACTCGTCGGCGACGTCCCCAGCATCGAGACGCTCCTCGCCGACGCGGGCTACGAGCACCGCACGACGGCCCGTCCCGGGCTCTGGGGACGGCGACCGTTCGTCGACCGGCTCGGCAGGACGGGCTACCGCGAGAAGATCGACCTGCTCGCACCGCACGGGCTGTCGGGCACGATGTCACGGACCAGACGCAGCGTTCCCGCACTCGCGCCGACGCACGGCAAGCTCGCCGTCGGCAACGTCGTCGGGATCGAGCTTGCTGCGTTCAACCAGTCCACCATGCCCATCACAGACTTCGCGGACGCGCGCCTCCACGCTCAGGTCTGCGTGGCCGAGGTCCCCGCCCTGCTGCTTGCCAAGGGGGCCAAGGTCGGCGAACGCCTCGACCACCCCCGACAAGGTGAGGTCCGGGACAAGGATCTCGGTGACCTCTGGCGCCTCATGGCGTGCACCGAGCCAGGGCATGCAGCCGCGACCGTCACCGAGTTCCTGGACGACCCGCAGATCGGGGCCGACGTCCGGCTCGCAGCGGACTGGACCCGGGCCGTCCTCACCGACCCGGTCAGCACCGAGCGCGCGAAGCGCTCCCTCGAAGGACTTGTCGACCCACGGGAGGTCGAGCGCACCTTCGCCACGTGGCGCACGGCCACGGTCTTCCGCACCTCCCCCGCGCCGAATCGTCGCGCAAGAAAGGCCGGCGGACGAGCATCTCGGCCTCCCGCTTCAGCGCAGGACTCGGTCGCCATGGCCGACCTGCTCGGCGTCGAAGCCGGCGAAGACCTCGAGCTCGAGCCACCACGCCTCGGACTGACGCAGCGCGACGTCGACCTGTGAGGCGCTCCTCGACAGGGCGAGGGTCGCCAGGAGCGGGTGACACGTGTGTCGCTGACGAGCCCTCGAGAACCAGGTACTGCCAGAACCCTGTTGGAGCGGGACTCCCAGGAGGCCACGCTCCAGGTGTCGAATGGTGATCGCACCTGATCCCCACCGGCAACGGAGAGCTCCTTGAAGGCCACCGTCATCTACGGCGCGGGCGACGTCCGCGTCGAGACCCGTCCCGACCCGACGATCGTCGAGCCGACCGATGCGATCGTGCGCACCGTGCGCGCGTGCGTCTGCGGCTCCGACCTGCACCCGTACCGTTCCATGCCGCACACCGACCAGGGCGTCCCGATCGGGCACGAGCTCCTCGGCGTCGTGGAGGAGACCGGGTCGGCGGTCACGACCGTCCGCGCGGGCGACCTCGTGATCGCGCCGTTCGCGTGGTCGGACAACACGTGCCCTGTGTGCCGCGGCGGTTTCCAGACCGCGTGCCCGCACGGCGGGTTCTACGGCAACCCCGGCGACGTGGGCGGCCAGCAGGCCGAGCTCGCCCGCATCCCGCTCGCGGACGGCAGCCTCGTCGCCGTGCCGGACGTCGACGAATCGAGCCCGCTCCTCCCCTCGCTGCTCACTCTCTCGGACGTGTACCTCACCGGCTACCACGCGGCGTACATGGCACGCGTCTCCGCGCGGACGACCGTCACCGTGATCGGCGACGGCGCGGTCGGGCTGTCCGCCGTGCTCGCCGCACGGCAGATGGGCGCCGAGCGCATCATCCTCATGGGCCGCCACGCGTCGCGCACGGACCTGGCGCGCGAGTGGGGCGCGACCGACGTCGTCGCCGAGCGCGGCACGGAGGGGATCCAGCGGGTCCTCGATCTCACGGACGGCCTGGGCAGCCACGTCGTGCTGGAGGCCGTCGGGCACATGCCCGCCTACGAGCAGTCCTACGGCGTCGTGCGCGCGGGGGGCGTGATCAGCCGCGTCGGCGTGCCCCAGTACGAGGACGCGCCGGTCGGCTTCGGCTCGTTGTTCGGCCGCAACATCACCCTCACCGGCGGGCCCGCGCCCGTCCGCGCGTACCTGGAGGACGCGATCCCGCAGGTGCTCCGCGGCGAGATCGAGCCCGGCCGCGTGTTCGACAAGACCGTCGCGATCGACGACATCGCCGAGGGTTACGCCGCGATGGACCGCCGCGAGTCCCTCAAGACGCTCGTCGCGTTCTGAGCGACGTCCTCACGGGAGGAGAGACATGAGCACCGAGAGACAGCCGCCGACGCCGACCGTGAAGGGACCCGCCGCGTGGTTCACCGGCGACGTCTGGTTCAACGCCTACTACGCGGGCACGGAGCCGTCGCGGGCGCGCCTGAACCTCGTCCGCTTCGCCCCCGGCGCGCGCACCGCGTGGCACCGGCACGCCGTCGGGCAGACCCTGCACGTCACCGAGGGGTTCGGCTACGTGCAGTCGCGCGGTGAGGAGGTCATCGAGCTCCGGCCGGGCGACACCGTCCACACGCCTCCGGGCGAGTGGCATTGGCACGGCGCGAGGGGCGACAACTTCCTGTGCCATCTCGCGCTGTGGGAGGCGCCCGCATCGGGCGACGACGAGCCCGAGACGACGTGGGGCGACCTCCTCACTCCCGAGGAGTACCCGGGCTGACGCGACCCAGCGCGGGCGGGAGGGCACGCACCCTCCCGCCCGCGCGGCCCGCCGTCGTCCCGACGTACCGTGAAAGACGTGGAGGCCATGGACAACCGTTCCGAGGTGCGCGAGTTCCTCATGAGCCGCCGGGCCCGGGTGACCCCCGAGCAGGCCGGTATCGAGACGTTCGGCGGCCGCCGCCGCGTCGCGGGACTGCGTCGCGACGAGGTCGCCCGGCTCGCGGGCGTGAGCGTGGACTACTACACCCGGCTCGAGCGCGGGAACCTGCGGGGCGTGTCCGAGGTCGTGCTCGAGTCCGTCGCGCGCGCCCTCCTGCTCGACGCCGCCGAGCGCGAGCACCTGCTCGACCTCGCGCGCACCGCGAACCCCGTCGGCGCTCGCCCGCAGCGCGGCCACGGCGACACGCCGGTACGCCCCGAGCTGCAGTACCTGCTCGACGCGATCACGACGGCGCCCGCGTTCATCCAGAACAACCGCATGGACCTCGTCGCCGCCAACGCGCTCGGGTACGCGATGTACGCGCCGATGATCGCGGGCTCCACGCGCCCGGCCAACTTCTCACGGCACATCTTCCTCGACCCCGCGTCGCACGACTTCTACCCCGACTGGGACCGCGCGGCGTGGACGAACGTCACGATCCTGCGTCGCGAGGCAGGCCGCAGCCCGCACGACCGTCGCCTCCAGGCGCTCGTGGGCGAGCTGTCGACGCGCAGCGAGCGCTTCCGCGAGCTGTGGGCGTCCCACGACGTGCGGCGGCACTACGCCGGGCAGAAGACGTTCCGCCACCCCGTCGTCGGGGACCTCGAGCTGCACTACCAGACGCTCGAGCTGCACGGCGACCCCGGGCTCGGCATGACCGTGTACACCGCGACGCCGGGCTCCCCGACCGAGGAGTCGCTGCGCCTGCTCGCGTCCTGGGCGGCCACCGAGGCCCCGGCCACCGCGCCGTCGCGCACCGACTGAGAGGAACCCATGGACCTGGACGACCTGCTGGCCGAGCTCGACGCCGGCCGGACGATCCCCGGCGGCTCACCGCTGCACGCCGTCATGCACCGCACAAGCCAGGAGGCGCTGCGCATCGCCGGCGAGCTCAACGGCGCCTACCGCTCGCCCGAGCGCGTCCGCGAGCTCCTCGCGGAGCTGACGGGCAGGCCCGTGCACGAGTCCGTGACCCTCTTCCCGCCGTTCACGGCCGACTTCGGCAAGAACATCACCCTCGGGCGGGACGTCTTCATCAACTCCGGCTGCCGGTTCCAGGACCAGGGCGGCATCGTCGTCGGGGACGGCTGCCTCATCGGGCACAACGCCGTCCTCACGACGCTCAACCACGACCTCGACCCGGCCCGGCGCGCCGACATGCACCCCGCGCGCGTCGTCCTCGGCCGCAACGTGTGGCTCGGCGCGAACGTGACCGTCCTCCCCGGGGTGACGATCGGGGACGACGCCGTCGTCGGGGCCGGCTCCGTCGTAACCCGGGACGTCCCCGCCCGCACCGTCGTCGTCGGCACACCCGCGCGCGTCGTCCGCTCGCTCGGCGCCTGAGGCCCTCAGTCGCCCTCGAACCGCAGCTCGGTGCGCGGGTCACGACGACACCGCTCGGCGAGCGCGACCACCCTGTCCAGGACTGCGACGTCGGAACGGGCCGATCTCGACACCAGGACGCGCAGCTCGTCGAGACGCTGCTCCATCTCGGAGCTGCTGAGGACGACGTCGCGGTAGGGGTCGACACGTGCGAGCATCGGCAGGCCGCTCGTCGGGAGCACGCGGGCCAGCGCGTCCCCGTCGTCGGGCACCACGGCGACCGACGACGTCGAACGCCGCCGCGGACTTGTCCCCTCCTGGACGACCAGCGCGAGCGTCACGTCGACGCCCACGCGGCGCTGCCTTTCTCTTCGACAGAGGCCGCTGCGGCGCGCTCGCGCCGGAGCACGCCGAGGACGAGGAGCACCTGCCCGACGACGTAGGTGAGCATCACCCAGAAGCCGTGCGCGGGCAGGGCGTACCACGGCGCGAACGCGTTGAGGGCGATGAGCGCGTCGGACACGAGGAACACCGCGCCGCCGACGGCCGCGAGGCGGTCGACGCCCGTCGCCGTCACGGCCATCAGCACGAGGCACGCGCCGTAGACGACGACCGGGACGAGGAGCGACCCGGCACCGGGCGCGCACGCCACGACGAGAGCGACGAAGGCGAGCAGGTACGGCGCGAGCGCGAGCGGGCGACGCAGCACGGACCCCGCGCGGTACGGCCAGAACGCGAGGGTGTACGTCACCTGGGCGCAGAGGAAGAACCCGACCATGACGAGGAACGCCGTGTCGCCGTCGGCGAGGTCGGGAGCGGTGTCACCGAGCCACGAGAAGCCCAGCGCGACGAGGGTGAGGCGGACCAGCCGCGAGCGCCGGCGCGAGCCGTCGCCGTCGCGTCGTCGCGTGGCGAGCCACAGGCAGACCGCGAGGAGGGGCATGAGGAACCACTGCGACGTGTCGGCGAGCGCCGAGGCGCCCGCGAGCTGCGCGGCGAGGTGGACGAGGGTGAGCAGGGCGAGTGCGCCCCACGCGGTGATCATGGGCGAGGAGACTCCTTCAGGTCGTTCACCGGCGTCCTTGCCGGCGGGGGCCGATCCTACTGCCGGACGGTCAGGGAATGCCCTTGTGGGGCACGAGTGCGCGCGCGAGCATGGGGCGATGACCGAGGAGCCCGTCCGCTGGACCCGAGCGACCGTCTATCCGGACATGTGGGTGGACCCGGACGACGACCCGCGCAACACCGGCGGCGTGAGCCCGGACGGCGAGCTCGCGACGCTGCTCGACTACACGGCGAGCTACCGGATGACGCTGCTCATGAAGTGCGAGGGCCTCGACCCGGAGCAGCTGGCGCGGCGGTCGGTGCCGCCGTCGACGATGTCGCTGCTCGGGCTCGTGCGGCACCTCGCGGAGGTCGAGCGGGACTGGCGGGGATGGATCTCGGACGACGGCGCCGAACCGACGCTGTACGGGGGGAACGACGCGGACTTCGACGGCGCCGTCGCGGACCAGTCCGTGGTGGACGAGGCGTACGCGGCCCTGGCGCGCGAGCAGGCCGCGACGGACGCGGCGCTGGCGCAGCACCCGGACCTCGGCGAGCGGCTCGGCGCGGACGGGATCGCCGTCCGGGAGGTGCTGGTGCACCGGGTCGAGGAGTACGCCCGCCACTGCGGCCACGCCGACCTGCTGCGCGAGTGCGTCGACGGGCGCGTCGGCCAATAGCTCCGCGCCTCACGACCGGGAGACGCCATCGGGAGCCTCCACGACGACCGCCTCCATCGCGGACAGGCAGCGGGCGAGGAGCTCGGCGATGTCGGCGGGGGCGGCGCCGCGGGGATGTTCGGCCGGCAGGATCGTCAGCCGGATCGGCGGCCGCGGGCGCCACCAGGGCCGTCGGCCGTACGTGAAGACCATCGGCACGACGGGGACGCCCAGCCGGCAGGCGTACACGAACGCGCCGCGCCGGAACGGGCGCAGAGTCGTGTCGTACATGACGAGCGCGCCCTCGGGGAAGAAGTGGACGCCCTGACCGGCGTCGACGGTCCGGCGCACCCGCGCCTCGAACGCGGCGAGCTCTCCCGGCCCGCGGGGCAGCGGGACGGCGAGCAGGTGGCTGACCAGGACACCCGCCACGGGCAGGTGGAAGTTCGAGGGCTGGGAGACGACGGCGGCGCGCCGGCCACGGAACTGTCCGGCGACCCACGGGCCGTCCAGGTAGTGCACGTGGTTGGCGATCGAGACGACCCCACCGTGCTCGCCGGCGAGGTGCTCGCGACCCGTGACCCGCAGCCCGTGGACGACGGACCCGTACCCCCGCACGACGGCCATCGCGACGTCGAAGAAGGTCGCGTCGAAGCGGTTCCAGAGCCGCGGCGCCCGGGACCCGTGATCGCGGTCAGCGCTCATGCGAGCGTCCCGGCGCCCGGTCCGCCGCGTCGTCCCGGTCGACCGGCGCGGGGTCTACCGAGCCGCCTCCCTCGCCGACCGCCAGGCGCAGCATGTCCTCGATCTGCGGGACGCACACGTCGAGCGCGTGCTCCCGGCCGACCTCGGCGTAGGCCGGACCCATGCGGGTCCTCTCCTCGTCGTGCTCGATCCAGTAGTCGATCGCGCGCGCGAGGTCTGCGGCGTCCCCGGCGCGGAAGAGGCTGCGCTCGTCGAGCGCGAACTGCCCGGTCGCCGACGCGCGGGAGTCGGAGATCACCGGGACGAGGCCGGTGGCGACGGCTTCGAGGCAGCCGAGGGCCTCGATCTCCGCGTCGGCGGCGTGGACGTACAGGTCGCTCATGGCCAGCACGTCACGGAGCTCGTCCTGGGCGAGGAAGCCGATCCGCGGCGGGTGCGGCAGGCTCGCGCCCTGCTGGGCGTACCTCTCCGCGAGCGGGCCGCGCCCGGCGAGCACGAGCTGGATGCGGTCGGCGTGCCGGGACCGGCCGACGGCGTCGAGGAGCACGTCCTGCCGCTTCTCGCGCGAGAGCCGCCCGGTCATGGTGATGACGAACCGGCCGGACAGGTCGGCGCTCTTCGGCAGCGCGCGAGGGACGAACCCGGGGTCGACGCCGTTGGACACGACGTGCAGGGCCGCCCGGTAGCCGTGGTCGCGCAGCTCCCCGGCGATGAACCGGCTGGGGCAGTGGACGTGCCCGAACCGGTCGTAGAACGGCCGGAACACCGCGTACACGAGGTGGTTCAGCGGCGCGACCCGCCCCAGACCGAGGCTGTAGGTGACGTTCTCCGGCTGCACGTGGAACGCGGCGGTGGCCGGGACGCCGAGCGCGTCCGCGAGCCGCTTGGCGCGGGAGCCGAGCCAGAACGGCGACATGACGTGCGCGACGTCGGCCCAGCCCAGGGCGTCGCGCAGCACGTCGTCGTCGGGCTTGGCGAGCACCCAGCCCTGGCCCGCGATCACCCGGTCGAAGCCCGGGACGCCGAGGGGTTCCAGCCGGTACTGCACGACGCCGTCCGCGCGGTTCTCGGGGTCGGCGTCACCCGGGCGGGCCGCGCCACCGCGGCAGCACGCGACGCGCACCTCGTGGCCGCGCTCACGCAGCGCGACGGCGAAGCGACGGGCCGAGATCGTGGTCCCGTTGGTGGGATCCTCGAACTGGTCGATGACGAGCAGGACGCGCACCCACGGCTCCCTTGCGACGCGCGGCGCGGGGTCCGCGCCTGCTGACGGGATACCGCCAGGCTAGGGGATCGCCGGTTCCCGGCGCCGGACCGCGGGCGCGTGTCGTGCCGCCAGCACCGGCTCCCCGGGCGAGCACGGGCATCGGGTTAGGGTGCGGGTGCGCGCTCCGTGGGCGTGCCGGCGACCAGGACGCGACCGTCGCGCACCTGTGCCGCGAAGACCGCCAGCGGCCTGCGGTCCTTGCCCCCGGCGTCGAGCACCTCGCCGGTGTCGGCGTCCCACACCTGCTTGAGCATGGGGGTGGTGACCGTGTTGACGTCGCGCTCCGCGCCGTCGTCGCCGGTCACGCGGTGCGTGCCGACGAGGCCGCGCGACATGACGTTGGCGCCGGAGTACGGGTCGCGCTGCTGGACCGCGCGCACGGTGCCGTCGGCGAGCCGGAAGACGGCGACCTGGGTGTCGCCCAGGAGCGCTCCGGTCCCGCGCTCGGGGTCGAGGTCTTCGAGCGCGCAGATGTCGACGAACGTGCTCATCGGGCGTCCTCCAGCTCGGCACGGGCCGCCACCAGCGCGACGTCGCGCGCGGCGCGCGGGTCGGGGTAGGCGACGGCGTCGCCCTCGTCGGCGGGCCGGACCTGGCCGCGCTCGGGGACGAACGCGAGGTCGCCGTCGACCGCCTCGGGCGCGTTGACGAACGGCGTGAACTTGCGCAGCTTGGCCGGGTCGGCGAGCGTCGCGCCCCACTCGTCCTCGTAGTCGCGCACGTGCTCGGCCATCGCGGCCTCGAGCTGGTCCGCGATCCCGAGCGAGTCCTCGACGACGACGCGCCGCAGCTCCTCCAGCCCGCCCGCGCGCTCCGCCACCCACGGCGCCGTGCGCTGCAGGCGGTCGGCCTCCTGGACGTAGAGCATGAGGAACCGGTCGACGTAGCGGACCAGCGTCTCGTCGTCGAGGTCCTCGGCGAGGAGCTGGGCGTGCGCCGGCTGTGCCCCGCCGTTGCCGCCCACGTAGAGGTTCCAGCCCTTGTGCGTCGCGATGATCCCGACGTCCTTGCCCCGCGCCTCCGCGCACTCGCGCGCGCAGCCCGAGACGCCGAACTTGATCTTGTGCGGCGAGCGCAGCCCCCGGTAGCGCAGCTCGAGCCGGACCGCCATCGCCGACGAGTCCTGCACGCCGAACCGGCACCACGTGCGACCGACGCACGTCTTCACCGTGCGCAGCGACTTCCCGTACGCGTGCCCGGACTCGAAACCGACGGCGGTCAGGCGCCGCCAGATCTCCGGGAGCTGGTCGAGCCGCGCGCCGAACATGGCCAGCCGCTGGCCGCCGGTCACACGCACGTAGAGCCCGAAGTCGTCGGCGACCTTCGCGAACTCCAGGAGCTGGTCGGCACGGACCTCTCCCCCGGGCATCCGTGGGATCACCGAGTACGTGCCGTTCTTCTGGAGGTTCGCCATGACGTGGTCGTTGGTGTCCTGCAGCGCGGCGTGCTCGCCCTCGAGCACGTGCCCGCGGCGCAGCGTCGAGAGGATCGACGCGACCGTCGGGCGGCAGACCGCGCAGCCGCGCCCGGTCCCGTGCGCCGCGACGACCTCGGTGAACGTGCGCAGCCCCTCCTCGCGGACGAGCCGGTACAGCGTGGCACGTGACATCGCGAAGTGCTCGCACAGCGCGTCAGAGACCGTGACGCCCGCCCGGGACAGCTCCGTGTTGAGCAGCTTGGTGAGCGCCGGGACGCACGACCCGCACACCGTGCCGGCCGTCGTGCACTCCTTGACCTGACCGATCGTCCGGCACCCGTGCTCGGTCACGGCCGAGCGGACCGTCCCGGCGTCGACGTTGTTGCACGAGCACACGACGGCCTCGTCGGGCAGCTCGGTGTCGGCCAGCCCCTCGCCGTCGGGCGCGATGACGGCGGCGGGGTCGGCGCCGAGCGGGCGGCCCAGCAGCGGCCGCAGCGCGGAGTAGAGCTCGATGTCGCCGACGAACACGCCGCCCAGCAGCGTCGTCGCGTCGTCCGAGAGGACGAGCTTGCGGTACCGGCGGTGGATCGGGTCGACGAACGACACCTCCAGCGCGCCCGCGCTCACCGCGTTCACGTCGCCGAACGACGCGGCCTCGACGCCCACGCCCTTGAGCTTGGTGCCGTCGTCGGCGCGGCGGTGCACGCGCTCGCCGCCCAGGAAGCGGTCGACGACGACGTCCGCCATGTCGTTCCCCGGCGCGACCAGGCCCGCGCACACACCGTCGACCGACGCGCACTCGCCGATCGCCCACACGCCCGGGTCGGACGTCTGGCACGCCTCGCCGACGACGACGCCGCCGCGCTCGCCGATGGCCAGGCCGGCCTCACGTGCCACGCGGTCACGCGGGCGGATGCCCACGGAGAAGACGACGACGTCGGTCGGCAGGGCGGACCCGTCGGTGAGCTCGACCGAGCCCACGGACCCGTCGCCCGCGGGCAGGAACCGGTGGGCGCCTGCGCCCGTGCGCACCGTGACGCCCAGGTCCTCGATCAGCAGGCGCAGCATCTCGCCGCCGCCCTGGTCGAGCTGGACGCTCATGAGGCGGTCGGCGAACTCGACGACCGTGGCCTCGGCACCCAGGCGCTGGAGCGCCGCCGCGGCCTCGAGACCCAGCACGCCACCGCCGACGACGACGCCGCGCACCGCCCGGCCCAGCGTCCGCTCGCGCAGGCGCACCCACTCGGCCAGCCGCTCGACGTCGTCCAGCGTGCGGTAGGTGAACAGGCCCGGCAGGTCCGTGCCCTCCGCGCGCGGCGTCCACGCCCACGAGCCCGTCGCGAGCACCGCGCGGTCGTAGTGGACCTGGCGGCCCGACCGCGTCGTCACGACGCTCGCCGTGCGGTCGAGCGACGCGACCGCGTCGCCCGTGACGAGCGTGACGCGCGGGTCGTCCCACACGCCGCGGTCCAGGGTGAGCGCCTGGGCGTCGCGCGCGTCGAACCACTCCGACAGGTGCACGCGGTCGTAGGGCTCGTGCGGCTCGTCGCCGATCACCGTGAGCGACCAGCCGCCCTCGGGGTCGCGCGAGCGCAGGCCCGCGACCAGGCGGTGGGCCGTCATGCCCGCGCCGACGACGACGATCCGGTCGCCGTCCAGGGGACCGCCGGCGGCGGGAGCGAGCGCGTCCGACGGGGAGTGAGAGAGGGGGGCCACGGGGAGCACTTTCGAGAGGCGGGGGCTGCGTCGAGGTCCCGGTCCGGGTGCGACCGGTGCCCTGCTCCCGACCCTAGGGGAGGTGGTCTGACCACATCAGCCGTCTGGGACCAAGGTCCTCAGTACCCCCATCGAAGGCCATCACGTGCGCGCTCCGGCGCGGTGCGGACAGCACGACGCCGCGCCCCCGGGGACGGGGACGCGGCGTCGTGAGGTGGGCGCGTCAGACGTCGGCCACGGTGGCCGGACGAGTGTGCGCGACTCCGTGCGTCAGACGTTCGCGAGCTCGCGGTCGTCGTCCGCCACGGGCCGCTGGTCCTCGTAGCGGCGCACGACGCGGCTCACGGTCGACCGCGACGCCGAGACCTTCTGGGCGATCTCGCGCTGGTTCATGCCCTGGCGGGCGAGCTCGACGATGCGACGGTCGCGCTCCGCGGTCGGGTCCTCGCCGAGGGAGGCGTCGTCCGCCTCGGTCGCCGCGGCCTGCGCGCCGTTCGTGCCGCCCACGAGGTCGAAGACCTCGACGCGGCGCGTGTGGCCCGTCACGGCGGGGGGCTCCACGACCGGTGCCGCGCTGTCCTCCTCCGGGGCCGGCTGGTCCCAGGGGAGCGGACGCCCGAACAGCTCCTTCACCCGCGCCTCGAGGTCGGGGAGCGCCTCGAACGCCGTCTCGGGCGCGTAGGGCTTCTCGTCGTTCGCCTCGCGCGCAGGCTCGGTCTCCGGCTCCGTCTCCGGCTCGACGTCCCGCTCGACGGCGGGCGCCTCGGCCGGTGCGACGGCGGCCGTGCTCTCCTGGTGCGGCTCGGCGGCCGGAACGTCCCGGGCCTCCTCGACGGGCGTCGGGGTCTCCGTGCGGACCTCGGCGTCGCGCGCGGACTCCAGCGCGAGGGTCTCCTGGCGGTGCGTCTCGACGAGCGTCGCGGCCGGCGCGGCGGTCCGGGCCACGACGACTGCCGTCGCCTCGGTCGGCCCGGCGACCTCGGCCGACCCGCGGGCGGTGCCGCGCTTCACCGAGCTCGCCCCGATGAGGTCGAGCCTGTTGCCGTGGCGCTCCGCCGCCTCCAGGCGGTCGACCCAGACCAGCATGCGGCGCTCGAAGTCCTCGACCGTCAGCAGCTTCAGCGCGGCGTCGCGGGCGGCGCGCTGCCGCTCGTGGGCGGCGCGGACCTTCCGCAGGTCCCCGGACGAGCCAGCGCTGTCGGCTCGCGCGTCACGCCACTGCTCCAGGGCCGAGACGTAGCCGTGGACGCGCAGCTCGCGACGACGCTCCTCGAGCGTGTGGCCGGTCACCATGTGCCGCTCCCCCACGAGGGCGAGGTGCCACATGAGCGCGGCCACCAGCGGCGGAACGAACCGGAACACCACCATGTACGGGGTGCTCGCCGTCGGGACGGCGATCTCGTGGAGCGCCGCGAACAGGCCCGAGGTGCCCGAGAGCACCCACGTCAGCGCGAGCAGGACACCGTACGGGCGCCCCTCCAGCGCCGCGTTGCGCGCCATGAGCGCCACGGCGACGAGGCTGATCTCGAGGAAGCCCGCCAGCCCGTACGCCTCGAGCGGCGACATGTGCGCCACCTCGAGACCGAACAGGACCATGCCGCTGTACGCCAGCGCGGTGGCGATCGTCGCCGCGATGACCACGGCGACCATCGGGAGGTGCCGGCCGCGATAGCGCACCTGCCGCGGGGAACCGCCCGCGCCGGTCTGGTCCTGCTGTGTCACGTCATCCTCCGAAAAGTGGTGTGGGCGCACATATCCCAACACTCAGGACAGTCCTCGTCAACGCACCGGAAGGATCGCAATCGGATCGTGAGCAGCGGCAACGTGAGGGGGCGACGGGACAGCGGGCCTCTCGGCGCACTGGCGATTCCGATCGGACCGATCCGGCAGCCCTACGACGCACCGCTGGAGACAGCGCCGACTCAGTCGCCGGCCTGTGCTTGCTCTCGTACAGGTTGGGTGAAGACCCTTCGAGCACCTCTTGACCACCGGGTCGCCGAAGCCCGCCGGGAGCCACGTTCGCTTTCGCGCAGTCTCCCGCAGACACAACCGAACTCATGCCGCGGCGCTGCCGAGCCCCAGCATGCCAGGCCGGAGTACATCAATGAGCGACGGGCACACCTGGCCAGTCCCGACCACCGAAGCGGGCTACGCGGAGCTGGCCTTGACAGAGATCGGCGAGAGTTGGCGGTCATCCCGATCGGGAGCGGTACGTGTCTGCGGATTGGGGAGGCCCCTGCACTGAACCGGCGGCTCGCTGCTGCCAAGCTGCCGAGTGGTCTCCAAGTGTCAGCGCACCAACGCGACTCCTTACGGAGCCGATGCCTGATGAGGACGCCTCACAGGCTCGCCGTCAACCGTTGGAGCGTTGCGATCAACTGAGCCGGGGCAATGCGAAGATCAGGCGTCCCACGTACCTGACGCCCACTATCCGCCAGTCGCGCGCTCACCTGAATCGTTCGCCCGTCGATCCCGGCACTACATACCTCGACAGCTTTCTTCCCACCGTGACGCGCGCCGGAAATACAGTGCAGATGTCCAGCATGTGAGACCCGGCGCCAGTCCCTGTTGCCCCGGACTGCCCCTGCGAACGCGTTGCCAAAATCTGTGACGCTCGCGTGTCGTTTCGCGGGGTCCCCGTTCAGCGACTTGCGCACCACGGTACCGACCGCGCGGGATACGTGCGGAGCGACTTCCCGAAGCTCCCTGACGGATCCAGCCCGGATCCGGCTGCGTTGCTCATGCCTCGGGAGTCGATGGTCGACCGGGTACTCACCGCTCAACAGATAGAACGTCGTTGCTGCCAGCGAGTAGACGTCGGTTGCCGACGAACACGTCCCATCGTCCCGAATCACCTCGGGGGCCACCGTGCAAAATGACCCGTTCGGCGGAGCGGTTCCGTCCGCGGCGAGGAGGTGGCAGAACCCAAGGTCGCCCAACACCGCGTCAGCTCCTTCGAGCAGGATGTTGGCTGGCTTGACATCGCGGTGGACCATCCCGGCACGGTGGATGCGGTCAAGCCCCGATGCCACCTGCTGTACCAAGTGGGCCGCCTCCGACGCATGGATCCCGTACGGCTGAGCGACCTCCGCCAGATCACCCCCACTCATAACGGGAGTAACGATGAACCGGATGTCGCTGTCGATCACCACGTCGGCGTTCAACACCGGCAGCAAGTACCTCGACTTTAGGAGCTCAAGTCGTTGAGCTTCCTGCCAGACTCCGGCGACACCATCTTCAACTGGGCTAAGCAGCTTGACCGCGACCCGGGAGTTGAGGTGCCGGTCGTGCGCCTCGTAGACCGAGCCACCTGCGCCGGTGCCCAGGCCGCTTGACAGTTCGTACCGGTCGTTGATGGTCGTCCCAGGGGGCAGTTCTGACAGATCCACGAGTCGAAGGATAAGGTATCGGCCATGCGAGTGCTGGGAATCTCCGTGGATCCCGCGGGTGGAAACCCGAAGGTCCATATTGTGCTAATCGACCTTGGGGCGGACGGCCCGAAGGTCGACGACACCTTCACAATCAACACAACCGAGACGGAGCCCGGCGCACAGGCCGTGAACCTCGCTCGACTGCTCCAGGGACGGCTCCCCGGGCTGACGTTCAACTCCGCTGCGATCAAGACCGCGGGCGCGCCGCCCGTCGCAAGACGGAACCGCGCGACGTTCCAACGGGCTCACGCCGAGGGCGCTCTTCTGTTTGTGCTCCATGAGGTGACTGACGTCCGTTTGGAAGCAAAGGACGCCCAGGGCCTCGCGACGCTAGCTGGGATGAAGAAGACTGATCTCGAGGCTGCCGTGGAGGCTCTGGAAGGGCTACCACGCAAATACAGGGACGCGGCTTACGCCGCTCTGGCTCTGCAGCGCTAGCGGGGCCCGCTTGACCTCGACACGGATGTGATCCAGCTCGGCGACAGTAATCTCACGTTCCGATGCGGTCAACGCGTTGAGGACAATCCCGACCAGTAGCGAGTCGTTACCGCGATCCCGCAGCCGTCGGGCGGCGCGGGCGAGTAAGGTTCCGCTCGCATAGTTCACATCAAAAACGATCGAAGGACCACTGCCGTCCCCGTGTATTTCCGGAGCCAGCATCATGGCCGCCCCAAGAACTCGCTCCGCCTGGGGACTGGCGGCGACGACCCCGAACCCTTCATACGCGCATGCCGCTCGCACAAGAGACTCAGCAGAGCGCCGCAGGTGAGCGGGGTCGTCGTTCTCCCGAACGACCGCCGAGCCACGAATCATGATGCTCGCAAGGTCCACAACGACTCTCTTCCTCCGCCAAATCTCCCCAGACCGTCAGATCGAGCAAGACACTACCGCGGAACTACTCGGCGTTGCCGAAATGACTCACCACCGACCGGAGAACCCGAGTGAACTCCGCGGAATGCGCCAGAAGTGGCGCGCGTGAGTCGCCTAGAGCCTAGCAACCGGGCCACAAGTCCCCCCGGGTCTCAACCGCGCCGCACCGTGCGCTTCGGTCCTCCTGATACTTGAGGCCGTCGCGTTCAGCGCAATGGCCATAGTCGTGGTCCGCGTGGACGTCTAGTTACGCGAAGGACTCATCCTCCCGGCCACTCCGCGGTTCGTGGTGGTCATCATCGATTCGGATGAACCGGATCGCGTCGTGAGGCGCTGGATGTCGGCACGAACACCGGAGGGCGCGCCTTCGTGCAGCCGCACGTCGCGGCTCACGCCTTCAGGACGACGACACGCACGCGCAACAATCGTGCGAGGGCATCGGGACAGTCGGCGACCCCGGCGAGAGGGGGCGACGGTGGCCACGAAGGGCCTTTGGATCCCGCTGGACCTTCAGTCCGCGCTTGTGAACCGCGGTTCAAGTGGCATTCCGCCAGCTAAGTCAGCAATCAGCTTCCGTAGCAGAGCTCAGACGTTGAACCCCAGCGCGCGGAGTTGCTCCTTGCCGTCGGTCGTGATCTTCTCCGGGCCCCACGGCGGCATCCAGACCCAGTTGACGCGGAAGCCGTCGACGAGGCCCTCGAGGGCCTGGGCGGACTGGTCCTCGATGACGTCGGTCAGCGGGCACGCCGCGGACGTGAGGGTCATGTCGATGACGGCGTGGTTGTTCTGGTCGATCTGGATGCCGTAGACGAGGCCGAGGTCGACGACGTTGATGCCGAGCTCGGGGTCGATGACGTCGCGCATCGCCTCTTCGACGTCGGCGACGTTCGGCGGGCTGGGCGTGACGCCCTCGGCGGGCGCGCCGGTCTCGGTGGTCATCGGTTCTCCTCCGTCGTTCCCCGCGCGGCGAGCGCCGCGTCGGAAGCTGCTGCGGTTGATGCGTCGCCCAGCGTGCTCAGGGCGCCCGAGGTGACGAGCGAGTCGCGCAGCGCGGCCCAGCCGAGCAGGGCGCACTTGATGCGAGCAGGGTACTGCGAGACGCCGGTGAACGCCGTGGCGTCACCGAGCTCGTCCTCCGCGGCCTCGTCGAGACCCTTGCCGCGCGAGCCCATGAGCTCGCGGAAGACCTCGCCGAGGTGCTCGGCCTCGGTCACGGGTCGGCCCGACACGAGGTCGGTGAGCACGGACAGCGAGGCCTGCGAGATGCTGCAGCCCTGTCCCTCCCAGCTCACACGATCGATCGTGTCGCCGGCGAGCTCGACGCGCAGCGTCACCTCGTCGCCGCACGTAGGGTTCACCTGGTGCGACTGGCCGCTGGCCGCGCCGTCCGCCACCTCGACCAGGCCCCGGCCGTGCGGGGTCTTCGCGTGGTCCAGGATGACCTGCTGGTACATCTGCTCGATCGAGCTCATCGGGTCCTCTCTCAGTCCACCGCGAAGAACGCGCGCACCCCGGCCAATGCTTCCCGGAACGCGTCGACGTCCTCGCGCGTGGTGTACACCGACGCGGACGCGCGCGCGGTGGCGGCGATGCCGAAGCGGCGGTGCAGGGGCTGGGCGCAGTGGTGACCGACGCGCACGGCGATGCCCGCGTCGTCGAGCACCTGGCCGACGTCGTGCGCGTGCACGCCGTCCACGACGAACGACACGACGGCGAGCCTGTCGGCCGGCTCGCGCGGGCCGATGATCCGCACCCCGGGAATCTCCCCGATGCGCAGCAGCTCGGCAGCCAGCTCGTGCTCGTGCGCCGCGACGCCGTCCATGCCGAGCTCGCGCAGGTACTTCGCGGCGGCGCCGAACCCGACGACCTGCGCGACGGCCTGCGTGCCTGCCTCGAACCGCTGCGGCGGCGCCATGTACGACGACTCGGTCATCGTGACGACCTCGATCATCGACCCGCCGGTCGTCACGGGCGGCAGCGCCTCGAGCAGCTCACGCCGCCCGTACAGCACGCCCACGCCCGTGGGTCCGAGCATCTTGTGGGCCGAGAACGCGGCGAAGTCGACGCCGAGCGCGGGCAGGTCCACGGGCAGGTGCGGCACGGACTGACACGCGTCGAGCACGGTGAGCGCCCCGACCTCGCGCGCGCGGGCCACGATCGGCTCGACCGGAGTGATCGCGCCCGTCACGTTCGACACGTGCGCGAACGCCACGACCCGCGTGCGCTCGGTGATGACCGTCGCCGCGTCCTCGACGCGCACGCGCCCGTCGTCGTCCACCTCGAACCAGCGCAGGACGGCACCGGTGCGGGCCGCGAGCTCCTGCCACGGCACGATGTTCGCGTGGTGCTCGGCCTCGGTGATGACGATCTCGTCGCCGGGCGCGAGCGCGAAGCGGCGGGCCGCCTCTCCCCCGCGGCCGAGCGTCGCGTTCGAGATCCCGTACGCGACGAGGTTGATCGCGGCCGTCGCGCCGGACGTCCAGACGATCTCGCCCGGGCGCGCCCCGACGAACGCCGCGACGTCCGCGCGGGCGTCCTCGAACGCCTCGGTCGCCTCCTCGGCGAGCTGGTGCGCGCCGCGGTGCACGGCGGCGTTGCGCTCCTCGTAGAAGTCGACCTCGGTGTCGAGGACGACCTGCGGCTTCTGCGACGTCGCCGCGGAGTCGAGGTAGACGAGCGGACGACCACCGCGCACGGTGCGCTCGAGCAGCGGGAAGTCCGCCCGCACGGCGGCGAGCTCGGTCGCCGTCAGCGGGGAGCTGTGCGCGGTGGTCGTCATGGTCGTCTCCTCAGAGGTGGTGCGACCGCTCAGGCCGAGGCGGCCGAGGCGGACTCGACCGAGCCGGAGAGGTAGCGGTCGTAGCCCTCCTCCTCCAGGCGGTCGGCCAGCTCCGAGCCACCCTCCTCGGCGACCTTGCCGTCGACGAAGACGTGGACGAAGTCCGGCTTGATGTAGCGCAGGATGCGCGTGTAGTGCGTGATGAGCAGGATGCCGGCGTCGGTCGCGCCGTGGACGCGGTTCACGCCCTCGGACACGATGCGCAGCGCGTCGACGTCGAGGCCCGAGTCGGTCTCGTCGAGGACGGCGAACTTCGGCTTGAGGAGCTCCATCTGGAGGATCTCGTGACGCTTCTTCTCGCCCCCGGAGAAGCCCTCGTTGACCGAGCGCTCGGCGAAGGAGTCGTCCATGCGCAGGCGCTCCATGGCGCCCTTGACGTCCTTGACCCAGTGGCGCAGCGCGGGGGCCTCGCCGTCGATCGCGGTCTTCGCGGTGCGCAGGAAGTTCGACACGGAGACGCCGGGGACCTCGACCGGGTACTGCATGGCGAGGAACAGGCCCGCGCGGGCGCGCTCGTCGACGCTCATCGCGAGGACGTCCTCGCCGTCGAGCGTCACGGTGCCGCTGGTGACCTGGTACTTGGGGTGGCCGGCGATCGAGTAGGCGAGCGTGGACTTGCCCGACCCGTTCGGGCCCATGATGGCGTGGACCTCGCCGCTGGCGATCGTCAGGTCGACGCCGCGCAGGATCGGCTTCGGCCCTTCCTTGGTCTCGACGCTGACGTGCAGGTCGCGGATCTCGAGAGTGGACATCTGGTTCTTCTCCAAGAGGTTCTGGTGAGCCGTGGGGCGCGCGCGGCGCGCCAGGTCAGTGCTGGTGGACCGCTGACGGATCAGCGAGACGGATCAGGTGGGAGCGACGACGCGGTCGACGTCGACGAGCACCTGCTCGCCGTCGACCGTCACCGGGTACACGGGCACGGGCCGCATCGCGGGCAGCGCGGTCGGCATGCCGGTCCGCACGTCGAACTGCGAGCCGTGCAGCCAGCACTCGACGAAGCAGCCCTCGACCTCGCCGTCCGACAGGGACACGGCCCCGTGGGAGCAGATGTCCGAGATCGCGTGCCAGTCGCCGTCGCCGTCACGGATGACCGCGACCTCGACGACGCGCCCGTCCTCGGCCGGGAGCTCGACGCGGAGTGCCTCCTCCGGGCCGAGGTCGGACGTCGTGCAGGCGGGCTGTGCGGTCACGCGGTCCCCTCGGCGAGCTCGGCGCTCCCGTCGATGATCGACATGGACTTGCTCAGCTCGCGCTCGATCGCCTCGAGCAGGCGCTCCTCGACCGACGCGACGCCGATCTCCTGGATGAGCTCCGCGAAGAAGCCGCGGACGACGAGGCGGCGCGCCTCGACCTCCGGGATGCCGCGGGCCTGCAGGTAGAAGAGCTGCTCGTCGTCGAACCGGCCGGTCGCGGACGCGTGCCCCGCGCCCTCGATCTCGCCCGTCTCGATCTCGAGGTTCGGCACCGAGTCCGCGCGCCCGCCGTCCGTGAGGACGAGGTTGCGGTTGAGCTCGTAGGTGTCGGTGCCCTCGGCCTCGGCCCGGATGAGCACGTCGCCGACCCACACCGCGTGCGCGCCCTCGCCCTGCAGCGCGCCCTTGTACGTGACGCGCGACTTGCAGCGCGGCACGGCGTGGTCGACGAACAGGCGGTGCTCCTGGTGCTGGTCCGCGTCCGCGAAGTAGAGGCCGACCATCTCGACGTCGCCGCCCTCGGCCGTGAACTCCGCGTCCGGGGTGACGCGCACGACGTCGCCGCCGAGCGTCACGACCACGTGCTTGAGCCGCGCGTCGCGCCCGATGCGGGCGCGATGCGACGACGCGTGCACGGCGCCGTCGGCCCAGTCCTGGACCGACACGACCGTGAGGTGCGCGCCGTCCTCGACGACGATCTCGACCGTCTCGTTGAGCGTCGCGGTCCCGACGTGGTCGAGCACGACGACGGCCTCCGAGTGCCGCTCGGCGCGCACGAGGACGTGGCTCGCGGTCGGCGTGGAGCCGTGGCCCTCGACGCGCACGGACGTGACGTCGGACGCGACGGCCTCCTTGGGCACCGTGACGACCGTCGACTGCTCGAACGCGTTCCACGCCGTCACGGCGGTGCGGTCGCCCGGCTTGCCGGCGGTGCCGAGCCGCGCGTCGTCGCGGCCCACGATCGAGACCTCGACCTCGGGGGCCTCGACGACCGTGACGCGCACGTCGCCGCCGCCGCTCTGCCCGACGAGCTTCTCGTCGAACAGCGGCGCGAGGCGCGCGACGGGCGAGAAGCGCCACTCCTCCTCGCGCCCGGAGGGCACGGGGATGTCGGCGAGGTCGAACGACGTCAGCCGCTCGGCGCGCGAGCCCTGCGGCACGACGCCGTGGGAGTGCGCCCCGTCGGCCTGCGCGCGCGAGTGGTCGGTGGTCAGACCGGCCTCTTCGGGAATGGTGGTGGTGGTCATATCAGCCGACGGACCCTTCCATCTGCAGCTCGATGAGGCGGTTGAGCTCGAGCGCGTACTCCATGGGCAGCTCGCGCGCGATGGGCTCGACGAACCCGCGCACGATCATGGCCATCGCCTCGGTCTCCTCCATGCCTCGGGACATGAGGTAGAACAGCTGGTCCTCGCTCACCCGCGAGACCGTCGCCTCGTGCCCCATGGACACGTCGTCCTCGCGGACGTCGACGTACGGGTAGGTGTCGGACCGGGAGATCTGGTCGACCAGCAGCGCGTCGCACAGCACGGTCGAGGCCGAGTGCGAGGCGCCCTCGAGCACCTGGACCAGCCCGCGGTAGGACGTGCGGCCCCCGCCGCGCGCCACCGACTTCGACACGATGGACGACGACGTGTGCGGCGCCGCGTGGACCATCTTGGCGCCCGCGTCCTGGTGCTGGCCCTCGCCCGCGAACGCGATCGACAGCGTCTCGCCGCGCGCGTGCTCGCCGAGCAGGTAGATCGCCGGGTACTTCATGGTGACCTTGGAGCCGATGTTCCCGTCGACCCACTCCATCGTCGCGCCCTCGGCCGCGGTCGCCCGCTTGGTCACGAGGTTGTACACGTTGTTCGACCAGTTCTGGATGGTCGTGTACCGCACGCGGGCGTTCTTCTTGACGATGATCTCGACGACCGCGGAGTGCAGCGAGTCGGACGAGTAGATCGGCGCGGTGCAGCCCTCGACGTAGTGCACGTACGAGCCCTCGTCCGCGATGATCAGCGTCCGCTCGAACTGGCCCATGTTCTCCGTGTTGATGCGGAAGTAGGCCTGCAGCGGGATCTCGACGTGCACGCCCGGCGGGACGTAGACGAACGACCCGCCCGACCACACGGCCGAGTTGAGCGCCGCGAACTTGTTGTCGCCCGACGGGATGACGGTGCCGAAGTACTCCTGGAAGAGCTCCGGGTGCTCGCGCAGCGCGGTGTCCGTGTCGAGGAAGATGACGCCCTGGCGCTCGAGCTCCTCGTTGATCTGGTGGTAGACCACCTCGGACTCGTACTGGGCCGCGACGCCCGCGACGAGGCGCTGCTTCTCCGCCTCGGGGATGCCGAGCTTGTCGTACGTCTCCTTGATGTCCTCGGGCAGGTCGTCCCACGAGGCGGCCTGCTTCTCCGTGGAGCGCACGAAGTACTTGATGTTGTCGAAGTCGATGCCCGTGAGGTCGGAGCCCCAGTTCGGCATGGGCTTCTTGTCGAAGAGGCGCAGGGCCTTGAGACGCGTCTTGAGCATCCACTCGGGCTCGTCCTTCAGCGCCGAGATGTTGCGCACGACGTCCTCGGACAGGCCGCGCTGCGCGGCCTCGCCGGCCGCGTCGCTGTCGTGCCAGCCGTATCCGTAGGCGCCGATCGAGGCGATGATCTCGTCGTCGGTCTGCTTCTCACCGGTCGGCTGGGCCGTGCCGGTGGCGTCCTGGGTGGGAGCGCTCATGGTCGTCCTTCCACTGTCCGTCGTGTGCGGGCGGGGGCAGTCGGTACAAGGGTTCTTTGCGGGGGAGGTCGTGCGTGCCTCGGGGCGGCGGTGCGCCCCTCGGGTCAGGTCTTGCCCGACGTCGGGCGACCGCGCGCCCGGACGGGGACGTTGGTCGTGCACGCGTGCGCGCCCGTGGCGAGCGTCGAGAGCCGCTGCACGTGCGAGCCGAGCAGCCTGGCGAAGACCTGCGCCTCCGCCTCGCAGAGCTGCGGGAACTCCTCCGCGACGTGCTGCACGGGGCAGTGCCCCTGGCAGAGCTGCACCGCGGAGGTGCCGGGGACGGGGCGCACGCTCGCCGCGTAGCCGTCGTCCGCGAGCGCCGCCGCGAGCTGGGCGGCCCGGCCCTCGACGTCGTCCGCGTCGAGCCGGCCCTCGTAGCGGTCGGCGAGCTCGGCGAGCCGGTCCTGGGCGAAGCGCTCGACGGCGTCCGGTCCCGCGACGTCGCGCAGGTACCGCAGCGCCTGGGTCGCGAGGTCGGCGTAGGTGCCGCTCAGCTCGCCCTGCCCGGCCGACGTCGTGACGTACCGCCGCGCGGGGCGGCCGCGCATCCCGGTGGGGTGCCCGGCGTCGTGCACGGCGACGAGGTCGTCCTCCTCGAGGAGGGCGAGGTGCCGGCGGACGGCGGCGGGCGTGAGCCCGAGCGTCGCGGCGAGGTCGGCGGCGCTCACGGGGCCCGCGCTCGCGACGAGCTCGAGCACGCGCTCGCGCGTGCGGCGGTCGACGTCGGCGGCGGGCACGGCGGTCGGCGCTGCGGTCTGCCCGCCCGCGGGGGTGGCAGCGCGCAGCGCGTCCGGTCGGACGGATCCTGCGGCCATGCTCACCTCCCGTGCTTCGTCCCGTGGGCGCGCGTGCGCGAGGCGCGGCCTGACACGGGGTGACAGATCTGGAACCGATATAGACAACATGGTTGTTCCCTAATTGCCCGAACGCAAGCAAGGCGACCCTCAGACCGCCCCCTGGGGCGCCGGGATGTGGCGTACGCGACACCCGAGCGCTCCTGGCGGGACGCGGGATCCTGAGCGGCGGACCCGCCCCCTAGACTCGCCGGGTGCCCGCCCCCGCCGTGCTCGTGCACGACCTCGTCAAGCGCTACGACGGTCGTGCCGTCGTCGACGGCGTGTCTCTCACCGCCGAGCGCGGCGCGATCACCGCGGTGCTCGGCCCCAACGGCGCCGGCAAGACCACGACGGTCGAGTGCTGCGAGGGCCTGCGCTCCCCCGATGCCGGGCGTGTCCAGGTCCTCGGCCGCGACCCGTTGACCGACGCGCGCGACCTGCGCCCGCGCGTCGGCGTCATGCTCCAGGACGGCGGGCTCCCGACGGGGGTGCGCGCCCTGGAGATGCTGCGGCACGTCGCGTCGATGTACGCGCGGCCGCGCGACGTCGGCGAGCTCACCGAGCGCCTCGGCCTGGAGAGCTTCGCGCGCACGACCGTCCGGCGGCTGTCCGGCGGGCAGCGGCAGCGGCTCGCGCTCGCCGCGGCGATCGTCGGGCGGCCGGAGGTCGTCTTCCTCGACGAGCCGAGCGCGGGCATGGACCCGCAGAGCCGGCACGCCGTCTGGGAGCTGGTGCGCGAGCTGCGCACGGAGGGCGTGGGGATCGTCCTCACGACGCACCTCATGGACGAGGCGGAGGACCTGGCCGACCACGTGTACGTCGTCGACCACGGCAAGGTCATCGCCGCGGGCGCGACGCGCGACCTGCTCGAGTCCGGCGCCGACGGCGAGGCGGACCGCACCGTGCGCTTCGAGGCCACGCCCGGGCTCGGGCTCGACGGGCTGAGCGACGCGGTCGCCGGAGCAGGCCTGCCCGACGGCGTGGCCGCACCCGCGGCGTGGAGCGTCGCCGAGCCGCAGCCCGGCTCGTACACCCTCACCGGCCCTGCCGACCCCGCGACGCTCGTGGCGCTGACGACGTGGCTCGCCGCGCGCGGCGTCCTCGCCTCGCGCGTCACGGTGGGCCGCCGCACGCTCGAGGACGTGTTCCTCGACCTCACGGGACGGCACCTGCGATGAGCGCGACCCCGCCGACGACGTCCGAGACCCGGAAACCGAGCCGGACCCCGGACACCGAGCTCGCCGCGCCCGCGTGGCGCCGCGTCGTGGCCCAGACGGCGTTCGAGACGCGCATGATCCTGCGCAACGGCGAGCAGCTCCTCGTCACGATCATCCTGCCGGTCATGCTCCTGCTCGGGCTGGTGCTCACGTCGTTCGTCGACCTCGACACCGGCGGCGCGACACGCGTCGACTTCGTGACGCCCGGCGTCCTCGCGCTCGCCGTGATGTCGACGGCGTTCACGTCGCAGGCCATCGCGACCGCGTTCGACCGTCGCAACGGCGTGCTGCGCCTCATGTCCACCACGCCGCTGGGCCGCGGCGGCCTCCTCGCGGGCAAGGTGCTCGGTGTCCTGGCCGTCGAGGTCGTGCAGGTCGTGGTCATCACGGCCGTCGCGCTCGCGCTCGGCTGGCAGCCCGACCCGGCGGGGATCCCCGCGGCCCTGCTCGCGGTGCTGCTCGGGACCGCCGCCTTCACCTCGCTCGCGATGCTCCTCGCGGGCACCCTGCGCGCCGAGGGCGTGCTCGCCGTCGCGAACCTCGTGCTCGTGCTGCTCACCGTCGGCGGCGGCGTCCTCGTCCCGGCCGACCAGCTCCCCGGCCCGCTCGAGCACGTCGCGCTCCTGCTGCCGTCGGGCGCGCTCGGCGAGGCGATGCGCGGCGCCCTGCTCGACGGGTCCGTGCCGCCGTTCTCCGTCGTCGTGCTGCTCGGCTGGACCGCCGCGCTCGGCTGGGGCGCGGGCAAGCTCTTCCGCTGGACCTGAGCCCCGGGCACATCTCACACCCGCAAGATTCCGGGGCCGCCCGCGCGCCCCGATACCGTGGGTCCGTGAGCACCCCGCCCCCCGCGCTCGACCCCGCTCCCGCCGACAGCCCCGCAGGCGCCGCCACCGGTGACGGCTCCACCCGGCCCGACCGGCTCGCTCGATGGCGCCGTTGGACCCGACCGGTGCTCGTCGCGAACCTCGTGGCGCAGATCGGCATCATCGTCACCGGAGGTGCCGTGCGGCTCACGGGCTCGGGGCTCGGGTGCTCGACCTGGCCGCAGTGCGAGCCCGGGCAGTTCGCGGCGAAGTTCCACCCCGAGACGACGTACCACCAGTTCGTCGAGTACGGGAACCGCACGCTCACCGGGGTGCTGAGCGTCATCGCGATCGCGGCCCTCGTGCTCGTGTGGACCGACCGCTCGCGCGTCCTGTCCTACCGGCTCCTCGGCGCCGTCCCGCTGCTCGGCGTCGCCGCGCAGGCGGTCATCGGTGGAGTGATCGTCCTGCTGCACCTGCACCCGGGGTGGGTGTCCCTGCACTTCGTCGTCTCGGCCGCGCTCGTGTCCGTCTCGCTGCTCCTCCTGCACCGGTCCGGCGAGGGCGACGGACCGCCCGTCCTGACGGTCGCGGCACGCTCGCGCGCGCTCGCCTGGACGCTGTACGGGCTGACGGCGCTCGTCGTCGTGCTCGGCGTCATCGTCACCGGCGCCGGGCCGCACAGCGGCGACGAGGAGGTCGGCTACCGCCTCGCCGTCGACCCCGCGCTCATGAGCAAGCTCCACGCGTGGGCCGTGTGGGTGTTCGTCGCCGTCCTCGTCGCGTACCTCGTGAGCGTCCGTCGCGGGCCGCAGCAGGTGCGCCGCGCGGCCTGGATCCTGCTCGCGATCACCCTGGGCCAGGGACTGATCGGGTACGTCCAGTACTTCACGGGCCTGCCCGCGCTCCTCGTCGGGCTGCACATGCTCGGCTCGGCGCTCCTCGTCGCCGGCTCCACGCGCGTCCTCCTGACGACCCGCACCCGCGGCTGAGCGGGCGGTGACCCGGGCCTGAGCGACCCGGGCCACCGCTGCGTCAGCGCCGGTCAGCGCCAGTCAGCACCAGAGCGCTGCGACACGCTCCGCGAGCGCGGTGCCCCGCTCGTACCCGGCCTCGGCCGCCGCCGGGCGCAGCGAGAGGTCCATCGCTTGCGGCCCGAAGAACCGGTCTGCCTCGGAGCCCGGGGCGATCACCTCGACCTCGCTCCCCCGTTCCCGCAGCTCGTCGACCTGGTCCGAGAGCTGCAGACCCCAGTCCAGCGGCGCGCGCGTCCTGCCGCCGAACGGCGACAGCACCAGCACGCGTCGATGCCCCGCCGCCAGGTCCGCGTTCTCGTTGCGGCGGTATCCGCCGTCGATGTACTGCCCCTCTCCGACCCGGTAGGCGAACCCGCTCGCACAGCTCGCCGCGACCGCGTCGACCAGGTCCACCGCGCTCTGCCGGTCGAAGACGGCTGACTCGCCGGTCCGTGCGTCGACCGCCGTGAGCAGCAACGACCGCCGGGGCCAGGACGGGTCGGGCAGGCGCGCGGCGACGGTGGACCGCCACCGGGACTGCACCGCCTCGTCCGACGACGACGGCAGCGCGAGCGCCGCCTCCCCGAGCCGGCGTCGCATGTCCGCCGCGTCCCGGGCACCGGCGATGACCGCGGCCGTCCGCGCCATCTGTTCCGCCGCCTGTCGCGTGCGGTCACCGCCCGAGCTCGAGACGCCCGGCCCCGCCTGCGGGCGCGTGGGCGCGACGAGAGCGGCGGCGTACAGTTCCGCGGGCGTCGCGCCGGCGAGCTGCGCCGCCGTCGTCGCCCCCGCCGACGTCCCGACGGTCAGGTCGGCCGTCGAGGAGACGTCGAGCCCGGAGTCGGCCAGCCCGGCGACCACGCCGATCAGCCACGCGTTGCCGGTGGACCCGCCGCCCCCGAGCACGAGGGCACGCTCGCCCGACGTCGGGACAGGGTCGGAGGCCGTGGGATCAGGGACCGAGGAACCCGCGGGCGAGGTGCCCGCGACAGAAGAAGATGTGGTGGTGTGCATGGGAGTCGCCTCTCGCGATGGTGCGGCGAGCACTCCCGACGACGACTACGGCCGTCGCGCGATCGTGGGCAGCGAGGGAGCGCCCGGTACGGACACAGCGTTCACGGGACTCACCTCCTCGGCTCGATTCACGATCGGCCCCGACGCTAGCACGCAGGCCCGCCTCGGCACACGGCCTTTACGGCCGTCGGGAGGACGCTGGCGAGTCGGGTCTCAGACCCGCATGGCACGAACCGCACCTGCCGTGGTAGAGCCGCGGTCACACGAGGCAGAGCCATGGTTGGCCGAAGTAGAGCCGTGGTCTGCCGAGGAGAACCCCAGGCCGTGCCCGACGACGGGTCGGTCACCCCGACGGTCGGACCAACCGTGGGCCATCACGGCACTGGCGGGCCGACGCCGCGGGCAGTCGCCCGGGTGAGCGACGACCAGGGCGAGACGACGCCGGGCGGGGTGGGTGGTGGTGCCGCGTCGTGGTCGGGCCTGGCGGGAGCCGCGAGGAACGAGCGGCGGATGGTAGACGCGGCACCACCACCCACCCCGCCCACCCAGCGCGACCAGACCGCCGTCGAGCACGACCACGGATCTACCTCGCGGGACCACGGTTCTCCGTCGCGTGACAGCGGCGTGACAGCGGGTGGTGCTCCGCTGACAGCGCGCTGCGAGGACGCGCGTCCAGCCTGGGTGGTGAACCCACCGACCAGGAGGACACATGACCACCCCCGCGATCGAGGCCCACGGCCTCGTGAAGGTCTTCGGCGAGAACCGCGCCGTCGACGGCGTGGACCTCACCGTGCGCACCGGCACCGTCTACGGGGTCCTCGGGCCCAACGGTGCCGGGAAGACCACGACCATCAGCATGCTCGCGACGCTCCTGCGCCCGGACGCGGGCGAGGCCCGCGTGTTCGGGCACGACGTCGTCGCGCACCCGCACAAGGTGCGCCAGCTCATCGGCGTGACAGGTCAGTACGCGTCGGTCGACGAGACGCTCAGCGCGACGGAGAACCTCGTGATCTTCGCGCGGCTCCTCGGGCTGTCGCGCACGCAGGCCCGCCGCAAGGCGGTCGAGCTGCTCGAGGCGTTCGGCCTCACGGACGCGGCGTCCCGCCCGCTGAAGAACTTCTCGGGCGGCATGCGCCGCCGTCTGGACCTCGCGGCGAGCCTCATCGCGCAGCCGCCGCTCATCTTCCTCGACGAGCCGACGACGGGCCTGGACCCGCGCACGCGCGCCCAGATGTGGGCGACGATCCGCGACCTCGTCGCGAGCGGCTCCACGGTGCTGCTCACGACGCAGTACCTCGACGAGGCGGACCAGCTCGCGGACCGGATCGCGGTGATCGACCGCGGTCGCGTCGTGGCCGAGGGCACCGCGGACGACCTCAAGGACGCCGTCGGCGACCAGTCGCTGCAGCTCGCTCTGGTCCACGCGGCCGACGTCGCCCCTGCGGTCGAGATCGTCGAGCGCTCGCTGGGCCTCGCCGCGACGGTCTCCCCCGAGGCGCGACGACTCACCGTGCCGGTCCCCGGGCCGGACGTCGTGACGGACCTTCTCGTGCGCCTGCGCGAGGCACGCATCGAGGTCGGCTCGCTGAGCATGGACAAGCCGAGCCTCGACGAGGTGTTCCTCACCCTCACGGGGCACGGCGCCGAGCAGTCCGAAGCGGCGTCGGGCGACGGCACGCCCCGTCCCACGGACGACACCCCGGGCGCGCGCGACGACCGCGCCGCCGCGACGCGAGAGGCGGCACTGCGATGAGCGCTGCGATGACCACCACGACCACGACTCCCCCCACGGCTCCCGGCCCGACCGACGCGGCGCCCGCGGCCCGACCCCGCATCCAGGCCGGCGCCGACCGCGCGCTGTCCGACCGCACGTCCCTGCGCGCGACGGCCGACCACACGCTGACCATGGCCTACCGCGGGCTGCTGAAGATCAAGCGCACGCCTGAGCAGCTCTTCGACGTGACGCTGCAGCCGATCCTCTTCACGCTGATGTTCACGTACATCTTCGGCGGGGCCATCGCGGGCGACGTGACGAGCTACCTGCCGATCATCATCCCGGGCATCCTCGTGCAGACCGTCATCACGACGTCGGTCGTCACCGGCACGCAGCTGCGCGAGGACATGGACAAGGGCGTGTTCGACCGCTTCCGGTCGCTGCCCATCGCGCGTATCGCGCCGCTGTCGGGCGCGCTCCTCGCGGACACGGTCCGCTACCTCATCGCGACCACGCTCACGTTCGCGATGGGCTACCTCATGGGCTACCGGCCCGATGGCGGCCTCGGTGCGGTCGCGCTCGCAGGGCTGCTCGTCATCGTGTGCTCGTGGGCCGTGAGCTGGATCTTCGCGTTCTTCGGCGTCGTCGCCCGGACCGCGTCGAGCGTGCAGGGCATCTCGATGATCGTGCTCTTCCCGCTGACGTTCCTGTCGAACGCGTTCGTCCAGCCGGACACGATGCCGGGCTGGCTGCAGGGCTTCGTCAACGTCAACCCGGTGTCGCACCTCGTCACCGCGGTCCGGGAGCTGGCGAACACCGGGACGCTCGGCTCCGACGCCGCGATCTCGCTCGTCGGTGCGACGGTCATCGTCGCGGTCTTCGCGCCGCTCACCGTGCGTGCGTACATGCGCAAGGCCTGACCCGACGACTCGCCGTTGCTCCCGGCGCCTCAGGGTCGCACGGCGGAGGACGCGTCCTCAGCACGGGGTCGGCACCTCTCGGTGCCGGCCCCGTCGCCGTCCGTCAGGCGTCGTGCGAGCCGTCCCGGCCGGCGTCGCCCGCGGCCTCGTCGAGGAGCGCGAACCCCCGGCGTGCGAGGTCACCCCGCTCCAGGTCGCGGACCTCGGTCCGTGCCCGCTCCGCGACCGCCGCACCGGCGACGGCGGTCACCTGCGCCCAGGCGTTCTCGTGCCGCAGCGACGGTTGGTCCTGCCGTGAGCCCATCCGTTCCGCGAGCGCGACGAGCAGGGCACCCCGTTCGACGAGGGCGTCCGCGGCGCCGCCAGGGGTGCCGCCCGTGCCCAGCGCGGACCCGACCCCGAGCGCGAGGAACGACGTCCCGACGACCGGGTAGTCGACGAAGTGCGGGCGTGCCCGGTGCATGCCGAGCACGAGCGACCGCAGCTCGTCGGCGACCGTCGAGGTCAGCGCCGAGCCGGCGGTCGCGAGGCGCACGAGCCATGACGAGACGAGGAGCACGTACCACGGCGACCAGCGTGCCTCGTCGTCGAACGAGGCGGCGGCCTCGCCGTAGAGCGCGAGGGCCGCGTCGTCGTCGCCGTGCATCGCCGCGACCTCGGCCCGACCCATCGCGACGACGGACCGCACGTCGGGCGGGACGTCCGCGCCCCCGAACCCCGCGACGCCCACCGTGCCGTCGAACGCCGCGAGCATCCGCTCGGCGCGCTCCGTCTCGCCGAGCGTCACCGCGGCCGACATCTCCACCCAGTCGAGCTGCTGCAGCGTCGCCGTCGCGCCGAGCGCCCGGAGGTGGTCGCGCGCGGCCTCGGCCCAGCGCCCGACGTCCGCGGCGTCGCCCGCCTCGCTCGCGCACGAGGCGAGGAACATCGCCGTCGTCGCGCGCGCCGCGACGTCGCCCCGGGCGACCGCGCGCTCGTGCGCGAGCGTGCCCCACGAGCGCGCCTCGGCGAGGCGTCCCTCGTTCTCCGCCATCTGGGCCGTCGTGAACTCGGCCAGCATCGCGACGAACGCGTCGTCGTCGGCCCGCAGGCTCGCGAGCGTGGCCTCCATCTCCTCGGTGCTGCGCACCGTGAGGAGCCGGGCGAACGCCCGGGTGCGCGGCCCGACGTCGGGGCGGCGCAGGAGCCGGCGCAGGCGCCCCAGTGCCCGGGCGGTGAGCTCGGGGCGCGCGAACGCCCCGGCGCCCGCGACGGCGGCGAGCGCGAGCGCCGCGGGTTGGACGTCCGCGGCCGGGACGGCCCAGCCGACGACCGAGTCGAGCACGACCTCCACGAGCCCGGCGGCCTGGTCCTCGATGCCGAGCAGGAGCCAGGAGCCCATGAGCGCCGTGAACACCCGCACGACGACATCGGGTCGGCCGTCCTGGACCGCCTCGCGCAGCGCGAAGAGGAGGTTCTCCTGCTCGCGCCGCAGGTCGGTCGCGGCGGCGGCCTGGTCACCACCGACGAGCGCGTCCGCGCAGCGTTCTGCGAGCGCGGCGGCCCAGCGCTGCACGGCCTCGCGCGCCGCAGCCGTGGCGCCCGCGTCCTGGAGCCGCAGCGCGCCGAACTCCCGCACCGTCTCGAGCATCCGGTAGCGCACGACCCCGTCGTCCTCGGTGACCCGCAGGAGCGACTGGGCCACGAGCCCGTCGAGCGCGTCCAAGGTTCCCCACGCGGGCGCGCCCAGCACCGCTCCCGGGAGCGCGTCGCCCGCCACGACCTGCGCCGCCTCGGCCGAGAAGCCGTCCGGGAACACCGCCGCGCGGCACAGCAGGTCCTGCTCGGCCTCGGCCAGCAGGTTCCAGCTCCACTCGATCACGGCCTCGAGCGTGCGGTGCCGGTCCGGAGCGAGGCGGTCGCCCGAGCGCAGGAGCGCGAAGCGCTCGTCGAGATGCCGCTCGACGTCCTCGACGCTCATCGTGCGCACGCGCGCCGCGGCGAGCTCGATCGCGAGCGGGAGACCGTCCAGGCGCTCGCACAGCCGGGCGACGACGTCGGGCGGCAGGCTCGCACCGGGCCGGACGGCGCGGGCGCGCTCGACGAAGAGGCGCACGGCGGGTCCGGTGCCGCCGTCCGCCCCCAGCGCGTCGAGGGGGTACACGTGCTCGGCCGCGAGGCGCAGGGGCGACCGGCTCGTCGTGAGGACAGCCAGGTGCGGTGCCGCGCCGAGCAGGTCCGCGGTCCAGCCCGCCGCGCCGTCGAGGACGTGCTCGCAGTTGTCCAGGACGAGCAGGACGTCTCGCCCCCGCACGCGGTCGAGCACCTGCTCGCGCAGCTCCGGCGCGGCCAGGCGGTCCGCGAGCCGGCCGGTGCGTCCGGGCGGGGAGATCCCCAGGCCGTCCGCGAGCGCCACGACGACGTCCTCGTCCGACCGCACGCCGGCGAGCTCGACGACGACCACGAGGTCGACCGTCCCGGTCGCGGCCGCACGCCGCGCGACCTCCTGCGCGAGCCGCGTCTTGCCGAGCCCGCCCGGACCGAGGATCGTGACGAGCCGGGACCGGGCGAGCGCGTCCTGCACGTGGTCGACGTCGTCGTCGCGACCGACGAGCGCGTCGGGCGCCACGCGCACGCCGCGCACCTGCGTCGCGCGCCCACCGGTGGCCCTGCCCGTCGCGGGGTCCGTACCCGCCCCGGAGACCACGGCGAGTCCGCCCGCCTCGCCGTCGCGTGCGGGCGAGCGCGCCGGGTCGCCCGCGCCGGGCGGGCGGTCGAGCAGGTCGGCGGCGAGCCGCTGCAGGTCCGGGGCCGGGTCCGTGCCGAGCTCGCGGACGAGCGCGTGGCGGACACGCGCGTACGCGGCGAGCGCCTCGCGCTCCCGGCCCGCCGCCGCGAGAGCCGTCATGAGGTCGCGCGCGGCGTCCTCGTCGGTCTCGTCGCGATCGAGCGCCGCGGTCGCGAGCGCGACGACGGTCTCCTGGTTGCCGGCGGCGGCCGCGGCAGACCGCAGCGCGACCGTGAGGCCGTCGTGCAGCCGCGTCGCCTCCACGCGCAGCGCCTGCCCGACGGGTCCGGGCACGTCGGCGCCCGGGTCCTCGTCGTGCCACAGCGCGAGCGCACCGCGCAGGTCGGCGATGCTCCCCGTGCCGTCCTGTCCGCCCGCACCGGACCCACGGTGCGCGCCCGACCGTGCGTCGGCGAGCGCACGGCGGGCGCGGTCGAGGTCGCTCGGCACGCCGAGCGCGTAGCCGCCCGCTCGCGAGAGGACGGTCCCGGACGCAGCGTCCCGCCGGAGCCGCGACACGAGGCTCTGGAGCGCGGCGCGCGGGTCCTGCGGCGCGTCGGCCCCCCACAGGTCCTCGACGAGCGTCGCCACGCCCAGCGTCCGGCCGCCCGCGAGCGCGAGCGCGACGACGAGCGCGGCCGCCCGCGACCCGCGCGGGGCGACGGGCGCGCCGTCGGGTCCGGGGACCCGCACCGGGCCAAGGACGCGGACACGCGCGTCTCCCGGCGGGGTCGGGGCGTCGGGTGCGGGCACGTCGACAGACCCTAGTCCTCGGCACCGACGGCGTCGCGGGCGGAAGCCTCGGCAGCAGACGGGAACGTCAACGGCGTCCATCCGAGCGGGAGTAGGCCGGGGATCTGCGCCCGGGCCCGGTCCGCCGCGTCCGACCACCCCTGGGCCGCGGGGACGCCCGGGTCGCCCACGGCGCCCCGCACGACCCGGAGCCCGACGTCCTCGATGCGCGCGTCGGGCGCGCTGCCACGACGCACCCCCGCGCGCACGCTCCAGGGCCGGTCCGCCCAGCCGCCACCCCGCAGGCTCCGGTACTCGCCGTAGCGCGCCGTGTCGGCGTAGTCCCAGCACCACTCCCAGACGTTGCCGAGCGTGTCGTGGAGACCGAACGCGTTGGGGAGCCGTGTGGCGACGGGCCGGGGACCGTCGACGCCGTCGTCCGCGGTCCACGCGACGTCGCCGACCGGACCGTAGCGCGGGCCGCTCGTCCCGGCGCGGCAGGCGTGCTCCCACTCGGCCTCCGTCGGGAGCCGGTACCCCGCGGACCGCACGTCCCACCGCACGTCCCGGCCCTCGACACGGTACGCGGGGTCCAGGCCCGCCACCCGGGACGCCGCGTTGCACCACAGCACCGCCTCGAACCACGTCACGCCGTGCACAGGGACGTCGTCGTCGACGGCCGGGCAGCGCCCGGGACGCGGGCGGATCGGGTCGGCGGCGAGGACGGACCGGTGCTGACCGACGGTCACCGCGGTGCGCGCGACGTGGAACGGCTCCAGGACGACGGAGCGTGACTCCCGGGTGCGCGCGTCGACGACGTCGAGCCGGCCTGCCGGGACGGGGACGAGGTCGGGAAGAGGAACACCCACGCCCCAGGACGCTACCCGAACCTCTGCGCAGACCGGCCCGGGACCGCCGGTGGCATCAGGCGCCGCGGCGCTCCGGCCACGGCGCGTCGGCCGGTCGCAGCGACGCCCAGCCGTCCGCGCGGGACGCGACAGCGGCGAGGATCCCGACGACGGCCGAGGGGTTGTGCAGCTCGCCCGCGAGGACGCCGCGCAGCGCCTCGTCGAGCGGGACCCACCGCAGCTCCATGTCGAGCTCCTCGGCCTCGCGCTCGAACCGCTCGTCGTCCGGGACGGGCGACAGGTCGCGCGCGAGGAAGACGCGCAGCGCCTCGTTCGAGCCGCCCGGCGTCGTGAAGTAGTCGACGAGGACGTCCCAGCGCGCGGCCTGGAGGTCGGACTCCTCGGCGAGCTCGCGGGCCGCGGCAAGCCGCCCGTCCTCCCCGACGACGTCGAGCAGGCCCGCCGGCACCTCCCACAGCTCGCGCCGCACGGGGTGGCGGTACTGCCGCAGCAGGAGAACGCGCTCCTGCTCGTCGAGGGCGACGATCGCGACCGCCCCGGGGTGGTCGAGGTACTCGCGCGTCACGCGGCCCCCGTCGCCCAGGTCGACGACGTCGGAGCGCAGGTCGAACACGCGACCCGCGTGGACGACCGTCGTCTCCACGACCGGGCGCGGGGCGAGCGCGTCGACCACGGTCGCGCCTGGCGCCGCCCCGCTCGACGCCTCAGCAGGCACGGACCCCTGCTCGGCGGCCACTCAGTCGGCCTGGTTCTCGAGCGCGGCGCCGATGAGGCCGGTGAACAGCGGGTGCGAGCGCGTCGGGCGCGACTTGAACTCCGGGTGCGCCTGCGTGCTCACGTAGTACGGGTGCACGTCCGCGGGGAGCTCGACGAACTCGACGAGCGACGAGTCGGGCGACGTCCCGCTGATGACGAGCCCCGCCTCCTCGAGCTGCTTGCGGTACGAGTTGTTCACCTCGTAGCGGTGGCGGTGACGCTCAGACACGCGCTCCGACCCGTACGTCTTGGCGACGACCGAGCCCGGCGCGAGCGCGGCCTCGTACGACCCGAGGCGCATCGTGCCGCCCAGGTCGCCGTCCCCGCCGACGATCGCGAGCTGCTCCTCCATCGTCGCGATGACGGGGTGGGACGTGCCCGGGTCGAACTCGGTCGACGACGCGTCGTCGATGCCGAGCACGTTGCGCGCGTACTCGATGACCATCGACTGCAGGCCGAGGCAGATCCCGAGCGTCGGGACCTTGTTCTCGCGCGCCCAGCGCAGCGCACCGAGCTTGCCCTCGATGCCGCGCACGCCGAACCCGCCCGGCACGAGGACGGCATCGACGCCGTGCAGGGCGTCGTCCGCGCCGGCCGGGGTCTGGCACTCGTCGGAGGCGACCCAGCGGATCGTGACCTTCGCGTCGTTCGCGAACCCGCCGGCGCGCAGCGCCTCGGTGACGGAGAGGTACGCGTCCGGGAGGTCGATGTACTTGCCGACGAGCGCGACCTCGACCCGGTGGGCGGGCTGGTGCACGCGCTCGAGGAGCTGGCTCCAGCCGTCCCAGTCGACGTCGTGGAACGGCAGGCCGAGGCGGCGCACGACGTACGCGTCGAGGCCCTCGGAGTGCAGCACGCGCGGGATGTCGTAGATGCTCGGCGCGTCGACGGCGTTGACGACGGCCTCGTTGTCCACGTCGCACATGAGCGCGATCTTGCGCTTGACCGGCTCCGGGACCACGCGGTCGGCGCGCAGCACGATCGCGTCGGGCTGGATGCCGATCGAGCGCAGCGCGGCGACCGAGTGCTGCGTCGGCTTCGTCTTGAGCTCGCCCGACGGGCCGATGTACGGCACGAGCGACACGTGGAGGAAGAACACGTCGTCGCGGCCAAGCTCGTGGCGCACCTGGCGTGCGGCCTCGAGGAAGGGCTGCGACTCGATGTCGCCGACCGTGCCGCCGATCTCGGTGATGATGACGTCGACGTCCTCACCGGCCTGGGCGCGCATGCGCGACTTGATCTCGTCGGTGATGTGCGGGATGACCTGGACCGTGTCGCCGAGGTACTCGCCGCGCCGCTCACGAGCGATGACCTGGGAGTAGACCTGGCCGGTCGTGACGTTCGCGGTGGCCTCGAGGTCGACGTCGAGGAAGCGCTCGTAGTGGCCGATGTCGAGGTCCGTCTCGGCGCCGTCCTCGGTGACGAACACCTCGCCGTGCTGGAACGGGTTCATCGTCCCGGGGTCGACGTTGAGGTACGGGTCGAGCTTCTGCATGGTGACGCGCAGGCCGCGCGAGCGGAGCAGACGACCGAGGCTGGAAGCCGTGAGGCCCTTGCCGAGCGAGGAGGCGACGCCGCCGGTGACGAAGACGTGCGCGGTGCGGTGCTCGGTGCGTGCGCCCGAGGCGTTGAGGCGGGAGGAGGGCCGGTTCAGGAGGTCTGCCACGGAACTCCATCCTAACAGCGTGCCCGACGACGGCACGCGGACCGCGCAGTGCGACGCACCACGTCTAGGTGGTCGGCTCGTCCTCCGCAGGTGCTCCACCGGACCGGCCACGGCGCAGCACGCCGAGCAGCGCAGCACGGTCCCCCGCGAGCGACACCCCGACGACGACCGCCCCCGCGACGAGCGCGGCGAGGATCCCGACCCCGACGGCGGGCAACCAGCCCGCGTCGTCGGGCAGCAGCGCGCCCGAGACCGCCGAGCCCGCCAGCGCGCCGAGGGCCACGCCCAGGGCGACGACCAGGAGCGTCCGCGGGACGCCGTGCGTCGCCCCGGGACCCGCGTGACGGCGCGTCGCGAGGAGCAGGCCGGCTCCCGCGACCGACATGCCGACCGCGGTCGCCAGGCCGAGCTGGAACAGCACCCCGGCCTGGTCGCGCACGCCCGTCACGGCGGGCAGGAGGTAGGCGGTCGCCGCCACGACGAGCCACCCCGCGGCGGTCACGACGACCGCGACGCGCTGGCGGTCGATCGTGTACAGCGCGCGCGACAGGTGCAGGATCAGCGAGAAGCCGACGATGCCGACGGCCATGCCCGCGACGGCTCCCCCCAGACCGGCGACCGAGCCCGTCGCGATGTGCGCGAACACCGCCTCGACGGCCGCCGACGCGGCGATCAGGGCGGCGGCGCCGAGGCCCGCCACGACGATCAGCGTCCGCGTCGTCGTCGCGAGGAGGCGCCGGTAGGCGTCGTGGCGCGCGTGGGCGACGTGCTCGGCGAGCCGGGGGAACGCGCTCGTCGCGAGCGGGAACGCCAGCACCGCGTAGGGCAGCAGGTACACCTGCTGGGCGAACCAGTACGTCGGGAAGGTCTGCTCCGGCCCGTACCGGTAGGCGGCGCCCATGATGGCCAGCACGGAGAGCTGCTGCGCGACGAGCGCCCCGATCCCCGCGAACGCCAGGTTGCGCGCGCGGACGGCCTCGCCGCCCGGGAACCGCAGCGTGGGGCGCAGCCGCACGCCCAGCCGGTGCACGGGGAGGACGAGCGGCAGCGCGAGGACCGCGACTCCCGCCGTCGTGCCCCAGCCCAGCCAGGCGATGGCGTCACCCGACAGCGCGGCGACGTCCGCCTGGTCGCCGTCCGCGACCCGCGCGAACACGAGGAAGACCACGATGACGGCGAGGCTCGACAGCAGCGGCGAGAACGCCTGCCAGAAGAAGCGCTTGTGCGCCTGGAGGACGCTCCCGAGCACCACCGCGAGACCGTAGAGCGGGACCTGGAGCGCGAAGACGCGCACGAAGGTCGCGGTGACGTCGACGAGCTCCGGGTGCTCGCTCATGAGGAGCCCGGCGATCGGCTGCGCGAGGAGGGCGAGGAGGCCCCCGAGCGGGACCAGCACGACGAGCGTCCAGCCGAGCAGCGCGGACGCGATGCGCGAGACCTCGGTGCCCGACCGGCGGACGATCGGCCCCGCGAGGAGTGGCACGACCGCCCCCGCGAGCGCGCCCCCGGCCGCGACCTCGAAGAGGACGTTCGGCAGGAGGTTCGCCGCCGTGTACGCCGAGCCGACGCCCTCGGTGCCGACCGCGGCGGACTGCACGAGCGACCGCGCGAAGCCGACGAGCCGGCTCGCGATCGTCACGAGCGTGATCATCGCGGCGGCGCCCGCCAGGGTGCCCGTGGCGGCGCGCAGCCGCCCCGCCCGCGCGCTCACGCCGGGCGCCGGCCCCACGCGTCCACGCGCCGCAGCACGTCGTTGCCCTCGATGACCTTCGAGAAGCTCACCTTCTCGCTCGCCAGGGTCAGGCCCACCACGCCCGCGAGCGCGAGCCAGCGCACCGAGCGGGGCGCCGCGAACGCGACCTGCGAGCCGAGCGTCGCGCCGAGCGCGTTCGCGCCGCAGTCGCCGAGCATGTCGCGCTCGCCCAGGTCACCGGACGCCGCGGCGACGGCAGCCCCGAGGACCGCGCCCGTCGTCGGGGCCGCGGAGGTGCCGAGGTACGGCAGGGACGCCATCCCGGCGGCCTTGAGCGCGCGGCCCGGGCGCAGGTCCAGGAGGTTGAGCAGGTTGGCCGTGCCGGCCATGAGCGCGCCGTTCACGCCGACGTCCACGAGGTGACCGAATGCCCCGCCCGTGCGCCGCGTCCCGATCGCCGCCGCGACGAGCGACACGCCGCTGATCCCGAGGACCTTCAGCGCGCCCGTCGTCACCCGGCCCTCGGCGAGCGCGCCGAGGTGGCCGCGCAGGCCCTTCGTCCGGGTCGATGTGTCCTCCGCGAGGTCGTCGACGAGGCCGAACGCGCCCGCGCTGGCCGTGGCGAGGGCGACCGCGCCGCGCGTGCGGGCGTCGCCGCCCGCCGCGAGCGTCCCGGCGACGAGGCCGGCGGCGACCGCCGGGCCCTCGAGCAGGCTGATCGGCTCACCGCGGTGGTTGGTGCGCGTCCAGCGCTCCGCTCCCCCCGGCGGGCGCGACCCGGCCGAGCGACGCACCGTCGCGGTCACGACGGCGGCGACCCCGGCCGCGGCGAGGGTGCGCAGCGCGCGCGCCACGTCAGCCCTCCCCCGCGCCGGCGGTGGTCTGCTCGACGTCGGCGGCGCCGTCGGCCTCCGTGCCGTCCGAGGTGCCGTCCGAGGTGCCGCCCGCGGTGTCGCCCGCCGCAGCACCCTGGGCGCCCGTGTCGGACGACGTCGTGCGCGTCACCGGCGGGAGCTCGACGGCCGGCGGGAGGACCGCCGTCGCGCTCTCCTCGAACCCGAACTGCCCGACCTGGTCCGCGATCCGCGCGGCGAGGGCGAGCGGGACGTTGATCCGGCCGGGCTCCCCCTCGATCCCGCTCACGGTGGAGAGCGTCGCGGCGAGGTCATCGTTCGCGCGGATGGTCGAGACGACATCGCCGCTCACCGCCGTCGGGCCGGCGACGAGCGCCGCCTCGGCGACCTCCTGCGCGGCGACCGCGACCTGGACCTCGATGTCGACGACGTACGTGTCCGGCGCCGGCGCCTCCTCGCCCTCCGCGGCCGCCGGGGCAGCCTGCTCGGGTGCCGGACCGCCCAGCAGCAGGACGACGTCGGCCGGCAGGGTCTGCTCGGACACCACGTCCACGAGCGCGAAGCGCTCCAGGAGCGCCTCGAGCTCGATGGCCTCCGGGCTGCGCTCCTCGGAGCTCGCGGGCGTGGACCCGGTGAGCGCGAGCGCGAGCGCACGGGCGAGCCGCTGCTCGGGGGTCGCGTCCTGCGGGACCTCGCCGAGCTTCTCCCCGAGGCCCTCGGCCACGGTCTGCCGCGCGCTCTCCTCGTCCTGGTCGGTCCACGAGTCCGTCAGGCGGACGTGGCCGACGACCGACGCCCCGGCCGTCTCGAGCTGCTCGGCGATCGCGTCGTCCCGCTCGTTGTCCGCCCCGTCGAGGTCGACGACGGCGACGCGTCGGTCCTGGAGCGACCCCGCCACGAGCTGCGGCCCCGCCGCCTCGATGTAGCGCGAGTCGTTGCCGACCGTGACGTTCGCCTCGTCGAGCTGGTCGCGCAGCTCGTTCCGCTCGGTGCGCAGCTGCTCCACCTGTCCGGTGAGCTGGTCGCCGATGGCGCCCTGGAGCGGCCCGGCGCCGAGGATGATCCCGACGGCCAGGGCCAGGAAGACCGAGATCAACGAGACGATGTGGTACCTGAAGTCGATCACTGTGCGGTGGTGTCCTTCGGTTCGTGCTGCTGCGTGCTGGCAAGGTCAGGGTGCGCGGGAGCGCGGGTCGGACGCGGTCGGGAGCGACCCGAGCGGGCCGACGACGACGGCCCGGTCGGGGTCAGCCGCCGCCCGCGAAGAGCGACCCGATCCACGACCAGAGGTCGTCGAACCGGGCGCCCACGATCCCGAAGAACGTCTGGCCCGCCGCCGTCGACCACAGCGCCGCGACGACGGCGAGGAGCCCCGCGATCGACAGGAGCCAGAGCTGGAGGTTGGAGATCCGGTGCCGGTACAGGCGCGAGACGCCCTTCGCGTCGACGAGCTTGCCGCCGACGCGCAGCCGGGTGAGGAACGTGCTCGCCATGCCTGCACGGCCCTTGTCGAGGAACTCGACGAGGGTCGCGTGCGTCCCGACCGCGACGATGACCTCGGCGCCCTTGTCGTCGGCCAGGAGCATCGCGATGTCCTCGCTCGTACCCGTCGCCGGGAACACGACCGGCTCGACGCCGAGCTCCTGGACGCGCTCCAGGCCCGGCGCCTTCCCGTCACGGTACGCGTGCACCACGACCTCGGCGCCACTGCTCAGCGCGCGGTCGGACACCGAGTCCATGTCGCCGACGATCATGTCCGGCTTCCACCCGGCGTCGAGGATCGCGTCCGCGCCGCCGTCCACGCCGATGAGGACGGGCCGGTACTCCGTGATGTAGGGGCGCAGCGTCGCGAGGTCCTCGCGGTAGTGGTAGCCGCGCACCACGATGAGGACCTGCCGCCCGTCGATCGGGGTGCGGATGTCCGGGACGCCGACGCCGTCGAGCAGCAGGTCCCGCTCGCGCCGCAGGTAGTTCATCGTGTTCTCGGCGAACGACTCGATCTCGACCGAGAGGTTGGCGCGCGCCTCCTCCAGGCTGCGCGCGACCGTCTCCTCGCTCTGGAGGACGCCCTCCGCCACGAGGTCGTCGCCGAGGTAGACCTTGCCGCCGTCGAGCCGCAGCTCGCGGCCGTCGGGGACGGCCATGATCGCCGGGCCCAGGTCGTCGACGAGCACGATCCCGGCCTCGACCAGGACGTCGGGCCCGAGGTTCGGGTAGCGGCCCGAGACCGACTTCGCGGCGTTGAGGACCGCGGACGGCTTGGCCGCGACGAGCGCGTCGGCGGCGACGCGGTCGATGTCGACGTGGTCGATCACCGCGACGTCCCCCGGCTGGAGCCGCTTGGTGAGCGCCTTGGTGCGCGGGTCGACCTTGGCCGGGCCGAGCGTGCCGGACCCGGCCTCCGGCAGGGAGGCTTTGCGCAGAGTGAGTCTCATCGTGCCCTATCGTCCCACGACCGACGACTCCAGAAGCTCCACCGCGTGACGGCGGGCCGCGTCCGAGTCCTCCTGGCCGGAGAGCATCCGCGCGAGCTCGCGGACGCGCTCGTCCCCCGTGACCTCGCGCACACCGGTGACCGTGACCGCGGTCGCCGCGTCGCCGTCGTCGGACCCGTCCCCCGGACCGGCGTCCGACGACTTCGTCACCACGAACTGGACGTCGGCGAACGCCGCGACCTGCGCGAGGTGCGTCACGACGACCACCTGCGCGCGCGTGGCGAGCGACGCCAGCCGGCGCCCGACCTCGACCGCCGCCTTGCCCCCGACGCCCGCGTCGACCTCGTCGAAGACGAACGTCGGGAGCACCTGCCCGGTGCCGTCGACCGCCGCCGTCGCGAGCGCCACCTCGATCGCCAGCATGACGCGGGAGAGCTCGCCGCCCGACGCGCCCTTGCCGAGCGGGCGCGCCGGCGCCCCGGCGTGGGCGACGAGCGAGAAGGTCACCACGTCGACACCCCACGGGCCGGGCTCCTCGGCCCGAGCGACGTCGACCACGAGGCTCGCACCGCCCATGGCCAGCCCGCGCAGCTCGTCGGTCACCGCGGTCGCGAGCTCTGCCGCGGCGCGCTCGCGCGAGGCCGTGATCGCGGTTCCGAGGCGGTCCAGCTCCGCGTCGAGCTCGTCGCGGCGCGCGGTGGCGGCGTGGAGCCGCTCGCCGCCGTCGTCCAGGTCCAGGAGCCGCAGCCCGGCGCCGCTCGCCCAGGCCAGCACGTCGTCGACCGTGTCACCGTAGCTGCGCGTCAGCGTCCCGAGCTCGGCGAGGCGCGCGTGCGCGCTCTCGAGCCCGGCGGGGTCCGCCGCGAGGTCCTCGACGTAGCCCGAGATCTCCGTCGCGACGTCGGCCAGCACGTAGCCCACCTCCGCGAGCCGCTCCCCGAGCCGGGCGAGCACGGGGTCCGTGCCCGCGACCGCCTCGAGCGCGCGCCGCGCCCGGTCGACCGACACGACCGCGTTCTCCTGCGGCTCCGCCGCCTCGTCACCGGCCACGGCGTCGTGCGCGAGCTGGGCCGCGACCCGCAGCTCCTCGACGTTCCCCAGCCGCGCCACCAGGGCCGTCAGCTCGACGTCCTCGCCGGGCTGCGGGGCGACCCGCTCGACCTCCGCGAGCCCGAGGCGCAGCAGCTCCGCCTCCCGGGCCCGCTCGCCCGCCCGCGTCTCGATGTCGTCGATCTCCGCCTGCAGCGCCGACCGCTCGGTCCACGCGTCGCGGTACTGCGCCAGCAGCTCGGCGTGCGGTGGACCGGCGAACGCGTCCAGCGCGACACGCTGCCGGCTCGCGGTCCGCAGCCGGAGCTGGTCGGACTGGCCGTGGACCGTCACGAGGTCGTCGGCGATCTCCGCGAGCACGCCCTGCGGGACGCTGCGCCCGCCGAGGTGCGCGCGCGAGCGGCCCTCCGCCGCGACCGTGCGCAGGATGACGACCGTGCCGTCGTCGTCCACCTGCCCCCCCGCGTCGTCGACCCGCTGGGCGACCGCGGGACGGTCGGTGACGCGCACACGACCCTCGACCACCGCGCTCGCCGCGCCCGGGCGCACCGTCGCCGGGTCCGCCTTGCCGCCCATGAGCAGACCGAGACCGGTGAGCACCATGGTCTTTCCCGCGCCCGTCTCGCCCGTGATCACGGTCAGGCCCGCCCCGACCGGGACGCGGGCCGACCGGATGACGCCGAGGTTCTCGATCGCGATCTCCTCGAGCACGCTCACTCCTCCTCGTCCGTGGCGACCTTGTCCTCCGGCACCCTGCCTGCGTCCGCGGCCGCCGCGGCGGCGGCGCGCTCCGCGGTCGTGCCCGCGGTCGCGGCGACGCTCGCCGCGCGCTCGCGCCACCCGACCACGGGGAGCGAGAACTTGGAAACCAGCCGGTCCGTGAACGGTGCCGTGCTGAGCCGCGCGAGGCGCAGGGGCGTGTCGGAGCGCCGCACCTCGACCCGCGAGCCGTTGGGCAGGTCGATGCGCCGCCGGCCGTCGCACGTGAGCACGCCCGACGACGCCGAGTCCGGCAGCACGTCCACCGTGATCGTCGAGCGGGGGCCCACGACGAGCGGTCGCGCGAAGAGCGCGTGGGCCGCGAGCGGCACGACGAGCACCGCGTCGACGTCCGGCCACATCACCGGGCCGCCCGCGGAGAACGCGTGCGCGGTCGAGCCGGTCGCGGTCGCCGTCACGACGCCGTCGCACCCGAACGACGACAGCGGACGGCCGTCGACGCCGAGCACGACCTCGATCATGCGCTCGCGCTGCGCCTTCTCGACCGTCGCCTCGTTGAGGGCCCACCCCACGAGCGGCTCGGGCTCGCCGGGCAGGTAGGCCCGGACCTCGACGATCGTGCGCTCCTCGACCGTGTAGTCGTACGCCGCGAGCCGCCCCACGGCGGCGCGCAGGTCCTCGCGCTCGCTCTCGGCGAGGAACCCCACGTGCCCGAGGTTCACGCCGAGCAGCGGCACCCCCGTCCCGTGCGTGAGCTCCGCGGCGCGCAGGATCGTGCCGTCGCCGCCGAGGACCATGACGACCTCCGACTCCGCGACGCCCTCGCGCGCCCGCGTGCGCGCCATGTGGTCGCCGAACCTCTCCGCGAGGTCGTCGTCGTGCAGCGTCACGGTGAAGCCGGCGCGCTCGAGCTCGGTCACCGCCTCGTGCAGCGCGACGACCGCCTCGGGGCGGCCGCCGTGGGTCACGATCAGCACGCGTCGCGTCACGGTGCTCCTCCAGTCAGGGGTCGGTCGGGCGTCGTGGCGTCGGGCGTCGTCCTCGGCCCGTCCGACGCCGCCGGGGCGACGAGGACGACGGGCGGCGGGCCGCCGTCGGGCACGGGCTGCCACGCCACCGCCGCGGCGGCGGCGTCCTCCAGCGCGGAGTCGTCGAGCACGGCGCCGTCGGCGCGGCCGGGGTCGCCGGCCCGCAGCCACCAGAAGTACTCGCGGTTCCCGCTCGGCCCGGGCAGCGGGCTCGGCACGACGGCGAGCGGGCGCAGCCCGACGACCGCCGCGTGCCGGGCGACCGCGGCGACGACCTCGGCGTGGAGCGCCGGGTCGCGCACGACCCCGCCGCTCCCGAGGCGTTCCCTACCGACCTCGAACTGCGGCTTGACGAGCAGGAGCAGGTCGGAGCCCGGGCCCACCACCCCCGCGACGGCGGGAAGCACCATCGCGAGCGAGATGAAGGACAGGTCGCCGACGACGAGGTCGGGCACGGCCCCGACGTGCTCGGGAGCCAGGTCGCGGACGTTGAGCCCCTCGTGCACCTGGACCCGCGGGTCGGCGCGCAGGGCCGGCACGAGCTGGTCGTGCCCGACGTCCACCGCGACGACCTCGCGCGCGCCACGGCGCAGCAGGACGTCGGTGAACCCCCCGGTCGACGCCCCGAGGTCGAGGCACCGCGCGCCGTCGACGGCGGGCGGCCGCGGCGGCGCGCCGGCGGGGTCGAGCGCGTCCAGCGCGTCGAGCACCCCGGCGAGCTTGAACGCGGCACGCGAGGCGTAGCCGGGGTCCGCCGGGTCCGGCATCACCGCGAGCAGGTCCTCCGGCACGACGGCGGTCGAGGGCTTGGTCACGACCGTCCCGCCGCGCGTCACCCGGCCCGCGGCCACGAGCTCGGCGGCCTGCCGGCGCGACCTCGCGAGCCCGCGCCGGACGAGCTCGCCGTCGAGGCGGGCACTCGTGCGATCGGCCACGCTCAGTCCTCCGTGCGCGCGAGCTCGGCGACCAGCGCGTCGTGCACGGCCTCCAGCACCCCCACGTGGTCGGCAGTGGAGAGCCCTTCCAGACCATCGAGCCGTCCGAGCGCGGCATCGAGCGGGTTGTCGGACGGGCTGGCGACCGGGGACGGCGCGTCGCCGTCCCGGTCGTTCGCCGAACGCTCCGGTCCTCCGCCGGGAGGCGGGCCGGGAACCGGACGCAGCGGGCCGTCTGTCATGTCCTGCCTCCTGTCTGGTGGGCTGCGCGCACGTCGCCCGGCCGCGGCCGGGCATCCCGGACCACGCTACCGGTTGCGTCCCACGGACGGGCACGACCGGCGGCCCGCGCGACACGGCGCGTCGTGCCGCCCGACGGTCGGCCTCAGTGGGTCCCGACGGGCAGCTCGGGGACCGTCGCAGGGTCGACGGGGAGCCCCGCGTCGGCCGAGGCCCAGGCCGCGGCTGCCGCCGCCCGGACCGTGTCGACCGTCGCGGTGCCGCGCACGTCGAGGCGCAGCGCGCCGTCGTCGACCCGGGCCGCGCTGTCGCCGCACGACCACCAGCCGGCGTCCGTGCGCACGGGCACCGGGTGCGGCTCGAGGAGGCTGCGCAGGTCGGCGCCCACGTAGTGCGGGCGCAGGTGCGGCTCCGCGAGGATCGCGTCCCGCGCCGTGCTCACGCCCGTGAGGACGTGCAGGCCGGGATAGCCGCCCGCGCGGGCGCCGGCGAGGTCCGTGTCCAGCCGGTCCCCGACGACGAGCGGTGCCTCGGCGCCCGCGCGCTCGATGGCCAGCCGGTACATGGTTGGCGACGGCTTGCCCGCGCTGTCAGGCTCGACGCCCGTCGCGGCGCGCACCGCGCCGACCAGGGACCCGTTGCCCGGCGCGAAACCCCGCGCGGTCGGCAGCGACAGGTCGAGGTTGCTCGCAACGTGCCACGCGCCCCGCTGGACGGCGTAGGCGGCCTCGGCGAGCTGGGCCCACCCGAGCTCCGGTGCGAAGCCCTGCGCCACGGCGTCCGGCTCCTCGTCCGCGCTCTCCACGAGGACGAAGCCGGCGTCGTGGACGGCCGTCACGAGTCCCGGCCCGCCGACCACGAGGACGCGGGCGCCCTGCTCGAGGCGGGTCCGCAGCAGCGCGGCGGCCGCCTGCGCGGCCGTCATGACCTCGTCCGCCGAGGTGGGGATGTCGAGACCCGTGAGCTGCTCGGCCACCGACCCGGGCTCGCGGGACGCGTTGTTCGTGACGAACACGAGGCGCATGCCGCGGGCGCGGGCCGTCGTCAGGCCCTCCGACGCGTGCTCGATCGGCTCGTGGCCGCGGTACGCGACACCGTCCAGGTCGACGAGCGCGAGGTCGTACCGGTCGGCCAGCGCGACGTCGCTCCCGAGCAGCCCGACGCTCACCGGTCGCCCCCGTCCGACGGCGCGGCGTCCCCCGTCGTGTCCTGCGCCTCGTCCGTCCCGTCGCCCCGCGAGCCCCCGGCCGCGGTCTCGTCAGACTGCTCGTCCGTCTCCTGGCCCTCGGCAGGCTCGCCGGCGTCCGTCGGTCCGGACGCCTCGGGACGCTCCTCCTCGGCCTGCTCGGACTCCTCGACGTCGTCCGTGAGGTCGTAGACCACGACGTCGTCGTCCTCGCCCAGAGCCGCGGCGAGCAGGTTCGAGTCGATTCCCGCGAGGATCTCCGCCGCCTCCTCGGTCCGGCCCGCGAGCTCGAGCACCGACGCGCGCGCCTGCAGGACGCGCGCCCCGAGCTCGCCGCGGGTCCCGGTCGTGGGCACCTGCTCGAGCGCCGCGAGGGCCGCGTCGAGCTCGCCGAGATCGACGCGGGCGCCGCTCACGACGATCGCGAGCTCCGTGCGGCCGACGTCGTCCAGGGTCGCGGCCTCCTCCGACGCCGCGAGAGCGAGCGCGCGCTCCGGGCGCCCGAGCCCCCGCTCGCAGTCGGCCATGATCGGGAGGTGCTCCGACGACCCGTTGAGGCGCCGCACGGTGCGCAGCTCACGGAGCGCCTCGGCGTACCGACCGGTCGCATAGGCCGTCAGACCGGCCGCCTCACGTGCCACGTCGACCCGGCCCGCACGACGCACGGCCGCCTGCGCGTGCTCGTAGGCGAGCTCCGGGTCGGAGTCGATGAGCCGCCCGGCCATCACGAGATGACGCCCGACGACCTCGGCGGTCTCCTTGCTCAGCGTCCGCAGCCGACCGCGCGCCGCGCGGTCGAGCTGAGAGATCTGCACCTCGTCGGGGATCGCCGGACCCGCCGGGTGGCGCGGCTCGGGACGGCGGTCGAAGCCCTCCCGGTCACGGCCGGCCCCGGCACGCGGTGCGTGCCCGCGGCGGTCACCACCACGGCGGTCGTCGCGCGGGCCCGAGCCGTCACGACGGCGGTCGGTCGAGTCCCGGTCGTACCGCCCGCGGCTTCCCTCGCCGGTGCGCGCGGGCCGCTGGTACCCGTCGCCGCGCGACCCCGACGTGCCACGCCCGTCGCGAGCGGGTGCCCGGTCGTCGCGCCGCCCGGGACGGTCGCCGGCGCGACGGTCGCGATCCGTGGCCCCGTACCCCCGGTCGGGTCGGCCCCCCTCCGTACGGCCGCGCGTGCCGTCGGGCTTCCCGCGGTAGCCGCCGTCCTGACGTCCGCGCGAGTCACCTGATCCGCGACGGGCGTCGTCGCCACCGCCACGACGACGGTCGCGGTCGTTGGAGGCAGCGCCGCCACCGGATCGTCCGGGCCCCGCCCCGCGCGCGTCACGGGAGGAACCCTGTCGCCCGTCACGGTCGCGTCGACCACCACGGTCGTCGCCCGACGACGGCAGGTCCGACTCGGGGTCGTGGGAGGTGTCGTTCACGGGGTTACCTCTCGTTCTGGAGTTTGCGCAGGCCATCTTCCCACGTCGGCCCCGCCGTGACACGTGACGGAGGGGCCCGGGGAATCCTGCGGCGCGACGTCCGCGCGGGCCTGCCCGGACGGGGCGGCCGGCGAGACGGTCTGGAAATGCCGAAGGCCCACCCCGTGTGGGGTGGGCCTTCGGTGAAGGGTTGTCCGGCGGCGTCCTACTCTCCCACCCC
>NZ_JAMXMH010000004.1:0-328173 GCF_025818875.1 Cellulosimicrobium sp. SH8 | reverse complement strand
ACCACAGGCTCCACAGCGCGATCGGCAACCAGCCGCCGGTCAGCCGGCTGACCAACCTCCCTGGACATCACACCTAGGGCGTGACTCTCGGTGGCGCGCATGCGCAGTCGACGCGCGCGGTGCCGGATGGGCGGCGAGCGGGACAGGTCTGCCTCCAGCGGCCAGGGCGGGCGGCCACAGAACCGGGCGCAAGCCCCTGCTCGAGCCATCCCCGTGCGTGACCAGCCCAGTAGTCGGACCCCGTGAACGCCGCGTTCTCCAGAGCCGCAGGATCGTCCGCGCACCGCTTGACCACGCCGGGACGTCGAGAGACACCCCGAGCGCGCGAAGCGGCCGGTCGGCACGACACCCCCGGCGCGTCGTGCCGACCGGACCCTCGTCGTCCCCGTGAGCTCGTCCTCACGACCGCGCGTCTCAGCCGACCGCGCGGAACGGGCCCCACGAGCCGGTGCCCGGCTCCTGCCCGCGCGACCACCACTGCGCGACCCACACCGCGCCGTCGTGCACGACCGCGTTGCCCGACCGGAACACACGCGTCGGGGTCCAGACGGGCACACCGCGCACGTCGGCGGCCAGCTCCTCCCACGGTCCCCACGCCGCGCCCGGGGTCGTTCCCCGCGCGTACCACTGGGCGCGGAACACCGCGCCGTCGTGGACGACGACGTCGCCCGCGCCGTACGTCGCGCGCGGGTCGTAGGCCGGGGCGTCGATCGGGCCGAGCCGCCCCGCTCCCGCGGAGGAACGGACGATCGCGGGCACGGCCCACGTCGGGTCGACCGTGCCGTGCAGGGTCGGGGTCCAGCGCGCCTCGTCCGCGAGCCGATCCGATTCAGCCACCGAGGCGTTGTAGGCGGCGACGAGGTCGACCGGCTCGCCGTTCACCGTCGAGCCGGCCTCGAAGAGCCGCTCGCCCTTCCACCGTGCGACGATCCGCGCCGGGTCGACGCCCGGGGCGAGCTCGAACGCGTTGTTCTCGGCGTAGATGCTCGAGTCGACGCCCGCGCCCCAGTAGTACTGGAAGATGCCCTCGCGCGTCTGCTCGTAGAGCTCGTTGTAGACGTGCACGTCCCCGAACCGCACGCGCGGGGCGCGCTGCCCGACGTCGGTCCACCGGTTGTGGTGGTACGTCACCTTGTGCTTGCCCGCGTCCTGGGTACGGCTGTCCGAGGAGCCGAGGATCGCCGTCTTGTCGTGGTCGGAGAAGTGGTTGTACGAGACCGTCACGTGGTCCGAGCCGTGCGTGACGTCGAGCAGGCCGTCGTGGATCTCGTACGGGCGGCCGAACACCGTCGGCAGCGACGACGGCGGGTGCTCGCCGTCGTCGAACGTGCTGTGGTCCACCCACACGTTCTCCGACGACCACACCGACACGTTGTCGTACGCCGAGTTCCAGTTGCCCGAGTCGCCGTCGCCCGGGTCCCAGGCGGGGAAGCAGTCGCGCGCGTCGGAGAACGTGACGTTGCGGACGATGACGTTGCGCGCGTCCCGGATCCGCAGGCTCGCGCCCACGACCTGCGCGTCCGTGCCCAGGCCGACGATCGTCACGTTCGACCCCACGTGCTGGAGCGTGCGCGTCGCCTGCTCCGCGGCAGCGACCACGCGCGCGTCCTCGAGCGGACCGGCCGGGTCCACCCACCCGTACGTCGCGGGGTCGTACGCCGCGACGTAGTCGTCCATCGAGAACGGGACGTCGCTCCCCGCGACGGGAACGGTCGCGGCGATCGCCTCGCAGCTGGTCCCGGCGAACGCGTCGACGCGTCCGTCGACGTACACGATGCGGGGCGTCGTGTCGGTCCGCGCGCCGGCCCCGCCCAGCGCGGCGCGCAGCTCCTCCCAGGTGTCGACGACGTACACGCGCTCGGCGCTCGCCGCGCTCCCGCCCGTGATGCCGCCGTTCGCGGCACCCCAGCCGTCGTTCGCCCCGAGCACCTGCCGGCCGAGGTCCGCCGCGCCCGGAAGGCCCGGGGGCGTGCCGTCCTCCCCTGCTGGACCCGTCGCCGCGCTGCTCGTCAGCGCGGTCCCGGTCACCGCCATCACGACCGCGGTCGCCGCGGCCAGCGAACCTCTGACCCACCGTCCTGCCATCACCCAACTCCTTCGTCGGTGCAAGAAACCGGTTTCTCGCCGGTCGGGCCGAGTTTGGCACACGGCGACCGGAAAGCGCTACCCGCGCGGCCGAACCCGGGATCCACCCCCACCCGACGTCCCAGGTGCGGAGCGAGCCCGGGTTCGGCCGTCCGCTCAGCGCCGGCGCGCGAGCCCCGGCGCTGCGACGGCGACGAGGACGGCGGTCGCGGCGGCGAAGACGACGACCATCAGGCGCAGCGGCTCGACGGTCAGCGAGAGCCCGAGGAGCAGCACCGGGACGGCGAGCCCGACGTAGGCGACGAGGAATACCCCCGCGAGCACCTCGCCGCGCCGCTGCGGTTCGGCGAGCGACCCCGCCGTCGCGAGCGCGCCGCGGAAGAGGATGCCGACACCCGCCCCGGCGACGACCGCGCTGGCGACGAAGCCCGGCAAGGACGCGAGCGCGACCGCAACGGCGAGGACGACGAGCCCGGACAGCGTCAGCGCGACCGCGAGCGCCACCTGCCGCGCGGGGGCGAGCCGCCCGGAGGCGAGCTGGGCGAGGGCGGCGGACGCGAACACCGCAGCGGACACGAGGCCGGCGACGAGTCGCGACTCCTCGTGCATGACCGTGGCGAGGACGCTCGGCGTGAGCGACGTGAAGAGCCCGAACACGGCGAAGCCGGCGAACGCGGCCGCGGCCGCGGCGACGAACGTGCCGCGCCCGGACCGGGGCACCGCGACACGCTGCGGGCGGTAGGCGTACCGACCGACGGTGGGCGCGACCGTCTCGGGCACCGCCGCCGCGGCGAGGATCGCGGCCGCGAGCAGGACGGCGAACGCGACATACGGCGTCGTGAGCGGGGCGGGTGCGGCCTGGGCCAGGAGCCCGCCGACGAGCGGGCCGAGCGCGAGGCCGCCGATGTTCGCCAGGCCGGCGACCGCGCTCGCGTCGCGCGAGCCGTCCGGGCGCGCGACCGCGCGCAGCTCGGCGAGGTGGGCCGTCGCCGTCGCGGTGACGGCACCGATCCCCGCCCCGGAGACGAGCCGCGCGGCCACGAGCCCGCCGAGCCCGTCGAGCGCGAGGAACAGCAGCGCCGCCACGAGCTCGGCCGCGAGACCGAGGAGCAGCACGCGCCGGCGTCCGAACCGGTCGCTGAGGTGACCCACGAGGTACAGGCTCGCCGCGACGCCGACCGCGTAGGCGGCGAAGACGACGGTCACGGCGACCGTGGGGAGCCCGTCGCGCACCTGGTAGAGGGGGTAGAGCGGGGTCGGGACGGTCGAGAACGCCATGGCGGTGGCGAACGCGAGCGCCACGACGAGGAAGCCGGAGCCGTGGGAGACGAGTGGACGCCGCCGGGTCGCCCGCGGGGAGGTTCGTGCGAGGCTCGGGGTCTGCGTCGAGGTCGAGGTCATGCGCACCACCGTGCGCCCGGTCGAGTGATCGTGTCCAACGACTTGTCTCGATACTCCTGATCGCCTATGCCGATTTCTCGGGTAGCGTCGCCCCATGGAGACGCGCCAGCTCGAGTACTTCGTCGCCGTCGCCGAGGAGCTGAGCTTCACACGCGCGGCGGCGCGCGTGTTCGCCGTGCAGTCGAGCGTGTCCGCGGGGGTGCGCGCGCTGGAGACCGAGCTGGGTGCCCGGCTGTTCGAGCGCACCAAGCGCGCCGTCGCGCTCACCTCGCAGGGCGAGGCGCTGCTCCCCCGGGCTCGCGCGGTCCTCGACGCGGTCGACGAGGCGCGCGCCGCCGTCGCGCCCGGCCCGCACCTCGTGCGCGGCACGGTCCGGCTCGGGGTCTTCACCAATCTCGGCTACCTCGGCCTGCCGCGCGTGCTGGCGGCGTTCCGCGAGCGTCACCCGGGCGTGGAGCTGCGCCTGACGCCGAGCCCCGCCGGCTCGACGGGTCTCGGCGAGGACGTGCGCCGCGGGGTCGTCGACGTCGCCTTCACGGGGCTGGACCCGCAGGACCATCCGGGCCTGCGGTACACGCGCCTCACGTCCGCGACGTTCGTCGCGGTCCTGCCCACCGGGCACGCGCTCTCCGGGGCCGCGTCGGTCGCGCCGGGCGACCTGGCCGACGAGCGCGTCGTGACGACGCCGCGCGGGTTCGGCAACCGCGTGGTCGCCGAGCGCGCGTTCGCGCACGCGGGCGTCGCGCCGCGCGCCGACACGGAGGTCGCGGACGTCGGGGACCTGCCCGCGTTCGTCGCCGCGGGGTTCGGGGTCGCGGTGGTCCCGGCCGACATGTACGAGCCCGCCGACGGCGCGGTCGCGGTCCCGCTCGACGCGCCCGAGACGTGGTCCCTCGGGCTCGTGACCCGGCCGCACTCGAGCGCGGCTGCCGCCGCCCTGGTGGCCGGGCTCGTGCACGCGCTCGGGACTGCGACGACGCCGCGCTGACCGGGGTCGCTGATAGCATCGGCACGTGCTCATCGAGGTCGACAGACTCTAGCCGCCGAGCCGTCGGCGGCCCGTCCCAGCGCACCCTCTCGCCCCTGGCTCCGTGACGGAGCCCCCGTGGGCGACCCTTCCCGGCTCGTGCCGTGGACTCGTCGTGCCCGGACCCGCCGCACCGCTCCCGCGCCGCCCTGTCCTTCCCCGGCACGACCCTGCCCGCTCCACCGCGGGCACGAGGAGCACCTCATGTCCACCCCGCACCGCTCCGCGGTGACCCTGACCGACCTCACCTTCGAGTGGCCCGACGGCACCGTCGCGCTCTCGCACCTCACCGGCACGTTCGGCACCGGCCGCACGGGCCTCGTCGGCGACAACGGCGCCGGCAAGTCCACCCTCCTGCGCCTCGTCGCCGGCCTGCTCACGCCGACGTCGGGCCGCGTCACGACCACCGGCGACGTCGCCTACCTGCCCCAGACCCTGACCCTCGGGCAGGACGCGAGCGTCGCGCGCCTCCTCGGCATCGACGGCACGCTCGCCGCGCTGCGCGCCATCGAGTCCGGGGACGTGGACGTGCGCCACTTCGACGCCGTCGGCGACGACTGGGACGTCGAGGCGCGCGCCGCGCAGGCGCTCGCCGAGATCGGGCTCGACGGCGTCGGCCTCGACCGGCGCGTGGGCGAGCTGTCGGGCGGCGAGGCGATGCTCGTCGCGATCAGCGGGCTGCGCGTGCGGCGCAGCGCGATCACGCTGCTCGACGAGCCGACCAACAACCTGGACCGTGGCACCCGGGCGCGGCTCGCGGCGCTCGTCGACGACTGGCCCGGGACGCTCGTCGTCGTGAGCCACGACCTCGAGCTGCTCGAGCACATGGACGAGACGGCGGAGCTGCACGGCGGCCGCCTCACCACCTTCGGCGGGCCGTACAGCGCGTGGCGCGCGCAGCTCGACGCGGACCAGGCCGCCGCGGCGCAGGCCGCGCGGACCGCCGAGCAGACGCTGCGCGCCGAGAAGCGCCAGCGCGTCGAGGCCGAGACCAAGCTCGCGCGCCGCGAGCGGACCGCGCGCACCGCGCAGGCGAACCGCACCGGGTCACGCATCTCGATGGGACTGCGCGCGTCCGCCGCGCAGGTGTCCGCCGGCTCGATGCGTCAGGGCCTGGACGCGAAGGTCCAGGCCGCGCAGGACGCGCTCGACGCCGCGGCGGCCCGCGTGCGCGACGACGAGCACGTGCACCTCGTGCTCCCCGACCCCGACGTGCCGCGCGGTCGCCGCCTCGCCGAGCTGCACGGGTCGAACGGGACGGTCGTCGTGCAGGGGCCCGAGCGGGTCGCGCTCGTCGGTGCCAACGGGACCGGCAAGACGACGCTCCTGGAGAACCTGCTCGCCACCCGCGCACCCGAGCCAGGGCGCGCGGGTGGGACGCTGCTCACCGACCGCGTCGGCTACCTGCCGCAGCGGCTGGACGGGCTCGACGACGCCCGCAGCGCGCTCGAGAACGTGCGCGACGGGGCACCGGGCGCGGCGCCGGGCACGATCCGCAACCAGCTCGCGCGCCTGCTCCTGCGGGGGTCGAGCGTGGACCGCCCGGTGTCGACGCTGTCGGGCGGCGAGCGCTTCCGCGTCTCGCTCGCCCGGCTCCTGCTCGCCGACCCGCCCGCCCAGCTCCTCGTGCTCGACGAGCCGACGAACAACCTCGACGTGCGCAGCGTCGACCGGCTCGTCGAGGCCCTGTCCGGCTACGCCGGCGCGCTGCTCGTCGTCAGCCACGACGACGGCTTCCTCGCCCGGCTCGGCGTCGACGTCGCGCTCGAGCTGGGCTCGGACGGGGCGCTCCGCCGCGTCCCCGTGCCCGGCCGCTGAGCCCGGCCCCGGGGCGTCCCGCTCGCCGGGGCGCCCCGGGACCGGCGACGATGGGCCGAGAGACGGTCGGCCGCGCCGGGGAGGTGCACCCGTGGACTGGTACACCGAGCACGTCGTCGACACCGGGCGCGCGCCCGCGCTGTTCGCGCTCGTGGGGTTCGTCGTGACGTTCGTCGTCGTGCGGTCGATCACGCGCCGCATCCGCGCGCGCCGCGAGGCGGGACCGCCTCCCGACCCCGGTCCGGCCGCACGACCCCGGCGCGCCCTCCTGGGCGACGTGTCCGTCGGGGGCGTCCACGTGCACCACCAGGTCTGGGGCATCCTCCTCGTCCTGCTCACGGGGATGCTCGAGTTCCGGTACTCGCCCGGGCACCCGTGGTCCGAGGTGCTCGCGCTCCTGTTCGGGGCGGGCGCCGCGCTCGCGCTCGACGAGTTCGCGCTCTGGCTGTTCGTCGACGACGTCTACTGGTCCGAGGAGGGCCAGCGCTCGATCGACGCGATCCTCGTGGGCGGTGCGCTCGGAGGTGCGCTGCTCCTGTCCGCCTCGCCGATCGGGGTCACGTCCGACGGCTCGCAGGGCGGCTGGCTCGCGTACACGGTGACCGTCGTCGTCCACCTCGCGCTCGCGTTCGTGTGCATCCTCAAGGGCAAGCTCGCGACGGGCCTCGTCGGGATCGTCGTCCCGGTCGTGGCGTTCGTCGGGGCGGTCCGGCTCGCCAAGCCGACGTCGCCCTGGGCCCGACGGCGGTACGCGCAGCGGCCCCACCGGCTCGCCCGCGCACAGGCACGGTTCGGTGCGCGGTACCGGGCGCGGTGGGAGCGGGTGCGCACCCTCGTGGGCGGTCGTGCCGACGACGACCCGTCGCGACCGGCGGCGTAGCGCGGCGTCAGGCCAGGTCCGGCGCGTCCCGCACGACGGCGGCCATCGCGGCCGTGGCGGCGGCGTCGTCGTCCGCGTACGGCCAGTCCGGGCACGCCGCGCGCGCGTGGTCGTTGAGCGCGCCCAGCACGTCGAGCGCCCGGGTGCCCACGGCGCGGGCCTGCGGCGTGAGTCCGCCCCGGATCTTGAGCTGGCCGAGCACGATCGCGACCTGCGCCCGCGCCTCCGCCGCGAGCGCCGCCTCGTCCAGCGCCCCGGAGCGGAGCCCGTCGGACGCGGCCGCGCGCCCGGCCACCCAGACGTCCTCCGGCACCCCGAGGTCCCAGGCCGCGAGGAGACCGTCGACGAACGCGGGCAGCGCGTCGTCGCGGCCGTCGGCCGCGTACCACTCCTCGAGGTCCCGCAGCGCGTCGTGCCCGGAGTCGTTGCCGAACGGCGAGAAGTCCTCGCCCTCGTCGTAGAACGGCTCGGGCGCGAGGGACACGAACGCGGGGTGGCTCGTCGTGGGTGACAGGCCCTCGTCGCGGTCGTCGAGGTAGAGCGTCATGGGGAGACACTAGACCCCTGCCGGTCCGGGCGTCTCAGTCGCGATTCCACCGTGCGAGCTTGGACGGGCTGAGCACGACCCACGCCTCGCAGACCCGGTCCGACCGCACCGCCACGCTCACGACGCCCGTCACGACGCCGTCCTGGCGCACCACGAGGCCGTCCGCGCCGTTGACCGAGCGCACCGCGACCACGACCCCTGGCCCGGGGCGCAGGACCCGGCACAGCGCCCGCGCCGTCTCGTCGCCGCCCTCGGCGAACCCGGGCGTCGCGTCGTCGCTGCCGGCGGCGTCGACCCACAGGGTCGCAGCGGGCTCGACGAGGGCGCGCACGGCGTCGCGGTCTCCCTCGCCCGTCGCGCGGTGGAGCGCGGCGACGACGCGAGCGTGCTCCGCCCCGGCCGCACCAGGTCTCCTCGACCCGTCTCGCTGAGACATGCGCCGACTACGCGGAGACGGCCGCGAGCTTCTGCGGATTCATCATCCACAGCACGCGGTCGATGCCGTCGACGGTGGCGCGCACCGTGAGCACGGCGAAGAGCTGCCCGTCGTGCGAGAGCTTGACGGCCGGGTGGCCGTTGACGTCGGCGGGCTCCACGTCGACGCCCTCCCAGAAGCGCGCCGCGAACGCGTGGTGGTACTTCGCGACGCGCGGACGCCCCACGACCGGGAACTTCGACGCGCGGACCGCGCCGCCGCCGTCGGAGTAGGAGATCACGTCCTCGGCGAAGAGCTGCTCCAGGAGCGCGACGTCACCGGCCTTCGCCGCCGCGACGAACGCGGTGAGCAGGCGGCGCTGGGCCTCCGGGGCGACCGGCGCGCGGCGCTCCTCCCCCAGGTGCCGGCGCGCGCGGCTCACGAGCTGGCGCACGCTCGCCTGCGAGTGCCCGATGATCTCCGCGATCTGCTCGTACGGGTAGTCGAACGCCTCGCGCAGCACGTACGCCGCGCGCTCGGTCGGGGTGAGCTTCTCGAGGAGCATGAGGAGCGCGACCTCGAGCGCCTCGCCCCGCTCGGCGCCGAGCGTCGGGTCGGCGCTGGTGTCCACGGGTTCGGGCAGCCAGGGGCCGATGTACGTCTCGCGGCGCACGCGCGCCGACTGGGCGACGTTGATCGCGAGCCGCGTCACCGTCGTCGTGAGGAACGCGTCGGGGTTGCGCACGGTCGAGCGGTCGTACGTCTGCCAGCGCACCCACGCGTCCTGGAGCACGTCGTCGGCCTCCGCCGCGCTGCCGAGGATCCGGTACGCGATCCCGAACAGCCTGCGCCGCGCCGCGCTGAACTGCTGCTCCGCCACCGTCAGGTCCGCCGCCCGCCCGTCCACGTCCGCCATCCTCGCCCCGCCCTCGTGTCGCCGTCACCCCCGGCCGCTCGGCCGGACGCCCTTCCCCCACCCGACCGGACAGGGCCGTGATCTGTGACAGGGCAGGACGCACCGTCGCGCACGGGTCCGGCGGCGGGTGGGACCAGCCGCGATCTGCTTGGCGCGTACCCGCGGAGGGCCGCCTGAAACCCGGTGCTCCCGCTCTTACCTCACGACTCGACCGGACCCCTCCGACGTGCGTCGTCCTGCTGCACCCGTTCGACCGGGCGCGCGCCCGTCCTGTGACACGCGTGCGCGGAGCGCGAGTCCTGCGTGCGTTCTTCGTGGTGCCCGGGCCCGCGGGTTCGCAGGCTGGAGGAGCAGGGGATCCATCGCACCGAAGGAGAGAAGACCATGAGCGAACCCGTCCTGGAACCGGAGGCGCAGGCGTTCGCCGACGCCGTCGCGACCCCACCGTTCGTCGACGAGCTCGGCCCGGAACGCGCCCGCAAGGTCCTCGACGACCTGCAGGCGCAGCTCATCGAGATGGCCCAGGTCGAGGAGACCTGGGTGACCGTCCCCGCGGGCGACGGATCGGTCCGCGTCCGCGTGGTCACGCCTCGCGGCACGACCGGGACGCTGCCCGTCGTGCTCTACCTGCACGGCGGCGGCTGGGTGCTCGGCGACGCCGGCACGCACGACCGCCTCGTGCGCGAGCTCGCCGTCGGCGCCCGCGCGGCGGTCGCGTTCGTCGAGTACGACCGCTCGCCCGAGGCGCGCTACCCGGTCGCGCTCGAGCAGGGCTACGCGGTGGCCCGCTGGATCACGACGCAGGGCGCGGCGCTCGGTCTCGACGCGTCCCGCCTCGCCGTCGCGGGCGACTCGGTGGGCGGCAACCTCACGGCCGCGCTCACGCTGCTCGCCAAGCAGCGGGGCGACGTGACGTTCGTCCACCAGTCGCTGTACTACCCCGTGACGGACGCCGCGCAGGACACGGCGAGCTACCGCGAGTTCAAGGACGGCCCGCACCTCACGGCGCGGGCCATGGCGTGGTTCTGGGACAGCTACCTGCCCGACGTCGACCGCCGGTCCGAGATCACCGCGTCGCCGCTGCGCGCCTCGCTCGACGACCTCGCCGGGCTGCCGCCCGCGTTCGTCGTCGTCGACGAGAACGACGTCCTGCGCGACGAGGGCGAGGCGTACGCGCGGCGCCTGCTCCAGGCCGGCGTCCCCACGACGAGCCTGCGCTACAACGGCACGATCCACGACTTCATGATGCTCAACCCGCTGCGCCCGACGCGTGCCGCCACGGCCGCCGTCGAGCAGGCCGTCCACGTGCTGCGCACCGCGCTCGGCACCCTCTGACCACCCCGAGAGAAGGAAGAACCATGTCCACCACGAAGCCCATCGTCCTCCTGGTCCACGGCGCGTTCGCCGGCTCCGACAGCTGGGACGGCGTCGTCGAGCGCCTCCTCGCGCAGTCGGTCGACGTCGTCGCGATCGCCAACCCGCTGCGCTCCGTCACGGGCGACGCCGAGTACGTCCGCGACGTCGTGGCGGCGATCGGCCGCCCCGTCGTCCTCGTCGGGCACTCGTACGGCGGCATCGTCGTCACCGGTGCCGCGGCGGGCGTCGACGCCGTCAGGGCGCTCGTCTACGTCGGGGCGTTCGCGCCCGACGCCGGGGAGTCCGCGCTCCAGCTCTCGGGCAAGTTCCCCGGCAGCACGCTCGGCGAGACCCTGATCGGCTACCCGCTGACGAGCGGCGGGAACGAGCTGCGGATCCGCGGCGACGCGTTCCCGTCGCAGTTCGCGCACGACGTCCCGGTCGAGCGCGCCGTCGTCATGGCGGCCGAGCAGCGTCCCGTCACCGAGCTCGCGCTGAGCGAGGGCCTGCCCGGCGCCGAGGCGGCCTGGCGGCACGTCCCGTCGTGGTTCGTCTACGGCGAGGAGGACAAGAACATCCCCGCCGAGCTCCAGCGCTTCATGGCCGAGCGTGCCGGGGCGCGCGCGAGCACCGCCGTCGTGGGCGCGTCCCACGCGCTGTCGGTCTCGCGCCCCGCGGAGGTCGCGGCGACGATCATCGACGCGGTCGCCGCCGTCTCCTGACGGTCCGACCCGTGCGGCCCCCGTCGCCCCGGCGACGGGGGCCGCCGTCGACCGCGCCACGCACCAGCGCGCCCGCGGCCCGCGCCGCGGCGAGTCCCTCGGTGTCGCCCGACCCCTCGAAGAGCTCGACCGCCCGGGCCAGGTCGGCGCGCGCGCCCGCGTGGTCGTCCTGCGCGCGCCGGGCGTGGGCGCGGAACACGTGCATGTGCGCCGCCGACGGGTGCGCGCCCTGCGCGAGGAAGCCCGTGATCGCCTCGTCCGCGACGCGGCGCGTGGTCGCCCAGTCCTGCCGGTCGAGGCTGATGCGCGCGATCGTGCCGAGCGCGTGCAGGGCGGTGAACTCGGCGACCTGCCCGCGCGGCGCGGTGCGCGGGTCGCGCACGAGCGCGACGACGTCGCGCAGGTGGGCGATCGCCTCGTCCGCGCGTCCCAGCGCGGCGAGCCCCTGCGCCCGCTGGAACAGCGCCTGCGGCAGCCCCTCGCGGTCCTCCGCGCGCCGGAAGAGCGCGATCGCGTCCTCCGACGCGGCGACGCTGAGCGCGTGGTCGCCCCCGGAGCTCGCGCACCAGCCGACGTAGTAGGCGGCCCACGCGCGCAGGTCCGGGTCGCCGACCCGGTCAGCGACCTCGCGCCCACGCTCGGCCGCGGCCGTGCCCGCGGCGACGTCGCCCCGGCAGTGGACCTGCGCCCACGCGAGGTAGCCGAGGTGGGTCGCGAGGAGCGCGTCGTCGCCGAGCGCCTCGGCCGCCGCGGCCGACGCCGCGTAGACCTCGTGCCAGTGTCCCCAGTAGGGCCACAGGTCCGAGAACCAGTGCAGGGCCTCGGCGACCTCGACCACGACCTGATGGTCACCGCTCCCGCCCGCGCGGCCCAGGGCGGCGAACCACGCCGCCGACTCGTCGGTGAGCCAGGCGCGGGCTTCCTCGCCCGTCGCCAGCCCGACGACGTCCTCCGCGTCAGCGGACCCGTCGCCCAGGACGTCGGGCTCGAACCACCGGCCCGCCCGGACCGCGGTGCGCAGGAGCCACGCGTCCGCGGCGTCGCGGACGCCGGCGCGGACCTCGGCCGGCTCCTCGTCGGCGAGCGCGCGCTGCGCGTAGAGGCGCAGCAGGTCGTGCAGCGCGTACCGGTCGTGCTCGGCCGGGCGGACGAGGCTGAGCGACACGAGCTCGTCGAGCAGCTCCTCGGTCGTCCAGGCCGGCTCCTGCGCGAGGGTCGCGGCGAGCCCGGTGCCGACGTCGCGCCCGTCGGCGAGCGCGAGGCGGCGGAACAGCCGCTGCGCGGCCGGTCCGAGCTGGTCGAACGAGAGGTCGATCGCCGCGCGCACCGAGAGGTCGCCGGCCGCCAGGGCGTCGAGGCGACGGTCCGCGACCGCGAGGCGCGAGGCCAGCGCGTCCACGGTCCAGGTCGCCCTGCTCGCGAGCCGGTTCGCCGCGATGCGCAGCGCGAGCGGGACGTCGTCGCACAGCTCGGCGAGTCGCGCGAGGTCGGCCGCGGACGCCTGCTGCTCCGGGATGATCCGCGCGAGCAGGGCACGCGAGTCGCCGGAGGTGAGCCGCTCGAGGTCGACCCGCACGACGTCCTCGAGGCCCTCGAGGCGTCGCCGGCTCGTCACGAGCACCGCGGCGGGGCCCGTCGACGGGAGCGCGGCGCGCACCTGCGCCTCGTCGTGCGCGTCGTCGAGCACGACGAGGACGCGCCGACCCGCGAGCAGGGCCCGCAGCCGGCCAGGGTCGTCGCTGCCCCGGGTGCCCGTGCCGACGAGGGCCTGGACGAGCCGGGAGACCACGGTGCCCGGGCGCACGACGTCGGGCGCGGTCCCCGCGAGCTCGAGGAAGAGCTGGTCGTCGAACTCGGCCTGCAGCCGCTGCGCCACGCGCACGGCCAGGCTCGTCTTGCCGTACCCCGGTGGACCCGTGACGACCACGACGGGCGGCTGCTCGCCGGGTTCCGCGCGCAGCGCCCGCGTCACGCGGTCGAGCTCCGCCTCGCGCCCGGTGAAGTCGGCCGCCCCGCGCGGCAGCGGCAGGCGCCACCCCGGCTCGGGACGGGCCCGGCGACGTCCCTCGCGCGCGGCTCGCAGGACGAGCGCCCGGTCGTGCTCACCGAGGCCGAGCGCGTCGACGACGGCCAGCATCGTCCGGTGCTGGGGGCCGCGGGCCGCGCCGCGCTCGATGTCGCTAAGGGCCCGGTCGCTGACGCCGGAGAGCTCGGAGAGCCGCTCCAGGGTCAGGTCGGCGGCGAGCCGGAGCCGGCGCACCGTCGGGCCGAGTGCTTCCGTGTCCATGCGCTCCTCGCCGTCGTCCCGCAGGGTGACACGTCGTCGCGCCGGGCGGGCGACCCCCACGCGTCCTCGCGCGAGGACGCCCGCCCGGCGATATGGGCCGAGTGCTCTCGGCCGCCCCGTCCGCTACCGCGTCGCCACGGACTGCTGCGTGCGCCAGTCCGCGAGCCGGGTGCCGCCGAGCACCGCGCCGTCGCCCGGCACGAGCGAGCCCTCGGAGAGCGGCGCACCGAAGTACCGTGCCTCCGGGTCGGCGACCACCTCGCGCGGGTCGTCGAGCGACACGAGCGTGGTCCGGACGAGCTCGTCGAGCCGGTAGACCTCGGGCCCCGCGACCTCGACGATGCCGCGCACCGGCGCGCCCGTGGCGACGTCCGCGACGGCGACGGCCACGTCGGAGGCGGCGATCGGCTGGAACAGGACCGGCGCGAGGTGCACGACGCCGTCCTGCGTGGCGCCGTCCGTGATCGACTTGAGGAACTCGAAGAACTGCGTCGCGTGGACGATCGAGTACGGCACCGGAGAGCCCGTGATCAGCTCCTCCTGCGCGATCTTCGCGCGGAAGTACCCGCTCTCCGTCAGGCCCTGCGTGCCCACGACGGACAGCGCGACGTGGTGGCGGACGCCGGCCTTCTCCTCGGCCGCCAGGAGGTTGCCCGTCGAGGTGCGGAAGAACTCGAGGACCGCCTGGTCCTCGAACGACGGCGAGTTCGAGACGTCGACCACGACGTCCGCGCCCTCGAGCACCGCCGCGACGCCCTCACCGGTGAGGGTGTTGACGCCCGAGTTGGGCGAGGCGGGCACGGCCTCGTGGCCGCGGTCCCGCAGCACGGTGACGAGCTTCGAGCCGATGAGCCCCGTACCGCCGATCACGACGATCTTCATGGTGTCCTCCTGTCGCTGCGTGCGGCGCGTGCCGCCCTGTCACCCCTGTCGACCGGGCGGGGGCGCCTCCTGTGACACGTCGAGGGATGCCCCGTAGCCTCGCCGGATGACCGTGCACCGGGCAGTCGTCGGGTCGACGAGCACGCGACGGGGCGCTCGCCGCGCCACGGCGGCCCTCGTGGCGGCCGCACTGAGCCTTGCGATCGCCGCGTGCTCCTACGGCGGGTATGACCTCGAGCCCGACCAGGCGCCCCGCCCCGACCCCCGGGCGAAGGTGGAGGCGGCCCTCGATGGTCTGCGGGTGGCACCTGGCGTCCTGGAAGCGAGCCTCGACGAGTTCGGTGGCACGGCGGATGCGGGCTACGTCGCCACGGCCACCGTCCGGGTCCCGACCTGGCAGGCTCCTGAGACGGAGTCGGTCGTCACATCGGTGGCTGCCGTCGCCGACGACCTCTACGAGCTTGGTGTCGACCTGCGCACGGTCGTCGCCACCGAGACCGTGTTCGTCGAGGTCTTCGCGACCTCTCCCCTGCTACCGTCCGACGTGCTCTCGATCGCCGTCGACGCCGAGACGGACCCCGGCACCGCGGTCCTGTACACCGAGTCCCGCCCGCTGGCACCCGACCCCGAGGACAGGGACATCGTCGTCATCAACGTGAGCGCGGCGTCCGGTGGCGGCGCCGAGAGATTCCGTTCCCACTGGCACGAGGTCCTCAACGCGTTCGGCACCCGCAAGGTCGTCCTCGAGCTCTGAGCCCTCCACGCCTCCGCATCGGACTCGGCCCGGGGCCGCGACGCGTGCCAAGGTGGACCTCATGCCCGAGACCGCCGCCGTCCGTGACGACCCTCTGGCGCGGGTCGCCTGGCCCGTCGCGACCCCGCGCCTCACGCTGCGCCGGGCTCGTCCCGAGGACGCCGACGCGCTCTTCGACTACCGCAGCCTGCCCGCGGTGGACCGACGGCTCTCCCAGCGCTTCACGAGCGCCGAGGAGTGGCGCGCGCATCACGGTGACCCCGACCGGCTCGCGACCACGCTCGTCGTGGAGCGCGACGGCGACGTCGTCGGCGACCTCTACCTCGCGGTGCGCGACGGCTGGGGCCAGCGCGACGTCGTCGACCGCCCCCGCCCGGACGAGGCCGAGATCGGGTGGGCGTTCTCGCCGTCGCACCAGGGGCGCGGGTACGCGACCGAGGCCGTCCGGGCCCTGCTGACGGTGTGCTTCGACGACCTCGGCCTGCGCCGGGTCGTCGCGAACGCGTTCGCGGACAACGAGCCGTCGTGGCGGCTCATGGAGCGCGTCGGCATGCGGCGCGAGGGCGTCGGCGTGCGGGACTCGCTGCACCGCGACCTCGGCTGGGTCGACGGCGTGACGTACGCGCTCCTCGCCGACGAGCCGCGCGGCGGCGCTTGACCCTCACGCGACGTCAGTGCCCACGCTGGCCGCAGGATCGCGGCCTCGACGCCCGCTACGACGCTCCCGACCGCGCCGCGCGCCACATCGCGACGACGTCGCGCGCTCCGTAGCGCAGGTAGGACCGCTGCGGCCGGGTGCCGCGCACCAGCGCGTCCGTGCCGCCGTCGCCGTACACGACCTGTCCCGTCGTGAAGCGGTTCTCCGCCGCGACCAGGTGAGCGAGCAGGTGCGCGACGGGCGCGACCGGGCCGGGCGCCCCGAGCGGCTGCGGGAGCGCCGTCTCCAGGAGCGCCCGGTCGCGCTCCCAGGTCCGGGTGACCGTCTCGGTCGCGACGATGCCCGGCGCGACGGCGTTGAGGACGATCCCCGCACCGGCCCACTCCTCGCGCACGGCCGTCGTCCGCACCCAGTGGTTCAGCGCGATCTTGCTCGACCGGTAGAGCTGGCTCGCCCGTCTGGTCCGTACCAGGTGTCGTGCGGTCGCGAGCGCCCGTTCCTCGTCGCCGCGCGCGCAGGCCCGGACCAGCGTGCCGCTCCCCCGGTGGAGCGTCGAGGACGACGACACCACGACGACGGCCGGTGCGGTGCCGGACGCGAGCACGGGCCGGAGGCCGTCGAGCACCTCGACGGTGCCGAAGTAGTTCAGGGCGACGGTCTCCGGTCGTGGCGCGCCGGACCCCGCGACCGCGACGACGGCGTCGAACCGGTCGTCCGTCAGGCGACAGACCTGCTCGACCAGCGCCGCGCGCCCCTCCCGGGTCGTGAGGTCGGCGCGGACGTCGGCGCCCGGGCCCACCCCGCACGCGACGACGTCGCCCGTCCGGGCGAGCAGTCGGGCGACCTCGCGCCCGAGGCCGGAGTCCGCGCCGGTGACGACGTAGCGACGGGGGCGGTTCGGTGGCTCCATGGACCCACTCTGCCACAAACTACAGATCTGCATACTGTGCCTCTGGCGGCTAGGCTCCTCGCGTGACGAGCGAGAACGGCCACGACGCCCGCAGACGACGCACCCACGAGGCGATCCTGGCGAGCGCGGGACGACTCTTCGCGGCGCAGGGGTTCGCCGGCACGACGGTCGCCGAGGTCGCACGCGCCGCCAACGTCTCGGAGCGCACGTTCTACCTGCACTTCCCCACCAAGGAGGACCTCCTCTTCGACCACGTGCACGCGTTCACCGAGCTCGCGTGGCGGGTCGCGGAGGAGTCGCGCGCGCCGTCGGCCGCCGCCCGGGTCGACGCCGCGGTGCGAGCGCTCGTCGACGCCGCGACGTCGGACGGCGCCCTCGTCGCCCAGGCGCGCGCTCGTGCGGCCCTGGGCGGGAGCGGTCGCGTGCCCGCCTCCCTCGTCGCCCGGCTCTCGTCGCTCGCCGCGGGGCTCGCCGACCGCGTCGCACGCGGGACGCGGAGCCCGCTGCGCGACGTCGCCCCGATGGTCGGTGCCGCGGTCGGCGCCGTCGAGGGCGCCGGGCTGGCCCTCGCACGCGAGACGGGCGACCCCGCGGCCCTGCGCTCGGGGATGCTCGCGGCGCTGGACGCCGCGCTCGCCGGCTTCCGGCACTGAGCAGACCGGCGCCCTGACCGCGTGGCGCGCGGCCGACGTCGCGCGCCCTCACGCCTGCCGTCGCACGCGGTCGGCACGCCGCACCGGGCGGCTCGCCCCGCCGTCCCCCTCCCGGTCGAGGCGAGCGAGGAGGGCCGCGAGCGCCGCGGCGATCGGCTGTCCGGTCGCGTACTCGACGAACAGCCACTGCCCGGCGGGGTTGATCTCGAGGAACACGTAGTCGCCCTCGGGCGTGCGGCGCAGGTCCACCGCGCCGTACCAGAGCCCGAGCACCTCCATGAGGCGCAGGAGCCCCGTGGTGACGTGGTCCGGGAGATCATGGGCCGTCGTCGGGCAGTGATGGGTGTCGACCCGGAAGTCGTACGCGTACCCCGACTCCTCGGTCCGCAGCTCGGCCGCGAACAGGTCGGTGCCGACGACCGTCACCCGCACGTCCGAGCCCGCGACCGCCTCCTGGAAGATGACCGGCGCGTATCGCACGCTCTCGATGAGGTCGAGGTCCGCCTCGCGCACGGGACGGGTCTCGCGCCACGTCGCGGGCGTGCCGCTGAACGGCTTGAAGATGACGCGGCCCGGCTCGCGGCGCAGGAACTCGCGCGCGCGGGCCGGGTCGTTGGTCATGCACGTGCGCGGGACGCGCAGGCCGAGGCGCGAGGCCACCTGGAGCTGCCACATCTTGCGCGAGCCCGCCTCGTCGCGGTCCGGGTCGTTGACCCACGTCGCGGGCAGGCACGACCACAGCCCGGACACCGCCGCGGCGACCTCCCCGTGGGCGAACCCGCGGTCCTGGGGCGAGCGGACGTCGTCGTGCAGGGCGAACGGCTGCGGGCGACGCCACCACATGGCGCGCAGCCCGGTGGCGTCGACGGCGCTCACGCCGTCGCCGTCGGTGTCGACCCAGTCGGCGCGCCACCCGGTCGCGTCCTGGGCGGACGTGAGCGACACCGCGCGCGGGGCGTGCCCGGTGTCGAGGAGGACGTGGGGAGCGTCGAGCGCGCCCAGGTGGCGGACGACCTCCGTGGTGTGGAGGTCGTCCGCGTGGGACACGATGCCGATCATCGGGTCACTGCCCGGCCTGGAGCTGGGTCAGGGCCGCCTCGACGGCCTCGAGGGTCGCCCGCGCCTCGGCGACGGCCTCCACCAGCGCACCGACGACGTCGACGGGGGCGCCCTCGTCCTCCTCGTCGACGAGCGACTCGGCACCCTGGACGAACGGCCGCGCCCCGGCGAGCGCACCCGCCTGGACGAGCCGGCCGATCGCGGGGTTCACGACCGGGTCGAAGAGGTCGCCGGGGTCGAAGATCCCCTCCTGGAGCGTGTCCCCAGGTCCCGTGCCGACGTCGCCCGCGAACCCGGTCGCGACCGGGGTGTCCGTGGCGAACCGCGTGTCGGCCTGGAAGATCGAGTCCAGGGCGCGCGGGGTGCCGCCCTGGTCCCGGAGGATCGCCGTCCCGATCTGGTCGGCGACCGTGTGGGAGTCGGCCTGCTTGATCGTGAGCACGTCGACCGCCCGCGCCGTGTCGGCCGCGCGGAGCGTGCCGACCTGGTCGGCTGCCCGGACGGTCGCGATGACGTCCTGCGCCAGCGACGTGAGGACGTCGTCGGCGACGGCGGTGCGCGACCCGTGCGGCAGCGCCTGGAGCGTCGGCGACACCGCCCGGATGCCCGCGATCGCGGTCCCGAAGTTGGAGCCGGTGCCCGACGCGTTGCAGCCGCCGTTGGTGTGCACGCCCACGAGCTCGCCCGTCGGCCCGAGGATCCCCGACCCGGAGTTGCCGCCGAGCGTGTCGATGTCGTTGTAGCGGACCTGGTTCGTCGTGACGGTGGTCGCGGGCCCGGCCTCGACCCGCTTGGGCATCCCCGCCGGGTGGCCGATGATCGCGAGCATGTCCCCGACGGCCGGGTTGGCGGTCGCGACGGCCGTGAACCCGTAGGTGTTCCCCGGGTTGCCGCCGACACGCACGATCGCCATGTCGAGCCCGCCCAGGCGGTACTCGACGAGCGCGAGGATCGGGAAGCTCACCTCGGCGCGCAGCACCCCGCCCGGGTCCACCTGGTAGAGCACGTTGATGTGCATGCTCGTCGCGATCTGCTGCGGCGTGACGACCTGCATCGAGCCGTTCTGGCGGGGCAGGACCCACCCGTCGGCGGTCTGGTCGAAGAGGTGCCCGCACGTGAGCACCAGGTCCGGGGCGATGAGCGTGCCGCTGCCCCAGCGGACGCCGTCGACGTTGCCGGGGTTGGTGAAGACGCCGCCGAGCCCGGTGTTCCACTGCACCTGCACGGCCTGCTTCTGGTGGGCGTTGACGTACGCCTGCGTGACGCCCAGGGTGCCGTCGTACTGCTCGACGGGCTGGGAGTCGTCGGTGGCGCCGCAGATGGACTCGAGCATCTCGGCGTACGTGGGCTCGTCGCCCGCGATGGACTCGAGCGTCAGCGGGATCCGCTCGGGGAGCGGCGGGTAGAGCGCGTCGACGGTGTCCGGCGTCTCCGGCACCTCGCGCCGGGTCGGCTTCCGGGACGTCGACTTCCTGGTTCCAGGCATCGGGTTCCCCCTCGGTTCGGTCCCCCTGCACCTGGAGGGAGCGGGCGGACCAGCGTCTGGTGCGAGCACCGGGCGGGTGAACTCCCCGTCGGCCGCGGTGCCGGTCTTCGCCCCCCGCCGGGCGCGCCCCGTGCCTCGACGGCCCCGTGACCACTGGCGGCCCGGCGAGCGCGGTGGGACTGTGGGAAGCGCTGAGTGCTGGGACGCGAGGGGGAACCGCTGTGCGCGACGAAACGTTCTCGACCACCCGAGGCGGCCGTGCGCGGCTCCTCGCCTGGCTCACGGCGTTCTCGCTGCTCGTCGCCCTGGTCGTGGCCGCCGCCCCGACGGCGCGCGCGATGCCGAACCCGGACGGCGGCGCCGCCGGGCCGCGCGGCATTTTCACGGAGCTGTCCATCACCGCGCTCGGAGCGGGACAGGCCGTGGCCGGCTTCACGGCACCGGACGGGTTCGACCCGCTCGCGGGCTATCCGACGGACGTGCCCGCTGGCTCGACGCAGGACGACGCCTCCTTCGCGGGCACGATCCAGGTGACCGACACCGTGTCGGGCCAGACGGCATTCACCTACTGCATCGACCTGCTCACCGACACGGAGGTCGGGGTCAACTACGAGCTCGGGACGTGGGACGAGGCGAACGTCCCGAACCTCGGCTACATCGGCTACGTCCTCGACGGCTACTACCCGATCACGGCCGAGCCTGCCGGGGCCCCGACCGACGCGGCACGCGCGGCTGCCGTCCAGTCCGCGATCTGGTTCTTCTCCGACTCGTACGTCCTCGCCACGACCGACCCGCTACGCCCCCTCGTCGCCCAGATCGTCGCCGACGCGCTCGCGAACGGACCCGCCCCCGAGCCCACGCCCCCGACGCTCGACGTGACGCCGGAGACGCTGGCCGCGCCCGCGACGGGCGAGATCGTGGGTCCCTTCACCGTCGAGTCCGACGGCCCGGCGACCATCCGGTCGTTCGGCGTCGAGGTGTTCACCGACCCGGACGGGACGAGCCCGCTCGCCGACGGGGCCACCGTCGAGCCCGGCGCGACGCTCTGGGCGCGGATCGCCTCGGAGACGGGGCCGCACGGGTTCGTCCTCGAGAGACAGGTGACGGTCCTCGAGAGCACGGTCTACCTGTACGACGGGACGAACGCTGGACGAGAAGCCGCGCAGAAGCTGATCCTCGCTCAGCCGAGCGAGCTGACCCGCCGGGCCGGGGCGCTGCTCGAACCGTTCGCCGCGGGCTCGCTCGAGGTGACCAAGGTCGTCACCGGCGACGGGGCCGGCCTCCAGTCCGAGGTCACCCTCGACGTCGTGTGCACCTCCCCCGACGGCGAGGACAGCGTCGAGCACACGCTCACGGTCCCCGCGGGGGCCGCGTCGGGCGATCACGCCCAGGTCATCGGTGGCCTGCCGGTGGAGTGGTCGTGCGTGGTGACGGAGACCGACGACGGCGACAACGGCCTCGTCGTCGTCACGAGCACCAGCACCGTGCCCGAGTCGGTGCTGATCAGCAACGGCGACACCGTCGAGGTCACGGTGACCAACACGTACGACGTCGCGACCGGAGGGCTGCGCGTGAGCAAGTCCGTGGCCGGGCCCGCCGCGGGCTCCCAGGGACCGATCACGCTCGTCCTGACCTGTGACGACCCGGAGGGAGCGTACGACCAGCAGGTCGAGCTCCCGGGCCGGCTCGCGGGCGGCGACCACGTCGCCCTCGAGCTCGAAGGCATCCCCGCCGGCACGACCTGCACCGTCGAGGAGACCGCGGGGGGCGCGACCGGGAGCACGCTCCTCACCCAGACCACGGTGACCCCCGAGAGCGTGACGATCACCGAGGACGAGACCGCCGAGGTGCTCGTGTCCAACACGTACGACACCGCGCCCACCCCCACCCCCACCCCCACGCCCACCACGCCGGGCGGCGCGGGCCCGGGCGGGCTCGCCTCCACCGGCGCGGACACGGCGTCGCTCCTGGTGCTCGCCCTCCTGCTCGTGGTGGGCGGCGCTGCGACGGTCGTGCTCCTGCGACGCCGCGCCTGACCGGAACGGCGCGGCCGGGCAGCCGCCCGGCCGCGCCGCACCTCAGCCGGCGGTCGCGACGTCGAGGACCCAGGTCACGCCGAACCGGTCGGTGAGCATCCCGTAGACCGGCGCCCACGGCGAGGACGCCAGCGGCGCGACGACGGTCGCGCCGTCGACGAGCGCGTCCCAGTAGCCGCGGACCTCCTCGACGTCGTCGCCACGCACGGAGACGAAGAACGGCGCCTCTCCCGGGCTCCAGGGTCGTCCCGCCGGGACGTCGTACGCCATGACGCGGAAGCCGCTCGGCGCGCTGACCTGGCCCCAGACGACGAGGTCGGCCTCGGCCGGGTCCGACGCCTGGCCCAGGTCGCCGTACGTGGTGAGGACGAGGTCGCCGCCGAACACGGCGCGGTAGTGCTCGAGCGCGGCACGGGCGTCGCCGCGGAAGTTGAGGTGCGGGGTGGTCTGGACGGACATGGCGTCTCCTCCGGGTCGGTCGTCGGGCCCGCGGTCGCGGCACCCGTCGCTCCCGGGCGTCGCCCGGGCTCGTACCACCACCTTCTCGGCCCATCAGGACGATGAGTGTCCGCATTGTGCGCGAGCATGGGCGCATGACCGAGACCTCGCGCCGGACCCTCCTGCTGCTCTCGCTCCTCCAGGCGCGGCCCGACCGCACCGGCCCCGAGCTCGCCCGCCGGCTCGGCGTCGACCCGCGCACGGTGCGCCGCGACGTCGAGCGCCTGCGCGACCTCGGGTACCGCGTCGTCGCGACGCGCGGGCGCGACGGCGGGTACCGCCTCGACTCCGGCGCCGAGCTCCCGCCCCTGCTGTTCGACGACGAGCAGGTCGTCGCGCTGACCGTCGCGCTGCGCACCGTCGCGGCGAGCGGTCCGGGCGACGCGATCACGGAGGCGTCGGTGCGGGCGCTCGCGACCGTGCGCCAGGTGCTGCCCTCACGGCTGCACCACCGGGTCGACGCGGTCGACGTCGTCCCGGTCCCCGGCGGCCCCGGTCGCCCGGTGCCGTCGGTCGCCCTCGACGTCCTGCTCGCCGTGAGCACCGCGGTACGCCGTCGCGAGGTGCTGCGCCTCGACTACGCGCCACCTCTCGCCGCCACCGGAGCAGGAGCCGAGAACGAGGGCGCGAACGGCCCGGGCGTCCGCCCCGGCCGTCCCGCGACGCCGCCCCGGCGCGTCGAGCCGCACCACGTCGTCGTGCGCGACGGACGCTGGTACCTCGTCGCGTGGGACCTCGACCGCGCGGACTGGCGCACGTTCCGCCTCGACCGCACGACGCCGCGGGACCCGACGGGGCCCCGCTTCGTGCGCCGCGAGCTGCCCGGGGGTGACGTGGGCGCGTTCGTCGGTGCCCGCTTCGCCGGGTCGACGCCGTCCTCCGGGTCAGCGACGCCCGCGGGCGAGGCGAGGTGGCCGTGCCACGGATGGGTCGAGCTCGCCGCGCCGGCGCGGGCCGTCGTGCCGTTCGTCGAGGACGGCACGGTCGAGGTCCTCGGGCACGACCGCTGCCGGGTCGGGCTGGGCTCGTGGTCCTGGGTCGCGCTGGCCGCCCGGGTCGCCTCGTTCGACGCGGACGTGCTCGCGGCCGGACCGGCCGAGCTCGTCGCTGCGTGCGCGGCCGTCGCCGGACGGTTGGGACGGCTGGGACGGCGCGCGACCGGGGGGCAGCCTTAGCGAGGGGCGTCTCGCGCTCCGGCAGGCCGACCGGGCCGCTGGCAGACTGGCCCCGTGCGTGACGAGGAACAGGTCCCCGGCCCGCCCGGTGACGGCGGGGTCGTCAGCGGGGCGCCCTCCCGGTGGCGCACCCCCGCGGAGCAGCTCCGTCCCGGTGTGCCCCCCGCCGTCGTGGACGCCCTGACCGCCTCGATCGAGGCGCGCCGCACCGCGGCCGAGCACGCCGAGCGCTGGTGGTTCCTCGCAGGCGGCCGCGAGCTCGACGGGCGCGCCTACGCGTGGGCGTGCGTCCCGCTCGCCGGCGAGGTCGTCGCGGTCCGGCAGGTCGTGGGCCTCGAGGACGGCACGTGGCGCCGGTACGCGTACGACGAGGTCGTCGAGGACGACGCGGGGTTCCTCACCGACCAGGCGTTCGGCGATGACGACCTCGCCGGCACGGGCGACGTCCACCTGCTCGACCCGGCGGAGTTCGCCGCGCTCTGGGAGCGGTCCGGCGACGGGACCGGCTGAGCCGCCGCGGCCGCCAGACCTACGACGACGCGGGCGCGCCGTCGACCACCTCGTGCCGCTTCTGCCGCGCGAACCGCGCCGGGAGGTCCGGCCCGTCCCACACCTGGATCGCGCGCCAGATCGAGGCCGCGATCGGGACGGCGAGCACGGCGCCGGTCAGACCGGCGAGCACGGTGCCCGCGGTCAGCGCGACGAGGATGACGAGCGGGTGCAGCCGCAGCGTGCGGCCCATGACGACGGGCTGGAGCAGGTCGCCCTCGAGCTGGTTCACCGCGATGACGATCGCGACCACGATCAGCGCCTCGACCGGCCCGACGGCCACGAGCGCGACGAGCGCGCACAGGATGCCGGCGAGCGTCGCCCCGACGAGCGGGATGAACGCGAGCAGGAACACGAGCACCGAGAGCGGGATGACGAGCGGCACCCCGACGATCGCGAGGCCGATGCCGATCGCGACGGCGTCGACCGCCGCGACGATCGCCGTCCCGCGGACGTAGCCGCCGAGCGTGCGGACCGTCGTGTCGCCGATCCGCTGCCCCCGCTCGTACCGCGCGCCCTCGAACGGGCGCAGCATGAACTCCCAGATCGCCGGGCCGTCCTTGAGGAAGAAGAACAGCACGACGACCATGACGAAGAACCCGGCGACGAAGTCGACCGTCTGCGAGGCGCCCGCGAGCGCGCCGGCGCCCACGGCGTCGGACTGGAGCAGGCCGACGAGCGAGTCGCGCACCGACGCGATCTGCTCCTCGGTGATCTGGAACGGCAGGTCCTGCACGTAGGCCTGGAGCTCGTCGAAACCGTCGATCGCCTGGTCGCGCAGCTCGGGCCACTGGTTGACGACCGCCGCGACGACCAGCCACACGACCACCCCGAGCACGGCGACCAGGGCGAGCAGCGCGACGACCGTCGCGAGGAACGACGGCACGCCCTTGCGTCGCAGCAGGCTCACGAGCGGGGAGATCGCTGCGGCGAGGACGAGCGCGATGAGCACCGGGATGACGATGAGCGTCAGCCGCGTGATCGCGAACACCGCGACGGCGACCAGAGCGACGATCGCGAGGACCTGGACCGAGCGCGTGCCCGCGCGCCCGACGCCGTCCGACCACAGCGCGGAGACCGACGGCGCGGCCGAGGTGCGGGCCTCGGGTGTGCCCGGTTCTGCCACCGGGATGTCGCGGTCCGTCTCGTCGCGCGACGCGACGGCTCCCGCGCCTTCCGCCTCGGAGGGCTCGCCCGTCCGCTTCCCCGACCGCCGTCTGCCCAGCCCCATCCCGACTCCCTCGCGCCGCACGTGACGGTCAGGCTTTCACGATCGCGACTCACCCGCCGGGTGCCGGCACCGCAGGCTCCGTAGAGTGCGTCGCATGGCATCCCGCATCAGCGAGCTGGTCCTCGACTGCGCCGACCCGGAGCTCCTCGCCCTCGGGGCGCGGCCCGCCGACGTCGGACAGGCGGGCGACGAGCCGTGGCACGTGCTCGCTGACCCCGAGGGGAACGAGTTCCGCCGAACCACAGGCCCTCGCCCGGCTCGTCCTCGAGCTGTCGCACCGCCTCCCCCAGGTCGCCCTGCTCGAGCCCGGCGTTCCAGTCGACCTCGCTCAACGTGCTCGACACGACGTACGTCTTCGCCCGGTCGATGGCCTCGGCGAAGGGCACCTCCCACTCGTCCATCCAGTCGGGCCACACGCCCGAGGCTGGCCTGCGCCACCTGACTCAGACCACCCCCCGCCTGCTCATCGGCGCCCCGGGGCACCGCCGCCCACGAGGTCCTGCGTCCCGACGACGCCGAGCAGCCGGATCCTCTCCGCCGCCTCCGTGCCCGGCGCCGCCGTGAGCACGAGGAGCACCTGGAGCTGGTCCTCGGTGACGAGCGCCTGGCAGTCCACCTCGATCTCCCCCACCACCGGGTGCACGAGCGTCTTGTGGTCCACGAACCGGCGCGCGACCTCCTGCCGCTCCCACAGCGCCGCGAACTCCGGGCTGGTTCGCCGCAGGACGCGCGCGAGCTCGCCCGCGCGCGACGCCGGACCCAGCACCGCGACGGCGGAGCGCAGGCTCGCGACGAGCGCCCGACCCTGCCGGTCCCGGTCATCTGCCGGGTAGATCTCGCGCGCCGTCCCTGGGTGCGCGAACCACCGGTAGATCTCGCTGCGGTCCCAGCCCGAGTACGCCGTCGCGTCGCCGTACAGCGCACGGGCCAGGTCGTTCTGCGCGAGTGTCTCCCCGAGCGGGTTCAGGATCAGGGCCGGGGTGTCGCCCAGACGGTCGAGCACGCGCTGGAGGGCGGGCGCGACGTGCCCCGGGTCGGTCGCCCGGTCGGGCACCCCGTGCCCGGCGACCCGGAAGAGGTAGTCGCGCTCGTCGTCGGACAGGCGCAGCGCCCGCGCGATCGACGCGAGCATCTGCGTGCTCGGCTGCGGCCCGCGCTGCTGCTCCAGGCGCGTGTAGTAGTCGGTGGACATTAGCGCGAGCTGCGCCACCTCCTCCCGGCGCAGGCCCGGTGCCCGACGGCGCAGCCCGGGCGGGAGGCCGACGTCGCCCGGCTGCAGCGCCTCCCGGTGGCGGCGGAGGAAGTCGGCGAGCGCGGCACGGTCCATGCCTCTCATCGTCCGGGGTGCACGGCGCACGTGCCAGGGATCGCCGGTCCCCCGTTCGACGGACTCTGCCGCGCGTCTGCCCGCACGCCCAGGATCGAGGCATGGACCTCACGAACAGCACCGTCTTCATCCCCGGCGCGACGAGCGGCATCGGCCTGGCGCTCGCGGTCGCGCTCCACGAGCAGGGCAGCACCGTCGTCGTCGGCGGCCGTCGCGCCGCGCTGCTTGACCGGATCGCGGCCGAGCACCCCGGCATCGACACCGTGCGCGTCGACACGACCGACCCGGAGAGCATTGCCTCCGCCGCCAAGGAGGTGCTCGACCGGCACCCCGACCTCGACACCCTCGTCACGATGGCCGGCATCATGCGCGCCGAGGACTGGCACCACCCGGAGGGGTTCCTCGACACCGCCGAGGAGATCGTCACGACGAACGTCCTCGGGCCGATCCGGCTCGTCGGCGCCTTCGTCGAGCACCTGCAGACCCGGCCGCGCGCGACCATCCTCACCGTGTCGTCCGGGTTGGCGTTCGCCCCGCTCGCGGTCACCCCGACGTACGACGCGTCCAAGGCCGCGATCCACATGCTCAGCGAGGCGCTGCGGCTCCAGCTCGCGGACACGAACGTCGACGTCGTCGAGCTCGTCCCGCCGTCGGTGGCGACCGATCTCATGCCCGGCCAGCGCGAGAGCTCGTTCGCCATGCCGCTCGACGAGTTCGTCACCGAGGTCGTCGACCTGCTGCGCACGCAGCCCGACGCACCCGAGGTCCTCGTCGAGCGCGTGAAGTTCCTCCGGTTCGGCGAGGCACGCGGCGACTACGACGAGGTCGTGCGCGTGCTCAACGCGTCGGACCCGCACGGCCGCTGAGGCCGGGTGCCGGGCTCAGCCGGCGAACGACATCACGACGACACCCACCCCGAGGACCGCGTCGAGCGCGCAGCAGAACTCGGCGAGGGACGAGGAGACCACGCGCCGGGCGCGCAGGTGGTGGACGTCCCACGCGGCGTGGGCGAGCAGCCCGGCGCCCACGACCAGCCCGGCCCACGGCTGCCCGAGCAGCGCGACCGCCACGGCGACACCGACGACGACGGCCATCGCCGCCGCCTGCAGCGGCAGGCCCCACCCGGGTCGGACCTTGCCGCGGACCAGCCCGTAGACCCCCACCACCACGACGAGCGCGAGCAGCGCCCAGGACGGGTCGAACCCGGGGACGGCGAACCCGACGCCGAGGAGCACGAACGTCAGACCGAACAGGGGCCAGGCGGCCGAGCGGCGGCCCAGCGCCGCGGCGCCGAGGTAGACGAAGCCCGCCGCGGTGAGCACCTGCGCGACCTGCGCCGTGTCGGACACCCCGAACCAGAACGCGGCGGCGAGCGCCGCCCCGAAGGCGATCCCGGCGACGGTCGGCCACCGCGCGGGCCACGCGGACGCCCGGGGCGGCTGCCGGACGGCGGCGTGCTCGGCGGCGGTCACGACGTCGCCCCGCCGGGCACGTGCGGGACCGGACGACCGGGCGGGGTGAAGGCGGCCAGGACCGTCGCGGCGATGGTCGCGGCGGCGTCGTCGGGCGCGAGGCGACCCGCCTCGATCTCCGCCGCGGCGCCGTGCATCACCCGGTGGAGCGTCCCGACGAGCCACGAGGCGGGCAGGTCCGTCCGGAACGCCCCGGCCTCGCGTCCCCGTTCGACGAGGCGCTCGACGCGCGTCGCGGGTCGTTCGTGGAGCTCGAGCATCCGCTCGGGCGAGAGGACCTCGGTCGCCGCGGTCATGAGCGCACCGATCTGGACGATCGTCAGCCAGCTCTGCCGGACGAGGCGGACCAGCGCCTCGCGCGGGTCGCCGCTGAGGTCCAGCGCGTCGAGCGCCTCGTCGCCCTCCTCGATCGCGCGGGCGACGACGGCGTCGACGAGCTCGGCGCGGCCGGCGAAGTGCCCGTAGAGGGTGACCCTGCCGACGCCCGCGGTCTTCGCGATCTCCGCGATGCTCGCGTCGGGGTCGCGGCTCAGGCAGAGTGCGGCGGCGTCCAGGATCGCCTGGACGTTGCGGCGGGCGTCGGCCCGCTTGGCCTGGTGCTGGGTGGCGTTGCTCGGCATGAAGACCTCCCTTGTCGAACACCACTGTACGAGTTAACGTAGCCACGTCAACCCGAACATGCATGTTCGACTTGAGGAGGCGTCATGACGGACCACGACCTGGACGTCGCCAGCCCACGCACGACCCCCGACCCGGCGCGGTGGCGGGTCCTCGCGCTGCTCGGGACCGCCCAGCTCATGCTCATCCTCGACATCACGGTCGTGACGATCGCGCTCCCGGCGATCGGGGACGACCTCGGGCTCGAGCGCGCGGCGCTGACCTGGGTCGTGAGCGCGTACACCCTCGCCTTCGGCGGGCTCATGCTGCTGGGCGGTCGCCTCGCGGACCGGTTCGGGTCGCGGCGGCTCGTCCTGACCGGGCTGACGGTGTTCACGCTCGCCTCGCTCGTCACCGGGCTCGCGAACGGCCCGGAGCTGCTGCTGGCGGGCCGGGTCGCCCAGGGCGTCGGCGCCGCGCTGCTCTCCCCCGCCGCGCTCTCGGCGGTCGTCACGACGTTCGACGGCGAGGAGCGCAACCGGGCGCTCGGCGTCTGGTCCGCGCTGAGCGGCGGCGGGGCGGTGCTCGGCGTGCTGCTCGGTGGTCTGCTCACCGGCGGTCCGGGGTGGCCGTGGATCTTCTTCGTCAACGTGCCCCTCGGGCTCGTGCTCCTCGCCGCGCTCCTGCGGCTCCTCCCCGCGGGGCCGGTGGGCTCCGACCGTCGTCGCCTCGACCTGCTCGGCGCCGCGCTGGTGACCGCGGCGACGGGTGCGGTCCTCTACGCGCTGATCGGCGCGGGCGACCGGGGCTGGTCCGACGCCACCACGGTGCTCTGGCTCGTGGCCGGCCTGGTGCTCTACCTCGTGTTCGCGCTGTGGCAGCGCGTCGCCGCCGCGCCCCTCATGGACCTGCGGCTGCTGGTCCGTCGCCCCGTCCGAGCGGGCACGTTCCTCATCCTGGTGGCGACCGCGCTCATGATCGCCGTGCTCTTCCTCGGCTCGTTCCTGCTGCAGCGCGTCCACGACCTCGGCCCGATCACCACGGGGCTGCTCTTCCTCCCGGTGGCGGCGGCGACCATGGCCGGGTCCCAGCTCGCGGGCACTCTCCTCGGGAGGACCGGGGCCCGGGCGATGACGCTCGTCGCGGCCCTCGTGGTGGCCGCGGGTCTCGCGCTGCCCGCGCTCGTCGACGGGGTCGCCGCCGCCGTCACCGGGATGGTGGTCGGGTCCGCCGGGATCGGCGCGCTCTTCGTCGTGGCGTCGGCGACCGCGCTCGGCCAGGTCGCGCCGCACGAGGCGGGCGTCGCGTCCGGCATCGTGAGCACGTTCCACGAGTTCGGCGCGGCGCTCGGCGCCGCGGTGATCTCCAGCGTCGCGGCGGCAGGCATCGCGGGCGGCACGGTCCAGGGCATCGAGGCCGGCTTCGGTTTCGCGGCCGTCGTCGCGGTCGCCGCGGGTGCGCTGGCGCTCGCGCTCCTCCCGCCCCGACGGGCTGCCGCGGGTACCGGGGCGGGCACGGACGCGGGCGCGGGTCAGTCCGCGCCAGACGACCTCTCGTAGCGGCAGCACGGCTCCGTGACGCTGCGCTCCACGGTCTCGACCTCGTCGCCGACCCCCGCCCCAGCGCCACGTCCTCGCGCCCGTCGATCCTGAGCACCAGCGTACGGGTCGAGGGCCGGGCGCTCAGGGTGTGTCGGACACCGCGGCGACGTGCTTCACGTCGGCCCGGTCGACGAACTCGAGCGCCGTCGCGGCGACCTCGCGCCAGCCGTGGTCGATGGTCAGCGAGTGCCCGCGGTCCGGCAGCTCGGTGAACTCCGTGAGCGCCTCGTTGTGCTTCGCCTGGATCGTGTAGGCGCTGTGCGCGATGGCGTGCGGGACGGTGTGGTCCTTCTCGCCGGAGACGATCAGCAGCGGGCCGCGGTCGGGGTTCTTCGTGTCGACCTTGGTCTCGGAGAACGGGTTGAGGTTCGCCGTGACCGCCTGGAAGATCGGGTTCCCCGCCGCCGCGACGTGGAACGTCTCGTAGAGCTCGCGGGCCTCGGGCTCGTCGAGGGCGTTCGCCCACCCGAACGTGAACTGCTCGAACGTGAGCGTGACCGCGCGCCGCGTGTTGGCCGGGTTGCTGACGACGGGGAACGCGCTCTTGAGCGCGGACGCCGGGATGGGCAGGACGCCCTGGAAGGGCGCGGGGTCGACGGCGACGGTCACCACGGACACACCCTCCCCCGCGATCTTCTGCGCGATGAGACCGCCGAACGAGTGCCCGACGACGGCCGGCTGGTGGTCGAGGGCGGAGGCTGCCTCGAGGTAGTGGTCGGTGACCTCCTGGACCATCTTGCGGGCGAACGTCTCGGGGTGCTCGCGCGCCTCGGCGACCGTCGCCGGGTCGTCGGGCCAGCCCGGCGCGACGGTCGTGTAGCCCGCCTCCTCGAAGAGCGCGCGCCACCGGTCCCAGCTGCTCGACAGCAGCCACAGCCCGTGGACGAACAGCACGGGGCGCAGCCCGCTCGCGTTCGCCCGCTCGATCTCGGCCACCTCGTGCTCGGTGAGCGCCATGTCGTCGCCTCCGCCTCGTGTCGTGTCCCGGTCCGGTGCCCCCGCGGCGTGGCCGTGCGACCGCGCCCACCGGCACGCTAGGAGCCGGGCGGTGCGCGGCGCATCGGCCGCGCCTACCGAGTTCCGACCTACCGCGTACCTATCCCCGGTGCGAGACTCCTCGCGTGACACCTGGGCTGGTGGGCCGCCGCGCGGAGCTCGCGCTCGTCGACGCGCTCTGCGAGGGGATCGACGACGGCGGCGCCGCGCTGCTCGTCGAGGGCGCCCCGGGAGTCGGGAAGACGGCGCTCGTGGACGAGCTGGAACGCCGCGCCCGCGCGCGGGGCATGGGGGTGCTGCGGACCGCCGGCACGCTCGCGGAGTCCACCGTCCCGTACGCCGGGCTCCACCTGCTGCTCCGCCCGCTCCGGGACCGGTTCACGGAGCTGCCCCGACCCCAGCACGAGGCCCTCGACGTCGCGTTCGGCGCGCGCGAGGGCAACCCGCCGACACTCTTCCTCGTCGGTCTCGCGACGCTGACCCTGCTGTCGGACGCGGCGAAGGACAGGCCGATCCTCGTCGTCGCCGAGGACCTGCACTGGCTCGACCCGATCTCGCGGTCGGCCCTGCAGATGGCCGCGCGCCGCCTCGCGTCCGACCCGGTGCTCGTCGTGATGACGACCCGAGGCGGTGACCACGAATCGGCCTCCGTCGGCGTCCGGCACCTGCACCTGGGACCGCTGCCCTTCATCGACTCCAACGCGGTGCTCGACGCCCGGGCCGACGCGCCCCGCGGCGCCACCCGCCGGGCGCTCCTCGAGCTCGCCGACGGGAACCCGCTCGCCCTGGTCGAGCTGACGGCGTCGGACGCCGGGCTGACCGAACCCGGCCGCGTCCCCCTCACCGACCGGCTCGAGCTCGCCTTCGCGGGGCGGTTCGCCGACCTCCCCGAGCCGGCGCGCCTCGCCGTCCTGGCCGTCGCCCTCGACACCGACGCGTCGGCCGACGACGCGACCCGGGTCGCGTCCCACGCGCTGGGCCGCGCCGTCGGACCGGGCTGGCTCGACACCGCGCTCGACGCCGGCCTGCTGCGCCGCGACGAGGGGCGCGTGACGTTCCGCCACCCGCTCGTGCGGTCCGCCGTCACGAGCGCGAGCACGACGGCGGAGCGCACCGCCGTGCTGCGCGCCCTCCTCGCGGTCCGTGGCGAAGGCCCCGAGCGGACCGTGTGGTGGCGTGCGGAGCTCGCCGGTGGGCCCGACGCGGCGCTCGCCGACGAGCTCGACGCCCTCGCCGACCGGAGCCTCGCCGCCGGGGACGCCTCCCAGGCCGTGCGGGCGCTGCGTCGCTCGGCGACGCTCACCGCCGATCCCGGCGTCCGCGCCGTGCGTCTCGTGCGCGCCGCGGAGGCCGCCGCGGGGACCGGTGCGACCGACGTCGTCGTCGCGCTGCTCGACCGCGTGGAGACCGACACCGCCGACCCTGCCGTCCGGGCGCGCGTCACGTGGCTGCGCGAGCTCCTGCCCGTCGAGGCGTCGGCCCTCGCGCGCGGCGACCTCGGCCCGGCGCTGCGCGCGATCGACGACCTGGGGCGCGCCGGGGAGACCGACCGCGCGCTCGACGCGCTGCTCCGGCTCGCCTCGATCGCGTGGGACCACTCGACGGAGGCCGAGTCGGGCCGTCCGCTCGTCGACGCCGCGCGGCGCCTCGTCCTCGACGCGGACGACCCGCGCGCGCTGTTCCTCGCCGCCGTGACGGAGCCGGTCGCACGGGGCGACGAGATCGTCGCGCGGATCCGTGCGCTCCCCGACGTGGACGACGCCGACGCCCAGCGGGACTGGCAGCTCGGCTACGCGCTGAACAGGTGCGGCGAGATCGAGCCGTCCGCGGCGTACCTGCAGCGCGCCGTCGACGGCCTGCGCCGGAGCGGGGACGTCGCGCTGCTGCCGCACGCGCTCCTGGGCCTCTCGTGGATCGACTACCTGCGCGGGCGTTTCGCGGAGGCCCGCGCCCAGGTCGAGGACTGCGCAGCCGTCGCCGTCGACGTCGACGACCCGGGCCTCCTCGCCGCCGCGCATGCCGTGCTCGCGTGGTTCGACGCCCTCGACGGGTCTCCGCCCGACCTCGACGCGATCACGGGAGGCTCCGACCTCGGGGCCCAGCGTCTGGCCGCACGGGAGCTCCGCGCGACGCTCACCCTCGCCGACGGCGGCGCTCGTCTCCGGGCGGCCCCGTGACGCCGAGCGCGCGTTCCTGCGCGTCGCCGACCCCGACGACGCCGCGCACACCCTCGTCTGGCGCGTCGTCTCGCTCCCTGACCTCGTGGAGGCCGCCGTGCTCGCCGGGCACCGCCGCGAGGCGTCGTCGCACGTCGAGGAGCTGGCCCGCCTCGCCCCGACGTGGCACGCTCCCGTCCTCGTGACGGCGCTCCGGTACGCCCGCCTCGCGCTCGTCGAGGACGCGGGGCTGGAGACTGCGGCGACTGCGCTCGACCGCGAACCGCTCGCCATGCCGTTCTTCCAGGCGCGGGCGCGACTGCTCGTCGGGCGACGGCTGCGCCGTGCCCGTCGCCCCGACGAGGCGCGGCGGCACCTGCACCTCGCGCTGGAGGCCTTCACCGCGTTCCCCGCTCCCCGCTGGGCCCAGCGGTGCCTCGACGAGCTCCGGGCGACCGGCGAGCGCCTCCCCGACGCCGCGCCGTCGGGCAAGCACGTCCTGACGCCGCAGGAGCTGCGCGTGTGCGGGCTCGCCGTCGAGGGACTGCGCAACCGCGAGATCGCCGAGCGGCTCTTCCTCTCGCCCCGTACCGTCGGCGCCCACCTGTACTCGGCGTTCGCCAAGCTCGGCATCACGAGCCGCGACCAGCTCGCCGGAGCGCTCCGGCGAGAGTGACGCTCGCCGAGCGGGTCAGGCGGTCTCGGCGGCCGGTGCGAGCGTGGCCGCGAGAACCTGCCACCGCTCGTCGGCACGCACCCAGAGGCGGGTGTAGACCAGCCGCGCGGACACCGCGGTGCCACCCTGGATCGCCTCCACCGCGGCGACGAGCCGGGTCACTCCGGTCGCGACGTCCTCCTGGACGTCCAGAGACGCCTCCTCCAGGCGGGTGATCCGCAGCGCACCCGAGCGGTAGCCCTCCAGGTCGTCCTCCTTGGAGAAGACCGACCCGTCCGGGCCGGCGCCGACGCACCGCGGGTGCAACAGGGCGTCCAGGGCATCGACGTCGCCGGCCCGCTGGGCGGCCTGGAGTGCGTGCTCCGCAGCAAGAAGACTCATCGCGCGAGTCTACGGAGCGTGACCTGCTGAGGGGCGCCGAGAGATGCGTGTCAGAACAACGGCCACGGGACGGCGAGCATGTCCCCCGCCGGTGCGGGGAACCGCGTCGCCCGCAGGAGCCGGTCGCAGCGCTCGGCGAGTGCGGTCACCTCGTCGGGAGCCAGCAGCCCTGCCAGCCGACGGCCGAGGTCGCCGTCGTGGGTGGTCCCGTCGCCGGTGCCGAGGCCGGCGCGCACGCGCTCGACGCCCGCGAGCTCGTCGTCGTCCAGGCTCTCCCCGAGCCAGCCCCAGAGCACCGTCCGCAGCTTCGGATCGACGTGGAAGGTGACGCCGTGGTCGACGCCGAGCCGACGCCCGTCAGGCAGCGGCAGCACGTGCCCGCCCTTGCGGTCGGCGTTGTTCACGACCGCGTCGAACACCGCCATGCGACGCAGCGCCGGCGTGTCCTCGTGGACGACGCTCACCGGTCGGTCCTCCTCGTCGACGCCCTCCAGCACCGTCCGCACGCCGGCCCCGGGTAGCTCGTCCGTCGGGACGACGTCGACCGGCGACTGCGCGCCGTCGACCTCCTGCCAGAGCTGCACCATGCCCGGTCCCAACGGTCCGTCACGCAGCCACGTGCGCGGCACGATGCCCCAGCCGAGCGACTCCGACACGAGATACGCGGCGACCTCCCGGGACGCCAGCGTGCCGTCCGGGAAGTCCCACAGCGGCTTCTCGCCCGCCACCGGCTTGTACACGACCTCGACCTCACCGATCCGGGCCAGGAACGTCGCGTTGGAGGCGGCGCGGAGGCGTCCGACGATGTCGAGCGGCGCGGTGTCGGGCGGCGTCGTGGCGACGTCGTCGTGCGGGGTCGTCACGCCTCGTCGAGCAGCACGCACTCGTGCCCGTCGGGGTCGACCGGAGCACCGCAGCGGGGACAGGCCGGTCGGCCTGCCTGCACGACGGAGCGCGTGCGCTGCGCGAAGGCGCGGGCCGTCCCGACGGGCATGCGGACGAGGAGCGACTCGGCGGGCTCCGGCTCCGGTGCGTCGGGGTCGAGCTCGTCGTCGTCCACGAGCGGGAACGCCTCGACGACCACCTGCGCGGTGCGGGGGTCCCAGCTCAGCCGCATCGACCCGATGCGGAACTCCTCCTCGACGGGGAGGTCCAGCGGGTCGTCGTCGACGAGCTCGGCCGCCACGTCGACGGGGACGCTGTACCGGTTGTCGGTCTGCTCCATGAGCTCGTCGAGCAGGCGCTGGATGGTGTCGGCGAGGACGGCGGACTGCTCCTTCTCCAGGGCGACGCTGGTCGTCCGGGTGCCCGTCCGGGCCTGCAGGTAGAAGGTGCGGGAGCCGGGCATCCCGACGGTCCCCACGACGACGCGGTCGGGCCAGTCGTGCTCGTGGACGAGAGTGGGCATGCGACCACTCTACGAGCGGTCGGCGCCTTCGTGTCAGAAGATCGCGGGCCGGGCGTCAGGACGGCGGGTCACCGCTCGGGTCGTCGGGCCGTCCGTGCCCGGCGCCACCCCCGACCGGGGCGTCACCGGCGGGCGCGGCACCGCCCAGCCACGAGAGGTCGCCCGCGTCGGTGTTGACCGCCATCACGTCCGGGCGGTGCGGGCCGTACCGGACGATCGAGATCGACGCCGGGCCGACGACGACGCGCTGGAACAGGTCCAGGTGCATCCCCAGCGCATCCGCGACCACGGACTTGATCACGTCCCCGTGCGAGACGGCCGCCCAGACCGCGTCGGCGCCATGGCGTTCCGCGACCTCGGCGTCGTGGCGGCGGACGGCCGCGACGCTCCGTGCCTGCATCGCGGCCAGTGACTCTCCGCCGGGGAACGTCGCCGCCGACGGCTGCGTCTGCACGACGGTCCAGAGCGCCTCCTTCGCCAGGTCCTTCAGCGCGCGCCCCTGCCACCGCCCGTAGTCACACTCGGTGATGCCGTGCTCGGTGACGGATTCCGGCGTGGCCGCCTGGCGGTCGAGCAGGGCTCGCGCGGTCTGCCGGCACCGTTCCAGCGGGCTCGTCACGACGCGCGCGAGCGGCACCCCCGCGACGCGCGCGGCGGCGCGGGCCGCCTGGTCACGCCCGACCGCGTCCAGTCGTACCCCGGCGGTCCGCCCGGCGAGGACGCCTCGGGAGTTCGCGGTGGTGCGGCCGTGGCGGACGAGGAGGACGGTCGGCATGTCCTGAGCGTAGGCGCGTCCGCTGTCGGGTGCGGACGACGCGCGGGCCACGGCTTCGGCGCGAGAGGCCTCCGCGCGGCGGGACGGATCGTCCGGTCACGCGGACGACCAGCCCCTGCGCGGCGAGCGCCCCGATCCGCTCGCGCAGTCACCACGGCGAGCGAGTGGACCCCGCTCGCCCACCACGGTCGAGCCTACGAGGAGCACTGCACGAGGTTCCTGATCCGTCGCGCCGATCTGGCGGTCGCCCGGTGGGACCGAGCGCTCACGGTCACCGTCTTCGACTCCCCGTGACCGTCGTGCGGTCGTCGGGGATCGGCTCAGGGCCTCGGCACCTGCCCGGAGCGCTCGGTGGCCGCGGAGCTCGTCGGCGTGAAGAAGTTGACGAGGTTGCCGTCGGGGTCCCGGAACAGCAGCGACCTGTTCCCCCAGGGCATCGTCGTCGGCTCGTTCACGAAGACGTCGACCACGCTCTGGAGGACCGGGTAGACCGCATCGACGTCGTCGACGAGGAAGTCGAGCACGACGCTGCGGTTCGACGCGCCCTCGGCAGCCCCCTCGCCCAGCAGCGACACCGTCGCCGAGCTCGCGATCGCGAGGGTGCCGTGTTCCGTGCGCAGCTCGCCGAAGAGCGGGTGGAGGCGGACCGCCGTGAGTCCGGTGACGCGTTCGTAGAAGCCGATCAGCCGATCGACGTCGTCGGTGACGATGCGGGTTGCGGCGAGCTGCATGCGGGGCTCCTCGAGGATGCGCGGGACGGACTGACCCGACACACCGTACGAATGATTCTGGACAGATACTGACCGGAATGGGTCGACGATGGCGGGGTGTCTTCCGCCCCCCGCCTGTTCCTGCTTCTCGAGCTGCTGCAGTCCGCGCCCTCGCGCACGATGACCGAGCTCGCCGACCGCCTCCTGGTCGACGAGCGCACGGTCCGCCGCGACGTCCGGAGGCTGGTGGACCTCGACATCCCCGTGGAGTCCGTGCGAGGACGCTACGGGGGCTATCGCCTCACCGCCGGCCGACACGTCCCGCCTCTCGTCCTGTCCGCCGACGAGGCGACCGCCGTCGTCGCCAGCATCGTCCGGGCGAGGGCTACCAGCCGCGAGCACGACGAGGCCGCGCACGCGGCGCTGTCGAAGATCCGTCGCGTCCTTCCTGCCCAGGCGTCGCGACGTGTCGCCGCGCTCCTCGGGGACGCGGCCGTCACCTCCGCGGGCGACACCGAGAGCCCCGCCGGGGAGACGCTCCTCACGCTCGTGGACGGCGTCGCGAGCCGGCAGACCGTGGAGATCACCTACCGTGACGCCGACGGCGCGCACTCTCTGCGGACGCTGCACCCGCTCCGGGTCGTCGAGCACGCGGGACGGTGGTACCTGGCCGCTCACGACGTGACGCTCCGAGCCGAGGGCACGTTTCGGATCGACCGGATCGACAGCGTCCGTCAGACCGGCGCCGTCTTCCCGGAGCCGGAGTCACGCCCCACGGCAGACGATCTCGTCCGCCGTTTCGCCCAGGCCGACTACCCGTGGCACGTCGTGCTCCACGTGCACGCGACAGAAACGCTCGTCCGCTCCCACCTACCCCGGTCCGTCGCGACGGTCGCGGCACTCGGCGTCCCGCCCGAGGACGAGGTCCCGTGGCACCGCATCGAGATCCGCGCGAAGAGCCTCGAGTGGATCCCGCCCGTCATCGCCGCGATCGGTGCCGACGTGCGCGTCGAGGAGCCCACCGAGCTCCGCGACCTCCTCGAGGCCGCCGCGACGAGGCTGCGTCGCGCGGCACGCCCACCCGACACACCTCCGTGGCGACGCTCCTGATCGTGCGGTCCGGTGCGGGCGCGTCGTCGGGCCCTGAGAGCCAGCGCCGGCAGCGGGTGCGACGATGAGCGCTGGAGGAGAAGCCGATGGCCGCAGTAGGCGTGTGCGAGGACGACCCCGCGGTCCGGCGCGCCGTCGCAGAGACGCTCCGGCGTGCGGATCACCGCGTCGTGCTCGCACACACAGGCTCGGAAGCCATGCGCGTCCTCGGGCCCGGCGCCGGCCTCGACGTCCTCGTCATCGACATCGGCCTTCCCGACGCGGACGGACGCGACGTCTGCCAGGCGCTGCGAGCCGCCGGGCAGAGCGTCCCGGTCCTGTTCCTGACGGCCCGGGACACGCTCACGGACCTGGTCTCGGGTTTCAGCGCCGGCGGTGACGACTACCTGACGAAGCCGTTCGCCGTGGCAGAGCTCCAGGTCCGGGTCGCGGCCCTCGCGCAACGCCGCCTCGCGACCGCACCGACCACGGGCCTCGTCCTCGACCCCGCGACCTTCGCGGTGCGCTACGACGGCCGCGCGTGCACCCTCACTCCCACCGAGTTCCGTCTGCTGGCATCGCTCACCGCACGCCCGGGCACCGTCGTCCGGCGCCGTGAGCTCGTCGCCGCGGGGTGGCCGCTGGGTGCGATGGTGCAGGAGAACACGATCGACTCGTTCGTCCGTCGGCTGCGCGCGAAGCTCGCCTCCGTCGGCTCGCCGGTGCGGATCGAGACGGTGCGCGGCGTCGGGTACACGCTCCGGTGACACGCGCTACCTCGCGCCTGCTCTCGTGGCGCACCTGGAGCATCCGGGCACGGATCGTCAGTGCCACGGCTGTCCTCAGCCTCGTCGGCATGGCCGTGCTGGTCGTGCTCGTCGACCTCGCCCTCGACCGCTCCGTCGACGCCAGCGTCGCCGAGCTGCTGCAGGCCCGCGTCGACGCGGCGGCGGACGGCGACCCGGCAGCCTCGGACGAGGCGTCGGGGCCCTTGGTGTGGTTCTTCGATCCCGTCGGCAACCTGCGGTCTGGCCCGCCGACGACGGCGCTGGGCGACGCCGCCTCCCGGATGGCGCAGGAACCGTCCGGCACGGTCCGGGAGGTCGACGAGTGGTTGCTGCTCAGCGACGACCTGCCCGCGGGGCGTGGCTCGATCGTCGCAGCGACGTCGTTGGAGCCCTACGAGACCACTCGCCACCTGTCGCTGCTCACGTCGGGCCTGCTCGGGGTCCTCGTGGTCGCCGCGGTCACGGCCTTGACGGCGGCGGCCGTGGGTCGCGCGCTGCAGCCTGTCCGGTCCATGGCGCAGGACGCGTCGCGGTGGAGCGAGCACGATCTCGACCGCAGGTTCGCCCTCGGCCCGGCGCACGACGAGATCACCGAGCTGGGCGCGGTGCTCGACCGGCTCCTGGAGCGCGTCGCGCAGGTCGTGCGCGCGGAGCAGCGCCTCACCGCCGAGCTCGCGCACGAGCTGCGAACCCCGCTGACCGTGGTCCGCGCCGAGGCAGAGCTGGCGCAGCAGGTCGCCGGCCAGGATGCGGACCGCGACCGCGACCGCCTCGAGCGGATCGTGGACGCCACGACGCACATGGACGCGGTCATCGACACCCTGATGTCCGCCGCGCGCGGCTCGGTCGCGGCGCACGTGCGCACGCCGGTCGACGAGGTTCTCGACGCCGCGACGAGCGGACCCACGACGACCGGGCGCGGCCCCGCGGTGGTCGTGCACGGCTCCCCCGGCCTCGTCACGTCCACCCCGCTGGACGTGGCCACGAGGGCGCTCTCGCCGCTGGTGGCGAACGCGCTGCGCTACGGACGAGCCCGGGTGACGGTCCGCGCGTCGGACGCCGGCGCCTGGGTGGCGATCGACGTCGAGGACGACGGGCCCGGCGTGCCCGAGGACCAGGCGGAGGCGGTGTTCGTCCCCGGGCACCGCGCGCCCGACTCTCCCGGGGCGGGGCTGGGACTGCCGCTCGCGCGGCGCGTCGCCCGGGCGAGCGGTGGAGACGTCGAGCTCGTCACCACGACCCCGCCGCGGTTCCGGCTGACGCTGCCGGCGGCCCGATGACCTCGCGGAGGGAGCGCGATCGACGAGGTCGCCGCACGGCCGGCCGGTCAGGTGGCTGGCAGGTGCCCGCGCCTACCGTCACCGGGTGCGAGACCGACGACCACTGATCTTCGGAGCCGCGGTCGCCGCGTCCTCGTTCCTGCTCCTCCTGGCGCTCACGCTCCTCGCGGACCGTGGACCGCTGGCGATCGACCGGTGGTGGCAACCGGTCGTGGCCACTCTCCACAGCCCTCCGGCGACATCGGTCCTCACGGTCGTGTCCGACATGAGCAGCAGACTCATCGGAAAGCTCGTCGTACCCGTCGTCGTCGTCCTGGCTTTCCTGGCCCGTCGCAGATGGGCGGACGCCCTGACGTTCGCCGTCACCGTCGCAGCGTCGGCCGTGATCGTCTGGACTCTCAAGGACCTGATCGCGCGCCCCCGGCCGGGCGCCGGATCGCTCGACACGTCGTACGCGTTCCCCTCGGGGCACGTCACGAACGCGGCGACCGTCGCCGTCCTGCTCGCGGTCCTGCTGGGCCGCCGCTGGCTCCTCGCTCTCGCGCTCGTCTGGGCGGCCGTCATGGCGGTGAGCCGCACGTACCTGGGCTTCCACTGGCTCACCGACACCCTGGCCGGGATCTGCCTCGGGACGCTCCTCGCACTGGTCGCCGTGCTCGTCCAGGACGGCGTCACCCGGCTCCGGGGGCGACCGGCCGAACGCGAGCGATCCGGTGCTCGCGCGGCGACGTCTCGGGGAGCGTGACCCGGGACCCACAACGCCGCCGGCGGGCGAAGGCGGGGTGGCGGGGGCCCGCACCCGAGTTCGTCAGGCTGCGGTGCGCGCGCTCGTCGCGGGCCCCGGGGCCGGCGCCGGGACTCCTCCGTCGGACATGCTCCCGCGTAGGCCGGAGACCCGGAACGCACGACCGGCCGCGCGCAGAGCCCAGGCGATCGCGACGACGTCGACGGCTTCCTGGAGCCAGGCCCCCACCACGGCGGGCAGCGCACCCGTGGTCGCGACGAGCATGAGTGCGACGCTGACGGCGATCCCGATCCAGATGCTCTGGAGCGCGACGTTGACGGTGTGGCGCCCGATCTCCACGGTCTCGGCCACGCGCCCGACCTCGTCGGGAAGGATGACGACGTCGGCGGACTCGGTCGCCGCGCTCGAGCCCCGGGCCGCCAGGGCGATACCGACGTCGGCCGCTGCGAGCACCGGGGCGTCGTTGACCCCGTCACCGACCATGACGACGGGTCGCCCGGACACGTCGCGCACGGCCGCGACCTTGTCCGCGGGCAGGCACCCGGCACGGACGTCGTCGATGCCGACCTGTTCGGCGACGGCGCGGGCCGTCGCCTCCTCGTCGCCCGTGACCATGAGGACGTGGCCGACGCCGCCGGCGCGCAGGCGGGCCACGGTCGCTGCAGCGTCGGCGCGCACCTCGTCGCGCAGGACGAGGCACCCGGCGTAGGCGCCGTCGGTCGCGACGTGGACGGCGAGCTCACCGGGAGCCAGCCCGGGCGCCGGCACGTCGGCTCCGATCTGCTCTGCCACGAACGTCCGCTTGCCGACCACGACCCGGACGCCGGCGACGGTCGCGGTCACACCGCCGGCCGTGGTCTCCGTGACGTCCTGCGGCACCGGCAGCGTGATGCCGCGAGCTGTCGCGCCTCGCACGATCGCGTCGGCGAGCACGTGCACGGACGCCTGCTCGGCGGCGGCGGACAAGCGCACGAGGGCGTCCGCGTCGAGACCGCCCGCCGGGCGGACGTCGACCAGCGCGGGCGTGCCGCGGGTGAGCGTGCCGGTCTTGTCGAAGGCGACGGTCGCGACCCGGTGCAGCTTCTCCAGGGTGGCGCTGGACCGGATGACCGCGCCACGGCGGGCCGCGCGGCTCATGCCCGCCATGAACGCCACCGGCGCGCCGATGATCAGCGGGCACGGCGTCGCCACGACGAGCACCTGGGCGAACCGGAGCGGGTCGCCCGACACCCACCAGGCGATCCCCGCGATCGCGAGCGCGAGCGCCGTGAACGGGAGGGCGTACCGGTCGGCGAGGCGCACCATCGGGGCACGGCTCGCCGCAGCCTCCTCGACGAGCGCGACGATCCGCTGGTACTGCGAGTCCTCGGCTCGCCGGGCGACCTCGATGCTCACGGCGCCCGCGCCGTTGACCGCCCCCGAGTACACGGTGTCCCCCGCGACGCGCTCCTGGGGCAGCGGCTCTCCTGTGAGGGACGAGTCGTCGAACACCCCGGCGTCGGACACGAGGGTGCCGTCGAGCGGCACGATCTCGTGCGCACGGACCAGGACCCGCTCGCCCACCTCGACGTCGGCGACGGCGACGTCACGCACCGCCCCGTCGGCGGTGAGGAGGTGCGCGGTGCGCGGTGCGTTGGACACGAGCGAGGTCAGGTCCTTGCGCGCCCTGCCGGACGCATACTCCTCCAGGGCCTCGCCGCCCGTGAGCATGAGCACGATGACGGCGGCCGCCCAGAACTCCCCCACCGCGATCGTCGACCCGATCGCCGTGACCGCGAGGACGTCGACGCCGAAGGTCCCCGAGCGCAGCTCCTTGACCATCGCGACCGCGGCACGAAGCGCCATCGCACCCGCGTAGAACCCCAGCACCCACGGCACAGCCTGCGGCCACACTGCCGACAGCGCCCCTGCGACCGCGACCACGGCGAGGGTCGCGGCCAGGTGAGGAAAGGCACGCGCGGCGCAGAGAATGCGGTTCATACAGAAAAGGATTGCCGAGGACTCACATTCTCTCAAGCAAGCAAAGCCTTGCCGAACAGCAATTCTGGAAGAATAAAAGAAAGGAAAGCCTCACCACACCGTGCCCCTCGGAACACATGCACGGCGACACGCTGCAGCGGCACGCGAAGGACTGCGTGGAGGAACTTCCCGGCGCCGAGCCAGAGCACCCCTTCGGGCCGGACCGGGAGGTGCACACGGTGCGGGGCAAGGTGTTCTGCTGCTCACCGAGGCCCCGTCGATTCCGCGACGTTCGCGAGGAGCGGGCCGTGACGCTTTCGGGAGACAGCTTCAGCGGACCGCCCGCGACACGGCGGCGTCGCTCGCGCACGTCGGTCACGGACGCGTGCGAGCCACGGTGTTCCTCACCGTCCCCGAGGACGGCCTCGCCCAACTCCCTCTGACCAGGACCGCTCCACTCGCGTGGAAATGACGATGGCCGGGCCTACGAAAACGTAGGACCGGCCATCTCGATGTCCTGCGACATCACACTGTCGGGCTGACAGGATTTGAACCTGCGACCCCCTGACCCCCAGTCAGGTGCGCTACCAAGCTGCGCCACAGCCCGCGGCTGGATCACCAGGCGTGACACTCGACCTAACGTCGCGTGCCCCGGCCCCGTGAAGCCTCGGATACTCTACCCCATCCGCGACGCCGCCAGCGCACCGTTTGCCCCGGTCGGGGCTGTGCGGTCGGTCTCGTCCGCACCGCCCGCGCCGGCGTCCCGCTCCCCCGTCGGCAGGTGCGCTCGCCACGCGGTCGCGACGACCGCCAGGCAGATCGCGGCGATGACCAGGCCGCCGAAGAACATCTGCGTGTAGGTCCACCGCACCGAGAGCGCGGCGAGCACCACGGGCACGCAGAATCCGACGTAGGTGATCGAGTAGTAGACCGCCGTGAGGCCGGCGAGGTCGTCGGGCGTCGCGATGCGCTGGACCTCGCTGAGCCCGGCGACGAGCGCGAGCCCGTACCCGGCGCCGAGCACGGCGGCGGCGACGAGCGCCGTCGGGAGGTCGAGCCGGGCAGCGGCGTAGGCGCCGAAGCCCATGCCGACGACGACGATCGACATCGCGACGACGGACGCCCGCGCGCTGTGCCGGGTGTCGATCAGCCGTCCGAGCACCTGGATCCCGACGCCGCAGCCGAGGCCGAGCACGGTCATGAGGCCGGAGAACGCGATGGGCGCGCTGCCCGCGCTCGCGGACACGAGCCCGGGCAGCACGGCGTAGGCGCTGCCCGCGCACCCGAACACCCAGGGCGCCACGGGCACGACGACACGCAGGAACCGGCGGTGGGCGACGGCCGGCACGCGCAGGTCGTCCCGCAGCCGGCCGCGTGCCGCTCCGTCGGGCGCGAACCTCGTCTCCGGCACGCCGAGCACCCAGACCCCGGCCGCCACCGCCAGCACGCCGTGCACCAGGTAGGCCGTGTGCGTGGGCCAGGGTGCCCACTGCGCGAGCACCGCCGCGACGCCTGCGCCGACGAGGAACCCCAGCGTGAGGGCGAGCCCCGCGCGCCGGGCACCCGAGCCGCCGTCGGGCACCCCGGACGCGACCGCCGCCGCGTCGGTGAGCTCCTTGACCCACGTGGTGCCGACGGCCATGACGAGCCCGAGCGCGACGCCGCACAGCACGCGCCCCGTCGCGAGCAGCGCGGCCGACGACGCTCCAGCGGCGAGCACGAGCGATCCGACGAGCGCGATCGGCGCCGCGGGCAGCAGCAGGGGTCGGCGCCCGTACCGGTCGGACAGCGGCCCACCGAGCAGGAGCGCCGGGACGATGCCCAGCACGTAGGAGGCGAGCAGCGCGTCGACCGTCACGGCCGAGAAGTGTCCGACCTCCCGGTACATGACGAGCAGCGGCGTGAACTCGTTGCCGCCCCACGCGACGGCGAACATCACGGCCGCGACGGCGAGCCACGCGCGCGGCCCGACGGCAACCCCAGCCCCGGGGGCGGACGCGGCCGCCCGGTCCTCGGCCGCCATCGAGGTGGTCGCGGACGTCGCTGCGCTCACAGGCCCGCCCTCGCGTCCTCGAGGTGACGCTGGATGCGGCGCTTGTACGTGCGGGTGTCGCGTACCTCGAGCGCGTCGACGAGGGCGCGGTGGCCCGCGACGAAGGTCGCGGCCCGCCGCGGGTCCCACCGGACGCTGTGCGCGACCATGCGCTGCTGACGCTCGCGCAGGCTCACGGAGAACGTGGTGAGGAGAGTGTTGCCGCCCGCGGCGACGATCTCCTGGTGGAAGCGCGCGTCGAGCGTCGCGTACTCGGCGACGTCGCCGTCGGCGACCGCCGCCTCCTGCGCGGCGACGAGGTCGCGCAGGAGCGCGACGAGCGTGGCGAGCTCCGTGTCGGGCAAGCGGACGACGTTCTGCGCCGCGTGGGACTCGACGAGCAGGCGCGCGTCGAGGACGTCGTCCGCCTCTCGCGGGGCGACCGGGACGACGAGCGCTCCCCGCTTCGGGTAGAGGCGCAGCAGCCCCTCGGTCTCCAGCCGCAGGAACGCCTCGCGCACGGGCGTGCGGCTCACGCCGAGCTGCTCGGCGATCTCGCCCTCGCTCGTCATGGACCCGCCGGGCAGGCTCCCGTCGAGGACGAGGGACTTCACGTGCCGATAGGCCTGCTCGGTGGCAGAACCGCTGGTCGTCCGGGGCATAGATACATGATGCATCCATCTGGTGTGCGACTTCGACCGGAGTCGCACCGCACGCGCGTGGCGCTCGCCACATCCGTGCGCCAGCCTTCAAGCGATGCTTGAGGACCACGCTTACTAACAGTTTCAGAGAAGCTGTTAGTAAGGTGACTCTCGTGGAAGCACATGACGCACTCTCCGTCGCACCTGTCGCCCGCGAGGCCCACTACTGGGTCGCCGAGAACGACGGGCTCTCGACCCGTGCCCAGGTCGCCTCCGGCTCGGGTCCGTACGAGTCGAGCGTCCCCGCCCCTATCGCGGACTACGCTCCTGCGCTCTCGCCGCAGCAGTCTGCCGACGCCGAAGAGGCCGCGGCCGCCCTCGCACGTTTCGACTCGTACGCGAGCGCGACGCTCGGCCCGGAGAACCCTGCCCTCGGTCCGATGGCGTCGATCCTGCTGCGCACGGAGTCAGCCTCCTCGTCGCAGATCGAGAACCTGACCGTCGGTGCCAAGCAGCTCGCGCTCGCCGAGATCGACCAGACGACGAGCGCCAACGCACGCACAGTCATCGCGAACGTGCGCGCCATGAAGGCGGCGCTCGACCTCGCCGACAGGCTCGACGAGAGCTCGATCCTCACGATGCACCGCGAGCTTCTCGAAGGGCAGCCCGGGTGGGAGCTTCACGCGGGTCGATACCGGAGCACGCTCGTCTGGGTCGGGTCGTCGGGCATCAGCCCGCGGGGAGCGACGCACGTCGGACCCCAGCCCGCACTGGTGCCCGCGGCCATGGCCGACCTCGTCGCCTTCGTCCGCCGGGAGGACCTCCCCATCCTGGTCCAGACGGCCGTCGCGCACGCCCAGCTCGAGACGATCCACCCGTTCACGGACGGCAACGGGCGCACCGGTCGCGCCCTCGTGCACGCCATGCTCCGCTCCAAGGGACTCACCCGAAGCACGATCGCCCCGGTCTCCGCCGGACTGCTCGTGGACACCGAGGCCTACTTCGATGCCTTGACCTCCTATCGCGCCGGGAACGCCTGGCCGATCGTGGAGCAGCTCACGCGTGCGAGCAGGTTCGCCGCGACCGCCGGCGCGCGGCTCGTCGACGACCTCGCGGCACAGGTCACCGACGCGAGGGACCGTCTCTCCGGCCTTCGCCCGCAGGCTTCCGCCTGGAAGGTCGTCCCGCACCTCGTCGCCCACCCGGTGGTCAACGCCGCCTTCCTCCGCGACCACCTGGGCTTCCACGACGTGAGCGCGCAGCGCGCACTGAGCCAGCTCACCGACGCGGGTGTCCTTCGAGAGCGCAGCGGGCTCCGACGCAACCGCGTCTGGCAGCACGACGGGATCCTCGCCGTCCTCGACGTCTTCGCGCAGGGGATCCGGCGCCGCTGAGCACGCCCTTGCGCACCTCAGTGGTGGTGCCCGCTCCGGCCGAGCGTGATCTCCGGCGTCGCACCGGGACGAGTCCACTGCGGCACAGGCCGGGTGGTCGGGCCCCAGCCCGCGACGCCGTCGGCGTCCGCGCGCCAGTACCAGCACACGCCCTCGCCCTCGGGCCAGCCGTCGGGGGTGTCCTCCCACGACTCCCTGCGGCCGTAGGGCGTCATGTCGAGCAGGGCGAAGTGCGGGCTGGTCGGTTCGTTGCCGCGCCCCGTCGTGCGGTACGTGAGGAACATGCGGTCGCCGTCGCGGAGGAAGCAGCTCACGTAGCCCATCTCGCCCCCGACCGGCTCGTCCAGCCCGCGCACCGAGTACCACGGCTGGGTGTAGCCCATGAAGTCGACGTAGGGCTCCACCTCCTCCCACGGGCCGACGGTGAGGATCGCGAACGAGACGCCACGTGCGTTGAGGTACACGGCGTCACGCAGGCCCCACGCCGTCCAGGTGCAGCCCTCGCACTGCCCCTGGTGCGGGGCGCCGTCGTGCCACATGTGCTGGTAGGCCACGAGCTCGTCGCGTCCCTCGAACAGGTCGACGAACGGGACCGGCCCCTCCGGGCCGACGACCTCCACCGAGCCGTCGATCTCCACCATGGGCAACCGACGCCGCGCGGCAGCGATGGCGTCGCCCTCGTGGGTGTGCGCCTTCTCGCGCACGAGGAGCTCGTCCCGGGCGGTCTGCCAGGTGGCGAGGTCGACGACGGGTGGTCGGCCGGGCAGGGAGACGGTGGGGCTGCTGGTCGTGGGCGTCATGGTGTCCTCCACGGTGTCGGTGCCGGCCGGCGCACGCCGCCGGCCGCGGTCATCCGCAACGACCCGCGAGGCGGCCGGAACTCATCGCCCGGCGCCTTCGCGGCCCGGCGCGGACCCGGCTCAGGCGCTGTCGCCCCCGGCACCGGGTGCGGTGCCGTCCAGCGCGGTGCCGTCCCGAAGGGCCGCGTCGAGCCGGCGGACCAGCTCGCCGACCCGGCCGCCTCCACCGGGTGCCGACGGGTAGCGGCGCAGCACGTCGACGAGCGCGGGCGTCGCGTAGGACAGCGCCACGGCGAGTCGTGCGGTGGCAGCGCACTCGTCCCCGCCCGCGGCGAGCTGGGCGGCGTGCGCCGCGTGGGCCGCCGAGCCGAGGACGTGCTTGACCTGGTGGGCGTCGGCGATCGGGTGCAGGTACGCGGCGCCGGCCGCCGCCATCGCGGCTCGCGCGGCCTCGGCAGCCGCCGGGTCGCCCGCCTCCTTCGCGGCCCGGAGCGCCGCCCACGCGGTGTCCCGCAAGGTCTTGCCCCGCGCGCCGCCACGGGCGAACGCCCACGCCGCGTCGACCGCCTCGCGAGGACGGGCGTCGTCGGGCCGCACCGCCTCCACGATCTCCAGCGCCTGCCCCGCGCACCGGGCCGCGTACCCGGCGACCTCGCGCAGGTCGTCCATGCTCAGCTCGACCCCGGTCGTCGCCACCTGCCGCTCCCTCCGCCGGCCCCGTTCACCCGTCCGTCACGAGGCGCAGGTCCCGCCCGAGCACACTACCCAGCCGCGCGACCGCCACGGCGTGCTCTGCACCGCCGTCGTCGAACCACGCGACGCGCACGTCCTCGCCCGCGAGCGCCCAGGTCCCAGCGACGGCCCCGCCCACGGTGACGACGGCGGCCCCGCGGCTCACCACGCCACGGTGCGCGGGCGGCACCACGCGCGGGTCCGCGGTGCCGGGCCCGAGCACCCACTGGTCGAACGCAGGAAGGAGCCGCACCGCCGACGACGGGCGGGTGTCGGCGAGCTCGTCGACGTGCTCCCGGAGCACGAGGGCCGCGTCTCCCTCGACGTCGACCTCCGCGAGCTCGTCGCCACGCATCTCCGCCATCCATCGGTTCAGCCGTGCGCGACCGGCACCCAGCCCTTGCCCGAGCCAGGAGTGCACGTGGTCCGGGGTGGCGGGGCCGTACGTGCCGAGGTAGGCGAGGACGGCGTGCCGACCCGCGGCGTCGAGGTCGGGCCAGTCGACCCAGCGGGGATTGGTGTCGAGCCGCTGGAACGTCGTGCGACCGTCGCGCGCAGGCCCGAAGCTCATGTCGCCGAACCACGTGAGCGGCTTGAGCAGGGTGTCGGTGCCGTCGCCGAACGACGGCCGCAGGTGCGCGAACCGGTCATGCGCCGCGACGGCGTCGCCGAGGTCGGCGCGCGTGAGCGGGCCGTCGGCGAGCGCGTCGCGCACCACGGCGCGCAGGTCGGGCCAGTCCGCCGGCTCCAGCCGGTAGTACTCGCGCCAGCTCGCGCGCTCCCACATGCGGCCCGCGCGGCGCAGCGCGAGGTACGCCCCGCCATCCTCGGGCGTGACGAGGTGCGTCGACCCCCGGAACGCGTACGTGCGCACGAGGCGCCCGTCCGCGAGCGCCTGCCCGACCTCGCCCGCCTCGGACGCGCGCTGCCGGACGCGGACCGCGAGCTCGGCCGCGTCGTCGGAGGCTGCAGGGACGACGCCCAGCCGCCGAACGACGTCCTCGGCCCGGTGGTCGCCGACCGGGTCGAGCAGGTGCCGCCGCGCGCGCCAGGCGAGCGCCTGCGCCCACGTGATCGCCACGTCCGCAGGCTAGCCCTGGGTGCCGACAGACGCGCGGGTCAGACCACGGGGCCGGACCCCTGGGCGATCTGGAGGACGCGGGAGACGCCCGGCTGGTCCGGGTCGTCGGTGATCTCCCGTCCGTCGAGCCAGCTCTCGATGACGTGGGCGAGCTCGCCGGGGTGGCTGAAGTTCATGGCGTGGGCGGCACCGTCGATCGCGACGATCGTCACGTGCGGGGGCGCGAGCGTGCCGACCTCGCGCACGCGCCGGGGCGGCGGCATGAGCGGGTCGCGCGTGCCGACGACGGCGAGCGTCGGGACCGGCACGCGGACGATGCGCTCGAGCGACGGGAACCGGACCAGCTCGGAGAACAGGTGCAGCGCGTTGACGGCGCCGAACCGCACGTAGTCGGGCACGGCGATGCGCGCCATGCGCGGGCTCTCCCGGCCGGCGTCGCGCGCGAGCTGGGTGAGGGCGCGGGCGAACGGCTGATTGTGCACGCCGCCGGCGGGCGAGGCGAGCACGATGCCGGCGACGCGCTCTGGTGCGGCGTGCGCGACCTCGAGGCCGATCGGGCCGCCCATGGAGTTGCCGACGAGGATCACGCGCTCGAGCTCGAGCGCGTCGAGCAGCGAGAGCAGCGCGAAGGCGAGCGACGGGATCCCGAGGGTGTGCCCCCAGCGCTCGCTGCGGCCGTAGCCGGGCAGGTCGGGCACGACGGCGGTCGCCCGGTGGGCCAGGCGTTCGGCTGTCGGGAGCAGGTAGGTGCCGGAGACCGCGAACCCGTGCACGTGCACGATCGGGACGGCGCCCGGCACGTCCGGCCCGACGCGCACGAACACGTCGTGCCCCTCCACGTCGACGTGGCGCGAGCGCCACCGGTCAGCAGCCATAGGCCGATGGTGGCAGAGCGCGCGGCGCGGCGCCCGGGCAGCGGGAGCACCCTCGGCGGGTGAGGCGCGAGTGCCGCGCGGCCCGTGAGCATGGACGGCGGACGGGGGTCGACGTGGAGCAGAGCACCGAGAACACCGCCGGCCGGCCGACCGCTGCCGCCCGGCGTCTCGCGCTGCTCCTCGCGGCCGCGATGTTCGTGCTCGTCGTCGACACGTCGTTCATGAACGTCTCGATCTCGGCCGTCGTGCGCGACCTCGGCACGACCGTCAGCGGGGTGCAGACGGCGATCGCGCTCGAGGCGCTCGTGTCCGCGTCGTTCATCCTCGTGGGCAGCAAGGTGGGCGACCTCGTCGGACGGCGCCGGGCGTACGTCGTCGGGCTCCTCGCGTACGGGGCGGGCGCGGTCGCGATGACGCTCGCGCAGAGCCTCGTGGCGGTGGTGATCTTCTGGTCGGTCATCGGCGGCCTGGGCGCCGCGCTGCTGCTCCCCGCCATGCAGTCGCTCGTGCACGGCAACTTCGACGGCGCCGCGCGCAAGTCCGCCTACGCGCTCGTGGGGGCCGCGGCGTCGATCGCGGCGGCCGTCGGGCCGCTGCTCGGCGGCGTCATCACCACGACGCTGTCGTGGCGCGTGGCCTTCGGCCTCGAGGCCGTGGTGATCGTGGTGGTGCTCCTGGGCGTGCGGCTCGTGCGCGACGTCCCGTACACCGGCGACCGCGCGGTCGACGTCGTGGGGACGATCCTGTCGGTCGTCGGGATGGGCGGCATCGTCCTCGGCGTCCTCGTCTGGCAGGAGGGCGGCGAGGCCGTCGGGGCGTTGGTGGTCGTCGGCGCCGCGGGCCTCGTGGGTCTCGCAGCCTGGCTCGTGCGGCGCGCGCGGGCAGGGCGGACGACGCTCGTCGACCCGGGCCTGTTCCGCTCCCCCGCGTTCCGCATCGGGGTCTCGCAGCAGCTCCTGCAACAGGTCGCGCTCGGCGGCGCGATGATCGCGCTACCGATCTTCCTCCAGATGGCGCTCGGCTACGACGCGCTCCTGGCGGGTCTCTCGCTCGCGCCGCTCTCGCTGACGATGTTCGCCGCGGCCCTGGTCGCGGGCAAGCGCCCCGGTCGGCGCCGACCCGCGACGCGCGTGCTCGCGGGGTTCGTCCTGCTCGTCCTCGGGATCGCGGGCGCGGTCCTGGTGGTGCCGCGCGCGACGTCGGGCTGGTGGCTGGCGCTGCCGCTCGTCGTCGCGGGTGCCGGGCTCGGTCTGCTCGTGTCGCAGCTCAACGCGTACACGCTCTCGCCCGTCCCCGAGGAACGCGCGAGCGAGGCCGCCGGCGTCAGCTCGGCGGCGGGCTCGTTCGGGCTCTCCCTCGGCCTCGCGGTCGCGGGCGCGGTGATGCTCGCGTCGCTCGCCGCGGGCTTCACGGCGCAGGCCGGGTCGAGCACCGTCCTGCCCCCGGACGACAAGCAGCAGGTCGCGGCGGTGCTCGAGGACGACGCCGAGATCATGAGCGACGCCCAGCTCGTCGAGCTGCTCGCCGACGAGCCGCCCGAGGTGCAGGACGAGATCCTGCGCATCAACGACGACGTCCGGGCCCGCGCGCTCCAGGTCGCGCTCCTCGTCCCGCTCGTCGCGGGCCTGCTCGGGGTGGTCGCCGCGCTGCGCATGCGGCGCATCCCCGATCCCGAGACGCGGACGGAAGCGCCGCCGGTCCTCGGCTGAGGCCACCCGGGACGACCCTCGCCGACGATCCGTCGCCGGGGCGCACCGCCCGCGGCGTCCGTGACCGGACCGAGACACCCTTCGTTGCTCGCGCTAACCGTCGTGAAACGCCCGGGAAACAGGGACTTGTGAGCATCGGTCCCGGCAGGGGGCCCCACCACCACCGCGGTCGTGCGCGCAGGTCGGCGCGCGCCCGAGGAAGGACCTGCTCCCCCATGACCCGATCCCCCTCGCGCCGACGGCTCGGCCGGCGCGCCGCGCTCGTCGGCGGCCTGGCGGTCGCCGCGACCGCCCTCACCGCCCCGGCGCACGCCGCGCCGTCAGTCTCCGCCGTGACCCTCGACGCGCCGTCGAGCGTCGAGGTCGGCGCCCCGGTCACGGTGACCGTCGCCGCGACGGGCGTCGTCGACCTCTACGCCTACGACCTCGCGGTCTCCTACGACCCCGACCTCGTCGAGCTCGTCGAGGACTCCGCGGTCACGCCCGACGGCGGGTACTCCGACGTGGCCGACGACGGTGCGGGGACCGTCGCCGTCGCGCACACGCGGCTCGGCACGTCCCCCGGCCTCGAGGGCGACGTCACGCTCGCGACGCTCACGTTCACGGCCGTCGCCGACGGCGACGCCCCGTTCACCGTCCCGACGGCCACCCTCGTCGGCGCCGACGCCACGACCGCTTCCCTGACCGACCTCGCGTCCGCCACGACGACGATCACGGCCGCCGTGACGGCGCCGCCCACGGACGACCCGACGGACGGCGCGACCTCTCCGACCCCGGGGGGTGACGACACCACCGCTCCCGGGGCCGACGACGCGTCCGACTCGCCGTCGACCTCGACCGGCTCGGGCTCGCTCGCCTCGACGGGCGCGAGCGTCGCCTGGTTCGCGGGTGCCGCGCTGCTCGCCGTCGTGGTGGGCGCCGGGATCCTCTGGGCGCGGCGCCGGGCGGTGGTCTCCCGATGAGCCACGACCCGACGCCCGGCGCGCCCGCCGTCCCCGCGCACCGACGGTGCACCACCACGAAGGAGCAGCCCGTGCCCACCACCCACCGGCGAGTCGCAGCGGGCGGGCTCGCCGCGCTCACCGTCACCGGCCTCGTGCTCGGCGTCGCCGCCGCTCCAGTCGCGACGGCGGCCCCCGCCACGGCGCTGTTCCTCCCGCCGTACTGGACCGAGCTCGACCTCACGGGCGACGAGCAGGTGACGACCGACGACCTCGACGTCGTCGCCGCGGCGTTCGGCGCGACGACCGACGACGCCACGTGGGACGACGTCGCCGCGGCCGACACGGACGGCGACGGCACGATCACCGTCGCGGACCTCGCCGCCGTCTCCCAGCGGATGGTCTACGACGACGGACCCTTCGAGCTCGTCGAGGCCTCCACGCTCGACATGCAGGCGGCGATGAACGCCGGGGTCACGTCGTCGGTCGCGATCACCCAGGAGTACCTGGACCGCATCGCGGCCTACGACACGACGCTCGTCGACACGGGTGCCGGCGGGCGGCCCCTGCACTCGATCATCACGACGAGCGGCGTCGCGCTCGACGCCGCGGCCCGCGCGGACGCCGTCCGCGAGACCGACGGGATGACGAGCCTGCTCCTCGGTGTGCCCGTCGCGGTCAAGGACAACTACGACACGAAGGACATGCCCACCACGGGTGGCTGCGGGTGCTGGGACGGCAACCAGACGACGACCGACGCGACGATGGTCGACGGGCTGCGCGCCGACGGCGCCGTGATCCTCGCCAAGGCGAGCCTCGACGAGTTCGCGTTCGGCTTCGTGTCCGAGTTCTCGGCGTACCAGGACGCGGGGACGAGCACGCTCGTCGCGAGCCCGTACGTCACGAGCCGCACGGCCGGCGGGTCGAGCGGCGGCACGGGCGCGGCGATCGCCGCCAACCTCGCAGGGCTCGGGTTCGGCACGGACACGGGCGGCTCGATCCGCGTGCCGTCGTCGTACAACCAGCTCGTGGGTGTGCGACCGACCGTCGGCCTCGCGAGCCGGGACGGGATCGTCCCGCTCGCGCTGAGCCAGGACACCGGCGGGCCCATGGCTCGCAGCGTCCTCGACGCGGCCGTCGCGCTCGACGCGGTCGTGGGCGTCGATCCCGCGGACCCGGTCACGTCACGCCAGGAGGGTGAGGTGCCGGCGTCGTACGCGCAGTTCCTCGACGCGGACGCGCTCGACGGTGCCCGCATCGGCTACGTGCCGTCCATGCTGGGGAGCAACGCCACGACCCTGCGCCTCTGGGCGCAGACGCGGGCCACGCTCGAGTCGCTCGGCGCCACCGTCGTCGAGGTCGCGCCGCCCACGACGTGGTCGCCCGTGCTGCCGAACGGCTTCGCGAGCGTCCTCAACGAGGGTTCGGGCTCGACGAACGAGTTCCGGCACGACCTCGACGCCTACGTCGCGAACCACCTCGCACCGCAGGTCGAGGCGCGGACACTGCAGGGCATCGTCGACTCCGGCCGCTTCGTCCCCTCGCGGCGCAGCACCTACGTCTCGCGCGCGGCGATCTCCGAGGAGACGTACCTGGCGTGGGCCGGGCCCGACGGCTCGCACACCCGGGTGCTCGCCGAGGGCAAGGACCTCGTCACCGCGATGCTCGACGACGCCGACCTCGACGCGCTCGTCTACCCCAGCGCGAACCCCTACGGGACGATCGGTACCAACCTGCGCCTCAGCCCCAACACGGGGCTCCCTGCGGTGACCGTGCCGATCGGCCAGGCGACCGCGGCCGACGCGACGGTCACAGGAGGCGGCGTCAACCTCGAGCTGCTCGGCCGCGACTTCGACGAGGGCCCGCTCCTCGGCCTCGCGTTCGCGCTCGAGCAGTCGGTGCACGCGCGCACGTCCCCTGCCCTGTACGGTCCGCTCGGCTGAGGAGGCCATGGCGGCCGGGTGACACGCCGCCCGACGGCGGCCGGACCCACGCGGGTCCGGCCGCCGTCCGCATCTCGGGACCGGACCGGGGCGAACGGTGCTAGGTTCCCCCTGACACCGCTATCAACCTCAACGCCGAGGGACACCCGGATGCCGCGCACGCACACCCCACCCGACCGCACCACGCGCGCCCCGCGGCGCGCACGCCGAGCCCTGCTCGCCGCCCTGACGGCGCTCGGGCTCGCCCTGACCGGTCTCGGCACGGCCTCCGCCGCCGACGCCCCGGGGGCCGACGACGCCGGCTGGTTCACGAGCTGGGCGCAGTCGCAGCAGCGCGTCTCCACCAAGAACTTCGACGACCAGTCGATGCGGATGGTCACCCGCCTGAGCCAGGGCGGGGACGCCGTGCGGATCCGGCTGCAGAACCAGTACGGGGTCGGGCCGGTCGTCATCGACCAGACGTCGCTCGCCCTGAGCGCCGGAGGACCGGCGATCGTCGCGGGCACCGACCGTGTGCTCACCTTCGGCGGCGCCGAGAGCGTCACGATCCCCGTGGGCGGGGAGGTCTGGAGCGACCCGACGAGCATCGCCACCGACGACCTGGACGAGGTCGCCGTGACCTTCTACCTCGCCCGGCCGACCGTCGCGAGCCTGCACGACCGCGCGGGCCGCAACAACTACGGCGCCCCGATCGGGTCGGGCAACCGCAACGCCGAGGTCTCCGGTGCGTCGTTCACCGAGAACCTGCCGTGGACGTACTTCGTCAGCGCGGTCGACGTGTTCGACGCGGACGTCGCGGGCACGATCGTCGCCTACGGGAGCTCCGTCGTCGACGGCGTGGGCAGCGAGAGCTGCGGGCCGGGCTGCGACGCGTTCGGCCAGGACCGCCGCTGGACCGACGACCTCGCGCGCCGCGTGGCCGCCGAGCTGCCGCCGTCGCAGCAGGTCGCGATCGTCAACGAGGGCATCAGCGGCACGACCTCCTCGCCCGCGTGCGGGGGCGGCGGGAACGACGGCGTCTCGCGCCTCGAGCGCGACGTGCTCGCCCTGCACGGGGTGCTCGGCGTGATCTTCTACTACGGCACCAACGACCTGGCGAACGGCTGCACGGACGCGACGATCCTGGCGAGCTACGAGCAGATCTTCGAGCGGCTGCGCGCCGAGGGCATCAGAGTCTTCGTCACTCCTGTCACCCCGCGCCCCGGGTACACCGCGCTGCAGAACCAGTACCGCCGCGCCGTCAACGACGTCGTGCGCGCGGGCGGCGACTGCGACGGGTCGTGCGACGGCGTCCTGGACTTCGACGCGGTCCTCCAGGACCCGGCGAACCCCGACTCGATCTACCCGCCCTACGACACCGGCGACGGCATCCACGCCAACGTCGCCGGGCAGCAGGCCATCGCCGACTCGATCCCGCTCGCCCTCCTCGTCGGCGACCGGCCGTCGGTCGCCACGGACGTGCGCCTGCGGTGCCTCGCCGGCACCCCGTACGTCGCGGTCCGCGTCGCCAACCAGGACGACGTCGCGCTCGACGTCGACGTCGCGACCGCCCACGGGTCGCGGAGCTTCGCCGACGTGGCACCCGGGTCGAGCGCGTACCAGGCCTTCGCCGTCCGATCGGCGCCCGACGCCGGGGTCGTGACCGTCACGGCCCGCACGTCGGGAGGCACCGGCCCCGAACGGGTCGAGCAGGTCGCGCACGCCGCACCCACCTGCTGACAGAGGCTCTCGCAGGGACGCCGTGACCGTCGGCCGTGGTCGAGGATGGTCCTCGTGCCCGACATGACGGTCCGCCCCGCTTCCTGTGCCGACCTGCCCACCGTCGCGCGCCTGCGCTGGCGCTGGGTCGCCGAGGAGAACGGCGCGACAGACGTGCTGGGCGAGGACGAGTTCGTCGAGACCTTCGTCGCGTGGGCCGCGGACCGCTCCGACACGCACCGGTGCTTCGTCGCCGAGCGCGACGGCGTCGTCCGCGGCATGGCCTGGCTCGCCCTCACCGCGCGCGTGCCCAGCCCGCGAGCGCCGCACCGCCTCAGCGGGGACCTGCAGTGCGTCTACGTGGTGCCCGACGCGCGGGACCAGGGCCTCGGGACGCGGCTCGTGGAGGCGGTGGTGACCGAGGCGGACCGGCTCGGTGTCGAGCGCGTCGTCGTGCACAGCAGCCAGCGCGCCGTCCCCGCCTACGACCGGGCGGGCTTCGCGTCGGACGAGCGGCTGCGCCACCGGCGCGTGCGCCCGGTCGGCGCTCCTCGTGACCTCGCGGGCGGGTGACGCCGAGGGCGGTGACGTCAGGGGCGGGTGACGTCGAGGAGGGCGTCGATCGACCCGACCTCCTCGACGAGACCTGACCACCCGACCCGCGAGGCGGTCTGCGCCTCCGCGTCGGTGAGCAGCCGTAGGGTGCGGACGTGGCCGACCACGTTCCCCGCGGCGTCGAGCACGTCGTCGAGCGCAGAGCCCCACCGCGAGCCCGTCGCCATGATCGCGGAGATCTGCGTCCCGGAGAGGAAGGGGTCCCCGTTGCGCCACGGCGTCTCGAACGGTGGGGTGCGGCGGTTGACGGCGATGTCGTCGCACACGATCCGCAGGGCGACGAGCGCGGCGCCCTCCTGACCCTCGACCACCTCGACCGCGAGCTCGACCGGCGCCCCGGCGTCGACCGGCAGCCGGGAGACGCCGGCCGTGAGGAGAGTGAGGGGGCCGTCGGAGGGACGCTTGGCCACGATCATGACGGATCCGCCGATGCGCTCGTCCAACAGGCCCAGCGGCACGCCGAACGCGTCGAAGACGTGGTTCGGGAAGGCGTCGTGGCTGGCGGCGAGCGGGAGGTCGGTCATGGGCACCGATCCTAGGGCGACGGGGTCGGACCGTCCGCGAGGCCGCGGCGGCGGTACCGGTGCTCGTCAGTCCCAGACGATCGACGTGCGCCGACCCTACGAGAGGTCGCCCACCTCGGCGACGACCCGCTCGGCGAGGGCCGCGAGCGCCGCGAGCTCGCCGGGCGTGGCGAGGTCGACGAGGTGCCGGCGCACGGAAGCAACGTGCGCGGGCGCGGCGGCCTCGAGCGTCGCGAACCCGTGGTCGGTGAGGACGACGACGGCGTTGCGTCCGTCGTCGACGTCCGCCTCCCGCCGTACGAGCCCGCGCGTCTCCATGCGCGCGAGGTGGTGCGAGAGCCGGCTGCGGGACCAGAGCATGCGGGTGGCCAGGTCGCGGAGCTGCCACCGGTGGCCGGGCTGCTCGGACAACGTCGACAGCACGTCGTAGTCCGGTTCGGACAGTCCCGAGTCCCGCGCGAGGTCGCGCGCGAGCGCGACAGGCAGGACAGTCTGCATGCGGCGGTAGGCGCGCCACGCGCGCTCCTCGTCGGGCGAGAGCCATCGAGGCTCGGCTACGTCGGTCATGGGGCCAGCATCGCACACTCGTTGACATGTCATCGAGTCGCGTGCTTGTATCGATGACATGTCAACGACACGTCGCCTCGCCCAGCTCGTCCTCGGGCTCGCACTCTTCGGCGCGAGCATCGCGCTGCTCGTGCGCGCCGAGCTCGGGCTGTTCCCGTGGGACGTCCTGCACCAGGGCGTCGCCCGCGCGACCGGTCTGCCGCTGGGCGCCGTCGTGATCCTCGCGAGCGTGCTCGTGCTCGTGCTCTGGATCCCGCTGCGCCAGCGGCCCGGTCTCGGCACGGTCGCGAACGTCGTGCTCGTCGGTGTGTCCGTCGACCTGTCCCTCGCGGTCCTCCCGACCGTCGAGGCGCTCCCCTGGCGCATCGCCCTGCTCGTCGCGGGCGTCGTCGTCAACGCCGCGGCCACCGGCCTCTACATCGGCGCCGGGTACGGGCCCGGCCCCCGCGACGGCCTCATGACCGGACTTGCCGCGCGCGGCTGGTCGTTGCGCTGGTCGCGCCTCGGGATCGAGCTCGGCGTCCTGGCCGTCGGCTTCGCGCTCGGCGGGACGGTCGGCGTCGGCACCGTCGTCTACGCGCTCGCCGTCGGACCGCTGGTCCAGCCGTTCCTCGCCCTGTTCACCGCCCCGACCCGACCCTCCACGGACCACCCGTCCGCGGAGTCCCTCCCCACCACCTCAGGAGACCGCTCGTGAAGCTGCTCGTCGTCGTCGCCAGCACCCGCCCCACCCGCGTCGGCCCCGCCGTCGCCGACTGGTTCCTCGCCCAGGTGCCCGCCGACCCGGACCTCGAGGTCGACGTCGCCGACCTCGCCGAGATCGCCCTGCCGTTCCTCGACGAGCCGGTCGACGCGCACTCCGGCGGCTACGTGCACGCCCACACGATCGCGTGGAGCGCCCGGGTCGAGGCGGCGGACGCCGTCGTGCTCGTCATGCCGGAGTACAACCGCGGCTACCCCGCGCCGCTGAAGAACGCCCTGGACTACCTCGCCGACGAGTGGCGCGACAAGCCGGTCGGGTTCGTGTCGTACGGGATGTCGTCGGGCGGGATGCGCGCGGTGGAGGCGATCACGCCGGTGGTCGTCGCGCTCGGGATGCTGCCCACCGCGAGCGCCGTCACGATCCACCTGCGCCGCTGGCTCGACGACGACGGCCGGATCCACGACGACGGCACCCTCGCCCCGGCCGCCGCTCGCCTGCTCGCGGAGGTCCGGCGTCTCGCCGACCTCGTCCGCCCGGTCGTGGTCGCCTGATCGCCTAACCCGGGGTTGCGCGGCACCTCAGCCTCCCCCTGGCACGCAACCACGGGTTCGGTGACGGGTCGTCACCGCCCACCGCGGGCTCGGCGCCAGGTCGGCGGCGTCAGACGCGTCGCTCCGTCCTCACCGACGCCCGACGGCGCTCGTCGTCCCGGCCCAGCGCGGCACCGAGCGCCGCGAGCACCAGCAGGTCGACGACGAGACCCCCGACGCCGACCCACTGGAGCGCGCGGAACACGAGGAGCTGGGTGAGCAGCAGCGACACGAGCACCCCGCGGCGCACCCAGACGGCGCCCGCCCGGTGGTCCTCGGGCGACCCGCCGCGAGCCACGACGACGCCCGCCACGACGCACGCGACCGTCCCGGCCACCCCGACGACGATCCCCGCGCCCACCCACGTCGGCACGTCGATCCCGCCGCCCAGCACGCGGATCCCGGCCAGGAGGGACCCCAGCGCCGTCCCGAGCACGAGGACCACGACGACGACAGCCGCCCAGGGCCGTCCCAGCGCCGCGGCGAACCAGGCGGACGCACGACGGACGAGCGCGCGCACGGGGTCGGGCACGTCGACGTCGTCGCGCGGCACGGCCTCGACGAGCGCCGACACCTCCGCCGCGGCGGGCTCGCCCCGGCCCCGCGCCGCGAGCGCCCGCGCTTCGTCTCGCGCGTCGTCGGTGAACCCGCCCGCGACGCCGGCGACCGCGCGGTCCGTCGCGACGGCCAGGTACTCGGCCGGGTGGTGCCGGCGCCGCCCGTGCACCGCCTCGACCACGAGCACGAGGACCACGACGGTCGCGTAGATCAGCGCCGCCGTGGGCTGGTAGAAGTAGTCGTTGTCCGCGGTGACGAACTTGCCGATCTCGTCGACGAACAGCCCGAAGCCCACGCCGCCGACCACGGCCCCGAACGAGCGCAGCGCCGGGCCGACGAACGACAGCAGCACGACGACCGCCAGCGCCATGCCCAGCCCGCCCCAGAGCACGTGCGCGACGTGCAGGTCTCCCCCGCCGACCTGCGGGTACCCCGAGGCGGCGAGGAGGAAGCGGGTGACGAGCACGGTCGCGACGGTCACGACGAGGAACGTCACGAGATGACGGGTAGCGGCGGTGTCGCGCGCCACGCCGAGGCGCAGCGCGCGCCCCCGCCGGGAGACCCCCGCGGGGACGCGTGCCGCGCCGTCGCTCACCGCTTGCGCTTCTCCCGCACGCGGACGCTGATCTCGATAGGCGTGCCCTCGAACCCGAACGTCTCGCGCAGGCGACGCTCGATGAACCGGCGGTACCCGGCCTCGAGGAAGCCCGTCGCGAAGATGACGAACCGCGGCGGGCGCGTGGAGGCCTGGGTCGCGAAGAGGATGCGGGGCTGCTTGCCGCCGCGCAGCGGGTGCGGGTGGGCGGCGACGAGCTCGCCGAGGAACGCGTTGAGGCGCCCGGTCGGGATGCGCGTGTCCCACGACTCGAGCGAGCGCTGGATCGCGGGGACGAGCCGGTCGGTGTGCCAGCCGGTGCGCGCGGAGACGTTGACGCGCGGCGCCCACTGCACCTGGACCAGGTCCTTCTCGATCTCGCGCTCGAGGAACGGACGGCGGTCCTCGTCCATGAGGTCCCACTTGTTGTAGGCGATGACGAGCGCGCGGCCGGCGTCGACGACCTGCGAGATGACGCGCGTGTCCTGCTCGGTGAGCGGGACGGACGCGTCGACGAGCACGACCGCGAGCTCCGCCTTCTCGATCGCGGCCTGGGTCCTCAGCGACGCGTAGAAGTCGGCACCCTTCGTCTGGTGCACGCGGCGACGGATGCCCGCGGTGTCGACGAGGACGTAGGGGACGTCCTTGATCGTCACGAGCTCGTCGACCGGGTCGCGGGTCGTGCCCGCGGTCTCGTCGACGACGACACGGTCGCTGCCGGCGATCTTGTTGAGCAGCGACGACTTGCCGACGTTCGGTCGCCCGATGAGCGCGACCCGGCGCGGGCCGGTCGGGCGCACCTCGCCGTGCTCGGACTCGGTCGGCAGGGCGCGCATCGCGGCATCGAGCAGGTCGCCGGTCCCGCGGCCGTGCAGCGCCGACACGGGGTGCGGCTCGCCCAGACCGAGCGCCCACAGGTACGCGGCGTCGGCCTCGCCGGACTGCCCGTCGACCTTGTTGGCGCAGAGCACGACGGGCTTGCCGGACTCGCGCAGCAGGCGCACGACGCGCTCGTCCGTCGCGGTGGCGCCGACCGTCGCATCGACGACGAACAGCACGGCGTCCGCGAGCGAGATCGCGACCTCGGCCTGCTCGGCGACCTTCGACTCGATGCCCGCGACGTCGACCTCCCAGCCGCCCGTGTCCACGAGCGTGAACCGGCGCCCGGCCCACTCCGCGGGGTAGCTGACGCGGTCGCGCGTGACGCCCGGCTTGTCCTCGACGACGGCCTCGCGACGGCCGATGATGCGGTTGACGAGCGTCGACTTGCCGACGTTCGGGCGGCCGACCACCGCGAGCACGGGCAGCGGCGCCTCGGGTTCGTAGCCCTCGATCACCTCGCCGTCGGCGTCGAGGAGGACGAGGTCGGTGTCCTCGAGCTCGTAGTCCTCGAGGCCGGCGCGCAGCGCACGCTCGCGCGCCGTGTCGTCCGCCGAGTCCGCGAGGTCCGCGGGCGCCAGGGGCTCCTCGGCCTGCCCGGCGGCGTCGATCTGTCCGGGCGTGCCGGGCTGGGCGGGGTCGGGTGTGGTCATGGCGTCCATTCTCCCAGGCCGCGGGCCAGGCTCCGAACCCGGCCCGTCGGCGCGCCCTCGCGGGTCTCCGCGGCGGGCCGGATCAACCGGCCCGGCCGTCGCGCGCCACCGCCGCGCGGGCGGCCAGCCGGAGGACGACGGCGCGCACGACGTCGTCGGGCACGGGCTCGGCCAGCGAGAACCGCAGGGTGCCCTTGCCGTCCTGGTAGCGCGCGATCCGCCGCGCCAGCTCGTCGTCGGTCTCGGGTACCGGGTAAAGCGAGACGTGGTGGGCCCAGCCCGCGAGGTAGACGACGTACCGGTCGTCGAGCGTGAACGTCGGGATGCCGTAGCTGATGCGCTCGCCGAGGCCGGGAACGGTGTCGTGGACGACGGCGCGCAGGTGGGCGACGACGTCCCGCGCCGAGGGTGTCAGCGTCGCGAGGTACTCGTCCACGGTCGTGGGCTTGCCCGGAGCGTCGGTCATCCGCTCTCCTCTCCGCGCGTGCTGGCTGGCGTCCACGACCTGACGACGGCACGGCTCCACGGCCGGCTACGCGCGAACCTACCGCGCGCCGGGCGACCCCGCGAGGCGCACGAGCACCACGCCGGCGACGACGAGGACACCTCCGGCCGCCTGCACGAGGCTCGGCGCCTCGCCGAGGAGCAGCCACGCGATGACGACGGCGAACAGCACCTCGGACAGCCCGACGAACGATGCGAGGCGCTCCCCCATGCGCACAGTCGCGGCCACGCCGGAGACGTACGCGAACGCCGTCGCCACGAGCACGACGACGGCGAGCGGCACGTACCAGGGCGCGGACGTCCCGAGGAGCGTGACGTCGACGAACGGCGCGGCGAAGGGCAGCACGCCCACGAGTCCGGCGGCGCCGAGCGCGAGCGCCCCGACGCCCAGCCCCGACGCGGCGAGCGCGACGGCCGGCAGCCGGGTGGGGCGCGCGGACAGGACGAAATAGGCGCCGAGCCCCACGGCCGCGCCGAGGGCGAAGAGGACCCCGACGAGGTCGGGGCGCGCACCCGCGGGGTCCACGACGAGCACGAGGCCGGCGACCGCGACGACGCAGCCCGCGAGCGTGAGCCGCGGCGGGACGTGCCGCGTGCGCAACCATGCCAGCCCGACGAGGAGCACCGGCGCGAGGTACTCGACGAGCAGCGCGATGCCGACCGGCATGCGCGCGACGGCCGCGAAGTAGCAGAGCTGCGTCCCGGCGACCGCGACGAGACCGAAGCCGAGGACCAGACGCCACTCCTCGCGCAGCAGCCGGTGGCTCCCCCGCAGGGCGACCGCCGCGACCGGGGCGAGGACGAGCGCCGAGCACAGCGCCCGCGCGAAGACGGCGGCGCCCGGCGACCACCCCGCCTCGAGCAGCGGCTTCACGAACGGGCCGCTCGCGCCGAACGCGAGCGCGGACGCGAGGCCGACGAGGACTCCCGTGCCCGGGCGGTCGCCCACGACGTGCGCCACCGGCCCGCCGGTGCTCACGACGCCGCCCGCCGCTCCCGGTTCGGGTCGTCCGTGGGCAGCGCCACGCCCGTCGAGGCGACGGTGTCCGCGACGAGCTCCGCGAGGGCGGTGCGGATGCGCTCGTTCGCGTCCTCGAGCGCCTGCTTGCCGCTCACCCCGGGCGCCCGCTCGACGGCGAACGGCTCGCCGAACCGGACCACGAGCCGGCGGCGCAGGCCCGGGATCCGGTTGACGCCCTCGCCCGTGCGGCGGGTGCCGAGCACGGCGACGGGGACGACGCGCGCTCCCCCGTTGAGCGCGAGCCACGCGACCCCGGCCCGGGCGGACGCCGCGTCGCCGCGACCGCGGTTGCCCTCCGGGAACACGCCGACCGCGCCGTCCCGGCGCAGCACGCCCAGCCCGGTCGCGAGCGCTCTCCGGCCGCCGCTGCGGTCGACGGGGATCTGGCCCGCCGCGCGCAGGACCCACCCGACCGGCCCGACGAACATCTCCTCCTTGACGAGGACGTGCAGTGGGCGGGGGGCGACGCCGAGCACGATCGGCCCGTCGACCACGCCCGTGTGGTTCGCCGCGAGCACGACGGGGCCGTCCACCGGCACGTTCTCCGCGCCGAGGACCCGGGTCGACCAGACGACGCGCGCGAGGAAGCGGCCGACCCAGCGCGACCAGGCCGGACCGGCGGGCGACGGCACCCGCTCGCCCGCGGAGCTCGCGCTCACGAGCCCTGGCGCGGACCGACCACCCGCCCGGTGACCTGCTCGACGACGGCGAGCACGGCGTCGATCGTCTGCTCCAGGTCGAGCTCGGACGAGTCGACCGTCACGACCCCGTCGGCCGCGACCTGGAACTGCGAGACGGTCGCGTCGTCGCGGTCCCGGCGCAGCACCTGGTCCTTGGTCGCCTCGACCGCGGCGGCGTCCGCCGTCCCGTGCACGTCGAGGGAGCGGCGCGCCAGGCGCGCCTCCTCGCTCGCCGTGAGCAGGACGCGCGCGTCCGCGTCGGGCGCGACGACCGTCGTGATGTCCCGGCCCTCGGCCACGACGCCGCGCCCCCCGGCGAACCCGGACGGCGTGCGCTCGGCCTCGATCACCGCCCGCTGCAGGCGCCGCAGCTCCGCGCGCACGTCGAGGTTGGTCGCGACCGCGCTCACGGCCGTCGAGATCTCCGTGGAACGGATCGCCTCGCCGACGTCGACGCCGTCCACGTGCACCGTCGGCCCGGACGGGTCCAGGCCCATGACCAGCGGCATCACGCGCACCGCGTGCGCGACCGCCGCCTGGTCGGCGAGGTCCTCGCCCCGGTGCAGGCACCACCAGGTCGCGGCGCGATACATCGCGCCGGTGTCGAGGTACGCGAGCCCGAGCCGGCGCGCGACGCCCTTGGACACGCTCGACTTGCCCGACCCCGAGGGGCCGTCGACCGCGATCGTCAGCGCGGTGCCCGTCGCGCCTACCATGCCCACGGCGCCCGTCTCCCCCGCGCTCACTGGGCCAGGTCCTTACGCAGCGACGTGGCGCCGTGCAGGTACACGTGCTGGACGGCCGACCGCTCCACGTCGAGGTCGGCGTGCGCCATGAGGCGCACGACGCGCGGCAGCGCGCCCGGCACCGCGATCTCCGTCGCGCACATGAGCGGCACGTCGCCGAGCCCCATCTCGCGTGCCGCGGCCGCCGGGAAGTCGGCGACGAGGTCGGGCGTGCAGGTGAAGAGGATCGAGATGAGCGCGTCGGTGTCGACCGCGTTCGCGTCGAGCACCTCCTGGACCAGCTCGCGCGTGCGCTCGAAGAGGTGCTCGCGCTCGTCGACGTCGAGCTGGGTCGCGCCCCGGATCGCCCGGACCGGCATGGGTGGTGCTCCTTCAGTACGGGACGGCCCGCCTCACGGCGGTCCGTCGGAGGGTGGTGCAGGTCGCGTGGGGACCTCGGCCCTAGAGCCCGACGCCCGCCATGAGGCTGCCGAGCTCCGTCCGGCCGAGGACGCGCGTCGTCCCCGGGCGCAGGTTGCCCAGCGCGATGGGGCCGATGCGCGTGCGCACGAGGCGCGTCACGGGGAAGCCGACCTCCTCGAACATGCGCCGCACCACGCGGTTGCGCCCCGAGTGCAGCACGACCTCGATCATCGTCTGGTCCGCGACCTGGTCGACGACGCGGTACGCGTCCGCGCGCACGACCCCGTCCTCGAGCTCGATGCCGTGCAGGAACTTGTTGGCGACGTTGCCCGGCACCTTGCCGCGCACCGTGACGAGGTACGTCTTGGCGACCTCGTGCGACGGGTGGGCGAGGTGGTTCGCGAGCTCGCCGTCGTTCGTCAGCAGGAGCAGGCCCTCGCTGTCCGCGTCGAGGCGCCCGACGTGGAAGAGGCGCTCGGGGCGGTCCGCGACGAGCTCGGCGATGGACGGGCGACCGTCCGGGTCGTGCATGGTCGACACCACGCCGCGCGGCTTGTTGAGCGCGAGCGTCACGCGCGACGAGTCGAGCTGGAGCCGCATCCCGTCCACGTGCACGATGGCGCGCTCCGGGTCGATCCGCACGCCCAGCTCGGTCACGCGGACGCCGTCGACCTCGACGCGGCCCTGGGAGATGAGCTCCTCGCACGCGCGGCGCGAGCCGAGCCCCGCCGAGGCGAGCACCTTCTGCAGGCGCACACCGTCCTCGACGTGCACGTCCCGCTGCGGCTCCGTGGGCTGCTGCCCGCGTCGCGGCCGACCGTGCTGCTGTCGACCGGGCTGCTGGCCGCCGCGCGACGGCGTCGTGCCGCGCCCCGCGGCCTGGCCCCCGCGACCACCGCGGCCGGCGCTCGCGCCACGGCCCGCGGACGTGCCCGTCGACCCTGACCCTGCCCCCCGCGGGGCACCGCCCGAGCGTGCGGCGTCCCCGCGTCGCGGGCCACCGCGACGCGCGTCGCCCGCCCCGTCGCGCGGGGCGCGCCCGCGGCCCCCGTCACCGGGCTGGCGTCCGTCCTTCGAGCTCATGCGTGTCCTTCGTCCGTCGAGTCCCGCGCGGCGTCGTGCGCCACGTCGTGCAGCCTCGGGGCCGACGCCGGTGCGTCGTCCCCGTCGTCAGCCGCGCCGTCGGAGAGGCCCGTCGCGGCCACGACGGCACCCGCCCGCGCGGTACCGCGCAGGTCGGCGAGCCCGTCCAGGCCCTCGAGGTCGTCCATGTCCGGCAGGTGCGGCGCGAGCGGGGGCAGCTCGTCGAGCGACGTGAAGCCCATGCGCTCGAGGAAGTAGCCCGTGGTGCCGAACAGGCCGGCGCCGGTGTGCGGGTCCTGACCGACCTCGGCCACGAGCCCGCGCGCCACGAGAGTGCGCACCACGCCGTCCACGTTGACCCCTCGCACCGCCGACACCTGGCCGCGGCTGACCGGTTGACGGTACGCGATCACGGCCAGAGTCTCCAACGCCGCCTGCGTGAGCCGTGCCGTCTGACCGCCCTGCACGAACCGGCCCACGACCTCCGCGTGCGCGGGCGCCGAGTACACGCGCCAGCCGCCGCCCGCCTCGCGCAGCTCGAACCCGCGCGGCCGGGCGCCGTCGTCGCCGCGGTACTCGGCGGCGAGGTCGTGCAGCGTGCTCAGCACGTCGTCGACGGGGACCTCGAGCGCCGCGGCGAGCTCGACGACCGGGATCGGCTCGTCCGCGACCATGAGCACCGCCTCCAGGGCGGCGGGCAGGCCTCCCGGGAGGTCGTGCACGGCGGGCGCGAGGACCTCGTCGAGGACGGGTGCGCCGTCGGGCTGCGTCACGCGGGGACCTCCTGGTCGATCGGGGCGAGGGCTTCGCCCGCGTCGGCGTCGTCGCCCTCGTCGAACTCGCTGCCGACGTCGGCCAGGGCGGGCTCCGGCGCGTCGTCGTCACCCGACCACCGCACGGTGAGCTCGCCGAGCGGCGTCACCTGGTCGAACGCGACGAGCGCCTGGCGGAACAGCTCGAGCAGGGCGAGGAAGCGGGCGACGACCACGGCCGTCTCCCCCGCGTCCGCGACGAGGGCGCGGAACGTCGTCGTGCCGTGGCTGCGCACGCGGTCGACGACGATGCCCGCCTGCTCGCGCACGCTCACCGCGGGCGCGTGCAGGTGGTCGAGCGAGACGCCGGGCGGGGGCGCCTTGGGCGCGAGGGCGCGGGCCGCGAGCGCGGCGAGCTGGTCGGGACCCATGGTCCACACGAGCTCCGGCAGGAGCGCGGCGAGGTGCGGCTCGAGCTGCACGACGCGCGGGAAGCGCCGCCCGGCGCTCTCGAACCGCTCGGCGAGCACGCCCGACACGTCCTTGTACGCCCGGTACTGCAGCAGCCGGGCGAACAGGAGGTCGCGCGCCTCGAGCAGGGCGAGGTCCTCGTCGTCCTCCATGCTGCCCGTGGGCAGCAGGCGCGCGGCCTTGAGGTCGAGCAGCGTCGCGGCCACGACGAGGAACTCGCTCGCGGTCCCGAGGTCCCACCCGGGGTGCTCCTCGCCCGCGGCGCGGGCTGCGGCGGCCGCGCGCTCGGCGTCGCGGATGTAGGCGATGAAGTCGTCCGTCACGCGCGCCAGCGCGACCTCGGTGATGTCGAGCTTGTGCTTGGTGATGAGCGACAGCAGCAGGTCGAACGGGCCGCTGAAGTTGTCGAGGCGGACCTCGAACCCTCGACGTGCCGGCTCGGTCTCAGGCGGCGTCGCCACGGGCGACCAGCTCCCGGGCGAGCTGCCGGTACGCGACGGCGCCGGGGTGGGTCGGCGCGTAGACGGTGATGGGCTCGGCCGCGACGGACGCGTCGGGGAACTTCACCGTGCGCCCGATGACGGTCTGGAGCAGCTTGTCGCCGAACGCCTCGTGCACGCGCGCCACGACCTCGCGCGAGTGCAGCGTGCGCGAGTCGAACATCGTCGCGAGGATCCCGTCGACCTCGAGACGCGGGTTGAGCCGGTCACGCACCTTCTCGATCGTCTCGACGAGCAGCGCCACGCCGCGCAGCGCGAAGAACTCGCACTCGAGCGGGATGAGGACGCCGTGCGCGGCCGTGAGCGCGTTGACCGTGAGCAGTCCGAGCGAGGGCTGGCAGTCCACGAGGATGACGTCGTAGTCGTCGACGACGGGCCGCAGCACGCGCGACAGCACGGACTCGCGCGCCACCTCGCCGACGAGCTGGACCTCGGCCGCCGACAGGTCGATGTTGGCGGGCAGGAGGTCGAGGTTCTCGACGTCCGTCGGGACGAGCACGTCGTGGATGTCCGCGCCCCGCTCCATGAGCAGGTTGTAGACGGTGCGGTCGAGCTCGTGCGGGTTGACGCCGAGCCCGACGGACGCCGCCCCCTGCGGGTCGAAGTCGACGAGCAGGACCTTGCGGCCGTACTCGGCGAGCGTCGCACCGAGGTTGATGGTGGTCGTCGTCTTGCCGACGCCGCCCTTCTGGTTGCACATCGCGATGATGCGCCCGGGGCCGTGCGCCGCGAGCGGCGCAGGGACCGGGAACTCGGGCAGGGGGCGGCCCACGACGTCGGTGGGCGCGTCGGTCGTCTCGCGGCTCTCGCCGTTCGTGGCGTGGTCGACGACGGGTGCGACGTCGCGCTCGGAGGAGGTCACGGGGGCGGCCGGACGGACGGCGTCGCCGTGCGAGCTCTGCGCGCCGCGCGTCTCGGGCTGGGTCTCGGCCTGGCTGCTCACGCTCGCCACGGTATCGCAGGACCTCGCCGCCGCTCGTGCGCACGCGCCCGCGCGCCGCGTTCCCGCCCGTCGCCCCGGGAACGGGTTCCGTCAGCCCAGCGCGCGGGGGTGGGCGGCGGCGTACACCTCGCGCAGCGTGTCCGGGGTGACGAGCGTGTAGATCTGGGTCGTCGTGACGGACGCGTGCCCCAGGAGCTCCTGGACGACACGCACGTCGGCGCCGCCCGCGAGCAGGTGCGTCGCGAAGGAGTGCCGCAGCGTGTGCGGCGAGATCCGCTCCGGGTGGTCGATCCCCGCGCGCTCCGCGGCTGTGCGCAGCACGGCCCAGGCGCTCTGCCGCGACAGGCGCGCGCCGCGCGTGTTGAGGAAGACGGCGGGCGTGCCACGGCCGTGCGCGGCCAGACCCGCGCGCCCCCGCACCAGGTACGCCTCCAGCGCGCGCCGCGCGAACGAGCCGACGGGCACCACGCGCTCCTTGCCGCCCTTGCCGAGCAGGCGGACGGCCCCCGTCCCGAGGTCGAGGTCGTCGACGTCGAGGCTCACGGCCTCGGTGATGCGGGCACCAGTCGAGTAGACGAGCTCGAGCAGCGCCCGGTCGCGCAGGGGCCCGGAGCCGTCGCCGACGCCGGAGGCCTCGAGGATGCGCGCGACCTCGTCGGTCGAGATCGCCTTGGGGAGCCGCTTGCCCTGGGCGGGCGGGCGCACGTCGGCGGACGCGTCGGCGTCGGCCAGGCCTTCCGCGGCGCAGAAGCGGTGCCAGCCGCGCACGGCGGCCACGGACCGCGCCGTCGACGACGGCGAGAGGCTCGCCCCGCCGTCGGAACCGGTGCGCAGCGCGGTGACGTACGCCGCGACGTCGTCGGCCTCGACCTCGCGCACGGCATGGTTGCCGCGCGCGGCGAGGAACGCGACGTAGCGCGCGAGGTCGCGCCGGTAGGCGGCGACGGTGTTCGCGGACAGGCCGCGCTCGACGGCGAGGTGCGCGAGGTACTCGCGCGCGGCGCGGTCCAGCGCCTCGGGCACGTGCGCCTCGCCGGAGCCCATGGTCCTACCGTCCTCCCGGCACGGTCGGGCTCACAGCGGGAGGAAGACGTCGACCGCCACCGCGACGAAGAGCAGGGTGAGGTACGTGATCGAGGCGTGGAAGACCTTCATCTCCCCGACCTTGCCGCCCTTGCCGTCGGCCTTGTCGCGGGCGCGGCGCAGCATGGTCACGCACGAGGACAGGAACCAGACCCCGAGCACGGTGGCGACGACGCCGTAGACCCAGGTCATGCCGGCGAGGGGCCACAGCGCGAGCGAGGAGGCGATCATCGCGACGCTGTACACGATCATCTCGCGTGCGACCTTGCGGTCGTCCGCGACGACCGGGAGCATCGGCACGCCGGCGTTGGCGTAGTCGCGCTTGAACTTCATGGACAGCGGCCAGTAGTGCGGCGGCGTCCAGAAGAAGATGACGAGGAACAGCGCGAGCGCCGCCCAGCTCAGCGATCCCGTGACCGCCGACCAGCCGATGAGCACCGGCATGCAGCCCGCGATGCCGCCCCAGACGATGTTCTGCGGCGTGCGGCGCTTGAGGATCATCGTGTAGCCGACGACGTAGATCGCGATCGCCGCGAACGTCAGCCACGCCGAGACGACGTTGACCAGGAGCGCGAACCAGACGAGGGACACGACGCCGAGGACGGTCGCGAACACCAGCGCGGCCCGCGGCGTCACCTCGCCGGTGACGAGGGGGCGCCGCTTGGTGCGGTTCATGACCTCGTCGATGTCGCGGTCGAGGTAGCAGTTGTAGACGTTGGCCGACGCCGCGGCGAGGGTGCCGCCCACGAGCGTCGCGAGGATCAGCCCGATGCCCGGCAGCCCACGCTGAGCCAGGATCATCGTCGGCACCGTGGTCACGAGGAGGAGCTCGATGATGCGCGGCTTCGTCAGCGCGACGTAGGCGCCGAGTCGCTCACGCAGGGTGCGGGCCGCGCCCACCGCCTCGGCCGTCGGGCCGACGGAGGTCGCGGGGCTCGTCGGCGAGGACGGCTGCTGGGTCGACGCGGCGCCAGACGGGCTTCCGGTCCCGTCGATCGGTGCCTGGCTCGTGGTGTGCACGCGCTTCGGTGTTCCGTTCTGAGGTGGGGGGCGGGCTGGGACGGACCGCCGGTCGTCCTCGCTCATCGTACGTCCCCGCCTGCGCCGGGGCCGACCGGACGGGCCGGGCGATTGTGTGACATCCGACCGAAATCCAGCACGTGGGCACCGCCCGGGCACGAACGGCGTCCGCGTATAGGCTGGACCTGCAACCGTCCCGCGTCGGACCGCCCGTCAGGACCTGTGGCCCGCGGACGACGTGACCGGCACCGGGCCGCCCCGCCCCCTGAGGCGTGAGGCCGGGAAATGTTCAACGGTTGTTTCGAGTTGTCGCGAGGATCCGGGGCGCGCGCTCCGGACGGGAATGAGGTTCGGTGAACGCGTTGTCCCCTGCTCACACGCCCCTGGACTGGACGGACCTGGACGACCGGGCCGTCAAGACGATCAAGGCGCTCGCCGCCGACGCGGTGGAGAAGGTGGGCAACGGCCACCCCGGCACCGCGATCTCGCTGGCCCCGGCCGCCTACCTGCTGTTCCAGAAGGTCATGCGCCACGACCCGTCGGACGACCACTGGGTCGGCCGCGACCGGTTCGTGCTCTCGGCGGGCCACTCGTCGCTCACGATCTACCTCCAGCTCTTCCTCGCCGGGTACGGCCTGGAGATGGCGGACATCGAGGCGCTGCGCACGTGGGGCTCGAAGACCCCGGGCCACCCCGAGTACAAGCACACGAAGGGCGTCGAGATCACGACGGGCCCGCTCGGCCAGGGCCTCGCGTCCTCGGTCGGCATGGCCTTCGCGGCGCGCCGCGAGCGCGGGCTGCTCGACCCGTCGACCGCCCCGGGCGAGTCGCCGTTCGACCACCACGTGTACGTCATCGCGTCCGACGGCGACCTGCAGGAGGGCGTGACGAGCGAGGCCTCCTCGCTCGCCGGGCACCAGCAGCTCGGCAACCTCGTCGTCATCTGGGACGACAACAAGATCTCCATCGAGGACGACACGGACATCGCGTTCACCGAGGACGTCCTCGCGCGCTACGCGGCGTACGGCTGGCACACCCAGCGCGTCGACTGGACCAACGGCGGCACGGGCTACGGCGAGGACGTCGACGCGCTGCACGCCGCGATCGAGGCCGCCAAGGCGGAGACCGGCAAGCCGTCGATCATCGCGCTGCGCACGATCATCGGCTACCCGTCGCCGACCAAGCAGAACACCGGCGGCATCCACGGCTCGGCCATGGGCGCCGACGAGATCAAGGGCCTCAAGATCGAGCTCGGCCTCGACCCCGAGGCGAGCTTCGCGATCGACGACGAGGTGCTCGCATACACGCGCGCCGTCGGCGAGCGCCAGGGCGACGCGCGCGCCGCCTGGGAGACCGCCTTCGCGGCGTGGACGACGGCGAACCCCTCGGGCGCCGAGCTCCTCGGCCGGCTCCAGAAGCGCGAGCTGCCCGCCGGCTGGGAGGACGCGCTCCCCACGTTCGAGGCGGGCAAGGCCGTCGCGACGCGCTCCGCGTCGGGCAAGGTCCTCACCGCGCTCAAGGACGTGCTGCCCGAGCTCTGGGGCGGCTCGGCCGACCTCGCCGGCTCGAACAACACGACCATGGACGGCGAGCCGTCGTTCGTGCCCGTCGAGCACGCGACCAAGAAGTTCCCCGGCCACGAGTACGGCCGCACGCTGCACTTCGGCATCCGCGAGCACGCCATGGGCGCGATCCTCAACGGCATCGTCCTGCACGGCGGCACGCGCGCCTACGGCGGCACGTTCCTCCAGTTCAGCGACTACATGCGCCCCGCGGTGCGCCTCGCCGCGCTCATGGAGATCCCGACGACGTTCGTCTGGACGCACGACTCGATCGGCCTCGGCGAGGACGGCCCGACGCACCAGCCCGTCGAGCACCTCGCGGCGCTGCGCGCGATCCCAGGCCTCGACGTCGTCCGCCCGGCCGACGCGAACGAGACGGCGTGGGCCTGGCGCACGATCCTCGAGAACACCGAGCGCCCGGCGGGCATCATCCTCACGCGCCAGAACGTCCCGACGTTCCCGCGCGGCACCGAGGGCTACGCCGACGCGTCGGGCACCGCCCGCGGCGCCTACGTCCTGCTCGACACCGAGGGGACGCCCGACGTCATCCTCATCGGCACCGGCTCCGAGGTGCAGCTCGCCGTCGAGGCGCGCGAGATCCTCGCGGGCGAGGGCGTCCAGGCGCGCGTCGTCTCGGTCCCGAGCCGTGAGTGGTTCGACGGCCAGGACGCGGCGTACCGCGAGTCGGTGCTCCCGGCCGCCGTCCGCGCCCGTGTCTCCGTCGAGGCGGGCGTCGCGCAGGGCTGGCGCGAGCTCGTCGGCGACGCCGGCCGCACCGTGAGCCTCGAGCACTACGGCGCCTCGGCGGACTACCAGGTGCTGTACCGCGAGTTCGGGATCACGTCCGAGGCCGTCGCCTCGGCGGCGCGCGAGTCGATCGCGGCCGCGCGCGGTGGCGACGCCCCGGGCGCCGCGCCGACCCCCTCGGAGGGCGGCACTGGCGACCAGCGCTGACCCTTCGTAGATTCCGGGGTAGGGCCGTGCGCGGCCCTACCCCGGACTGCCCCGGGGACCGACCGCCCTGCGCGGCGTCCCGGGAGCACGCCCGCAGCGAGAGCACCACCGAGAGGAAGTCCGATGACGCAGTCCCCCACCGTCCCCGGCCCCGTCGAGCAGCTCACGGGAGCGGGCGTCTCGATCTGGCTCGACGACCTCTCGCGAGAACGGCTGCGCACGGGCAACCTCGCCGACCTCGTGGCGACGCGCGGCGTCGTCGGGGTGACGACCAACCCCACGATCTTCGCGGGGGCGCTCTCGAAGGGTGACGCGTACGACGCGCAGCTCGCCGAGCTCGCGCCCGCCGGCGTCGACGACGCGGCGGTCGAGGCCGCGGTCGAGCGCATCACGACGGACGACGTCCGGGCCGCCGCCGACCTGCTGCGCCCCGTGTACGACGCGACCGACGGCGTCGACGGGCGCGTGTCGATCGAGGTCGACCCGCGCCTCGCGCACGACGCCGACAAGACCGTCGTCACGGCGGAGCGCCTGTGGGCCACCATCGACCGGCCCAACGTCTACATCAAGATCCCCGCGACGGTCGCCGGGCTCGACGCGATCTCCCGGACGCTGGCGCAGGGCATCAGCGTCAACGTGACGCTCATCTTCTCGCTCGCGCGCTACCGCGCGGTCATGGAGGCCTTCGCGATCGGGCTCGAGCAGGCGCGCGCGGACGGCATCGACCTCGCGCCCGTGGGCTCCGTCGCTTCGTTCTTCGTCTCCCGCGTCGACACCGCGGTGGACGCCGCGCTCGAGAAGGTCGGCACGCCGGAGGCGCTCGACGTGCGCGGCCAGACCGCGATCGCCAACGCCCGTCTCGCGTTCGAGGCGTACGAGGAGTTCCGCCAGACCGATCGGTGGCGCTCCCTCGTCGCGTCCGGCGCGCAGCCGCAGCGCCCGCTGTGGGCCTCGACCGGCGTGAAGAACCCCGAGTACCGCGACACGATGTACGTCGACGAGCTCGTCACCGACGGGATCGTCAACACCATGCCCGAGGCGACGCTCCAGGCGTTCGCCGACCACGGCGTCGTGACGGGCGACACGATCACCGGGACGGCCGCCGCCTCCCGCCGCACCCTGGAGACCGTCGAGTCCTTCGGCATCTCGCTCGTGGAGGTCACCGACCGCCTCGAGCAGGAGGGCGTGCGCAAGTTCGAGGACAGCTGGAACGACCTCCTCGCCACGACGCGCGACGGCCTGCGCGACGCCGCCGGCTCCTGACCCACCGACGCGCGCCCGCCCCGGCGGGCACGCGTCCGACCTGCGGGAACGACGGCGCGCCGGCGCGAGCCGCCCGTATCATCCGCACACGCCTCAGTCCTTCTGCAGTCCTCCCGACCCCTCCTCGAAACGGAACGGTGCCACCAGGTGAGACCGGCCAAGATCACGCCAGAGCACAACCCGCTGCGCGACCCCCTCGACCTGCGCCTGCCCCGGATCGCGGGCCCCTGCGGGCTCGTCATCTTCGGCGTCACGGGCGACCTCGCGCGCAAGAAGCTCATGCCCGCGGTGTACGACCTGGCCAACCGCGGCCTGCTCCCCCCGGGCTTCGCGCTCACGGGCTTCGCGCGCCGCGACTGGGAGGACCAGGACTTCGCCCAGGTGGTGCACGACGCCGTCAAGGAGCACGCGCGCACGCCGTTCCGTGAGGCTACGTGGCGGCAGCTCGCCGAGGGGATCCGGTTCGTCCAGGGCACGTTCGACGACGAGGACGCCTTCGAGCGGCTGCGCGAGACCGTCGAGACGCTGGATGCCGAGCGTGGCACGGGCGGCAACCACGCCTTCTACCTCTCGGTGCCGCCGAGCGCGTTCCCGGTCGTGTGCCGGCAGCTCTCCCGCTCCGGGCTCTCCCGCTCCGAAGGAGACGCCTGGCGCCGTGTCGTCATCGAGAAGCCCTTCGGCCACGACCTCGAGAGCGCCCGCGAGCTCGACGCCGTCGTGTCGGAGGTCTTCCCGCCCGACTCGGTCTTCCGCATCGACCACTACCTCGGCAAGGAGACGGTCCAGAACCTCCTCGCGCTGCGGTTCGCCAACCAGATGTTCGAGCCCATCTGGAACGCCAACTACGTGGACCACGTGCAGATCACGATGGCCGAGGACATCGGCATCGGCGGGCGCGCGGGCTACTACGACGGCATCGGCGCCGCGCGCGACGTCATCCAGAACCACCTGCTGCAGCTCCTCGCGCTCGTCGCGATGGAGGAGCCGGTGTCGTTCGACGCCCCGTCGCTGCGCGCCGAGAAGATCAAGGCGCTCTCGGCCGTGCGCCTGCCGCGCGAGCTGTCCAAGCACACCGCGCGCGGCCAGTACGCGGCCGGGTGGCAGGGCGGCGAGGAGGTCATCGGCTTCCTCGACGAGGACGGCATCCCCGCCGACTCGACGACCGAGACGTACGCCGCGATCCGCGTCGACATCGACAACCGCCGCTGGGCGGGCGTCCCGTTCTACCTGCGGACCGGCAAGCGCCTCGGGCGTCGCGTGACCGAGGTCGCGGTCGTGTTCAAGAAGGCCCCGCACCTGCCGTTCGAGACGTCACAGGCGTCCGACCTGGGCAACAACGCCCTCGTCATCCGCGTCCAGCCCGACGAGGGCGTGACCATGCGGTTCGGCGCGAAGGTCCCCGGCACCGCGATGGAGGTCCGCGACGTCACGATGGACTTCGGGTACGGGCACGCGTTCACCGAGTCCTCCCCCGAGGCCTACGAGCGGCTCATCCTCGACGTCCTGCTCGGCGACCCGCCGCTCTTCCCGACGCGTGAGGAGGTCGAGCTCTCGTGGAAGATCCTCGACCCGATCACCGCCCACTGGGCGGCCAAGGGCACGCCCGACCAGTACCGGTCCGGCACGTGGGGGCCGGAGTCGGCCGACGCGATGCTCGCGCGCGACGGCCGTTCGTGGCGGCGCCCGTGACGGCCGCCGTCCCGGCGTCGGCCCCGCGGAGCGCGGCGCCCCTGAGAGAGACCCCCCGACCCCGTCGTGCGCCGCAGGGCGGCACGACCCTCCGACCGGCGAGGACCCCGCGATGATCATCGACCTGCCCGACACGACGACGAACGCGGTGAACAAGCGCCTCGTGCGGCTGCGCGACGAGGGCGGCGCGATCGCGCTCGGCCGCGTCCTCACGCTCGTCGTCATCGCGCGCGAGTCCGACGTCGAGACGTCGATCGAGGCGGCGAACGACGCGAGCCGCGAGCACCCGTGCCGCGTCATCGTCGTGGCGCCGTCCGGCCGGAGCACGGTCCCGCACCTCGACGCCCAGATCCGCGTGGGCGGCGACGCCGGCGCGTCCGAGGTGGTCGTGCTGCGGACCGCGGGCCCGCTGCTCGAGCACGCCGACACGCTCGTCATGCCGCTCCTGCTCCCGGACGCGCCGATCGTGGTGTGGTGGCCCGGTCAGCCGCCCGCCTCGGTCGACGACGACCCCGTCGGGGCGATGGCCCAGCGCCGCATCACCGACTCGATCACGTCCAAGGACCCCGAGGCGATGCTCGCGCAGCTCGCGACGACGTACGGTCCCGGCGACTCCGACCTGGCGTGGGCTCGCGTCACCCTGTGGCGCGGCCTCATCGCGGCGGCGCTCGACCAGCCCCCGTACGAGCCGGTGACCAGCGTCGTGGTCGAGGGGCAGGCGAAGCACACGTCGCTCGACCTGCTCGCGGCCTGGCTGGGCTCGCGCCTGCGCTGCCCGGCCTCGGTCGTGCGCCGTCGCGGGGCCGAGGCGATCACGCGTGTCACGCTCGAGCGCAAGAGCGGGCCGATCATCCTCGACCGCCCGGACGGCCGCACCGTGACGATCAGCCAGCCGGGGAAGCCCGACCGCCGCGTCGCGCTGCCCATCCGGACGCTCAGCGAGGCCCTCATCGAGGAGCTCCGTCGCCTCGACCCGGACGAGATCTACGGCGAGGTGCTCACCAAGGGCCTGCAGAAGGTGGGCGCATGACCGCACAGCCTGACGCGGCGCACGCCTCGCACGCACGCCTCGTAGTCGTGCACCCCGACGCCGGCGTCCTCGCCGAGGCGGTCGCGTCACGGCTCGTGACGCGGCTGCTCGACGTGCAGTCCGTCCGCCGCCCCGTCCATGTCGTGCTCACCGGCGGCACCGTCGGCATCGCGAGCCTCGCGGCGCTCGAGCGCCACCCGGCCCGCGACGCCGTCGACTGGTCGGGCGTGCACCTCTGGTGGGGCGACGAGCGATTCCTGCCCACCGGGGACCCGGACCGCAACGAGTCGCAGGCACGCGACGCGCTGCTCGCCCACCTGCCTCAGCTCCCAGCCGAGAACGTGCACCCCATGCCCGCGGCGGACGTGGCGGCGACCCCCGAGGAGTCGGCCGCCGCCTACGCCGCGACGCTCGCCGCGCACGCCCCGGACGGCGCCGAGGTGCCCGCGTTCGACGTGCTCCTGCTCGGGATGGGGCCTGACGGCCACGTCGCGTCGCTCTTCCCCGGGCACCCGGGGCTCGACGTGACGGGCGTCCCGACCGCCGGCGTCCACGGCTCGCCCAAGCCCCCGCCGGAGCGCGTGACGCTGACCTTCGAGGCCATCGCACGCGCCCGCCAGGTGTGGGTCGTCGCCGCGGGCGCGGAGAAGGCACCGGCCGTCGCGTCGGCGCTGGGCGGGGCGCCCGCGTCCGAGACCCCGGCGGCCGCGGTCACCGGCACCGAGCGCACGCTGTGGCTCGTGGACGCCGCCGCGGCGGGCACGCGGGACGCCGACCGATGACGTCCGGCGGCGAGCACGTGGACCCCACGGCGACGTGGGACGCGGTCGACGCGTACTTCGGTCCGCTCGTGGCCGAGGACGACGTGCTCACCGCCGCCAGCTCCAGGGCGCGCGCCGCCGGCCTGCCGGAGATCCAGGTCTCCCCCGCACAGGGTCGGCTCCTTCAGCTCCTTGCGCTCGCGTCAGGCGCGCGCCGGGTGCTCGAGGTCGGGACGCTCGGCGGCTACTCGACGATCTGGCTCGCTCGCGCGCTGCCTGCGGGAGGCTCTCTCGTCACGTGCGAGATCGACCCGGCGCACGCCGCGGTCGCGCGCGAGTCGCTCGACACCGCGGGGCTCTCCGGGGTGGTGGACGTCGTCGTCGGGGCCGCGGCCGACACCCTGCGCCGCCTCGTCGACGAGCGTGCGGACCCGTTCGACCTCGTCTTCGTCGACGCCGACAAGCCGTCGAACCCCGTCTACCTCGACCTGGCGCTCCGCCTGTCCCGCCCCGGCACCCTGATCGTCGTGGACAACACCGTCCGCGGTGGAGCCGTCGCGGACGCCGAGAGCACCGACCCGAACGTGCTCGGGGTACGGGAGATGGTCGAGCACGTCGTCGCGGACCCGCGGCTCGACGCCACGGCCGTGCAGACCGTCGGGTCCAAGGGCTACGACGGGTTCGTGCTCGCGCGCGTGCGCTGAGACGGGCGACGCCCGGCCCTGCAGCCCAGGGACCCTTCGTCAGCGAGTCAGCGACCGCGGCGGGCCCGCAGCGCGGCGAGCGCCTCGTCCAGGATCGCGACGCCGTCCTCGTCGCTGCGACGCTCCTTCACGTACGCGAGGTGCGTCTTGTACGGCTCGTTGCGCGACGGCGTCGGCGGGTTCTCCCGGTCCTGCCCGGCCGGGAACCCGCACCGCGGGCAGTCCCAGGTCTCGGGCGCCTCGATCTCCGCCTCCGAGGAGAAGCTGGGCCGCGTCTCGTGGCCGTTCGCGCACCAGTAGGACACCCAGAAGCGCGGCGCGATCTCGCCGCGCTCGGACTCCCCGAGCGGTCCCGCCCCGACGCGCGACCCGCGGATCGCGTTACCACCTGCCACGTGCTCTCCCCCGTCCGTGCCGTCGTCGGCACTCGATCCTGCCCGTACCGCGCCGTCCGGCGCGGCTGCCCCCTGCCGACTCCTCGAGCCCTGCCCGACCCTGCGACGTCCCCGGTGGGACGTCCGAGGTCAGCTGACCTTCTGGAGCAGCCCCAGGAGCACGATGACGACGGCCCAGACGAGGGCGAACGACACGGTGATCCGGTTGAGGTTGCGCTCGGCGACGCCGGAGCTGCCCACCGAGCTCGAGATCCCGCCGCCGAACATGTCGGAGAGGCCGCCGCCCTTGCCCTTGTGCATGAGCACGAGCAGGGTGAGGAAGCCGCTGGTCAGGACCAGCAGGATCTGGAGGATGATGCGCAGCACGTCCACGAGTACGTCCTTGAGGCTCAGGGCCGTCCCGACCGATGTCGAGCGCGACCGCACGGTTGTCATGCGCAGGCGTGACCTGCTGCACAGGGGACAAGAGTAGGCGACGCGGGGCCGCTCCGGCCAACCCCGGCCGGCAGCGTCTCACGCCAGGGACCGACGGCCCCGGGATCCGCTCCCGGGGCCGTCGGTGCGAGGGTCTCGCGGAGGTCAGGCCCCGGTCGCGTGCGACTGGTAGCGCGCGATCTTGGCGAACTCCTCGGGGTCGAGGCTCGCGCCGCCGACGAGCGCGCCGTCGACGTCGGGCTGCGCCATGATCGCGGCGACGTTGGACGACTTCACCGAGCCGCCGTACAGGATGCGCGTCGCGTCCGCGAGGTCCGCGTCGTACAGGTCGCCCAGGGCACCGCGGATCGCACCGCAGACCTCCTGCGCGTCCTCCGGCGTCGCGACCTCGCCCGTGCCGATGGCCCAGACGGGCTCGTACGCGATGACGAGCGTCGCGAGCTGCGCTGCCGGGATGCCCGCGAGGGCGCCCTCGACCTGAGCCAGCGTGTAGGAGATCTGCTCGCCGGCCTTGCGGACGTCGAGGCCCTCGCCCACGCACAGGATCGGGGCGACGCCCTGACCCACGGCGGCGACGATCTTCTCGTTGACCTGCGCGTCCGTCTCGGCGTGGTACTGCCGGCGCTCGGAGTGGCCGATCGCGACGTAGCTCACGCCGAGCTTGGCGAGCATCGTCGCCGAGATCTCGCCCGTGTAGGCGCCCTCGGTGTGCGCGGACACGTCCTGCGCGCCGTACTTCAGCTCCAGCTTGTCCGCGTCGACGAGCGTCTGCACCGACCGGAGGTCGGTGAAGGGCGGCAGCACGGCGACCTCGACGGCCGCGTAGTCGTGCTTCGCGTCCTTGAGGGTCCACGCGAGCTTCTGCACGGTGTGGGTCGCCTGGTGGTGGTCCAGGTTCATCTTCCAGTTGCCCGCCATGAGCGGGGTACGGCTGTTCGCCACGGTCCTTCTTCTCTCTGTGGGGGTCGCACCGCCCGCGCACGACGGGCCGCGGGCGGTGCGTGAGGATGGTTCGGGAGGGGCGCTCAGCCCTCGAGGACGGAGATCCCCGGCAGGTCCTTGCCCTCGAGGAACTCCAGGCTCGCGCCACCACCGGTCGAGATGTGGCTGAAGCCCGCCTCGTCGAAGCCGAGGATGCGGACGGCGGCGGCCGAGTCGCCGCCGCCCACGATCGTGAACGCGCCGTTCGCGGTCGCGTCGACGAGCGCCTGGGCCACGGCACGCGTGCCGCCCGAGAACGCCTCGAACTCGAACACGCCCGCGGGCCCGTTCCACACGACCGTCTTCGCGTCGACGATCTTGCTCGCGAAGAGCTTCGCCGACTCGGGGCCGATGTCGAGGCCGATCTTGTCCGCGGGGATCGCGTCCGCGGCGACGACCTCGTGCGGGGAGTCCGCGGCGAACGCGTCCGCCACGACGATGTCGGTCGGCAGGACGATCTCGACGCCGTTCTTCTCCGCGTCCGCGAGGTAGCCCTTGACCGTGTCGATCTGGTCCTCCTCGAGGAGGGACTTGCCGACGCCGTAGCCCTTGGCGGCGAGGAACGTGAACACCATGCCGCCGCCGATGAGCAGGCGGTCCGCCTTGGTGAGCAGGTTCGCGATGACGCCGAGCTTGTCCGAGACCTTGGAGCCGCCGAGCACGACCGCGTACGGGCGGGCCGGGTCCTCCGTCGCCTTGCGCAGGGAGTCGACCTCCTTGAGGACGAGCTCGCCGACCGCGGACGGGAGCACCTGGGCGACGTCGTAGACCGACGCCTGCTTGCGGTGCACGACGCCGAAGCCGTCGGAGACGAAGACGTCCGCGAGCTGCGCGAGGTCGCGTGCGAGCGACTGGCGCTCCGCGTCGTCCTTGGACGTCTCGCGCGGGTCGAACCGGATGTTCTCCAGCAGCGCGACCTCGCCGTCGCCGAGGGCGGCGACGGTCTCGCGGGCCGAGTCGCCGACGACGTCCTGCGCGAGGTGCACCGGCACGCCGAGCAGCTCGCCGAGGCGGGCCGCGACGGGCGCGAGCGAGTACTTCGCGTCCGGCTCGCCCTTGGGGCGACCCAGGTGCGCGGTGACGATCACCTTCGCGCCGGCGTCGGTGAGCTTCTTCAGCGTCGGCAGCGCCGCGCGGATGCGGCCGTCGTCCGTGATGGTCGTCCCGTCGAGCGGGACGTTGAAGTCGGAGCGGACGAGGACGCGCTTGCCGCGCAGGTCGCCCAGGGAGTCGATGGTGTTCATGCGGTCTCCTACGGTTCGGTCGCCGTCGTACGGGGCGCCTGCCGAGGACCGGCCGGGCCCGCACATGAGGACGTCCGCGTGCGCGTCACCGGGCGGTGCCGGGACGCGCACGCGGACGCATGGTTGCTACGCAGGGTCGTGCTGCGTCAGCGGGTGGCTCAGAGCTTGTCGCCGACGAGCTGCGTCAGCGCGACGAGGCTGTTCGAGTAGCCCCACTCGTTGTCGTACCAGGAGACGACCTTGACCTGGTCGCCGATCACCTTGGTGAGCTTCGAGTCGAAGATGCTCTGGTGCGGGTCCGTCACGATGTCGCTCGAGACGATCTCGTCCTCGACGTAGGACAGGATGCCCTTGAGCGGGCCCTCCGAGGCAGCCTTCACCGCGGCGTTGACCTCGTCCACCGTGACCTCCTTGGAGGCCGTGAACGTGAGGTCCGTCGCCGAGCCCGTGATGACCGGCACGCGCAGCGCGAAGCCGTCGAGCTTGCCCTTGAGCTCCGGGAGGACGAGCGACACGGCCTTGGCCGCACCCGTCGAGGTCGGGACGATGTTCTGCGCGGCGGCGCGGGCGCGACGCAGGTCGCGGTGCGGGCCGTCCTGCAGGTTCTGGTCACCCGTGTAGGCGTGGATCGTGGTCATGAGACCACGCTCGATGCCGATCGAGTCGTTGAGCGCCTTCGCGAGCGGGGCGAGGCAGTTCGTGGTGCACGACGCGTTCGAGATGATGTGGTGCGCGGCCGGGTCGTACTGGTCCGAGTTCACGCCGACGACGAACGTCGCGTCCTCGTTCTTCGCCGGGGCGGAGATGATGACCTTCTTGGCGCCACCGTCGATGTGGGCCTTCGCCTTGGTGGCGTCCGTGAAGAACCCGGTCGACTCGATGACGATGTCGGCACCCAGCTCGCCCCAGGGAAGGTTCGCGGGGTCACGCTCGGCGAGGGCACGGATCTTCTTGCCGTCGACGATGATGTTGTCGTCGTCGAAGTCCACGCTCAGGGGGAAACGGCCGAGGACCGTGTCGTACTTGAGCAGGTGCGCGAGCGTCTTGTTGTCCGTGAGGTCGTTGACGCCCACGATCTCGATGTCGGCGCCCGACGCCACGATGGCGCGGTAGAAGTTCCGTCCGATACGACCGAAGCCGTTGATACCGACGCGGATGGTCACAATGCCCTCCTCAGGGCGCGCCGGTTGTCCCGACGCACACGGTTGATGCCGAACGATCACGTACGCCGTCGTACGCAGGTGGTGATCGCGCCCGTGCCCCGCTGCCCGGGATCCCGGCACAGCACCCACCGTGCCCGTGGACCGTCACGGCGACAGCCGGGACCACCCACGCCCACGAGGGGTGTCAGCGAAGGAGCACGTCGTTGTCACCTGACGCATCCGAGCCTATACCAACACCACGCCAGCGTGTGACCTGGATCCCACGGTTCGGGACCATCGTCCCGTCGGTGCATGACGTCCAGGTGCCGGGCGGTCGCCGGGCTGGTCACCGTGCTGGTCGCAGACCGGCAGGGTCAGAGGTCGAGCAGCTCCGGGCTCAGGCCCGCCTCGGTGTCGGGGATGCCGAGCTCGGCCGCGCGCTTGTCCGCCGTCGAGAGCAGGCGGCGGATGCGGCCCGCGACGGCGTCCTTCGTGAGCGGCGGGTCCGCGAGCTGCCCCAGCTCCTCGAGCGACGCCTGCTTGTGGGCGAGACGGAGCTCGCCGGCCTCGCGCAGGTGGTCGGGCAGGTCCGGGCCGAGGATCTCGAAGGCCCGCTCGACGCGCGCTCCTGCCGCGACCGCGGCCCGGGCCGACCGACGCAGGTTCGCGTCGTCGAAGTTCGCGAGCCGGTTCGCGGTGCCGCGCACCTCGCGCCGGGCGCGCCGCTCCTCCCAGACCAGCACCGCCTCGTGCGCGCCCAGGCGCGTGAGGAGCGCGCTGATCGCGTCCCCGTCCCGGATCACGACGCGGTCGACGCCGCGCACCTCGCGGGACTTCGCGGAGACGCCGAGCCGGCGCGCCGCACCCACGAGCGCGAGCGCGGCCTCGGGCCCGGGGCACGTGATCTCGAGCGCCGACGACCGGCCCGGCTCGGTGAGCGAGCCGTGCGCCAGGAACGCGCCGCGCCACGCCGCCTCGGCCTCCTCCACCCCGCCGGAGACGACCTGCGGCGGGAGTCCCCGCACGGGCCGCCCGCGCTGGTCCAGGAGGCCCGTCTGGCGGGCCAGCGACTCGCCGTCGCGCACGACGCGCACGACGTACCGGCTGCTCTTGCGCAGCCCGCCCGCCGACACGACGATCAGCTCGCTCGTGTGCCCGTAGACGTCCGCGATGGTCTCGCGCAGGCGGCGCGCCGCGATCGCCGTGTCGAGCTCGGCCTCGATGACGACGCGACCCGAGATGAGGTGCAGCCCGCCCGAGAAGCGGAGCATCGCCGAGACCTCCGCCTTGCGGCACGAGGTCTTGTCCACCCGCAGTCGAGCCAGCTCGTCCTTCACCTGTGCCGTGAGCGCCATGCGGGACATCCTGCCACCGATGCCGACGCGTCGCGGCGGCTGGCCGGGCGCCCCGAGGGCCACCCGACGCGTCCCGGCGCGGCTCAGCGGGCGGGCGAGCCGACGTCGCCGAGGAAGTCGTCGAACACGTCCCGGTACGCCGCCGCCAGGCGCAGCGCGTCGTGCCGCGGGGTGCCGTCCCCGCGGCGCACCTGCCGCAGGAGGAGACGCGCTCCCATGCTCGCGGACGCCTCCGCGAGCTGCTCCGTGTCCTCGACGGCGGACGGGTCCGCGACGACGGCGTCGATCCGGAGACCGGGTGCGTGCTTGTGCAGCGCCTCCAGGTGGTCCGTCGCCGACAGCCCGTAGGTCTCCCCCGTCTCGCTCGACAGGTTGAGCGTCACGCAGCGCCGCGCGGAGGTCTCGTGCAGGGCGCGCGCGAGCTCGGGCACGAGCAGGTGCGGCATCACCGACGAGAACCACGACCCCGGGCCGAGCACGACCCAGTCCGCCTCCTCGACCGCCTGGACCGCCTCGGCGCAGGCCGGCGGGTCCGCCGGGACGAGCCGGAGCTGTTCGATGCGGCCGTGGGTCACCGCGACGTGGCTCTGCCCGACGACCGTCTCCAGCCGGTCGCCCGTCCGTACGTCGGCCTCGATCCCGAGCGGGACCGCCGCCATCGGCAGCACGCGCCCCCGCGCGCCCAGGAGCTTGCCCACCCAGTCGAGCCCGGCGACCGGGTCGTCGAGCAGCTCCCACAGCGCGACGATGAGCAGGTTGCCCACCGCGTGGTTGTCGAGGTCCCCCTCCGACGTGAACCGGTGCTGGAGGAGCGCGCTCCACGTGCGGCCCCACTCCGAGTCGTCGCACAGGGCGGCGAGCGCCATGCGCAGGTCGCCCGGGGGCAGCACGCCGAGCTCGGCGCGCAGGCGTCCGGACGACCCGCCGTCGTCGGCCACGGTCACGACGGCGGTGAGCCGGTCGGACATGAGGCGCAGCGCGGACAGGCTCGCGGACAGGCCGTGGCCGCCGCCCAGGGCGACGACGGCAGGGTTGCGCTGGGCGACCACGATCACTCCTTGCCGAGGTCGCGGGCGGTGACGATGACGCGCTGGCCCTGCGCGCGCAGGCGCGCGGCGATCGCCTCGCTGATCGCGACGGAGCGGTGCTTGCCCCCGGTGCAGCCGACGGCGATCGTCACGTAGCGCTTCTCCTCCCCCAGGTAGCCGGCCAGGACCGGCTCCAGGGCGCTCACGTACCGGTCGACGAACTCCAGCGCGCCGGGGCGACCCAGCACGTAGTCGCGCACCGGTGCGTCGCGCCCCGTGAGGTGCCGCAGCTCGGTGATCCAGTACGGGTTCGCGAGGAACCGCACGTCGACCACGTGGTCGGCGTCGAGCGGCAGCCCGTACTTGAACCCGAACGACACGACGTTGATGCGCAGAGTCTCCGGCGTGCCGTCGGCGACGGCGGCGCGGACCTCGCGCGCGAGGTCGTGCACGGTGAGCTCGGACGTGTCGATGACGACGTCGGAGCGCTCCTCGAGGCTCGCGAGCAGGCGCCGCTCCTCGGCGAGACCGTCGAGGATGCGCCCCTCCCCCTGCAGCGGGTGCGGGCGTCGGACCTGCTCGTACCGGCGCACGAGCACCTCGTCGGACGCGTCGAGGAACAGGATGCGGTAGAACACCCCGCTCTGGCGGAGGTGGTCGAGCACCTCGACGAGGTCGGTGAAGAACTCGCGGCCGCGCACGTCGACGACCGCCGCGATGCGCTCGAGCGCCGAGCCCGACCGCGTCATGAGGTCCACGAGCGGGACGATCATGCGCGGCGGCAGGTTGTCGACGACGTACCAGTCGAGGTCCTCGAGCACGGCCGCGGCCCGGGTGCGTCCGGCGCCGGACATGCCCGTGATGATGAGCACCTCGGCCTCGCGCGGCTCCGGGGCGTGGGTCGCCGCCTCGATCGCGGGGATCCCGCTGGGGACCGTGGTCGGTGAGGGCTCCGGCACGCGGGCGGGCGGCCCCTGCGGGCTGAGGTCCGGGGTCGGCTCCGAGGTCATGGCACCAGCATGCCAGCCGCTCACGCCCGGGCCGTGGCCCCGTCACCCACCGGAGTGTCCCGGGCGCGCCCGGGCACGTCCTCCGGGCGCGCGGCGCCCTCGGCGGGCGCCGGCACCGTGGGGGCTGCGCCCGCGGACGGCTCGGCGGCTCCGCCCAGGGCGGCGACCACGGCGCGCGCCGTGCGCTCACCCATGCCCCGCACGGTCGCGATCTCCTCGACGCTCGCGGCGCGCAGCCGCTTGAGCGAGCCGAAGTGCTTGAGGAGCGCGGTGCGACGCGCCGGCCCGAGGCCCGGCACGTCGTCGAGCGCGGACGCGGTCATGCCCTTGCTGCGCTGCCTGCGGTGCTGGGCGATGGCGAACCGGTGCGCCTCGTCGCGCACGCGCTGCAGCAGGTAGAGGCCCTCCGACGAGCGCTGGAGGATCACCGGGTAGTCGTCCCCCGGGACCCACACCTCCTCGAGGCGCTTGGCGAGGCCGCACAGCGCGACGTCGTCGATCCCGAGGTCGGCCAGCGCCCGGGCGGCGGCGGCGACCTGCGGGGGGCCGCCGTCGACCACGACGAGGTTCGGCGGGTAGGCGAACCGCGCTCGCTTGTCGACGGGGGTGTCGGCGTCGACCTCGCCGCTGCGCGGCACGTACCCCGCAGCCTCCGCGGCCCGCTCCGCGCGCCTGCCCGCGGCGTCGGACCCGGTCGCGACGTCGTCGGCCTCGAGGTCCAGCTCGACCTCGCCCGAGCGCGAGCGGTCGGACAGGTAGCGCTTGAACCGGCGCGTGATGACCTCGTACATCGCCGCGGTGTCGTCCGCGGCCCCGTCGCCGTCGGGCCCGCGCACGGTGAAGTGGCGGTACTCGCTCTTGCGCGCGAGGCCGTCCTCGAACACGACCATCGACGCGACCTGGTACGTGCCCTGGTTGTGCGAGACGTCGTAGCACTCGATCCGCAGCGGGGCGGTGTCGAGGTCGAGCGCCTCCTGGATCTCGCGCAGCGCCTGGCTGCGCGTCGTGAGGTCGCCCGCGCGGCGCGTGCGGTGCAGGGCGAGCGCGTGCTCCGCGTTCGCCCGCACGGTCGCGGCGAGCTCCTTCTTGTCGCCGCGCTGCGGCACCCGGACGTCGACGCGCGCGCCCCGCAGCCCCGAGAGCCACGTCGTGACCTGCTCGGTGTCGGGCGGCAGCACGGGGACGAGCACCTCGCGCGGGACGACGTCGCGCGCGCCGGCCCGACCCTGGCCGGTCCCCGGGTCTGCCGCGGCGGCCTCCTCGGCCGCGCCGTAGACCTGCTGGAGCAGGTGCTCGACCAGCTCCGCGTCGGTCACGTCCTCGACCTTCTCGACGATCCAGCCGCGCTGGCCGCGGATCCGCCCGCCGCGCACGTGGAACACCTGGACGGCCGCCTCGAGCTCGTCGCCGACGAGCGCGAACACGTCCGCGTCCGTGCCGTCGCCGAGCACCACCGCGTTCTTCTCGGTCGCGCGCTGGAGAGCGACGATGTCGTCGCGCAGGCGCGCCGCGGCCTCGTACTCCATCGCGGCGGCGGCCTCGTTCATCTTGCGCTCCAGACGGCGCACGAAGCGCTGCGTGTCGCCCGCCATGAAGTCGCAGAAGTCCTCGGCGAGCGCCCGGTGGTCCTCGGGCGTGATGCGCCCGACGCACGGTGCCGAGCACTTGTCGATGTACCCCAGGAGACACGGCCGGCCCGTCTGGTGAGCGCGCTTGAACACGCCCGCCGAGCACGTGCGCACCGGGAAGACGCGGAGCAGGAGGTCGAGCGTCTCGCGGATCGCCCACGCGTGTCCGTAGGGGCCGAAGTACCGGGTGCCGGGCCGCTTGGCGCCGCGCATGACCTGGGCGCGGGGGAACTCCTCCCCCATCGTCACCGCGAGGTAGGGGTAGGACTTGTCGTCGCGGTACTTGACGTTGAACCGCGGGTCGAACTCCTTGATCCAGGAGTACTCGAGCGCGAGCGCCTCGACCTCGGTGCCCACGACGGTCCACTCGACGGACGCCGCGGTCGTCACCATCGTCTGCGTGCGGTGGTGCAGGTTCGCGACGTCCTGGAAGTAGTTCGACAGGCGCGCGCGCAGGTTCTTGGCCTTGCCGACGTAGATCACGCGCCCGTGGTCGTCACGGAACCGGTAGACGCCTGGCGAGGTGGGGATCTCCCCCGGCGCCGGGCGGTACGTCGCGGGATCAGCCATGTTCTCCACCCTAGGTCAGGCCACCGACGGTCGGGTGGCAGGGGACGCACGGGGCCGCGGCGACCCGGCGAAGAGGTGGTGTGACCTGCACCACCGCCCGCTAGGGTGGCGGCCATGAGCGCACAGCACGGGTACGCCGCCACGGTCCGGTGGACGGGCGCGGGCGACAGGGGCACCGCCTCCTACACGGCCTACGGCCGGGACCACGACGTGCTCCTCGAGGGGAGGCCGCCGCTGCCCGGGTCCGCGGACCCGGCGTTCCGGGGCGACCCGACGCGCTACAGCCCCGAGGAGCTGTTCGTCGTGAGCCTCTCGCAGTGCCAAATGCTGTGGTTCCTCCACCTCGCCGCGGCGGCGGGCGTCGTCGTGCGGGAGTACGTGGACGACGTCACCGGCACGATGCGCGTCGAGTCCGGCGGCGAGGGGCAGTTCACGGACGTCACGCTCCACCCCCGCGTCGTGGTCGACGACGGCCCGGGGACCGACGAGGAGTCGCTGGCAACGTTGCACCACCGCGCGCACGACCACTGCTTCATCGCGCGCTCGGTGAACTTCCGCGTGCTCGTCGAGCCGGCGCCGGCGCGGCGCGCGGCAGCCTGAGCACTCCGTCCGTGGTCGCCGACGTCCGCGGCGGCGCGCCGACGACGCGTCGCCGCGGAGTCATGACCGGGCAGCGTGCCGCCGCACCCTCGTCGGGACGCGGCTAGGCAGCGGACGCCTTGCGGCGCGCGCGCGTCGTGCCCTCGTCGGTCGCCCGACGAGCCTTCGCCGAGCGACCCTTTGCCCCCTTCGCGGCGGGCGCCTGCGCGGCGCCGGGCTTCGCCGGCGCACCGACCGGCACGGGGTCGTGCTGGTCGAGGATCTCCGCGAGGAAGCGGCCGGTGTGGCTCGCCTCGACACGCGCGACCTGCTCGGGCGTGCCCTGCGCCACGACCTTGCCGCCCCCAGAGCCGCCCTCGGGCCCCATGTCGACGACCCAGTCCGCGCTCTTGATGACGTCGAGGTTGTGCTCGATGACGAGGACGCTGTTGCCCTTGTCGACGAGCGACTGCAGCACGCCGAGCAGCTTGCGGATGTCCTCGAAGTGCAGGCCCGTGGTCGGCTCGTCGAGCACGTAGATCGTGCGCCCCGTCGAGCGCTTCTGCAGCTCGCTCGCGAGCTTCACGCGTTGCGCCTCGCCCCCCGAGAGGGTCGGGGCGGGCTGCCCGAGGCGGACGTACCCGAGGCCGACCTCGACGAGGGTCTTGAGGTGCCGCGAGATCGCCGGCACGGCCGCGAAGAACTCCGACGCCTCCTCGATCGGCATGTCGAGGACGTCGGCCACGGTCTTGCCCTTGAAGTGCACATCGAGCGTCTCGCGGTTGTAGCGCGCGCCGTGGCACACCTCGCACGGCACGTAGACGTCCGGGAGGAAGTTCATCTCGATCTTCAGCGTGCCGTCGCCCGAGCACGCCTCGCAGCGACCGCCCTTGACGTTGAACGAGAAGCGGCCGGGCGTGTACCCGCGCACCTTGGCCTCGGTGGTCTCCGCGAAGAGCTTGCGCACGTGGTCCCACACGCCCGTGTACGTCGCCGGGTTCGACCGCGGCGTGCGCCCGATCGGTCCCTGGTCCACGTGCACGACCTTGTCGAGGTGGTCGAGGCCCGTCACGCGCGTGTGGCGGCCCGCGACCTGGCGTGCGCCGTTGAGCTCGTTGGCCAGGACCGTGTAGAGGATCGAGTTCACCAGCGTCGACTTGCCCGACCCCGACACCCCGGTCACCGCGGTGAACGTCCCGAGCGGGAAGCTCACGTCGATGCCCGTGAGGTTGTGCTCGCGCGCGCCGACGACCTTGACCTGACGGCCCGGGTCGGTCGGGCGGCGCTCCGCCGGGAGCGGGATGCTGCGACGACCCGCGAGGTAGGCGCCCGTCACCGACTCCGGCGCCTCCAGCAGGCCGGCGTAGTCGCCCGAGTGCACGACGCGCCCGCCGTGCTCGCCCGCGCCCGGGCCGATGTCGACCACCCAGTCCGCGGTGCGGATGGTGTCCTCGTCGTGCTCGACGACGATGAGGGTGTTCCCGAGGTCGCGCAGGCGCGTGAGGGTCTCGATGAGGCGACGGTTGTCGCGCTGGTGCAGGCCGATGCTCGGCTCGTCGAGGACGTAGAGGACGCCGACGAGGCCGGAGCCGATCTGCGTGGCGAGCCGGATGCGCTGCGCCTCGCCGCCGGAGAGCGTCGCGGCCGGTCGTTCGAGCGAGAGGTAGTCGAGGCCGACGTCGAGCAGGAAGCCCAGGCGTGCGTCGATCTCCTTGAGGACCTCGGTCGCGATCGCGCGCTCCCGTGCGCCGAGCTCGAGCGACCCGAGGAACGCCGCGGCCTCGCGCAGCGGGAGACGGCACACGTCCCAGATGGACTTGCCGCCCACCTTGACCGCGAGGACCTCGGGCTTGAGACGCGCGCCCCGGCACACGGGGCACGGGACCTCGCGCATGAAGGCCTCGTACTTCTCCTTGGACCAGTCCGACTCGGTCTCCGTGTGCCGGCGCTCGAGGAACGTGATGACGCCCTCGAACCCGGTCGAGTACTGCCGCTCGCGGCCCCAGCGGTTCTTGTACCGCACGTGGACCTGGTGGTTCTGCCCGTGCAGGACCGCCTTCTTCGCGCGCTCGGGCAGCGCGCGCCACGGCGTGTCCATGGAGAACCCGAGGTCGTCCGCGAGCGCCGTGAGGACCCGCTCGAAGTACTCCGAGGAGATCTGCGCCCACGGCGCGACCGCGCCCTCGCCCAGCGACTTCTCGACGTCCGGCACCACGAGGTCGGGATCGACCTCGAGGCGGAAACCGATGCCGGTGCACTCCGGGCACGCGCCGTAGGGCGCGTTGAAGGAGAACGTGCGCGGCTCGATCTCGTCCAGCGCGAGCTCGTGGTCGTTGGGGCAGGCGCGCTTCTCGGAGAAGCGGCGCTCGCGCGCCGGGTCGTCGGCGTCGGCGTCGACGAGCTCGATGACGACGAGCCCGCCCGCGAGGCCGAGCGCGGTCTCGACCGAGTCGGTGAGCCGGCGCTGCACGCCCTCGCGCGCCACGAGGCGGTCGACGACCACCTCGATGTCGTGCTTGAGCTTCTTCTCGAGCGCGGGGACGTCGGTGAGCGTGCGCACCTCGCCGTCGACGCGGGCACGGGCGAAGCCCTTGGTCTGCAGCTCCTTGAAGAGCTCGGAGTACTCACCCTTGCGCCCGCGCACCACCGGTGCGAGCACCTGGTACCGCGTGCCCTCCGGCAGCTCCAGGAGGCGGTCCACGATCTGCTGCGGCGTCTGCGCGGTCACGCGCTCGCCGCACACCGGGCAGTGCTGCGTCCCCGCGCGCGAGAAGAGCAGGCGCAGGTAGTCGTAGACCTCGGTGATGGTGCCGACGGTCGACCGCGGGTTGCGGTTCGTGGACTTCTGGTCGATCGAGACCGCGGGCGACAGGCCCTCGATGAAGTCGACGTCGGGCTTGTCCATCTGCCCGAGGAACTGGCGCGCGTACGCGGACAGCGACTCGACGTAGCGGCGCTGCCCCTCCGCGAAGATGGTGTCGAACGCGAGCGACGACTTGCCCGAGCCGGAGAGCCCCGTGAAGACGATGAGCTTGTCCCGCGGGAGGTCGAGGTCGACGTTGCGGAGGTTGTGCTCGCGGGCACCGGAGATGACGAGGCGATTGCTCACCGCAGCATCGTACGACCGACCGCCCACATTCGCACAGGTGTTCGACGTCACCTTCGCGCGTCCTCCGACGAACGCTCACGGCGGGCCCCGCCCGAGGTCCCGACGCGGACCCGGCCGCGGCAGACTGACCCCATGGTGTACACGGGACAGGTCGTCGTGGGCGGCCCCGGCGACGTGCGCCGCCTCGACGAGGTCGAGGTCCGCAAGCTCGCCGTCGGGCCGCTCGCCAACGACGTCTACCTCCTCACGTGCCGGCGCACGGGCGCGCAGGTCCTCATCGACGCGGCAGACGCGCCCGACGACGTCCTCGCGCTCGTCCGCGAGGGGTCGCCGACCGCGCGCCTCGACGTCGTCGTCACGACGCACCGCCACCCGGACCACCTGCGCGCGCTCGCCTCGATCGTCGCGGTCACCGGCGCGACGACGGCCGCCGGGGACCTCGACGCCGACGCGGTCGCGGCGGCCGCGGACGTGCACGTCGCCCGCCGTCTCCGTCACGGCGACGTCGTCCGCGCCGGCGACCTCGCGCTCGAGGTCGTCGCGCTGCGCGGCCACACGCCAGGATCCGTCGCTCTGGCCTACCGTGAACCCGCCGAGGTGCACGAACCGGAGGCGGTGGCGGGCCGGGTGCACCTGTTCACGGGCGACTCGCTGTTCCCGGGCGGCGTCGGGAACACCCAGCGCGACCCGGCCCGCTTCGAGCGGTTGCTCACGGACGTCACGGAGCGCGTCTTCGACCGGTTCGGCGACGCGACGTGGGTCTACCCCGGCCACGGCGCGGACACGACCCTCGGCGCCGAGCGCCCGCACCTCGACGAGTGGCGCGAGCGGGGCTGGTAGCGGAGGGCGGACCAGCCCGGGACGCCACCGCGCTGACGACCGAGGCGCGGACCCGACCGCGCGCCGTCGGGCGGGCCTGGTTCACTGACAGCATGCCGATCCACGCCGTCACCTACGTCTACGCCGACCGCGCCCCGGAGCTCGACGCCCTGCGTCCGGAGCACCGCGCGTTCCTGGGCGACCTGTACGCCCGGGGCACGCTCCTGGCGTCCGGCCCGCTGCCCGCGCACGAGGGCGCACCCGCCGGGGCGCTGCTCGTCCTCGACGGGGAGACGCCCGACGCGGTCGCCGCGGTCCTCGACGACGACCCGTTCGGGCGGGCGGGCCTCGTCGCCGAGCGCACGGTCCGCCCGTGGGCGCCGGTCATCGGCGACTGGGCGGACCGCGCCTGACCGGGGTCTCACCCGCCCTGCGCACGCTCGCCCGGGACGAGGGCCAGCACGCCGGGGCGGCTCACCACGCGGTCGCGCCCGGACGGCGGTCCCGGTCGAGCCGACGGATCGCCTCCCACGGGTACGGCGTCTCCCGGCTCTCCCGCTGGAACGCGCGGTAGAAGTCCCCGACCACCGCCGCGACCGGGGCGTGCCGGGACAACGTCGAGGCGACCGCCGTGGGAGCGCCCGTCGGAAGGCTGCCCTGAGCCCAGGAACGCACCAGCGCGCGGCGCTCCTCGGGCCCGCACCCGTACAGCGCGACGGCCAGCCAGCTCACCAGGTGGGTGACGCTGTAGCAGTCGTCGTACTCCTGGTGCGCGTCGGCGAAGTCGACCTCGTCGGGCGAGAGGTCGAAGCCTGACGAGATCGCGAGGCCGTAGTCGGCGACGTACAGCCGTTCGCCGTCGGTCAGGACGTTCTCGAAGTGCGTGTCGAAGTGCAGCAAGCCCCGCGACCTCATGAAGGAGATCCCGGTGCTCAGCTCCTCCTCCACGAGCGCGCAGGCCCGCTCGGCGGCCTCACCACCGGTCTCGATCTGGGCGCCGAGCCAGTCGTGCAGCGTCTGCGGCACGTACTCCAGGAACAGCACGATGCTCGCCGAGGAGTCTCGCAGGGCTTCGATCCGGCGACGCACCGCCTCGCCGCCGCCCCAGTACTCGACGGCACGCTCGACGTCGGCCAGCTCGCCGGGCAGCGGCCGGCCCCCGTCGGGAAGCACCCGCCAGTGGTGCATCAGGGGAAAGCCCTCGTGCTCCCCCGCGATCACCCAGCCCGTCGTCATGCCGTGCACGGCCAGCTCCCGCCAGGCCCCGAACCCCGGGGCGCCGATGGTGCCGACTCCGTAGTGGCAGAACGTCGGGAGGTCGAACAGGTTCGCCGTGGAGCGGACGTTCTCCGCCTGTCGCTCGAGGTCGGTCAGTCGCACGTGCTTGACGAACACGGGCGTGCCGTCGAGGTCGAGCAGCACCGTCTCCCCGCCGATGCCGGCACCGATCCGTGGGGCCTCGTCCACGAGCGCGCGCAGCTCGTGGTCGCTGCGCAGCGACAGCGCGGTGGCGACCGCTGCGTGCGTGGCCAGTCGGGAGGCGCGGGACCTGTCGGGCCGGGCGGGCACCGTCTCGCTCCGCGGCTCGTCGGGCACGCGCTACCGCGCAGCGCCGTCCTGCGGGCCTGTGCCCCACGGCGGCGCCTCGCCGGTGGTCGAGACCTCGTCGACGGTCTCGTCCGCGATGGCCTCGACCGCGTTCTCGACGGGACCGGCGTCGCTCGCGGCGGCCGTCGCGGCCGGGCCGTCCTGGGCGTGCAGCGCCCGCGTCCGCAGCAGGCTCGCGATGGTCGTGACGGCGAGCGCTCCGATGATCACGACGAGCGACAGCCAGATCGGGACCGTCGGGACCGCGTCGAGGTGCTCGCCGCCGTTGATGAACGGCAGCGTGTTCTCGTGCAGCGCCTCGAGGATGAGCTTCACGCCGATGAACCCGAGGATCACCGCGAGGCCGATCGGCAGGTAGACCAGCCGCTCGAGCAGGCCGCCCAGGAGGAAGTAGAGCTGGCGCAGGCCCATGAGCGCGAAGACGTTCGTCGTGAAGACGATGAACGGGTCCTGGGTGAGCCCGAAGATCGCCGGGATCGAGTCGAACGCGAAGAGCAGGTCGGTGCTGCCGATCGCGAGGAACACGATGACGAGCGGGGTGAAGACCCGCTTGCCGTCCTCGACCGTGCGCAGCCGGCCGCCGTCGTACTGCGTACCCAGCGGCAGCACCTTCCGCAGCGCCCGCACGGCGCGGTTCTCGTGATACTCCTCGGGCTCGTCCCCGCCGGCCACGAGCTTGATCGCCGTGTAGATGAGGAAGGCGCCGAACAGGTAGAACACCCACACGAACTGGGCGATGATCGCCGCGCCCGCGAGGATGAACGCCCCGCGCAGGACGAGCGCGACGATGATGCCGACCATCAGCACGCGCTGCTGCTGGTCCCGCGGGACCGCGAACCTCGCCATGATGATGACGAACACAAAGAGGTTGTCCACCGACAGGCTGTACTCCGTGAGCCAGCCCGCGTAGAACTCCCCGGCCGGTGCCGCCCCGCCGACCGCGCCCACGATCGCCCCGAAGACCAGCGCGAGCGCGACGTAGAACCCGACCCACAGCGCGCTCTCGCGCATCGAGGGGACGTGCGGGCGGCGCCCCACGACGAACAGGTCGACGAGGAGCAGGATCGCGAGCGCCGACAGCGACGCCCACTCGAACCAGACGGGAAGCTCGTGAACCATCAGCGTGAGCCCTCCGAGCTCTCGACGGAACGCCGACGGTCGGCGCGGTCCTTGGCGAGGCTCGCGACCGTGGTGATCGTGAGCACGACGACGATGAACCCGAGCGACAGCGCCGTCGAGATCTCCGGGATGGCGGTGATGTGCTCACCGCCGTTGATGAACGGCACCTCGTTCTTGTGCAGCGCGTGGATGAGCAGCTTGACGCCGATGAACCCGAGGATCGCCGCGAGGCCGTACGCGAGGTAGACGAGGCGGTCGAGGAGGCCGTCGATGAGGAAGTAGAGCTGGCGCAGGCCGAGCAGCGAGAACGCGTTGGCGGCGAACACGAGGAAGGTCTCCTGCGTGAGGCCGAAGATCGCGGGGATCGAGTCGACCGCGAAGAGCAGGTCGGCGCTGCCGATCGCGATCATGACGATGAGCATCGGGGTGATGTAGCGCTTCCCGTCGATCTTCGTCGTCATCTTGTCCTCGACGTACGTCTCCGTCGTCGGGAACAGGCGGCGGGTCAGCCTCAGCGCGCCGTTCTCGTGGAACTCCTCGTCGTGGCCCGAGCCCGCCTTGACCTGCGTCCACGCGGTGTAGAGCAGGAACGCGCCGAAGACGTAGAAGACCCAGCTGAAGTTCTCGATGAGGGCCGCGCCGAGGAAGATGAAGATCGTCCGCAGGACCAGCGCGATCGTGATGCCGATGAGCAGCACCTTCTGCTGGTAGAGCCGTGGGACGCGGAAGCTCGTCATGATGAGGACGAACACGAAGAGGTTGTCGACCGACAGGCTCTTCTCGGTGATGTAGCCGGCGAAGTACTCCCCGCCGTACGTCGAGCCCCAGACGGCCCAGACGATGCCGCCGAAGGCCACCGCGACGGCGACGTAGCCGGCGGACCACCAGGTGGCCTCGCGCAGGCTCGGGGCGTGGGGCGTGCGCACGTGCCCGACGTAGTCGACGGCGAGCATCGCGAGGATCACGCCGACGGTGACGAGCCAGACCCAGACGGGCACATCCATGAAGATTCCTCCGGTACGTGGGGAGCACTGTGTACCGAAGGTCTCTTCCGCCACGCACCGCCACCCGCACCCGCACGGGACGCGGGCTGGTGGTTGTGGGACCGGTGACACCGGGCCGACGACTGCGCCGGCCGTGATGACGACATCACCGCGGAGGAATACTCCCCTTCAACGAGGAGCCAGCATAGGCCATCGCCCCTCCGCACGGGACAACGTGACGCGCGGGCGAGATGTTCCTCGGCCTCGCCGCCGGTTCGACCCCGGCCGCTCACTGGAGGCAGAGCTCGTTCCCCTCGGGGTCCTGGAGCACGACCCAGAACTCGCCCATCTCCTCGACCTCGCGCTCGACGCGGGCACCGAGCTCGACGAGCCGCGCCGCATGGGCGCGCACCCGCGCGACCCGGGTCTCTGCGTCGGGCGCTCCCGCCCCGACGTCCACGTCGAGGTGGACGCGGTTCTTCGCGGTCTTGGGCTCCGGCACGCGCTGGAGGTACACACGCGGGCCGACCCCGTCGGGGTCGACGATCGCATACCGGTCGCCGCGTCGTTCCGGAGGGACGCCCCACGCCTCCAGGGCGTGCTCCCACGACCCGAAGCCCTCGGGCGGCGGCGGCTCCACGTACCCGAGCGCCACGCACCAGAACGCGCCCAGCGAACGCGGGTCGGCCGCGTCGAACGTCACCTGCACCCCGAACGTCACGTCGCCTCCTCCCCCGCGGCCGGCCGACGGGCTCGTCGCCCGACGGCGGCCCCGGACCTCCGCGTCAGGCCGTCGCGGCCTGCATCTGCCGCAGCTCCTTCTTGAGCCCGGAGATCTCGTCGCGCAGCCGGGCGGCGAGCTCGAACTGCAGCTCGCCCGCGGCCGCGTGCATCTGGTCGCTGAGCTCCTGGATGAGCTCGGCGAGGTCGCTCGCCGCCGCGCCCGCGAGCCGGTTGCCCGACGACGCGCCCTCCTTGGGCGCTCCCGGCACCGGTGCCTTGCCCTTCGCTCCCTTGCCCGGCTGCCGGTACCCGCCCGCGAGGAGCTCGGCCGTGTCGACGTCCTCGCGCGCGAGCATGTCCGTCACGTCGGAGATCCGCTTGCGCAGCGGCGTCGGGTCGACCCCGTGCTCCGTGTTGTACGCGATCTGCCGCTCGCGACGACGCTCGGTCTCCTCGATCGCCGCGGCCATCGCCGGCGTGATCTTGTCCGCGTACATGTGCACCTGGCCGGAGACGTTGCGGGCCGCGCGGCCGATCGTCTGGATGAGCGACTTGGGCGACCGCAGGAAGCCCTCCTTGTCCGCGTCGAGGATCGCGACGAGCGACACCTCGGGCAGATCGAGGCCCTCGCGCAGGAGGTTGATGCCGACGAGGACGTCGTACTCGCCGAGGCGGAGCTCGCGCAGGAGCTCGACGCGCCGCAGCGTGTCGACCTCGGAGTGCAGGTACCGGACCCGCACGTCCTTCTCGAGCAGGTAGTCCGTGAGGTCCTCGGCCATCTTCTTGGTGAGGGTCGTGACCAGGACGCGCTCGTTCCGCTCGACCCGCTCGCGGATCTCGTGCAGCAGGTCGTCGATCTGCCCCGTGGTCGGCTTGACGAGCACCTCCGGGTCGACGAGGCCGGTCGGGCGGATGATCTGCTCGACGACGCCGTCCGCCATCGAGAGCTCGTAGTCGCCGGGGGTCGCCGACAGGTACACGGTCTGGCCGATCCGCTCGACGAACTCCTCCCAGCGCAGGGGCCGGTTGTCCATCGCGCTCGGCAGCCGGAACCCGTGGTCGACGAGGCTGCGCTTGCGCGACATGTCGCCCTCGAACATCGCGCCGATCTGCGGCACGGTCACGTGCGACTCGTCGATGACGAGGAGGAAGTCCTCCGGGAAGTAGTCGAGCAGCGTGTTCGGCGCCGATCCCGGCTCGCGGCCGTCGATGTGCCGCGAGTAGTTCTCGATCCCGGACGCGGTGCCGATCTGGCGCATCATCTCGATGTCGTAGGTGGTGCGCATGCGCAGCCGCTGGGCCTCGAGCAGCTTGTTCTGCCGCTCGAGCTCGTCGAGCCGCTCGGCGAGCTCGGCCTCGATCGAGGAGATCGCGCGCTCCATGCGCTCCGGCCCCGCGACGTAGTGCGTCGCCGGGAACACGTGGATGCTCGGCTCCGACCGGATCACGTCGCCCGTGAGCGGGTGCAGGGTCTGGATGCTCTCGATCTCGTCCCCGAAGAACTCGATGCGGACCGCGAGCTCCTCGTACACCGGGATGATCTCGACCGTGTCACCGCGCACACGGAAGGTGCCGCGCGTGAACGCCATGTCGTTGCGCGTGTACTGCATGGTCACGAACTGCCGGAGCAGGTCGTCGCGCTCGACCTGCATGCCGACGTCGAGCCGGACCATGCGGTCGACGTACTCCTGCGGCGTGCCGAGGCCGTAGATGCACGACACGGAGGCGACCACGACGACGTCGCGCCGGGTGAGCAGCGAGCTCGTCGCGGAGTGCCGCAGCCGCTCGACCTCGTCGTTGATGGACGAGTCCTTCTCGATGTAGGTGTCCGTCTGCGCGATGTACGCCTCGGGCTGGTAGTAGTCGTAGTAGGAGACGAAGTACTCGACGGCGTTGTTGGGGAGCAGCTCCCGGAACTCCGTCGCGAGCTGCGCCGCGAGGGTCTTGTTGGGCGCCATGACCAGCGTCGGGCGCTGCAGCTCCTCGATGAGCCACGCCGTCGTGGCCGACTTGCCCGTCCCGGTGGCGCCGAGCAGCACGACGTCCTTCTCCCCCGCGCGAATGCGTTGGGAGAGGTCCGCGATCGCCGTCGGCTGGTCACCCGACGGCTGGTACTCGGAGATGACCTCGAACGGGGTGGTCGCACGCTGGAGATCGGTCACGGGACGCATGCCTCCACGGTACGTCGAGCCACCCACACGGACCCTTCGCGCGCGATCGACGCACGCGCTCGGAACCGCGCGGGGAAATCACCCCGACGTAATTTGGAAGGTGTCATTCGCAACCTCTAGGGTCGCCTCGACCCTGCCGCGCTCCCCGACGCCCGTGGAGCAGCACGACAGCACGGATCACGGGCGACGGAGTCCGTCCGCAGTAAGTCAGCGCCGCTAGCGAACCCTCGACCTGGAGCCGACACCATGCGCCTTCACCCCGCGCGCCCCCGCGGAATCCCCCTGCTCGCCCTCACCGCGCTCGCCCTGACGACCGTCGGCCTCGCCGCACCCGCGACCGCCGCGCCGCTGGCCGGCGCGCCGGTCACCGCCGACGAGGTCTGCACCGCGGACCCGTCCACGCGACCGGTCGGCGTCTACGAGCTCACCGCCGTGGAGGACGCGGGCGTCGGCATCTGGGCGGGCGGCGGGCTCACCGTCACGACGGCGACCGAGCTCGAGGGCCGGGTCGTCGTGGGCGGGGACGCCGACCTCTCCGGGGCCGGGAGCCTCAACGTCGGGACCGCGGGGGGCGGCGGCTCGGCCATCACGCCGGCCGGCGGGACCGACATGCTCGTCGTCGGTGGCGACCTCGCGACGGCGACGAACACCCAGGTCGGTTTCCACGCGTCCAGCGGCGGCAACGTCGTCGTCGGGGGCGCGATCACCGGCGCGACCCCGAGCACCGAGGGCCGCAACGCCCCGGGCCGCCCCGGCACGGTGACGCAGGGCGTCGGCCGCGAGGCCGCGCTGAGTCCCTACGTCGCGCTCCCCGGGCTCGTCACGGGCCTCGCGGCCGACGCCGCCGACGGTGCCGTCGCCGCCACGCCCCAGGACGGCGTCCTGACGGTCGAGGCGGGAGCGCGGTACACGCTCACGGCCACCCAGGCCTCCAGCCTGTCCACGCTGCACGTCACCGGGAGCGGCCCGGTGCTCCTCACCGTCACCGGCCCCTCCGTGGACGTGTCGCGGCTGCAGCACGTCGAGTACGGCGGCGTGCGCGTCTACCAGGCCACCCAGCACCTGTCGGCGCACTTCCTGTGGAGCTTCCCGGACGCGACGCAGGTGACGCTCGGCACGAACGACCAGTTCCCCGGGACGATCGTCGTGCCGCGCACGGACGCGACCCTCACCGTCGCGACCTCGACCAACGGACGCATCCTGTCGAACGGCGCCGTCTCCTACACCGGTGGCGCCGGGATCGAGCACCACAACTACCCGTTCGCCGGCCCGTGCGAGTCGACGCCGTTCGTCGAGGAGCCCCAGCCCGAGCCGTCGCCCGAGGGCCCGAACCCGGGCGAGGGTGTGACCACGCCGCCGACGGCCGAGGAGACCCCGTCCACGGAGGAGCCGGGCGAGCCCACGGTGGAGGCGACCCCTGCCGCCGAGACCCCGGCTCCCGGCACCGGCGCGACCCCCGTGTCGGCCGAGCAGGGTGACGACACGCCGGGGAGCGGCCTCGCGACGACGGGCGCCTCGGTCGTCGTGCTGGCCGTGGTCGCTGCGCTGCTGCTCGCCGGGGGCGCGACGGTCCTCGTCGTGGCACGTCGGCGCGCGACGAGCTGACGCCTCGAGCACGAGCACGCGGCGAGGGCCCGGCAGGACGACCTGCCGGGCCCTCGCTGCGTCCTCGTCCGGCTCAGCTCTCCGTGCCGCCCGCGAGGACCGGCTCGGGGGTGCCGAGGAGCGCGTGCCGCACGACCGCGGCCACCGCGGCGACCTGGTCCTCGATCGGGACCACGTCGGCGTCAGGGACGTGGACCAACCCGGCACGCCGCCCCGGCCCGCCCCAGTGGTGCATGAGCGCGTAGAAGACGTCGTTGCACACGTAGGTCCCGGCCGTGCTCGACACCCCTGCAGGGACACCCTCTGCGCGGATCGCCGCGAGGGACGCCTTGAGCGGGAGCGTCGACCAGTACCCGACGGGCGCACCGGCGACGACGGGGACGTCGACGGGCTGCGCGCCCGCGTTGTCGGGGATCCGTGCGTCGCGCACGTTCACGGCGACCCGTTCGAGGCGGACGCCCGGCGCACCGCTCGCGAGGCCGAGCGCCACGACGACGTCGGGGTCGTGCTCGCGGATCGCGGCGTCGAGCACCGGCCACGCCCCGGCGAAGGTCACGGGGAGCCGGACCGCGACCACCCGCTCGGCCACGAGACCCTCCCCGCGCTCGGCGAGGCGCGCGGCCGTCTCCCACGAGGGGTTCGCGACGGCGCCGTCGAACGGCTCGAACCCGCTGACGACGACGGTCACGCCTCGTGCTCCTCGATCTCCGCCTGGACCTCGGCGTCGACCTCGGCACGCACCCGTGTCCAGAGCTCGTCGACCTGGTCCCGCAGCGCCTCGGGCGAGCCGGAACCGTCGAGGGTCACGTCCGCCGCGGCGAGGCGCGACGCGTCGTCGGCCTGGGCGGCGAGGCGGGCGCGGGCCTCGTCCTCGCTCAGCCCGCGCCCCTCGACCATCCGGCCCACCCGGACGTCCGTGGGCGTGTGCACGACCACGACGCAGTGGAACCGCGCGGGGTCGCCCGTCTCGACGAGGAGCGGGATGTCGTGCACGACGACGGCCCGGGGGTCGGCCGCGCCGACGGCGGCCTCTCGCTCGGCCGCGAGCCGGCGCACCTCCGGGTGAACGATCGCGTTGAGGCGCTCGCGCGCTGCGGCGTCGCCGAACACGAGCCGACCGAGCGCGGCCCGGTCGAGCGCGCCGTCACCGTCGAGGACGCCCGGCCCGAACGCCTCGACGACCTGGTCGAGGCCGACCGTCCCCGGCGCGACCGCGTCGCGGGAGAGCGCGTCGTAGTCCACGACGACGGCGCCGAGCTCGGCGAAGCGTGCGAGCGCGACGGACTTCCCCGCCGCGATTCCTCCGGTCAGGCCGATGCGAAACATGCGCCCCATCCTGCCAGCCGGTGGGCGACCTCGCGCCGGGACGGCCGAGCGCGCGGACGGCTCAGCGGCGCCCGACCGCCGGCTCGCCCGCGCCGTCCGCCGGTCGGTCATCGGCGGACTGGCCGTCCGACCGCTCGCCCGCGACGGCACGCAGGAGCCGCAGGAGCTCGGCGCGCTCGGCGGCGTCGAGGCGCGCGAGGAGCGTGCCGGCGCTCGACGACCGCTCCGCTCCTACCTGCGCGACGACCTCACGTCCCCGTGGCGTGAGCTCGACGAGCGTCGCCCTCCGGTCGTGCGGGTCGGGGGTCCGCCGGACGAGCCCGGCCTGCTCGGCGTCGTCGACCTTGGACGTCACCGACCGGGGGGCGACGTCCAGCGCGGACGCGACCGCACCGAGCCGGCAGGGCTCGTCGCAGCGGGCGAGGAACCGCAGCATCCGGTACTGGCCGGGGGTCGTGCCCGCCGGCTCCGCGCGCTCGCTCGCCTCGCGCCGCACGCTCCGGAGCGCCGCGTGCAGGAGCGAGAGGAACTCGCCCGCCTCGTCCGTGGAGGTCGGGCCGCCCACCGCGCCCCGCGCGGGGCGCGCGCTCGCATCGCTCGTCACGATGCCGAGCGTACCGGGCGGACGAGGTCTTGTGGAGCACGCTCATTGTGAGTTAGACTCACTATCGTTTCGCGTGCGGCCCGCGCGACCGTGCCCACCAGCCGGCCGCGCGCGCCCGGCCACCACGCCCGCGGACGACCGCGCCCCTCCCCCACCCAGGAGGCCCCATGTCTTTCACCTCACCTCTCCCCGGCTCCGGCGGCGGGCGCGGCATGCGCTCGTTCCGCCAGGACTCCTCCGTCGCGTCCCGGCGGCTGCACCGCGGCACGATCCGACGCGTCCTGACGTTCGCCCGGCCCTACCGCCGCCAGCTCGCGGCCTTCCTCGTGCTCATCTCGATCGACGCCGCCGCGGGCGCGGCCACGCCGCTCCTGTTCCAGCGGATCATCGACGACGGCATCACCGCCGGCGACGTCGACGTCGTCGTCAGCCTGTCCCTCGTCGCCGCCGGGCTGGCCGTGCTCTCCGGCGCGCTCGGGGTCGCCCAGCGCTGGTTCTCCTCGCGCATCGGCGAGGGCCTCATCGTCGACCTCCGCACCGCCGTCTTCGACCACGTGCAGCGCATGCCGCTCGCCTTCTTCAGCCGGACCCGCACCGGCGCCCTCGTCCAGCGGCTCAACGGCGACGTCCTCGGCGCGCAGCAGGCGTTCACGTCGACGCTCTCCAACGTCTTCTCGAACCTCCTCACCGTCGTGTTCGTCCTCGCCGCGATGCTCTCCATGTCCTGGCAGCTCACCCTCCTCGCCCTGACCCTGCTGCCCGCCTTCGTGCTCCCGGCCCGCTGGGTCGGCAAGCGCCTCGCCGCGATCACGCGCGAGAGCTACGAGCTCAACGCCGAGGCGGCGCAGACGATGAACGAGCGGTTCAACGTCGCGGGCGCCCACCTCGTCAAGGTCTTCGGCGACCCGGCCCGCGAGTCGTCCCGGTTCGCCACCCAGGCCGGCCGCGTGCGTGACATCGGCGTGAAGCAGGCCATGTACGGCACGGTGTTCCGCGTCGGCCTCACCGTCGTCGCCTCGGTCGCCGTCGCGATCGTCTACGGGCTCGGCGGCGTCATGGCGATCTCCGGGTCGCTGACGGTGGGCACCGTCGTCGCGCTCACCGCCTATCTCGGGCGCCTCTACGGCCCGCTCACCGCCATGTCCAACGTCCAGGTCGACGTCATGACCGCCCTCGTCAGCTTCGAGCGCGTGCTCGAGGTCCTCGACCTCGAGCCGACCGTGACCGACGCGCCCGACGCGGTCGACCTCGCCGACGACCTCGAGACGGAGGGAGCGAGCCTCGAGCTCGACGGCGTGACGTTCCGCTACCCCAGCGCCTCGGAGGTCTCCCTCGCCTCGCTCGAGTCCGTCGCCGTCGAGGGGACGGACCCCACGACCGACACCCTGCGCGACGTCACGTTCTCCGTCCCCGCGGGGGCGATGGTCGCGCTCGTCGGTTCGTCCGGCGCGGGCAAGACCACCGTGTCCCAGCTCGTCACGCGCATGTACGACCCGACCTCCGGGCACGTGCGGATCGCCGGGCGCGACCTGCGCGACGTCACGCAGGAGAGCCTGCACGACGCCGTCGGCGTGGTCACGCAGGAGGCGCACCTCTTCCACGACTCCATCGCCGACAACCTCCGGTACGCGAAGCCCGACGCGACCGACGCCGAGCTCGAGGCCGCGCTGCGGCGCGCGCACGTGTGGGACGTGGTCGCGACGCTGCCGTCCGGGATGGACACCGTGGTCGGCGACCGCGGGTACCGCATGTCCGGCGGCGAGCGTCAACGCCTCGCGATCGCGCGCGTCTTCCTCAAGGCGCCGCGGCTCGTCGTCCTCGACGAGGCGACGGCACACCTCGACTCGGGCTCCGAGGCTGCGGTCCAGGCGGCCCTGGCCGAGGCGCTGCGCGGCCGGACGTCGCTCGTCATCGCGCACCGGCTCTCGACCGTGCGCGAGGCAGACCTCATCGTCGTCCTCGACGCAGGACGCGTCGTCGAGACCGGCACGCACACCGAGCTGCTCGCCCGCAACGGCCGGTACGCCGCGCTCTACCACACCCAGTTCGCCGACTCCCCGGTGCCCGTGGCCTGACGCCGAGCATGCGGTTGCTGACCGCCGAACTTGGGGTTGCGGCCCGTCCTGGGCCCGGACGGGCGGCAACCCCATGTTCGGCGGGGCAGGGTCGGTTGCCGGGAACGGCGAAAGGCCCGCCACCCTGGGGGTGGCGGGCCTTTCTGCGACCTGCGACGTCTCCGCCTGATCGGCGAAGGGCGTCAGGAGATCAGTTGCCGGTGAGCTTCTCGCGGAGCGCGGCGAGCGCCTCGTCCGACGCGAGCGTGCCCGTCGCCTCGGCGGCCGGGGCCGACGAGTAGGACGTGCTGCTCGAGGACGACGACGAGCTCGAGGAGCCCGAGTCGCCCGACGCGGCGTCGAAGTCGGCCTTGACGGCCTCGGCGACCTGCTTGCGGTGCGCCTCCCAGCGCTCGTGGGCCTTGGCGTACTCCGCCTCCCACGCCTCGCGCTGCGTCTCGAAGCCCTCGAGCCACTCGTTGGTCTCCGGGTCGAAGCCCTCGGGGTACTTGTAGTTCCCCTGCTCGTCGTACTCGGCCGCCATGCCGTAGAGCGCGGGGTCGAAGTCGTCCGACTCCGGGTCCACGCCCTCGTTGGCCTGCTTGAGCGAGAGCGAGATGCGACGACGCTCGAGGTCGATGTCGATGACCTTGACGAAGACCTCGTCGCCGACGTTGACGACCTGCTCCGGCAGCTCGACGTGGCGCACGGCCAGCTCCGAGATGTGCACGAGGCCCTCGATGCCGTCCTCGACGCGCACGAACGCACCGAACGGGACGAGCTTGGTGACCTTGCCCGGCACGACCTGACCGATCGCGTGGGTCCGGGCGAACGTCTGCCACGGGTCCTCCTGCGTCGCCTTCAGCGACAGCGAGACGCGCTCGCGGTCGAAGTCGACGTCCAGGACCTCGACCGTGACCTCCTGGCCGACCTCGACGACCTCGGAGGGGTGGTCGATGTGCTTCCAGGACAGCTCGGAGACGTGCACGAGGCCGTCGACGCCGCCGAGGTCCACGAACGCACCGAAGTTGACGATCGAGGAGACGACACCGGGGCGCACCTGACCCTTCTGCAGCGTCTGCAGGAAGGTGGAGCGGACCTCGGACTGCGTCTGCTCGAGCCAGGCGCGGCGCGAGAGGACGACGTTGTTGCGGTTCTTGTCGAGCTCGATGATCTTCGCCTCGATCTCCTTGCCGACGTACGGCTGGAGGTCGCGGACGCGACGCATCTCCACGAGGGAGGCCGGGAGGAAGCCACGGAGGCCGATGTCGAGGATGAGACCACCCTTGACGACCTCGATGACGGTGCCGGTGACGACGCCGTCCTCCTCCTTGATCTTCTCGATCGTGCCCCAGGCGCGCTCGTACTGGGCGCGCTTCTTGGACAGGATCAGACGGCCTTCCTTGTCCTCCTTCTGGAGGACGAGGGCCTCGACCGCGTCGCCGACGTTGACGACCTCACCGGGGTCCACGTCGTGCTTGATGGACAGCTCGCGGGAGGGGATGACGCCCTCGGTCTTGTAGCCGATGTCGAGGAGGACCTCGTCGCGGTCCACCTTGACGATCGTGCCTTCGACGATGTCGCCGTCGTTGAAGTACTTGATGGTCGCGTCAACGGCGGCGAGGAAGTCCTCCTCGGTGCCGATGTCGTTGACGGCAACCTGGGGTGCGGACTTCGCGGGGGTAGAGATGGTCATTGAGTTCGATGCTCCGATGCGGACAGGTGTAGTCGAGCGGGTAGGGTTCTCGGCGCGCCGCTGCCGCTGGTCCGTGGACCAGGTGACGTCATGGTTGGCGTCATGGTCCGGGACGAAGGCAGGCGCAACGCACCGCCGTCCACCTTATCCGGGTGTCACCCCGGTGGTCAACGCGAGCGCGGCGGCCCGGCGTCCTTCACCCGGGGTCGCCTCAGGCGAGCACGCGCGCGACGCGCAGCAGCTCCTCGGGCACGCGCTTGGGCCGGCCGGCGACCTCCGCCAGGGGCACGAGCTCGACGCGCTCGCCGCGCAGCGCCGTCATCACGCCCGACGTCCCCGCGCTCACGGCGTCGACGGCGGCAACGCCGAACCGGCTGCCGAGGATGCGGTCGGTGGGCGTGGGCTCGCCACCGCGTTGCACGTGCCCGAGCACCGTGAGCCGCGTGTCGAACCCCGTGCGCTCCGCGATCTCCGCGCTCACGCGCTCTCCGATGGACCCGGCGACGATCTCGCCGAAGCGGCCGAGCTGCTGCGTGAACTCCATCGACGACCCCTCGCGCGGGACCGCGCCCTCCGCGACGACGACGATCGAGAAGTTCGCGTGCGCGCGGTGCCGGTGCCGCAGGAACTTCACGAGCTGGTCGATGTCGAACGGCTCCTCGGGGGCGAGGACGACCTCGGCGCCGCCCGCGATGCCCGCGTTGACCGCGATCCACCCGGCGTGACGGCCCATGACCTCGACGACCATGACGCGGTTGTGGCTCTCCGCCGTCGTGTGCACACGGTCGAGGGCCTCGGTCGCGATGTTCACCGCGGTGTGGAACCCGATCGACAGGTCCGTGCCCTCGACGTCGTTGTCGATCGTCTTGGGGATCGCGACGATTTTGACGCCCGCCTCCGCGACGCGGCTCGCGGCGTGCAGCGTGCCGTCGCCACCGATGCAGATGAGGGCGTCCAGGTGCTCGGCCTCGACCGTCGCGAGGACGGCGTCCATGCTGCCGTCCTCCTCGCGGGGGTGGAACCGCGCCGTGCCGAGCAGCGTCCCGCCGACCGGCAGCACGTTGCGGATGTCCTGCCGCCCGAGCGGGTGCACGTCGCCGTCGACCACGCCGCGCCACCCGTTGCGGAAACCGATGATGGTGTGCCCGTACTCCCCCGTCCCCTGCTTGACCACGGCCCGGATCGCCGCGTTCAGGCCGGGGCAGTCGCCTCCGCCGGTGAGAAGTCCGATGCGCACCTGTTTCCTCCGTCTCGTCGTCGCGTCGCGCGTCCTCGCGCGTGCCCGGCGTCGACGGAGGTGCCGACCTCCGCGGCACCGCGTCACCCACAACCCTAGTCAACCCCGCGGCGTGGGTCACGGCCCGTCCCGGTCCTCGGGCACGCCGACGACCAAGGTCCCGAGCGTCCGGGTCGTGCGGCGCCCCGCGGTGCCCGGTACCGGTGACGCCCGGGAGAATGGCCGGATGAGCGCGACCCCACCCCCCGTGCCGTCCCAGGTCCCGCCGGACGACGTCGCCCCGCCCGGTCCGACGGCCGACGCCGGCTACCGCGACGTGCCCGCCGCCGAGGGCGGGAACGCCGGGCGCGGGTGGTGGGACGCGAACGCCGCCGAGTACCTCGACGAGCACGGAGCGTTCCTCGGCGCCGCCGACTTCTGCTGGTGCCCCGAGGGGCTGCGGGAGCGCGACGCCCGACTGCTCGGCGACGTCGCGGGACTCCGCGTGCTCGAGGTCGGCGCCGGGGCGGCTCAGTGCTCGCGCTGGCTCGCCACGCAGAGGGCGCACGTGGTCGCGACGGACGTCTCCCGGGGGATGCTCGCTGCGGGGACGGCGCTCGATCGGGCCACCGGGGTCCGGGTCCCGGCGGTGCAGGCCGACGCGCGCCGCCTGCCGTTCGCGGACGACGTCTTCGACGTCGCGTTCACGTCGTTCGGCGCGATCCCGTTCGTCCCCGACGCCGACGCGATCCACCGCGAGGTCGCGCGCGTCCTGCGGCCCGGCGGCACGTGGACGTTCTCGGTCACGCACCCCACACGCTGGGCCTTCCCCGACGACCCGAGCGCGCACGGGCTGACTGCGAACCGCTCCTACTTCGACCGGCGGCCGTACGTCGAGACGGACGACGCCGGCCGCGTCGTCTACGCCGAGTACCACCGCACGCTGGGCGACCACGTGCGCGAGGTGGTCGCCGCCGGGCTCGAGGTGCGCGACGTCGTCGAGCCCGAGTGGCCCGCCGACAACACCGAGGTCTGGGGCGGTTGGGGCCCGGTGCGCGGCGCCTACCTGCCCGGGACGGCGATCTTCCGCACGCGCCTCCCGGGCTGACGAACCCTCGTCAGTGCCCCGCGTCGTGCCACGTGGCGCCGACGCCGACCGAGACGTCGAGCGGCACGTCGAGGTCTGCCGCCGCGCCCATCTGCGTGCGCAGCACGTCCTCGACGGCGTCGCGCTCGCCCGGGGCGACCTCGACCACGAGCTCGTCGTGCACCTGCAGGAGCAGGCGCGAACGCAGCCCCCGCTCGTCGATCGCGCGCTGGACGCCCAGCATCGCGACCTTGATGATGTCGGCGGCGCTCCCCTGGATGGGGGCGTTGAGAGCCATGCGCTCGGCCATCTGGCGACGCTGGCGGTTGTCGCTCGTGAGGTCGGGCAGGTACCGGCGGCGCCCGAGGATGGTCGCCGTGTACCCCGTGGCGCGCGCCTCGTCGACGACGCCCGTCAGGTAGTCGCGGACGCCGCCGAAGCGCTCGAAGTAGTCGTCCATGAGCTTCTGCGCCTCGCCCACCTCGATGGTGAGCTGCTGCGAGAGCCCGAACGCCGACAGCCCGTACGCGAGACCGTACGACATCGCCTTGATCTTCGACCGCATCGCGGGCGTGACCTCGGCCGCCGGCACCTCGAACACCCGCGAGCCGACGTAGGAGTGCAGGTCCTCCCCCGAGCGGAACGCCTCGATGAGCCCCTCGTCGCCGGACAGGTGCGCCATGATGCGCATCTCGATCTGGCTGTAGTCGGCGGTCAGGAGCGTCTCGTAGCCCTCACCGACCACGAACGCGCGCCGGATCCGGCGCCCGGCCTCCGTGCGGATCGGGATGTTCTGCAGGTTCGGGTCGGTCGAGCTGAGCCGGCCCGTCGCCGCGATGGTCTGCTGGAACGTCGTGTGGATGCGGCCGTCGTCCGCGACGGACTTGAGCAGCCCCTCGACCGTCTGGCGCAGTCGCGAGGCGTCGCGGTGCGCGAGCAGGTGCTCGAGGAACGGGTGCTGCGTCTTGACGAAGAGGTCCGCGAGCGCCGACGCGTCGGTCGTGTAGCCCGTCTTGATCTTCTTCGTCTTGGGCATGCCGAGCTGGTCGAACAGGACCTCCTGGAGCTGCTTGGGCGAGCCCAGGTTCACCTCACGCCCGATGACGGCGTACGCCTCGGCCGCGGCCGTCGCGACGAGGTCGCCGAAGTGCTGCTCGAGCTCGCGCAGGTACTCGACGTCGGCCGCGATGCCGCGCTGCTCCATGCGCGCGAGCACCTGGGAGAGCGGGAGCTCCAGGTCGGCGAGGAGCGTGGTGGCGTCGCGGTCCTCGAGCTCGCCCGCGAGGACGTCCCCGAGCTGGGCGACGGCGAGCGCACGCACGGCGTCGCGCTCCTGCTCGCCGCTGCCGTCGAGCGAGAGGTCCAGCGCACCCTGCGCGTCGTTGCCGGACTCCGTGTCGGGGCGCAGCTCGCGGTGCAGATGGCGCACGACGAGGTCCCCCAGGTCGTAGCCGCGCTGGTCCGGGTGGCACAGGTAGGCCGCAAGCTCGGTGTCGAACGTGACGCCCGCGAGGTCGTAGCCGCGCGCCGCGAGCTCGTGCCACGCGGACTTGGCGCCGTGCACGACCTTGGGCCGCTCCGGGTCGGCGAGCCAGGCGGCGAGCGCCTCGTCGTCGGCACCCGCGACGTCGGCGAGCTCGAGCGCGACCGCCGCCCCCGCGTCGTCGGACAGTGCGAGCCCCCAGGCGTCCCCGCCGCCGGGCACCGCCTTGCCGGCCACCTCGACCCCGAGCCGTCGGTCGCCGTGCTCGGCGAGCCACGCACCGAGCCCGCCGGGCAGCACGTCGGCGAGCTCGACGTCGAACCCGGCCTCCGTCTCGACCTCGCCCTCCGGGGCGATCGCGAAGAGCCGGTCGCGCAGGGCGCGGAACTCCAGGGCGTCGAGCACGCGGTGCGCGGCCTCGCGGTCCCAGGGGCGCGTCACGAGGTCGTCCGGGCCGAGAGGCAGCTCGAGGTCGCGCAGGAGCGCGTTGAGCTGCCGGTTGAGGCGGACCTGGTCGAGGTGCGCGCGCAGGTTCTCCCCTGCCTTGCCCTTGATCTCGTCGGCGTGGTCCAGCAGGCCGTCGAGGTCGCCGTACGCGGTGATCCACTTGGCGGCGGTCTTGGGGCCGACGCCCGGGATGCCCGGCAGGTTGTCCGACGTCTCGCCCACGAGCGCGGCGAGGTCCGGGTAGCGCTCGGGCGGCACGCCGTACTTCTCGACGACCGCGGCGCTGTCCATGCGCGCGAGCTCGGAGACGCCCTTCTTGGGGTAGAGCACCGTGACGTCGGGGCCGACGAGCTGGAACGAGTCACGGTCGCCCGAGCAGACGAGGACCTCCATCCCGGCCGCCGCACCCTGCGTGGCGAGCGTCGCGAAGATGTCGTCCGCCTCGTAGCCCTCGCGCTCGAGGGTCGGGATGTGCAGCGTCTCCAGGATCTCCTTGATGAGCGGGACCTGGCCGCGGAACGGCTCGGGCGAGGACTCGCGCGTCCCCTTGTAGCTCGGCAGGATCTCGGTGCGGAACGACTGGCGCCCCGCGTCGAACGCGACCGCGACGTGCGTCGGCTCCTCGTCCCGCAGGAGGTTGATGAGCATCGACGTGAACCCGTACACCGCGTTGGTGTGCTGCCCCGTGGTCGTCGAGAAGTTCTCCGCCGGGAGCGCGAAGAACGCGCGGTAGGCCATGGAGTGTCCGTCGATGAGCAGGAGGCGAGGTCGCGCGGAGGTCGTCACGGGTGCCAACCTACAGTCCATGACCGACACGCACGGCCCCGACCGGACCACCGACCCCACCGCGCCCGCGCCCGCCTCGACAGGAGCCGTCGAGGCCCCGCGCCACGCCTACGAGGCCATGGGCCTGCGCACCGCGGGCACGCTCATCGAGCGCATGGGCATCGAGCTGGAGGACGTGAGCGCCGAGCGCGTCACGGCTCGCATGCCGGTCGCGGGCAACACCCAGCCCGCCGGGCTCCTGCACGGGGGCGCGTCGGTCGTGCTCGCCGAGACGCTGGGGTCGATCGCCGCCCAGCTCCACGGCGGGCCCGGGCGCGCCGCCGTGGGGATCGAGGTCAACGCGACGCACCACCGGGGCGTGCGCGACGGCTGGGTCCACGGGGAGGCGGTCGCGGTGCACCGGGGCCGCACGACGGCGAGCTACGAGATCGTGGTGTCCGACGACGAGGGGCGTCGCGTGTGCACGGCGCGCCTCACGTGCATGATCCTCAGCCTGGACTGACCACGCCGCGGGCGCCCGTCCGCCGGGTCCGCACGGTCGCCGGCTCAGCCGGGCAGGGTCTCGCGGGCCTCGACCGGCGTCACGACGCCGCTGCGGCTGCGGTACTCCGCCTGGAACTCGCGCAGGTCGACCGGGCCGGACATCGTCTCGGTCCGGGCGCGACGGCGGCGCGCGATGAGGTCCTCGAGGGATCGGGTGCCCCGGCGGGTGGGCGTGAGGTCGGCCGCGAGGCGGCGCTGCAGCACCGCGGTCGACACGACGCGGTGGCCCGCGACCGGGCCGAAGCCGAGCCGCGCGAGGAAGCGCTGGACGCCCCGCGAGCCGGGGATCGGCACCGAGTAGACGTGCGTCGCGCCGGCGGTGGCGGCGAGGTCGGCGGTGGCGCTGAGCAGCGCGTGGCCCACGCCACGACGGCGCGCGTCCTCGCCGACGTAGACGGCCTCGACGTACAGGCTCGGCTCGTCGGCGAACAGGTGCGGGTCGAGCACGCGCGCCAGCACGAACCCGACGGGGCGGCCGTCGTGCAGGGCGACGAGGACGTTGCCGCCGGGGAGCGTCAGCAGCACCGACAGGTGCCGGACCAGGCGGTCCTCGTCGGGCGCGCAGATCTGCGCCCCGGACGCCGACTCGCGGCGCGCCTCCGAGCACAGCACAGCGATCCCCGGCAGGTCGTCACCGACCGCGGGCCTGACCTCCACTGCTGGGCGCACCGCGCTCCTCCTCGTTCGCACCGTGGGACCGACGGCACCGAGGGACGTGGGGGGTGAGATGGTCCACGTCGCTCGGACGGCGCCGTCGGCCGTCGACTGAGCACTACGTGGCGACCGCGTGTCCACCGCCCCGGGAACTACTGGACGCCAGTCCAAGACGATAGCCCGCCCAGGGCGCCGTGACAAAGGTCCTGCTCAGGACCCCGGCCACGGCCGATCGGTCGCCGGTGCAGGCTCAGGCGCCGCCGACCTGCTCGATGACGGCGTCCGCGACCTCGCGCATCGTGAGGCGGCGGTCCATCGACGTCTTCTGGATCCAGCGGAACGACTCCGGCTCCGACAGGCCCATCTTGGTCATGAGCAGACCCTTGGCCCGGTCCACGCGCTTGCGCGTCTCGAAACGCTCCGCCAGGTCCGCGACCTCGGACTCGAGCGCCGTGATCTGCGAGTAGCGCGAGATCGCGATCTCGACCGCGGGCAGCAGGTCCGCCGGCGTGAACGGCTTGACGACGTAGGCCATGGCCCCCGCGTCACGCGCCCGCTCGACGAGCTCCGCCTGCGAGAACGCCGTCAGCAGGACGACGGGCGCCGCGTGCGCCTTGCCGATCTGCTCCGCGGCGGAGATGCCGTCGAGCTCGGGCATCTTGACGTCCATGACGACCACGTCCGGCTTGAGCTCGAGCGCCAGCTTCACCGCCGTGGCGCCGTCGCCGGCCTCGCCGACGACGTCGAACCCGGCGTCGCGCAGCGTCTCGACCACGTCGAGACGGATCAGGGCCTCGTCCTCGGCGACGACCGCGCGTCGCGCGGGACGGCCCGACGGGGCGGGGGTCGCGGCGGGCTCGGGCTCGATCATCGGGGGCAGGTCGAGCGGCTGCTTGTCCTCGGGCTGCGCTGTCTGGTCACTCACGGGGTTCACTGTAGTGCGCCGCACCCCCTGCCGCCCCCGTGTTTCACCCTCGGAGGAGTGTGATTCTCGTGAAGGCGCACGCGTGTGGTTCGATGGTGCACGCGCTGCGGACCAGCTCGGACCGGTCCTGACGCGCACCGCCCCGGTAGCCCAACCGGCAGAGGCGTTCGGCTCAAACCCGATCCAGTGTGGGTTCGAATCCCACCCGGGGCACCCTCTACCTCCTGACCTCGTCCCGGCGTCGTGACGCGCAGGAAACCGCAGGAAACACCCTCGACACACCTCGCTCGTACCGTCCCGAGCAGGGCACGTTCCTCGTGCCCGGGACGGAGGTGACCGTGCTCGAGCACGTGGACCCGTTCGTGGGGACGGGTGTGACCGATCTCCCGGCGTCGACCGGCCTCGCAGCGACGTGGTGGTCCCCCAAGCCGCTCGTCGGGAACACCCACCCCGGGGCCACCCACCCGCTCGGGATGGTCTCGGCGTGCGCCTACTCGGGCGCCTACCCGACGGGGTACGGCCGGTACGACCTCGGCACCGAGGGCGTGCCACCCACGCTGTTCGACCACCCGGTCGCGTCGGGCGTCACGCACTTCCAGCAGTCCGGCACGGGCGCGATCCGCAAGTACTACAACTACGTGCGCGTGACGCCCATGCTCGAGCCGCTCGACGCGCTCGGCCGGCACTGGGACCTGCTCGACGAGGAGGCCTCCCCCGGCTACTACGCCGCCACGCTCGGCAACGGGGTCCGATGCGAGGTCACGGTCGGGCCCAAGAGCGCCGTCCACCGCTACACGTTCCCCGCGCACCCCGACGCGCGCCTCGTCGTCGACCTCTCGCTCGGCGGCCTGGCGATCCCGTACGGCGCGACCGTCCCGCTCCGCGCCCATCTCGCGACGCTCGGGCCGGGGACGGCCGCGGGCGAGATCGTCGTCGAGGGTGCGCCGCTCGCAGTCCACCTCGAGTGCGACGCGCACCCGTGGCGGCAGATGCTCTGGTACGACCGGCGCCTCATGCCCGGCAGCACCCGCCTGGACTTCGCGGACATCCGGCCGACGACGCTGCGCCCCTTCGGTCTCCTCTGGGCGGGCCCGACGACGGCCGGTCAGGTCGTCGAGGTCCGGCTCGGCTTCTCGCTGCGCGGGACCGAGCAGGCCCGCGCGAACCTCCGCGCGGACTGCGGCCCCGGCCCCGCGGCCTTCGTCGCCCGACACGAGGGCACCACGACGACCTGGGCGCAGCACCTCGACCGGATCGAGGTCGAGTGCCCGGACCCGGCACGCCGCACGGTCTTCGCGACCGCCCTGTACCACGCGCTGCTCAAGCCCTGCCTCGCCCCGGACGAGAGCCCGTTCTGGCCCGGCGACACGCCGTTCGCCTTCGACGTCTCGACGATGTGGGACGTCTACCGGACCCAGCTCCCGCTCCTCACGACCTTCTGGCCGGACCGCGCCGTCGAGCTCGCGACCGCACTCCTGCACGTCTGCGAGGAGGAGGGGAACTTTCCCATCGGGTACCGGATGGCCCGCGGCGCGGACCGGTTCTCACGCCAGGCGAGCGCGCTCGCCCACACGTTCCTCGCCGACCTGTGCGCCCTCGACGTCCCGGGCATCGACTGGGACTGGGCGCTCGTGCACCTGCACGACGACCTGCGCCGGACCTACGGCGAGGACTACCTCCTCCACGGCGTCGCGCACCCGATCAGCCACACGCTCGACCTCGCGTTCGGCTACTGGTGCACCACGCGCGTGGCGCGCCGCGTCGGAGACCGCGCGCTCGCCGAGGAGCTCGCGCTGCGGGCGCACGGTTGGACCGCGGCGTTCGACCCTGCCACCGGGCTCCTGCGCGACTCCACCTTCTACGAGGGCGGCCGGTGGAACTACTCCTTCCGCCTGGTGCACGACATGGCGGCCAGGATCGCGCTCGCGGGCGGCGACGACGCGTTCGTCGCGCTGCTCGACCGGTTCTTCGGGTTCGGCGCCCCGCCCGTCACCCAGCCCGGGGAACGGCCCGGCGCCACGGAGATGGCCGCCGGGTACGCGCTGAACCGGTTCGAGGGCCTCAACAACGAGCCCGACATGGAGGCCCCGTGGTCCTACCACTACGCGGGCCGCCCGGACCGGACCGCCGAGGTGGTGCACGCCGCGGTCCACCAACGCTTCGGTACGGGCCCTGGCGGCCTCCCGGGCAACGACGACTCGGGGGCGCTCAGCTCGTGGTACGTCTGGGCCTCGCTCGGGCTCTTCCCCGTCGCCGGGCAGGGCCTCTTCCTCGTGAGCGCGCCGTCGTTCGCCGAGTCCCGCCTCCGCCTCCCGGGCGGCGTACTGACCGTCGAGACCACCGGGTTCGTCGAGCCCGAGCCGACCACCGGGCCGCAGTACGTGCGCGCCGCGTGGCTCGACGGACAGCCCCTGGACCGCACCTGGCTCCCCGCGACGCGCGTGCGTCGCGGCGGGCGCCTCCTCCTCGAGCTCGGTCCGCACCCCACGGGCTGGGGCACCGCGCCCGAGCACCGGCCGCCGTCGTACCCCGACGGGAGCCCCCTCCACCACCCGACCGACCAGACCCCGGAGACGTCATGACCACCATCCCGCGCCCGACGCCCGCCCGCCGCCTCGTCGTCGTCGTCCGCGCCGATCCCGTGATCTGCGGCCACTCGGGCGAGGCCCGCAACCTCGCCGAGGCCGCGCTGCACCGCGGGTTCTCCGAGGTGCGGATCGTCACCTGGCCCGTCGAGCGCCTCGAGGCCGCCGGGCTCCCGCTCAAGCCCCTCGACTCCGTCCTCCCCTACGGCCCGGGCATCACGGTCGAGCGGCCAGGTCCCGTCGGCGACTACAAGGTGCCCGACGGCCGATACCTCGCCGGGCTCACCGGCCGCCTCGTCGAGCTGTTCACCGACGGCGTGCCCACCGTCTGCCTCTCCTTGTACCTCAGCCCGCACACCACCGCGGTGACCGACGCCGTGCGCGTGGCACGCAGCACCGGCCTCCCCGTCGAGGTGGCCACGATCGCCGAGGCGGTCGGCTCCGACGTGACGAACGTCGTCCGCTCGTGCGTCGAGGACGGCCGCTTCGGGGCCGCCGCGCACGTCCTGTCCGGGTATCTGGCCAGCGACCTGTGCGTCGCCGTCTCCTGGTACACGCGCGACCTGGTGGTGGCGTGCGCCCAAGAGATCGACGACCGGCACGGGACGTTCTTCGCGGAGCAGTGCGCCGAGCGCGTGCAGGTCTCCTACCCCGCGATCGACACCGGCGCGTACACCGGTCTCGACCCGGCCGTCACGCGCGACGTGCTCGCCGGGCGCGGTCTGGACGACCGCCCGTACGTGCTCTTCCTGTCCCGGCTCGCCGCCGCGAAGGGCGTCGACGACCTGATCGACGGGTTCGCGCAGTCCCCCCGCGCCGTCGGTGCCCGCCTCGTCGTCGCCGGCCGCGGTCCGGCCGAGGCCGACCTGCGCGCACGCGCCGCGGCGAGCGCGGCCGCCGACCGGATCGACTTCCTCGACGACGTCGACGACGCGACCAAGCCACACCTCATGGCCGGCAGCGCGGCGTTCGTCCTCCCGAGCAAGCCGCGCCCCGAGTTCGTCGAGACGTTCGGCATCGCGCTCGCCGAGGCGATGCTCTCCGGCGGAGGGCCCGTCATCACCACGGACACGGGAGGTATCGGCGAGGCCGTCGGGCCGCACGCGACGATCGTCCCGACGCACTCCCCTGCCGCGGTCGCGCACGCGCTCGACGTGGTTCTCTCCCTCGACCCCCCGGCGCGTCGGGCGCGCGCCGACGCGGCCCGGACGTACGCGCTGCAGTTCGACCGGGCCGCCGTGCTCGACGCGATGCTCGCCCGTCTCGTGGCGTCCCCCACCGCGCCCCGGTGGGTCAACGAGCTACGTCCGGTACGCGCCTGAGGCCGGAGTCCGACGGCGGCGCGTCCGGGCCGTAGCGCGACACCAGCATCCGGAAGGACTCCGCGGCGACCGCGCGCGCACTGGCGCGGTCGCCGTCGCGCTCCACCACCTCGGAGGCGAGCGCCAGCTCGTCGGCCACGAGGTGCGCCAGGGGCTCCGGGACGAGGCCGGCACCCATCTCGCGCGACACCGCCTTGAGGGCCACGAGCTCGGACACCGCCCGCACGACGGTCTCGGGGGCTTCGCCCTCCATGAGCAGCGTCCCGAGGTCCATCGGCGGGACCGCCGCCTCGGCCCGCACCCGGAGCCAGCGCAGCGTCGCCGCCGGGCGCACGGCGTAGAACACCTTCTTGAGCGGCACCTCAGGGTTCGACCACCACCGCTCCCGCTGTCCCCGAGCGACGTGCAGGTAGTGGCGCCGCAGCGCGTGACGGTCGACGACGCGCTCCGCGAGCGCGAGCAGGTCCGCCCGGAACGCGTCGTCCGCGCGGTACACGATCGGCGACCGCAGCCACTCCAGCAGCGTCGCGTTGCCCCGCACGAGCAGCCGCACCGCCTTGACCAGGTCCCAGCCGTTCACGTCGAGCACGGCGTCGAGCGGCGTCTCGACGACGTCGCGCCGCGGCCACGGGTCCAGGTAGTCCGCCGTTGAACGCACGTAGACGAACCGGCAGTCGTAGTCCGAGTCCGGCGACGGGAACCCCCACGCACGGCTCCCGCTCTCCACTGCGAGCGGCAGGGCGACCTGCTCGTCGCGCATGACGGCGTCCAGCCGCGCGTCGACCCGACGCACGACCGCAGGGTCCAGGGAGTCCGGCACGGCACGCATCCCGCGAGGGTAGGGACACCGCGACCTGCGTGTCGTGGTCTTTCCGTCCCTGGCCACCCACGCGCGGGGTGGTCGCGGGGCTCGACGGCGAGACGACGACGGCGGCGCCCCCGCGAGAGGGGCGCCGCCGTCGGGCGTCGCGCGAGACCGCGCCCTCACGGGCGCGACGGCGTCAGGCGCGCGTGTCGGAGTGGTCGCCGATCTTGTGCACGAGGATCGAGTTCGTCGTGCCCGGCTGGCCCACGGGGGCGCCGGAGACGACGACCACGAGGTCGCCGACCTCGGCGAGGCCGTTGGCCTGGAGGGTCGTGTCGACCTGGCCGACCATCGCGTCGGTGTTCTCCACCTCGGGCACCTGGTAGGTCTGGGTGCCCCACGTGAGCGACAGGACGTTGCGCACGTGCTCGCGCGGCGTGAAGGCGAGCAGCGGGATGGACGAGCGCAGGCGCGACATGCGGCGCGCGGAGTCGCCCGACTGGGTGAACGTCGCGAGGTACTTCGCGCCGAGGATCTCGCCGATCTCGGCGGCGGCACGCGTGATGGCGCCACCGCGCGTGTGCGGGGTCGAGCCCAGCGGCGCGATGCGCTCGCGGCCGGCCTCCTCCGTCGCCTCGATGATGCGAGCCATGGTCTCGACCGTGAGGATCGGGTACTCGCCCACGCTGGTCTCGCCCGAGAGCATGACCGCGTCGGCGCCGTCGAGGACGGCGTTGGCGCAGTCGGACGCCTCGGCGCGCGTCGGGCGCGGCGAGTTCGTCATGGACTCGAGCACCTGCGTCGCCACGATGACGGGCTTGGCGTTGCGACGCGCGAGCTCGACGATGCGCTTCTGGACGAGCGGGACCTGCTCGAGCGGGAGCTCGACCGCGAGGTCGCCGCGGGCGACCATGACGCCGTCGAACGCGTCGACGATCTCGGCGAGGTTGTCGACGGCCTGCGGCTTCTCGATCTTCGCGACGACGGGGACCGTGCGGCCCTCCTCGTCCATGATCCGCTTGACGTCGTCGAAGTCCTTCGCGGACCGCACGAAGGACAGCGCGATGATGTCCGCACCGAGCTGGAGCGCCCAGCGCAGGTCGTCCTGGTCCTTCTCGGACAGCGCCGGCACGGAGACCGCGACGCCCGGGAGGTTCAGGCCCTTGTTGTTCGACACCGGGCCGGCGACCTCGACGCGCGTGACCACGCGCGGGCCCTCGACGGCGGTGACGCGGACGAGCACCTTGCCGTCGTCGATGAGGATCGGGTCGCCGACGCGCGCGTCGCCCGGCAGGCCCTTGTGCGTCGTGGAGACGAGCTCCTTGGTGCCGACGACGTCCTCGGTCGTGATCGTGAAGGTGTCACCCTCCTCGAGCCAGTGCTTCTCGTCGCCGCCGAAGCGGCCCAGGCGGATCTTCGGCCCCTGGAGGTCGACGAGCACCGCCACGGAGCGGCCGGACTCGGCGGCGGCCTCGCGCACGCCCTGGTAGACGGCCGCGTGCTCCTCGGCGCTGCCGTGGCTGCGGTTGATCCGCGCCACGTCCATCCCCGCGTCGACGAGCGCGCGGAGCTGCTCCTTCGACTCGGTCGCGGGTCCGATGGTGCAGACGATCTTTGCTCTGCGCATATCTCCAGCCTCTAGTCTTCCGACCGGCCGGGAGCCGGTCGTCGCGGGGTGCCCCTCCCTAGGATGCCCCGCTCATCGTCCCGGCGCCGGACACCCGACGCCGGGGTGCACGTCAAGCGCGCAAGGACACGGTGTTCGCGCGCACAGGCGCGGGCAGCTCGGTCCCTCCCTGAAGGTAGGCGTCGACGGATGCCGCCGCCGCCCGACCCTCGGCGATCGCCCACACGATCAGCGACTGCCCACGACCCGCGTCGCCGGCCACGAAGACCCCGGGCAGCGACGACGCGAAGTCGTCGCCGCGCGCCACGAGGCCGCGGCCCGTGAGGTCCGCGCCGGCCTGGGTCGTGATGGTCGCCGTCTCCGGCCCGGTGAAGCCCATCGCGACGAGCACGAGGTCCGCGGGGATCTCGCGCTCGGTGCCCTCCTTGGGCACGCGACGGCCGTCGGGCAGGTACTCGGTCTCCGCGACGCGCAGCGCGCGCACGGCCCCGTTCTCGTCGCCCAGGAACTCGACGGTGGACGCGAGGAACTCGCGCTCACCGCCTTCCTCGTGCGACGAGGACACCTCGAACAGGATCGGGTCCGTCGGCCACGGCTGGGTCGCGGACCGCTCGAGCGGCGGCTGCTTGCCGATCGCGAGCGTCGTCACGCTCGCCGCGCCCTGGCGCAGCGAGGTGCCGAGGCAGTCCGACCCGGTGTCGCCGCCACCGATGACGATCACGTGCTTGCCCGTGGCCGTGATCTGGTCGGCGACCTCGCGCCCGGCCACGACGGCGTTCGCCTGGTGCAGGAAGTCCATCGCGAAGTGGATGCCGTCGAGCTCGCGCCCGGGGATCGACAGGTCGCGCGGGACGGTCGCACCCGTGGCGACCACGACGGCGTCGTACCGTGCGCGGAGGTCGTCCCAGGTGATGTCCACGCCGATCTCGACGCCCGGGCGGAAGCGCGTGCCCTCGGCCTCCATCTGCGCCACGCGACGGTCGATGTGGAGCTTCTCGAGCTTGAAGTCGGGGATGCCGTAGCGCAGCAGCCCGCCGATCGCGTCGTCCCGCTCGTACACGGCGACCGTGTGGCCGGCGCGCGTGAGCTGCTGCGCTGCCGCGAGGCCGGCCGGACCCGAGCCCACGACGGCGACGGTCGAGCCGGTGAGGCGCTGCGGCACCTGCGGCGTGACGTAGCCGCGCGCGAACGCCTCGTCGATGATCGAGACCTCGACGTTCTTGATCGTCACGGCCGGCTGGTTGATGCCGAGCACGCAGCTCGACTCGCACGGCGCCGGGCAGACGCGACCCGTGAACTCCGGGAAGTTGTTCGTCTCGTGCAGGCGGTCGATCGCGTCGGCCCACTGGTCGCGGTAGACGAGGTCGTTCCACTCGGGGATGAGGTTGCCGAGCGGGCACCCCTGGTGGCAGAACGGGATGCCGCAGTCCATGCAGCGTCCCGCCTGCTCCTTGAGGAAGACCTGGCCCTCCTCGAGGTGCGCGTGCACGTCCTTCCAGTCCCGCAGGCGCACGGCCACCGGGCGGTTGGGCGGGAGCTCGCGCTCCCGCACCTTCAGGAATCCGCGGGGGTCAGCCACGGGCCACCTCCAAGATCTGGTCCCACACGCCCGGGGCCGCGGGGTCGAGCCCGGCCGACTCGGCCTTCTCGAGCGCCGAGCGCATACGGGCGAAGTCGGTCGGCAGCACGCGCGTGAAGCGCTGGACGGCCGCAGAGAAGTCCTCGAGGAGCTCGGCCGCGAGCGGCGACCCGGTCTCCTCGTGGTGACGACGCACGAGCTGCTCGACGAGCGCCACCTCGGCGTCCTCGAGCGGGCTCAGGCCGAGCTCGCCCGTCGCGAGCGCGCTCGTGTTCACGGCGCCCTCCCGCAGGTCGAGCACGTACGCGGTGCCGCCGGACATGCCGGCGCCGAAGTTGCGCCCGGTCGGACCGAGCACGAGCACCGTGCCGCCCGTCATGTACTCGCACCCGTGGTCGCCCACGCCCTCGACGACGAGCGTCGCGCCCGAGTTGCGCACGCCGAACCGCTCCCCGACGCGACCGCGCAGGAAGATCTCGCCGGACGTCGCGCCGTAGCCGATGACGTTGCCCGCCACGACGTTGCTCGACCCGGTGAGGACCGCGTTGCGGTCCGGGCGCACGACGATCCGCCCGCCCGACAGGCCCTTGCCGACGTAGTCGTTCGCGTCGCCGAACAGGCGCAGCGTGACGCCGCGCGGGAGGAACGCGCCGAGCGACTGGCCGGCGGACCCGGTGAGGGTCACGTCGATCGTGTCGTCGGGCAGGCCCTCGCCACGGAACCGCTTGGTGACCTCGTGGCCGAGCATCGTGCCCACGGTGCGGTTGACGTTGCGCACCGGCAGGGAGATGCGGACCGGCTCGCGCCGCTCGAGCGCGTCCTCGGCGAGCGCGACGAGCTGGTTGTCGAGCGCCTTGTCGAGACCGTGGTCCTGCGTCGTGGTGTTGCGGAGCGACGCGCCCTCGACGGGCACGGGCTTCTCGAGCACCGGGCCGAGGTCGAGACCCTGGGCCTTCCAGTGGTCGACGGCCTTGCGCGTGTCGAGGTACTCGACGTGGCCGATGGCCTCCTCGATGGTGCGGAACCCCAGCCGAGCCAGGTACTCGCGCACCTCCTCGGCGATGAACTCGAAGAAGTTCACGACGAACTCCGGCTTGCCCGTGAACCGGGCGCGCAGCTCGGGGTTCTGCGTCGCGACACCCACCGGGCACGTGTCCAGGTGGCACACGCGCATCATGACGCACCCCGAGACGACCATCGGGGCGGTCGCGAAGCCGAACTCCTCGGCCCCGAGCAGCGCCGCCACGACCACGTCGCGGCCGGTCTTCATCTGGCCGTCGACCTGGACGACGATGCGGTCGCGCAGGTTGTTGAGCACGAGCGTCTGCTGGGTCTCGGCGAGTCCGATCTCCCAGGGCGTGCCCGCGTGCTTGAGCGACGTCAGCGGGCTCGCGCCCGTGCCGCCGTCGTGACCCGAGATGAGGACGACGTCCGCGTGCGCCTTGGACACGCCCGTCGCGACCGTCCCGACGCCGAACTCGGAGACGAGCTTGACGTGGATGCGCGCCGCCGGGTTCGCGTTCTTGGCGTCGTGGATGAGCTGCGCGAGGTCCTCGATCGAGTAGATGTCGTGGTGCGGCGGCGGCGAGATGAGCCCGACGCCCGGCGTCGAGTGCCGGGTCTTGGCGACCCACGGGTACACCTTGTGGCCCGGGAGCTGACCGCCCTCGCCGGGCTTGGCGCCCTGGGCGAGCTTGATCTGGATGTCGTCCGCGTTCGTCAGGTACTCGCTCGTGACGCCGAAGCGCCCCGATGCGATCTGCTTGACCTTGGAGCGGCGCTCCGGGTCGTACAGGCGCTCCGGGTCCTCGCCGCCCTCGCCGGTGTTCGACCGGCCGCCGAGGCGGTTCATCGCGATCGCGAGGGTCTCGTGCGCCTCCGCGGAGATCGACCCGTACGACATGGCGCCGGTGTTGAAGCGCTTGACGATCTCGCTCACGGGCTCGACCTCGTCGAGCGGCACCGCGGGGCGCTCGCCCTCGCGCAGCGCGAGGAGGCCGCGCAGCGTCATGAGCCGCGAGGACTGCTCGTCCACGCGGTGCGTGTACTGACGGAAGATGTCGAACCGGCGCTCGCGCGTGGCGTGCTGGAGCCGGAAGACCGTCTCCGGGTCGAACAGGTGCTCCTCGCTGTCGCGGCGCCACTGGTACTCGCCGCCCGTCGTGAGACGGACGTGCGGGCGGTGGTTGCCGGACTTGGGGTACGCGTCGACGTGCCGCGCCGCGACCTCGGCCGCGACCACGTCGAGCCCGATGCCGCTGAGGCGCGACGTCGTGCCCGTGAAGAACGCCTGCACGAGGTCGTGGGACAGGCCCACCGCCTCGAAGACCTGGGCGCCGCGGTACGAGGAGATGGTCGAGATGCCCATCTTGCTCATGACCTTGAGCACGCCCTTGCCGAGCCCCTTGATGAGGTTCGCGACGGCCTTCGCCGGGTCGACCGTGAGGTAGCCGCGGCGCGCGAGGTCCTCGACCGTCTCCATGGCGAGGTACGGGTTGACCGCGGCGGCGCCGTAGCCGATGAGCAGCGCGACGTGGTGCACCTCGCGCACGTCGCCGGCCTCGACGACGAGCGACACCTGGGTGCGCGTGTGCCGACGCAGCAGGTGGTGGTGCACCGCGCTCGAGAGCAGCAGCGACGGGATCGGGGCGTGCTCGGCGTCCGAGTCGCGGTCCGACAGCACGATGAAGCTCGCGCCCGCGGCGACGTGCTCGTCGACCTCGGCGAAGATCTCCTCGAGCCGGGCGAGCAGCGACTCGCCGCCGCCCGCGACGCGGTACAGGCCCTTGATCGTCACCGCGCGGAAGACGCCGGCGAGCTTCGGGTCCTTGTCGACGCGGATGATCTTCGCGAGCTGGTCGTTGTCGAGCACGGGGAACGGCAGCATGAGCTTGCGCGCGTGCTCGGGCGTGTCGACGAGCAGGTTCGGCTCCGGGCCGATCGCGCCGCCGATGGACGTCACGAGCTCCTCGCGGATCGCGTCGAGCGGCGGGTTCGTCACCTGCGCGAACATCTGCGTGAAGTAGTCGAACAGGAGGCGCGGGCGCTGTGCGAGGACGGCGATCGGCGTGTCCGTGCCCATCGCGCCCAGCGGCTCGGCACCCGTGTTGGCCATCGGGGTGAGGATGACCTTGAGCTCCTCCTGCGTGTACCCGAAGGCACGCTGGCGCCGCTCGACGGACGCGGGGCTGTGCGCGACGTGCTCGCGCTCGGGGAGCTGGTCGAGGTAGACCGCGTTCTCGGCGACCCACTGCGCGTACGGGCGCTGCGCGGCGAGCTGGGACTTGATCTCCTCGTCCTCGATGATCCGGCCCTGACCGGTGTCGACGAGGAACATGCGGCCCGGCTCGAGGCGGCCCTTGCGGACGATCGTCGCGGGGTCGAGGTCGAGCACGCCCGCCTCGCTCGCGAGCACGACGAGGCCGTCCTCGGTCACCCAGTAGCGCCCCGGGCGCAGGCCGTTGCGGTCGAGGACCGCGCCGATGAGGGTGCCGTCCGTGAAGTTGAGGCACGCCGGCCCGTCCCACGGCTCCATGAGCGTCGAGTGGTACTCGTAGAACGCGCGCCGGTCCGGGTCCATGTCGGCGTGGTTCTCCCACGCCTCGGGGACCATCATGAGCACCGCGTGCGGCAGCGAGCGGCCCGACAGGTGCAGCAGCTCGAGCACCTCGTCGAAGCTGGCCGAGTCGCTCGACCCCTCCGAGCACACGGGCAGGAGCGGCGCGAGGTCGCCGACGGCGTCGCTCGCGAGGGTGCCCTCGCGCGCCGCCATCCAGTTCCGGTTGCCGCGCACCGTGTTGATCTCGCCGTTGTGCGCGATCATCCGGAACGGCTGCGCGAGCGGCCACGACGGGAACGTGTTCGTCGAGAACCGCGAGTGCACGAGCGCGATCTCGCTCGCGTACCGCGGGTCGGACAGGTCCGGGAAGAACGGCTCGAGCTGCGCCGTCGTGAGCATGCCCTTGTACGTGAGGGTGCGCGCCGAGAGCGAGGCGAAGAACAGGCCGAGCTCGTTCTCCGCCCGCTTGCGCAGGCGGTAGGTGCGACGGTCGAGCTCGACGCCGGACAGCTCGCGCGCGGGGTCCGCGACGACGACCTGGCGGAACAACGGCATGGACGCGCGTGCGCTCGGGCCGACGAGGTCTGCGGTCACGGGCACGTCGCGCCACGCGAGGACCTCGAGCTTCTCCTCGGCCGCGATCGCCTCGACGCCGCGGGCCGCCTCCGCGGCCGCGCCGGCGTCCTGCGGGAGGAAGGCCATGCCGATGGCGTAGTGCCCGGCGGGCGGGAGCTCCGCGTCGACCACGTCGCGCACGAACGCGTCGGGGATCTGCGTGAGGATCCCGGCGCCGTCGCCGCTGTTCTCCTCGGCGCCGACGGCGCCGCGGTGGTCGAGGTTGAGCAGGGCCGTCAGGCCCGCGTCAACGATGTCGCGTCCGGGCGTGCCGCGGAGCGTCGCCACGAAGGCGACGCCGCACGCGTCGTGCTCGGCGGCGGGGTCGTACAGACCGGATGCCGTGGGAGGGGCGGACAGGGCGGGTGCCCGGTGCGCGTCCCGATACTGCGGCGTGGTCATCAACACCGTCCTCACAGGCGCCCGACCGAGACGGCCGGGCTGGTTTCCAGCTGGGGGATTCGGGACGTCGTCGGCCCTATGGACATGACAGAACCCACCGGGCGGTCGCCCGGCGGATTCGCCTATGAATGACGGATGCTCAGCGACCGGGGTCTGGTCGCGCGGCACCTGCCTGCTCGGACTCCTCCGAGTCGTCGGAGTCCTCGGTCGTCGAGGGGTCCTCGTCGTCGGTCGACTCCTCGACCGGCTCCTCGGACCCCGTGGTGGACGCCTCGTCCGGAGCGTCGAGGGACACCGTCTCCTCGCGCCCGGGGTGGCGACGCCCGACAACGATAAACGCAATCAACGCACCGACGCCGACCAGGATCGAGGTCCAGACGTTCAGCCGGAGGCCGAGGACGTGCTCGGCCTCGTCGATGCGCAGCATCTCGATCCACACACGACCGAGCGTGTAGACGAAGACGTAGAGCCAGAATACCCGACCATGACCCAGCCGGAACCGACGGTCCAGGTAGATCAGGAGCAGGGCAGCACCGATGTTCCAGACCATCTCGTAGAGGAACGTCGGATGGAACAAGGTGCCTGGCGGGTACCCCGCGGCGGCGGCCACCGAGTCGTCGACGCGCAGCCCCCAGGGCAGGGTCGTCGGGGCGCCGAACAGCTCCTGGTTGAACCAGTTGCCGAGCCGGCCGACGGCCTGCGCGAGCAGCAGGCCGGGCGCGAGGGCGTCGGCGAACGCGGGGAAGCTCACGCGCTGGCGACGGCACCCGATGTACGCACCGACCGCTCCGAGCGCGACCGCGCCCCAGATCCCGAGCCCGCCCTCCCACACGTAGAGCGCGCGGACGGGGTCACCGTTCGGTCCCCAGTACGGGTCCGGGGTCGAGAAGACGTGGTAGAGCCGGCCGCCGACGATGCCGAAGGGCACCGCCCAGAAGGCGATCTCCAGGACGTCGTCCGCCTCTCCCCCGCGCTCAACCCAGCGGCGCCGGGTGAGCCAGAGAGCCACGGCGATGCCCGCGAGGATCGCGAGCGCGTACGCCCGGATCGGGAACGGGCCGACGTACCACGTGTGCTGCGGGGGGCTCGGGAGCGCGGCGGGCAGGGTGCCCGCGGCCTCCACGAGCTGCCCGACGGCGAGCACGGCGCTCATGCGACCACCCCTCCGGACGTCGTCGTGCCGGTCGGGACGTCGTCACCGGCCCCTTCCCGCCCCGAACGGACGCCTGCGGCGAGGCCCGCCGCGACGACCTTCAGGGCGGCGATGCGCTCGTCCCACGGGGCGTCGCCCAGCAGGGGGCGGACGAACGCCGAGCCGACGATGACGCCGTCGGCGTAGCGGCCGACCTCGGCAGCCTGCTCGCCCGTGGACACCCCGAGCCCGACGCAGACGAGGTCTGCCCCGGCAGCGCGCGTGTCGGCGACGAGCCGTGCCGCCTGCGGCCCGACGGCGGCACGCACGCCCGTGACGCCCATCGTCGAGGCGGCGTAGACGAACCCGCGCGACGCGCGCGCGGTGAGCCGCAGCCGCTCGGCGGTCGAGCTCGGCGCGACGAGGAAGACGCGGTCCAGCCCGTGCGCCTCCGAGGCGTCCAGCCAGGCGCGGCCCTCGTCGGGGATGAGGTCGGGCGTGATGAGCCCGGCACCCCCGGCGGCGGCGAGGTCGCGCGCGAACGCGTCGACGCCGTACCGCAGGACCGGGTTCCAGTACGTCATGACGAGGACGGGGACTCGCCCGCCGGTGCGCTCCGTGACCGCCGCCACGACGCGGAACACGTCCGCGACGCGCACGCCCGCGTCGAGCGCCGTCTGCGCGGCGGCCTGGATGACCGGGCCGTCCATCACGGGGTCGGTGTACGGGATGCCGAGCTCCAGCACGTCCACGCCCGACTCGACGAGGGCGAGCGCCGCCTCGATCGAGCGGTCCACGGTCGGGAAGCCGACGGGCAGGTAGCCCACGAGCGCCGCACGTCCCTCCGCGCGGAGCTCGAGCAGGCGCCGCGCCGTGACCGACGCCGTCCCTGCGGTCGGCGCCCCGGGGGCGTCCTTGGTCTGCGCCGCGCTCACAGCTGTCCCTCCGTGCCCGTCGCCGTCTCGGCGATCGCGTCGTCGTCCACGAGGTCGAACCACCGGGCGGCGGTCGCGACGTCCTTGTCCCCGCGCCCCGAGAGGTTCACCAGGATCACGTGGTCCGTACGGCCGGCCTCGGCAGCCCTGCGACCGACCCGCAGCGCGCCCGCGAGCGCGTGCGCCGACTCGATCGCGGGGATGATGCCCTCCGTGCGGCACAGCAGCCGGAACGCGTCCATCGCCTCGGTGTCGGTCACGGGCTCGTAGGTCGCGCGACCGAGGTCGTGCAGCCACGAGTGCGCCGGACCGACGCTCGGGTAGTCCAGCCCCGCCGAGACGGAGTGGCTGGGCAGGGTCTGGCCGTCGTCGTCCTGGAGCAGGTACGAGCGAGCACCGTGCAGGACGCCCGGGGCGCCGCCGCTGAAGCGGGCCGCGTGCCGCCCGGTCTCCACGCCCTCGCCGCCGGCCTCGAAGCCGTAGAGCTCGACCGCGTCGTCGTCGAGGAACGCGTTGAACAGGCCGAGCGCGTTGGACCCGCCACCGACGCACGCCGCGAGCGCGTCCGGCAGCCGACCGATGCGGTCGAGGATCTGCGTGCGCGCCTCCTCGCCGATGACGCGGTGGAACTCGCGCACCATCTCGGGGAACGGGTGCGGGCCCGTCACCGTGCCCAGGAGGTAGTGGGTCGTGTCGACGTTCGCGACCCAGTCGCGCAGCGCCTCGTTGATCGCGTCCTTGAGCGTGCGCTGCCCGATCGTCACGGGGACGACCTCCGCGCCGAGCAGGCGCATGCGGGCCACGTTGAGCGCCTGGCGCCGCGTGTCCTCCTCGCCCATGTACACGACGCACTCGAGGTCGAGCAGGGCCGCGGCCGTCGCCGTCGCGACGCCGTGCTGACCCGCCCCGGTCTCGGCGATCACGCGCGTCTTGCCCATACGCTTGACGAGCAGCGCCTGGCCGAGCACGTTGTTGATCTTGTGCGATCCGGTGTGGTTGAGGTCCTCGCGCTTGAGGAAGACGCGCGAGCCGCCCGCGTGCTGCGCGAAGCGCGGCACCTCGGTGAGCGGGCTCGGACGCCCGGTGTACTCGCGCTGGAGCCGCGCGAGCTCGTTGACGAACGCCGGGTCGTCGAGCGCCTTGCGGTACTCGGTCTCCAGCTCGTCCAGGGCGGCGATGAGCGCCTCGGGGACGAACCGTCCGCCGAACTCCCCGAAGTAGGGACCCTCCTGGGTCGCGAGGGAGCGCGTCAGGTCGGCGCGCACGGAGTGCTCGGCACTCCGGGAGGTGGTCGAAGGTGTCGAGTCGGGCACGGGGCCGGTCCTCCTGCGTGGTGGGGTGTGCTGGGCCGGGGCGCGGCGCCTGCGGCGTGACGGACGGTGCCGTCGTGCCTCAGGGCCGCACGGACCACAGCGACGGGTGCGACCCGGCCGCGACGAGGTCCGCGACGGACGAGCGCGGGGCGTCGTCCGTCACGAGCGCCTCGCCGACGAGCACCGCGTGCGCACCGGAACGGGCGTAGTCCATGACGTCGTGCGGGCCGCGCACGCCGGACTCGGCGACGCGGACGACCTCGTCCGGGATGGCGGGCGCGAGGCGCGCGAACGTCGTGCGGTCCACGTCGAGGGTCTTGAGGTCGCGCGAGTTCACGCCGACGACGCGCGCGCCGGCGTCGAGCGCGCGCGAGACCTCGTCCAGCGTGTGCACCTCGACGAGCGCGGTCATGCCGAGCGAGTGGACGCGCTCGACGAGCGACGTGAGGACCGTCTGCTCGAGCGCGGCGACGATGAGGAGGACGATGTCGGCGCCGTGCGCCCGCGCCTCCCACACCTGGTACGGCGTCACCACGAAGTCCTTGCGGAGCACGGGGACGTCGACCCGGGCGCGCACGGCGTCCAGGTCGGCGAGGCTCCCGTTGAACCGCCGCTGCTCCGTGAGCACCGAGATCGCGGCCGCGCCGCCCTTCTCGTACTCCCCCGCGAGCTCCGCCGGGTCGGAGATCGCCGCGAGCGCGCCCTTGCTGGGGCTCGAGCGCTTCACCTCGGCGATGACCGCGACGGCGTCGTCCGCCTTGAGGCGGCTCACGCACTCCAGCGCGCCGGGGACGCGGGACGCACGTTCCTTCAGCTCGTCGAGCGAGGTCGCCGCCTGCCGTACCGCGAGATCCTCGCGCACGCCCGCGACGATGTCGTCCAGAACCGTCATCGTCCCACCACTCCCCGTGTCGTCCCGCCCCCCGGCCGGGCCGGTCGGCCATCGTGCACCCACAGGTTCGGGCCGACCCGTTGACAGGGAGGTACCTGCCATCGTAGAGCCGCCCCCGAGTGACGATGACCACGGCCCAGCCCCCGAGACGACCGTCGCGGGGCTGCCCGACCGTCTCAGACCGCCACCGGGCCGAGCCACGGGGCGAGGGCGGGCACGTTCCGCAGGACGCCGAAGAGCACGAGGACGCCGAGCGAGACCCACGCGAGCCAGGCCGGGAGGCGGGGGGCCGGGCGCCCGCGCCAGGCCCGGACGAGCCACGTGGCCCACAGCACGACGAGCAGCGGCGCGACGAGGACCCACAGGGGATTCATGGACCAGGCCGCGGCGAGGTCGAGGTGCACGAGGTCGTGCGTGGCGCGCAGGCCGCCGCACCCCGGGCACGCGAGGCCGGTCAGCGCGAGCAGGGGGCAGGTGACGTAGTGCCCCGGACGATTCGGGTCGACGGCACCGACGTAGGCCGTCGCCGCGGCGACGAGCGCGCCGACGACGACCGGTGCCTGCGCCGCGCGCGGGACCCGTCGACGTCGGACGGCCTCGGACGTCACGTGCGCACCCGTCAGTACTGGTCCGGGATCGTGCCGACCCAGGCGAGGAAGGCAGGGAAGAAGAGGAGGAGGAAGAGGACACCGACGACCGACAGCCCGATCGCGACCCAACCGAGGATGATCCCCGCCGTCGCCATGCCGTCGTTGTCCGCCTGGCCCTCCGCGACCGCGCGCTTCGCGGCATTGCCGACGATCACGGCGGGGATGCCCGTGAAGAACCCGCAGCTCAGCACGAACGACGCGATCCCCAGCACCAGCGACCAGATGGCCAGGCTGTTCTTGGGGTAGTACGGCGGCGCCCCGTAGGCGCCCGCCGGGTACTGCTGTCCGGGGTACTGCTGACCGGGGTACTGCTCGCCGGGGTACTGCGGCTGCGCCGCGTACGAGGCGCCCGCCGGGTCACCCCCGGGATGCTGCGGAGAGCCGCCGGGCGCCGACGAGCCGTACGGCGCCTGCGACCCGTCCTGGGGGCCTGCGGGATCGTACGGGCCGGGACCCGGCGGCTGCGTCACCGCGTGGCCTGCTTCTGGCCGTAGCCCGCGTTCCGCAGCACGAGCCCGCCGATCAGCGCGACGGCCACGACGCCCATGCCGACCCAGAACAGCCAGACGGCGGCGATGACCACCCCGATCGCGGCCACGAGGGACCCGACCATGATGCCGATCATGGTGAACCACGCGGCGACGGTGTGGCCGTGGTTCGTGGGCGGTGCCGCGGGCGGCAGGTAGGCGATCTCGGTGGTCTGCTGGTTCTCGGCCATGAGGGTCGTGCCTTTCGTCAAGATGTGGTCAGAGCCTATCGGACCGGGCTGGTGCCCGTCCCCCGCACGGCCGCGGCGGACGGCGACGCGAGCGGGCGTCCGCGCTGCTCAGCGGTCCGTGGGGTCCTCGCCGCGGGACAGCGCGTCCCACGCGTCGTGGTCGGTGAGGTCGTCGGGGGCGGTGGGCTCCGTGGCCCGGGACCGGTCCGGCCGCTCCTCGGGCACCGCCGTCCCCGCCGCTGGGGCGGCGGGCGCCGTCGCGCCGGACGCGCGCTCGTGCCGGGTCGAGGCGCCCGCCCACGACCGCGAGCCGACGGCGACCCAGACCACCGCGAGCACCGTGAGGACGCCGAGCGCCGCGGCGAGCCAGGGCGCGACGGTCAGCTCGACGGGCGCGGTGAGCTCCGTGACGCCCGTCGCGTCCGCGACGGCCGACCGGGCGCTCGGCTCCGGGTCGAGCGCGACGCCGAGCGCGGAGACGGTCGCGACGACACCGCTCGCCGCGGCGACCGCGAGCACGACCCACCGGCCGACGCGGCCGACGAGCCCGAGCGCGAGCGCGGCGGCGACGAGCACGAGCGCCGACGCGCTCACCCCCGGCGCTGCCGACGTCCCGGCGACGGCCACCTCGACCTCCGGGTCGAGCGCCGTCGCGCCGGTCGTGCTCAGCCACGTCGGCACCGCCGTCGCGAGGGTCGCGCCGCCGAGCAGGAGCAGGACCCAGATCGCGGTGCGCCGGCTCGGCCCGGCCGGCCGGCTCATGCCAGCCCCCGCAGCCGCGCGGCGACCTGGACGGCCCGGACCGCGGCCGCCGCCTTGTTGCGCGACTCCGCGTACTCCAGTGCCGGCACCGAGTCCGCGACGATGCCGCCGCCGGCCTGGACGCTCGCCCGGCCGTCGCGGATGAGCGCGGTCCGGATCGCGATGGCCATGTCCATGTTCCCGTCGAAGTCGAAGTACCCCGCGGTCCCACCGTAGATCCCGCGCGACGCCGGCTCGAGCTCGTCGATGAGGGCGATCGCCCGCGGCTTGGGCGCGCCGGAGAGCGTCCCGGCCGGGAACGTCGCCCGGAAGGCGTCCAGCGCGGTCGCGCCGTCGCGCAGCGTCCCGACGACCGTCGAGCACAGGTGCATGATGTGGCTGAACCGCTTGGTCGCCATGAACTCCACGACCTCGACGGACGTCGGCTCGCACACCTTCACGAGGTCGTTGCGCGACAGGTCCACGAGCATGATGTGCTCGGCGAGCTCCTTCGGGTCCTGCAGGAGCTCCTCGCCCAGCGCGACGTCCTCCTCGGGCGTCGCGCCGCGCGGGCGCGAGCCGGCGATCGGGAACGTCGTGACACGCCCGTCCTCGACCTTCACCAGCGTCTCGGGGCTGGACCCGACGACCGCGAAGTCCCGCCCGTCCGCGTCCGTGAGCTGGAAGTAGTACATGTACGGGCTCGGGTTGATCGTCCGCAGCGCGCGGTAGACGTCGAGCGGGTCCGCCGGGCAGTCGAGGTCCAGTCGCTGGGACAGCACCACCTGGAACACCTCGCCCTCGCGGATCGCGTCCTTGCCCGCGACGACGGACGCCTCGAACTCCTCGCGCGTGGAGCGGAACTCGAGCTCCGGCTCGGCGACGTCCGGAGCGAGGACCGACGCGACGTGCGCGCCGCGTGCCACGAGCCGGTCCTGCATCGCGTCCAGCCGTGCGACGGCGTCCGCGTACGCCTCGTCGACGCGCTCGTCCGTGTCGTCGAAGTTGATCGCGTTGGCGACGAGCCACACGCTGCCCTCCGCGTGGTCGACGACCGCGAGGTCCGTCGCGAGGCACAACGTCAGCTCGGGCACGCCGAGCTCGTCCGGCGCGTCCGAGGGCAGGGTCGGCTCCCAGTGCCGGATCACGTCCCAGCCGATCGCGCCCGCGAGGCCGCCCGTGAGCGGCGGCAGGCCCTCGACGGCCGGCGTGCGCAGCACCTCGAGCGTCGCCTCCAGCACGTCTACGACGTCCCCCGCGAGCGGGACGCCGGCGGGCACGTCACCGGACCAGACCGCGCGGCCGCCGCGCGCCGTGAGCGTCGCGCGGGACGCGACGCCGACGAACGAGTACCGCGCCCAGCGGCCGTCCGACTCGGCGGACTCGAGGACGAACGTTCCCGGCCGGCCCTGCGCGAGCGTGCGGTACAGGCCCACGGGCGTGACGTCGTCGGCGAGCAGGCGCCGGACGACGGGGACCACCCGTCGGGACGTGGCCAGCGCGCGGAAGCCGTCGAGCACGGGCCACGTCTCGCCCCACGCGGGACCGCCCGCGGGGACGGTGGTGGTCTCGGCCGGGTCGACGGTCGCGCTCACTGGTTCTCCTCCTCAGGATCGGGGTCGGGCGTGGTCGAGGGGTCGACGGCGCCGGGCGGCAGGTCGCCGACGACGGCGCCCAGGTCTCCCCCGGCCTCGAAGCACGTGCGCGTGCCGGTGTGGCACGCGGCCCCGACCTGGTGGACCCGCACGAGCAGCGCGTCCCCGTCGCAGTCGAGCGCCACCGAGCGCACGACCTGCACGTGGCCCGAGGTGTCGCCCTTGCGCCAGTACTCCTGGCGGGACCGGCTCCAGAACGTCACGCGCCCGGTCGTCAGCGTCCGGTGCAGCGCCTCGTCGTCCATCCAGCCGAGCATGAGCACGTCGCCCGTGTCGTGCTGCTGGACGATCGCGGCGACCAGCCCGGCGTCGTCGCGCTTGAGCCGCGCGGCGATCTCGGGGTCGAGCGAGAGGTCGGTCGTGGGCTGCGGGCCGGTCGTGGAGTCGGGCACCTGAGAATCCTGCCAGACGCCGTGCCCTCCCCGGTCCGCCGTCTCGCCTCGTCCCCGGTCGGGCCGGGGTCGCGTCCCGCGCCACCACGCGCCCCACGACGCCCCGACCCGGCGACGGGCGGCTCAGCGGGTCTGCGAGACCCAGGCGTCGTGCATGCGGGCGTAGACGCCGTCCGCGCGGGCGAGGTCGTCGTGGTGACCGATCTCGACGACGTGGCCCGCGTCCACCACGACGACGAGGTCGGCCGCCTCGGCGGTGGAGAGCCGGTGCGCGATGGTGAGGGTGGAGCGGCCCGCGGTGAGCGACGCGAGGGCGCGGGCGATGCGGACCTCGGTCGCGGGATCGACGGCGGACGTCGCCTCGTCGAGGACGAGCAGGTCGGCCTCCGCGAGGTACGCACGCACGAGCGCGACGAGCTGCCGCTCCCCCGCCGAGAGCGACTCACCACGCTGGCCGACCGCGGAGTCGAGCCCGTCGGGGAGGTCCGCGACCCAGTCGGTGAGCCCGAGCCGTCCGACGGCGGCCGCGATCCGGGTGCGACGCGCGGCCTCCGGCTCCCGCTCCGCGTCGCCCCGCAGCCCGTAGGCGACGTTGTCCGCGAGCGTGCCGTCGAAGAGGAAGCCCTCCTGCGGCACGAGCACGACGCGCTCGCGCAAGGACTCGACGGCGAGGTCGCGCAGGTCGGTGCCGTCGAGCAGCACGCGCCCCGCGGTCGGGTCCATGAGGCGCGTGACGAGCTTGGCGATGGTCGTCTTGCCGGACCCCGTCGCCCCCACGACGGCGACCGAGGCCCGGGCCGGGAGGTCGAGGTCGACGCCGTGCAGCACCTCCGGGCCGTCGGGGTAGGCGAACCGGACGCCCTCGAGCCGCACGTGGGCCGGTCCGCGGGGGCTGCGCTCGCCGTCGGCGCCCTTGTCGACGACCTCGACGGGCGTCTCCAGCACCGCGAGCACGCGGCGCCATCCGGCGACGGCGTTCTGGAGCTCGTTGAGGATCTCGGTCGCCATCTGCACGGGGCCCGTGAAGAGCTGGACGAGGAAGAGGAAGGCGAGGAGCTGGCCGACCGAGATGTCGCCGGCCACCCCGAGGTACGAGCCGACCACCACGACGACCGCGAGCACGAGGTTCGCGACGAGCACCCCGCTCGAGAAGACGACGGCGACGAGCTTCTGCGCCCGGACCATCGCCCGCCGCGTCGCGTCGACGGCGGCGTCGATGCGACGCGCCGTGCGCGCGCCCGCACCGTAGGCGCGGATCGTCTCCGCGCCCACGATCGACTCGGAGATGGCGCCGAGCATCCCGCCGACGCGCGCCCGGACCTGCGTGTAGGCGTCGTTGACCCGGGCCTGCGCGGGGCGCAGGACGAGGAACAGCGGGACGAAGCACGCCCAGACCACGAGCGTGAGCTGCCACGAGTAGACGGCCATGAGGACGGTCGCGACGCCGATCTGCAGCACCGAGACGAGCAGCATGATGCCGCCCCACTGCACGAAGAGCGAGATGGTGTCGACGTCGCTCGTCACGCGCGAGACGAGCGAGCCGCGCCGCTCGGTGTTCTGCGTGAGGACGGACAGGTCGTGCACGTGCCGGAACGCGCGCACGCGCAGGCCGGCGAGCCCCGCCTCGGTCGAGAGGAACAGCCGGACGTTGACGAAGGCCGAGCAGAGGCCCGCGAGGACGATGACGACCGCCGCCACGCCGACGAGCACGGCCACGCGGGCCGTGTCCGGACCGCCGTCGGCGAGCACGCCCGTGTCCACGGTCTGCTGGACGGTCACGGGCACGACGACGCGCCCCAGGGCGGCGGCGACCGCGAGGCCGAGCGTGATCCAGATGCCGTCGAGGATCTGCGGCGAGACCTGGACGCCGCGACGCAGGGTGGCGAGGACGCCGAGCGAGCTCGCCGCGGCGATGCGCGCCTCGGCGCGGCCCGGCGTGCCGCCGGGCGCAGGGGTCGCGCTCCGGGTCGCAGAGCGCTCCGTGGTGGTGGTCCGGCTCATTCCTCCAGCGCCCCCGTCTCGACGTGCCGCACGACGTCGTCCTCCTCGATCTCCCCCCGACGCGCGAGGTCGTCGCCCCGGCTCTCGTCGGCGTCGGCGTCCGCTGCCGTCTCCAGCGCGGTGTCGTCGGTGGCGTCCGCGCGCTCCTGCTCGCGCCGCTCCGCCTCGCGGGCGTAGGCCGTCGCGAGCTCGCGGTAGCCACGGTCGCGCGCGAGGAGCTCGTCGTGCGTGCCCACGTCGACCACCCGGCCGGACTCGACGTGCACGACGACGTCCGCGAGCGCGACGCTCGACATGCGGTAGGCCACCATGACGACGGTCGGGCGGTCGGACCCCTCGCGCGCGAGGCCCGCGAGGATCTGCTGCTCGACACGCGGGTCGACCGCCGACGTCGCGTCGTCAAGGACGAGCAGGCGCGGGCGGCGCACGAGGGCGCGCGCGATGGCGAGCCGCTGACGCTGGCCGCCGGACAGGTTCGCTCCGCGCTCCCCCAGCGGCGCGTCCAGGCCCTCCGGCAGGCGCGCGACGACGTCGTCCACGCGCGCCAGGCGCAGCGCCTCCCAGACCTGGTCGTCGTCCGGGCCCGGGTCGCCGTCGTCGACGAGCGTGACGTTCGCCCGCACGGAGTCCTCGAAGACGAACGCCTGCTGGGCCACGAGCGCGACCTGGGACGTCAGGTCGGCCTCGCGCACGTCGCGCACGTCGGTGCCGTCGAGCAGGACGCGTCCGCGGGTGGGGTCCGAGAGCCGGGCGAGCAGCGACACGAGCGTCGTCTTGCCCGCGCCCGTGGGGCCCACGACCGCGACCGTGGTGCCGGGATCGACCTGGAGGTCGATCTCGTCGAGCAGGGTGATCACCCGACCGCCCGCGCGGACGTCCACGCCGACGCCCTCGAGGCGCACGCCCAGCCCGGAGCCCCCACCGGGGAGGTCACCGGTCCCGGGGCGCAGCACCCCGCCGGCGTCGACGACGCGGCTGATGCGCTCGTACCCGACGAGCGCGCGCGGGAGCTCGCCGAGCACCCACCCGAACGCCCGGACGGGGACGGCCATGACCGTGAGGAGGTAGGCGGCCGTGACGATGTCTCCCGCCGCGACACCGCCGGACGTGAGCCGGACGGTCCCGACGGCCAGCACGAGGAGCGTGCCGAGCGACGGCAGCAGCTCGATGACCGGGTCGAAGAACGCCCGGACGACGCCGACGCGCACGTTCGCGGCGCGCAGCTCGTCGGTGCGCTCGGCGAAGCGGCGCTCCTCGCGGTCCGCGGTCCCGAGCGAGGTGACGAGCAGGGCGGCCTCGAAGCTCTCGTGCGCGACGTCCGAGACCTCGGCACGGAGCTGCTGCGCGCGCGTGATCGCGGGCGACATGTAGCGCTGGAAGACGATGTTCACCGCGATCGCGACCGGGATCACGACGAGCGCGGCGCACGCGAGCCAGACGTCCACCCGGAACAGCATCACCGCGGCGACGCCGATCATGACGACGACCCCGAGCGCGAACGGGAGCGGGTTGAACACCCCCGTGGCGGCCTCGACGTCGGAGTTCGCGTTCGACAGGAGCTGGCCGGCAGGGTGCGAGCGGTGCCACGACATGGGCAGGCGGAGGTACTGGCGCGTCACCGCGGTGCGGTGCCGGGCCTGGAGCGCGGCGTACCCGTTGCCCGCGAAGATGCGGCGCGCGGCCACGCTCAGCGCGAGGGAGACCGCGATGCCGGCGAGGACGAGGCCTGCGACCCAGATGCGGCCGCGCGCGGTCTCGTCACCCGCGATCGCGGGGACGACGACCTCGTCGGTCGCGGTGCCGATCGCGCTGCTCACGGCGACGGTGAGCGCCCCGAAGAGGGCCGAGGACCCGATCGCCAGCGCATAGGTGCGCGGCTCGTCGCGGATGCCGCGGCCCATGAGGGCCAGCGACCGGCGCACGCGCGACCCGGTCAGGGCGTGCGGCCGCCGGACCGTCGGCTCGTCGGGGAGCAGGTCCCGGGGCGGGTCGGGCCGGTCCGTCAGGGCCGGCAGGTCGGTCGGGGCGGGCGGGGCGTCGGCGCCGGTGGGGCGCGTCCTGCTGCCGGGCACGGGACGGTCCTCGTCTTTCGTTCAGGGGGTTGCACGATCCTCTCATGCAGCCCTGACAGGGCCCGACGGTATTCCACGGCGCGATCTGGTCGGGCCCCGGAGGCCCCCGCGCGCGACCCGCTCAGCGCACCTCGACGCCCTGCGCGCGCATCGCGTCCTTGACCTGGGCGACCGTCAGGGCCCCGAAGTGGAAGACGCTCGCCGCGAGGACCGCGTCGGCCCCGGCGCGCGCCGCGGCCACGAAGTGCTCGGGCGTCCCCGCCCCGCCGCTCGCGACGAGCGGGACCTGGACCTCGGAGCGCACCGCCGCGAGCATCTCGAGGTCGAAGCCCGCGGTCGTGCCGTCGGCGTCCATGGAGTTGAGGAGGATCTCGCCCGCCCCCAGCCCCGCGGCGCGGGCGGCCCACTCCACGGCGTCGATGCCCGTCCCCCGGCGCCCGCCGTGGGTCGTGACCTCGTACCCGGAGTCGGTGCGCACGTCGCCCGTCGTGCGACGTGCGTCGACGGACAGGACCAGCACCTGGCTGCCGAAGCGGTCCGCGATCTCGGCGATGAGCTCCGGCCGGGCGATCGCCGCCGTGTTCACGCCGACCTTGTCCGCGCCGGCGCGCAGGAGGCGGTCCACGTCCTCCGCCGAGCGCACGCCGCCGCCGACGGTGAGCGGCACGAAGACCTGCTCCGCGGTGCGCCGCACGACGTCGTACGTCGTCTCGCGGTTCCCCGACGACGCCGAGACGTCGAGGAACGTCAGCTCGTCGGCCCCCTCGGCGTCGTATCGCGAGGCGAGCTCCACGGGGTCGCCCGCGTCGCGCAGGTTCTCGAAGTTCACGCCCTTGACGACGCGCCCGGCGTCGACGTCGAGGCACGGGATCACACGGATCGCGACGGTCATGAGGACTCTCCTTGGTCGGCCGGCGCCTCGCCGGTCGTGTCGGTACCGGCGCCGTCGGTGCCGCCCTCGGCGGCCTCCTCGGCGGTCACCGGGAACTGGGCGTCGAGGATGTCCACGACGTAGACGAGCGTCTCGCCCGCGAGCGGGTTGGCCGTCTCGCCGTAGGCGAGGTCCGGCGGCACGACGAGCAGCACCTGGCTCCCCACGGACTGCTCCAGGAGCCCCTGCTCCCACCCCTCGATGACCTCGCCGATGCCGATCATGACCGACAGAGGCGCCGTGTCGTCGGCCCAGGTCGTGTCGAAGACCTCGCCGTCGGACCACCGCACGCCCGTGTACCGGACCGTGACGACCTGGCCCACCTCGACCTGGTTGCCGTCGCCGCGGACCAGCGGCTGGACGACGAGCCCCGTGGGCGGGGTCGTCTCGGGCGGGATCGTGACGCTCGGCGCGCCGTCCTCGGCGAGCGTCACGGTCGGCAGCCCCTCGACGGGCGCGACCGCCTCGCCCGATGCCCGGGTCGGGAGCACGTCGACGACCAGCGCCACGGGGACGCCGTCGTCCTCCTCGAGCCGCAGGAGTCGCGCGCCCACCCGCTGGCCGCGCAGGAGGTCGCGCAGGTCCCGTCCGATCGACTCGTCCGTCAGCGCGCGCCAGCGCGGCGCGTCGGTGTAGGTGTTCTGCAGGACGGTCCCGTCGCTCACGTCCTGGGCGTAGAGGTTGAGCAGGAGCGGACCGCCGTCGACGAGCTCGGCCCCGGCGCCCGGCCACACCACCTCCGACGTCGCCTCCGGCACGTCGAGCGGGGCGCGGTACTGCAACTCCGGGGGCGCGCCCGACGACCCGCCGATCGTGAGGTCGGTGTTCAGGGGCGTCGGCGTCGCGTCCTCGGGCTCCGTGCAGGCGGCGAGGACGACGGCGACGACGAACGCCACGAGCAGCGCGAGCGCCCCTCGGGCGCGCGGCGCGCGACGACGAGCGGACCGGGAACCCTGCACGGGGCTCCCGGTCGGAGGAACCAGGTTCGTCACATCACGTCCCGCATCACATCGACTCGATGAGGCGCTCCACGCGCTCGTCGACGTTCCGGAACGGGTCCTTGCACAGGACGGTGCGCTGCGCCTGGTCGTTGAGCTTGAGGTGCACCCAGTCGACCGTGTAGTCCCGGCGCGCCTCCTGCGCGGCGCGCACGAAGTCGCCGCGCAGCTTGGCGCGCGTCGTCTGCGGCGGGACCGCCGTCGACTCGAACACCTCGAGGTCCGTCGTGACGCGCTCGACCATCCCGCGCGCCGCGAGAAGGTTGTACAGCCCCTCGGTGCGCGAGATGTCGTGGTACGCGAGGTCCAGGCGCGCGATCCGCGGGTCGTCGAGCTCGAGCCCGTGCTTGGCCTGGTACCGCTGGATCAGCCGGTACTTGATGACCCAGTCGAGCTCGCGGTCGACCAGCGAGAGGTCACCCGTCTCGAGCGCGCGCAGCCCCCGCTCCCACAGGTCGAGGACCTGCTTCACGACGGGCGTCGGCGAGACGTCCTGCTCGACGAACTCCTTCACCCGCTGGAGGTACTCGCCCTGCAGGTCGATCGCGGTGACGGTCCGTCCGCTCGCGAGCTGGACCGGCTGCTTGCCCGTCATGTCGTGGCTGATCTCGCGGATCGACCGGATCGGGTTCTCCAGCGCGAGGTCCCGCATGGGCACGCCCGCCTCGATCATGCGCAGGATGAGGTCGGTCGAGCCGACCTTGAGCATCGTCGTCGTCTCCGCCATGGACGAGTCGCCGACGATGACGTGCAGGCGCCGGTAGCTCTCCGCGTCGGCGTGCGGCTCGTCTCGCGTGTTGATGATCGGGCGGGAACGCGTCGTCGCGCTGGAGACCGCCTCCCAGATGTGGTCGGCGCGCTGCGACAAGCAGTACACGGCCCCGCGCGGCGTCGCGAGGACCTTGCCCGCGCCCGTGAGCACCTGCCGGGTGATGAGGAACGGCACGAGCACGTCCGACAGGCGCGCGAAGTCGCCCTGGCGCCGCACGAGGTAGTTCTCGTGGCACCCGTAGGAGTTGCCCGCCGAGTCGGTGTTGTTCTTGAACAGGTGGATGCGGCCGGGCAGCCCCTCGTGCTCGAGGCGCTGCTGCGCGTCCGCGACGAGACCCTCCAGGATCCGCTCCCCGCCGCGGTCGTACGCGACGAGCTGGTGCACGTCGTCGCACTCCGCGGTCGCGTACTCGGGGTGCGAGCCGACGTCGAGGTACAGCCGCGAGCCGTTGCGCAGGAAGACGTTGGACGACCGGCCCCACGCGACCACCTTGCGGAACAGGTAGCGCGCCACCTCGTCCGCCGACAGCCCCCGGCCGTCGTCGGACGCGCACGTGACGCCGTACTCGGTCTCCAGCCCGAAGATCCTGCGGTCCATGCGGTCCTACCCCTCGTCCGTCGCGGGGCCGGTGCCCGCCGCGTCGCCCGCGTCGTCGGTCGCGGCGTCGGCGGCCGTCGTCGGGCCGTCGCCGCCTGCGAGGAGGTCCTCGAGCGCGCTCCCCGAGATGCGGCGGAACGCGCGCCGTGGGCGCGTGCGGTCCAGGACGGCGACCTCGAGCTGCGCGGCCGGGATGGTCCGCGCCTCCTCGCCGTCGCCGCCCGACCCGAGCGCGCGCACGGCGAGGCGCAGCACCTCCGCCAGGCCGAGACCGGGCTGCCACGCGTCCTCGAGCACGCGGCCGAGCTGGTCCGCCTGCCCGCCCATGACGACGACGCCCTGCTCGTCCGCGACCGACCCGTCGTAGGAGATCCGGTAGAGCTGGTCGTGCGCCGCGGTCCGGCCGACCTCCGCGACGACGAGCTCGACCTCGAGCGGCTTGGACTCGGTGGTGAACACCGTGCCCAGGGTCTGGGCGTAGGCGTTCGCCAGACCGCGCGCGTTCACGTCCGTACGGTCGTACGAGTACCCGCGCAGGTCCGCGTAGCGCACCCCCGCGACCCGCAGGTTCTCGAACTCGTTGTACTTGCCCACCGCGGCGAACGCGATGCGGTCGTAGATCTCCGAGATCTTGTGCAGCGCGCGCGACGGGTTCTCCGTGGCGAACGCGATCCCGTCCTCGTACGCGAGGACCACGACGGAGCGGCCGCGCGCGATGCCCTTGCGCGCGAAGTCCGCCCGGTCCTTCATGAGCTGCTCGGGCGAGACGTAGAAGGGCATGCTCACTCGGCGTCACCTCCCGACGTGGGGCCCTGCGACAGGTCGTGCGGCTGGTCGTGCGGGACCGCCTCGGCGTTCGTCACCGCGGGGCTGCGGCGCGGCACGCCCGTGCCGGACCGCTCGGCCACGATCTGCTCGACGACGGCCGCGAGCTCGTCGTCCGCGACACGCTCGTAGCCGTCCCGGGTCACGACCGCGACGACGGGCCAGATCCGGCGCACCGGGTCGGGGCCGCCGGTGGCGGAGTCGTCGTCCGCCGCGTCGTACAGGGCCTCGACCGCGACGCGCACCGACGCGTCCCGGTCGAGCTCCGTCCGCCAGAGCTTCTTCAGCGAGCTGCGCGCGAACACCGACCCGGAGCCCACCGAGTGGTAGGCGCGCTCCTCGTACCGGCCGCCGGTCACGTCGTAGGAGAAGATGCGACCCGTGGCCCGGTCGAGGTCGAACCCGGCGAACAGCGGGACCACGGCGAGGCCCTGCATGGCGAGGCCGAGATTCTGCCGGATCATCGTGGACAGGCGGTTCGCCTTGCCGTCCAGCGAGAGCAGCGAGCCCTCGATCTTCTCGTAGTGCTCGAGCTCGAGCTGGAACAGGCGCACGAGCTCGACCGCGATGCCCGCGGTCCCCGCGATCCCGACCGCCGAGAACTCGTCCGCCGGGAAGACCTTCTCGATCTCACGGTTCGCGATCATCGAGCCCATCGTCGCGCGGCGGTCCCCCGCCATCACGACGCCGCCCGCGACGCCCTCGGCGCCGAACGTGAGCGCCACGATCGTCGTCGCGTGCGGCGCGTCGGGCACGACGCCCGTGGTCGCGTGCCCGGCGGCGCGGTGCGACGGCAGCAGGTCGGGGGCGTGCCCGGACAGGAAGTCCAGGAAGGACGACGACCCGGGGGTCGTGAACGCGTCGGGCAGGCGCCCTGGCTGGTCCGTGCTCATCGGGTTGCCGTCACCCTTCCTACTCGCCGCCCTTCTGGACGAAGCCCCGGACGAAGGACTCCGCGTTCGTCTCCAGCACCTCGTCGATCTCCTCGAGGAGCGCGTCGACCTCCGCGTCGCGCGACTGCGCCTGCGGCGCGACCGGGACCTCGGGGCCCTCGGGCTCGTCGTCGGGGCGCCGGTCCTCGTGCGACGCGTGGGTGCGTTCGGTACCCGCCATGGCTGCCTCCTCGTCCGTCGGCCCGGTGCCGCGCCGACGCTCTGTCCGTTCCAACCCGGTCGGGGCTCGCGCCCTTCCCGGCCCTGCTCGCACGCGGCGCCCGTTCCGCGAGGAGCGGGGCGCCGTCGTACGTCCAGCCTAGTCGCCGCGGATCACGACGGGCCCGCCAGACCCGCCAGGAGCGTCGCCGCGTCCGGGCTCGCGTCGAGCAGCGCGCCGATGTGGGCCCGCGTCCCCCGCAAGGGGTCCATCATGGGGACCCGCTGGAGCGAGGGCGCGCCCGGCACGTCGAAGATCACGGAGTCCCAGCTCGCGGCCGAGACCTGGTCGCCGTAGCGGGCCATCACCTCGCCACGGAAGAACGCCCGGGTGTCGTCCGGGGCGTGGTGCACGGCGGCCCCGACCTCGCGCTCCGTGACGACCCGGTCCACCGCGCCGGCCGCGAGGAGCCGGTGGTAGATCCCCCGCTCCGGCCGTACGTCAGACCACTGCAGGTCCATGGCCGCGAGCCGCGGGTGGCCCCAGTCGAGGCCGTCGCGCTCGCGCAGCCGGTCGAGGAGCCGCAGCTTCGCGACCCACTCGACGTCGCGCGCGCACGCGTCGCGGTCCGTCGCGAGCCGGTCGAGGACCGAGGCCCACCGGGCGAGCACGTCGCGCGTGGGCGCGTCGACGCCGTCGGTGCCGGCGAGCCGCTCCGACGCCTCCGCGGCCACCGCGAGGTACTCGCGCTGGACCTCCAGCGCGGTCAGCTCGCGCCCGTCGGCGAGGGTCAGGCGGCCGGTGAGGTCGAGGTCGCGGCTGACCCGCTGCACGTCCGCGACCGGGTCCGCCAGGCGCAGGCCCGCGAGCCGCGCCCGCACCTGCGGCCCCAGCTCCTCGAGGTGCTCGACGACGAACAGCACGAGCGACGTCGTGCCCGTCTTGAGGTACGTCGCGGTCTCGAGCATGTTCGCGTCGCCGATGATGAGGTGCAACCGGCGCCAGCGCTGCCGGTCGGCGTGCGGCTCGTCGCGCGTGTTGACGATGGGGCGGCGCAGCGTGGTCTCCAGCCCGACCTCGGCCTCGACGTAGTCCGCGCGCTGCGAGATCTGGAAGCCGTGCTCCTCGCCCGTGGGGCCGAGGCCCACCCGGCCCGAGCCGGCGAACACCTGCCGGGTCACGAGGAACGGCGTGAGCATCTCCACGAGCACCCCGAACGGGACGTCGCGGTCCACGAGGAAGTTCTCGTGCGTGCCGTAGCTCGCGCCCTTGCCGTCGACGTTGTTCTTGTACAGCACCACGGACCCGCCCGGTACCTGGGCGAGCTCCCGCGACGCCGCGAGCATCACGCGCTCCCCCGCCACGTCCCAGCACACCACGTCGTGCGGCACCGTGACCTCGGGCGAGGAGTACTCCGGGTGCGCGTGGTCGACGTAGAGCCGGGCACCGTTCGTGAGGATGACGTTCGCCGCGCTCGGGTCGTCGTACTCGTCCGTCGTGGGCCGCGCGACCTCCTGGAGCGAGCTCTCGGGCGCCCCGTCCCCCGTGGGCTCCGCCGCGGGGCCCGACGGCGCGGGCCGGGTCGGGTCGTCGGTGAGCAACGACGGGTGCGCCGACGCGCGCGGCACGTGGAACCCCCGCGCGTCCTGGAGCGGGTCCTCGTCGTCGTAGTCCCAGCGCGCCCGGCCCCGCGCGCCGTCGCTGCGCGCGGCGAGCGCCCGGTAGGTGGTGACGACCTGGCTCGACATGAGCATCGGGTTCGCCATCGGCTTCCCCGGCTGCAGGACGCCGTACTCGGTCTCGATCCCCATGACCCGTCGGACGCTCACGCGCTCACCCTATGCCGGTCCACCGACGGCGCGTCGGTCCTGTCCACGAGCGCCCGGCTCGTCGGCGCGCCACAGGACACGGGCGGTCACCAGGACGAGGACGCAGAACAGCGACTGGTTGACGAGGCCCCACGGAGCCAGCCCGCCGACGCGGGCCGCCACGGTCGCGTTGACGGCGACGTCCGCGACCATGACCGCCACCCCGAGCGGGACGGCGGCCCGACGACGCAGCACGAGCAGGAGCACGACGAGCGGGTCGAGGAGCGTGAGCGAGACCCAGAAGGCGCGGACGGCGGGCGGGAAGCCGGCGTACACGCCGGTCCCGCCCGCCGTCAGGTCGAGCACGTGCGTCGTCGTCCCCACGAGGAAGCCGGCGACCCACAGGAGCCGCACCACGAGGACCCACCGGCCCTGCGGCCGCCGGGCCGGCGAGGCCGCGCCCCGCCGGATCAGAGGTACTGACCCGTGTTCGTCACCGTGTCGATGGTGCGCGGAGAGCCGCCCTCGCCCTTCTTCTGGACGATCGTGCGGATGAAGACGATGCGCTCGCCCTTCTTGCCGCTGATGCGCGCCCAGTCGTCGGGGTTGGTCGTGTTGGGGAGGTCCTCGTTCTCCTTGAACTCGTCGACGCACGCGGAGAGCAGGTGGTCGACGCGGATGCCCCGCTGACCGGTGGCGAGGAAGTCCTTGATCGCGGACTTCTTGGCCCGGTCGACGACGTTCTGGATCATCGCGCCCGAGTTGAAGTCCTTGAAGTACAGGACCTCCTTGTCGCCGCTCGCGTAGGTGACCTCGAGGAACTGGTTCTCGTCCTCCTCGGAGTACATGCGCTCGACCACGGACCGGATCATCGCGTCGAGGGCCTCGCGCTGGTTGCCGCCGTGCTCGGCGAGGTCGGCGGCGTGGATCGGCAGGTCCTCGGTGAGGTACTTGGCGAAGATCTCCTTGGCGCCCTCGGCGTCGGGCCGCTCGATCTTGATCTTCACGTCGAGGCGGCCGGGCCGCAGGATCGCGGGGTCGATCATGTCCTCGCGGTTGGACGCCCCGATGACGATGACGTTGTCGAGGCGCTCCACGCCGTCGATCTCGGCGAGGAGCTGGGGCACGATCGTCGTCTCGACGTCCGACGACAGGCCCGTGCCGCGCGTGCGGAACAGCGACTCCATCTCGTCGAAGAACACGACGACCGGGGTGCCCTGGGACGCCTTCTCCCGCGCGCGGGCGAAGATCAGGCGGATGTGCCGCTCGGTCTCGCCCACGTACTTGTTGAGCAGCTCCGGCCCCTTGACGTTGAGGAAGTAGCTGCGCGCCGCGCCCGACCCGGCCTCGACCTCCTCACCGCGCGCCCGCGCGACGGTGTGCGCGAGCGAGTTCGCGACGGCCTTGGCGATGAGCGTCTTGCCGCACCCGGGCGGGCCGTACAGGAGGACGCCCTTGGGCGGGTGCAGCCCGTGCTCGCGGAAGAGGTCGGGGTGCGTGAACGGGAGCTCCACGGCGTCGCGGATCTGCTCGATCTGCGGGCCGAGGCCGCCGATGTCCTCGTACTCGATGTCCGGGACCTCCTCGAGCACGAGCTCCTCGACCTCGGACTTGGGGATCACCTCGAACACGAACCCGCTGCGCGTGTCGATCGTCAACGAGTCCCCGACGCGCAGCGCCGTGTGCGCGACCGAGCCGGCGAGGCGCACGACGCGCTCCTCGTCGGCGCGACCCACGACGAGCACGCGGTCGGCGTCGAGGATCTCCTTGGCGGTGACGATCTCGCCCGTGCGCTCGTACCCGCCCGCCGCGACGACCGTCATCGCCTCGTTGAGCTTGACCTCCTGGCCGGGACGCAGCCGCTCCACGTCGAGGCTCGGGCTGGCTCCGACGTGCATCTTGCGCCCGGCGGCGGACACGTCGACCGACCCGTCCGGGTGCGCCGCGAGGAACACCGCGTACGTCCCGGGGGGCTTGGCGAGGTCGTCGATCTGCCGCTTCAGGTCGAGGATCTGGTCGCGCGCGGCACGGAGCGCCTCGGCGAGCCTCTCGTTCTTCGCGGACAGCAGCGCGAGCTCTCTCGCGCTGCTCTGCGGGGCCTCGTCGCTACGGCCGAATGTCTCGCTCATGGGGTGTCCCCTCTCGCCGGCGGCTCGCCCGACCGCGTCGTGGACGGCAGGCGGCGGACCCGCGGGAGGACCCGTGCCGACCACCGTCCGGCGGTCGGGTGTAGACCTTAGGCACAATTCTCGCCCGTGCACACGGACGACACCCAGGGTGAGACGACCGGGTCCCGATCGTTACCGGACCGTCACGGCGCCGACACGTCGGACGGGTGCTCGCCCTGCTCGACGACCGGCTCCGGCCCCTGGCCGACGTCGCGCCGCACCCGGCGGATCTTCTTCTCCGACACCGGGCGCTCGCCGAGCTCCTCGGGCGACCACTGCTCGGCGTCGGTCGGGTACGCACCCTTGGCCGGGCGGCGCTTGCGCTCGGGCGGCGCGACGCCGTCGGCCAGACGGCGCGCGGTGAGCAGGAAGCCCGTGTGCCCGATCATGCGGTGCTGCGGGCGCACGGCGAGGCCTTCCAGGTGCCAGCCCCGCACCATGGACTCCCACGCGACCGGCTCGGCGTAGCGGCCGTCGGCGCGCAGGTCCTCCGCGAGGCGCGAGAGCTGCGTCGTCGTGGCGACGTAGCAGACGAGCACGCCGCCCGGGACGAGCGCGCGCGCGACGACGTCGAGGTTCTCCCACGGCGCGAGCATGTCGAGCACGACGCGGTCGACCGTGCCGTCCCCGGCGACGGTGGGCAGCACGTCGGCGAGGTCGCCGACGGACAGGGTCCAGGCCGGGTGCTCCCCGCCGAAGAACGTCTCGACGTTGCCGCGCGCGATCGCGGCGAAGTCCTCGCGCCGCTCGATCGAGTGCAGCTCGCCCGCGTCGCCGACGGCGCGCAGGAGCGACATCGTCAGCGCGCCCGAGCCGACGCCCGCCTCGACGACGCGCGCACCGGGGAAGATGTCCGCCATCGCGACGATCTGCCCCGCGTCCTTGGGGTAGACGACCGCGGCGCCGCGCGGCATGGACAGCACGTAGTCGGCAAGCAACGGGCGCAGCGCGAGGTACTCGATCTCGGCCGTGTTGCGGACCACGCTCCCCTCGGGCTGCCCGATGAGGTCGTCGTGCCGCAGGTAGCCCTTGTGCGTGTGGAAGGTCGCGCCCGGCGCGAGCGTGATGGTGTGCAGGCGTCCGCGCGGGTCCGTGAGCTGGACCTTGTCGCCCACGCGCAGGGGCCCGCGACGCTCGCCGGCGCCCGTCGCGCCGGGGCGGTCCGAGGCGGTGGCCGCGGGCACGGCGGTGCTCTCCGGTCCGGGTGGTGTCGTCTGGGGGCCGGGCGTGGCGGCGGGCTCGGAGGTCACGGGCGACCATCCTACGGGCCGCGCGCGGTCAGCGACCGCGCTGCGCCTCCCGCAGCGCGGCCACGACCCGCGCGACCTCGAGCGCCCCGACGACGCGGCCGTCGTCGGTCACGACGACGACGGCGCCGTCCCGCCCGACCCGCGAGAGCACGGCGAGCATGTCCTGACCCTGGAGGTGCGCGTCGATCGTCGCGCCCGTGGGCAGCGGCACGGCGACGGCGCCCACGGGCGTGGTCTCGGCGGCGTCCGGTGGCACGGCGGCGGCAGCACCAGGGTCCGCGTACCCCACGGGCCGGCCGGTCCCGTCGACGAGCACGGCGAGGACGTGCGGGCCGCCCGCGAGCGCGACCGACCGGCCCACGGCCCCGACCGTCGCCGTGGAGGGCACCGCGACGGCGGGGCGCGCGAGGCCGCGCACGGAGAGGCCGGAGACCGCCTCGCGCGCCCGGCCCGCGGTGATCGCCTGCCCGGCGCCGCTCCAGAGGAACGCGCCGATGAGCGCGGCCCACGCGACGGTCCACAGGTCGGGCTGGCGGCCGACGGTCAGCGGCCACACCAGGGCCCAGGCGACGACGCCGACCGCGACCGCGCGCCCGACCCAGCCGGCAGCGACAGTGCCCCTGGTGCGCGAACCCGTCACGGCCCACACGGCAGACTCGAGGATCTGGCCGCCGTCGAGCGGCAGGCCCGGCAAGAGGTTGAAGAACCCGACGAACGCGTTGGAGAACGCCCCGGCGTAGAGGAGGAGCGCGGGCACGGAGAACGTCGGCTGCGCCTGGAACGTCACCCAGAAGACGACCGCGAGCGCCAGGTTGGTCAGCGGCCCGACCACGGAGATGAGGAACCCGTCGAGCGGGCGCGACGACGTCCCGGAGTACGCCGTGTGGCCGCCCCACAGCGTGACGGCGAGCTCGGTGACGTGCTGCCCCCGGGCCCGCGCGACGAGCGCGTGCGCCACCTCGTGCAGGAACACGGACGCGAACAGCAGGAGCACGAACGCGAACGAGACGAGGTACACCTCGTTGCCCAGCTGCGGCGCGAGCCGTCGGACCGTGGGGACGAACAGCACCGTGAGGATCGCCGCGGCGAGGAACCACGACGGCGTGAGGATGACCGGTGCGCCGACGATGCGACCGATGACCCAGCCCTTCGTGCGCGGGCCGGCCGGTGCGGGCGTGCGGGGGGCTCTGGGCTCGGGTCCGTCCACCCTGAGAGCCTATGCGTTCCGCGCGCCGACCCGGACGTCGGGCGGGCGGCGGGTGCGATGATCGGGCCGTGCACGCTCACGACGACGACCAGGTCGAGGTCCCGCTGACCGGAGGGAACGTCAACGCCGTGGTGCGCGTCGGCGACACCGTGCGGCGGACGGCCGGGCCGTGGACGCCGACGGTCCACGCGCTCCTCGCCTGGGTCCGCGCCCAGGGGGTCGCCGTGGCCCCCGCGCCGCTCGGCCGCGACGCGGCCGGGCGCGAGGTGCTGACCTGGACCGAGGGCGAGGTCGGCGGCTGGCCGCTCCCGGACTGGCTCTGGGACCGCGCGACGCTCCGCCAGTCGGGCGCGATGCTGCGGGCGTGGCACGACGCGACGGTCGGCTTCGGTCTCGAGCGGGCCGTCTGGCGCTCCCCGGTGCGCGAGCCGGCCGAGGTCGTGTGCCTCAACGACGCCGCGCCGTACAACATGGTCCGTGCGGACGGCACCCTCGTCGGGTTCATCGACGTGGACATGGCGTCGCCCGGGCCTCGGGTCTGGGACGTCGCGTACCTCGCCTACCGGCTGTGCGGCTGGTGCGAGGACATGCCGGCCCCGCCCGGGCTCGCGCCAGACGAGCGGCTCGCCGAGCTGCTCACCGGCTACGGCCGCGACCGCGCGCCGGCTCCCGACGACGTGCTGTCGGCGATGCACGACCGTCTCCTGGACCTCGCCGACTGGACGGACGCGCACGCCCGGGACACCGATCGTCTGGACCTGCACGACCACGCCGCGCTGCACCGCCGCGACGCGGCGCGCCTCCCCCGGGGCTAGGCCGCGTCGTCGGCTATGAGGTCGACGACCTCGCCGGAGACCAGCCGGGCGAGCAGGTCGAGGTCGACGAGCTCCAGCGACGGAGTCCGGCTCAGGCCGGGCGCCGGGAGGACGGGGACCACGGCCTCCACGCCGAGCGTGGCCGCGCCGGCCGCGCGGGCCGAGGCGATGCCGGCGGGCGAGTCCTCGATGGCGACGCAGCGCGTGACGTCGACGCCGAGGCGCTCGGCCGCGAGCAGGTAGGGCTCGGGGTCGGGCTTGCCGCGCTCGACCTCGTCCCCGCACACGAGCACCTGGAACGCGTCGTCCGGCGCGAGCTCCGCGACGGGCGCGGCGAGCTCGCGGTAGGACATGGTGACGAGCGCGCACGGCACGCCGGCCTCGCGCAGCGCCGTGAGGAGCTCGCGCGCGCCGGGCTGCCACGGGACCGCGGCCTGCACCTGCTCGACGACCCGGCCGAGGAGGAACGCGACGATCTCGTCGATCGGCAGGTCCACTCCCCCACGCTCTCGGATGATCCGCGCGGACTCGCGCAGCGGGTTCCCCACGAGCGACATGGCGTCCTCGTGCGTCCACGTGCCCCCGTGCGCCTCGACGAGCTCGTGCTCCGCCGCGATCCAGTACGGCTCGGTGTCGACGAGCGTCCCGTCCATGTCCCACAGGACAGCGTCAGGCAGCACCACGCTCGAAGACGTCCCGTGAACTGCGTTCATCTCGCCATGAAGGGCGGCCATCACATACTCCCAACGGAACGGTGCAACACGTCGTGCAGCATCCGACCCTAGCCGCTCGCCCGCGACGATCGCCGGGCACCACGTCCCCGGCCAGGATGCCGCGCACAGGACCGTCCCTGCTGATCGACCCAGCCCCAGGCCCAGGCGCGCGGGACGCGCCGGACCCTCGCGTCACGCCGGGACGCCCGGCGCGGGCTCTCGTCACGGCTGCGTGCCGATGCTCGTGGCCGAGCGCCGCCGACCGGCCCAGCACCACCACGCGACGGCGTACACGAGCACCGCTGCGGCGAACGTGGACCCCGCGGCCTTCGCGACCGCGGTGAGGACCCCCTCGACCCCGGCGAGCTCGTCCTGACCCGCGTGCACGGCGGCCGCGACCGTGACCCCGACGACGAGCGCGACGATCCCGGCGACGACCGCCGCCCGGCCCGAGGTGAGCCGCAGGCGACCCCCGTCACCTCGCCACGCGGCGAACCGGCGCCACGACCACACCCCGAGCACCCCGAGTCCCAGCGCCGTGCTCGCGTGCTGCAGCACACGGCTGCCGTCCCACCCCGTCGCGGCGGGCTCGCGCGACGGCACGAGGAGCTCGACGAGGAGTCCGGCGTCGTCGGTCAGCGCGTCCCACACCACGTGCGTCGCGACACCGAGCACCAGCGAGACGACGACCCAGCACGCGCGGACGCCCCAAGATCCGCTCCTGGGCAGCCTGCGGACGTCCGCGCGCTCCTGCCCGACGGCGAGGGCGCGGAGCGGGGCGCGCACGACGGACCAGAGCGCGAGGAGCACCGCGGCGGTCGGCACCGCCACGGCGAGCGCGCCGAGCGGCTCGTGCGTCGTCGTCGCGTTGACGAACGGCTCGTACCAGGCGTCCGCGGACCGCGGGACGCGGACGAAGTACGGGACGTCCGGAGCGACGGCTCCCGCCACGAGGGCGGCGGGGACGAAGGGGGCCCGCACGAGGGGCAGCACCGCGGCAGGGTGGGAGAGGGTGAAGGGCACCCGTCGATCCTCGACCGTCCGGCGCGGGGCGACGTCCCACCGGGGTCGGACCCCGCCGCAGCGAGGCTCGTCCCGAGGAAGGACCGGGCGGTCGCCCCGCACAGGGCGCGCGGCGCGGCTCCGAGGCACCGCAGTCGCCGACTACGCCACGCGCGAACCACCTCCGCCGTCGTCGGGCCCCGCCGCATAGGCTGGGGCGATGACCGAGAACGCGACCGAGGGCACCCGGCAGACCGTGATGATCGCGGCGTTCGAGGGCTGGAACGACGCGGGGAGCGCCGCCACGGCCGCCCTCCAGCACCTGCACGAGGTGTGGGGGGCCGAGGACGTCGACGAGCTCGACCCGGAGGAGTACCACGACTTCCAGGTGAACCGCCCTGTCGTCACGACCGACGACGACGGGCGCCGTGAGATCACGTGGCCCACGACGACGATCGCGTCCGCCGTCCTGTCGCCGACCGGGCGCCGGGTCGTGCTCGTGCACGGCATCGAGCCGTCGATGCGGTGGCGCCGGTACTGCCGCGAGCTGCTCGACATCGCGGAGGAGCACGACGTGCGCACGGTCGTCACGCTCGGCGCGCTGCTCGCGGACGTCCCGCACACGCGTCCCATCCCCATGACCGCGACGTCGGAGAGCGTCGGTCTCCAGGCGGTGCTCGACGTCGAGCCGAGCACGTACGAGGGGCCGACGGGGATCGTCGGGGTGCTCCAGCACGCCGCCGCCGAGCGGGGGCTGCAGTCGGTGTCGCTCTGGGCGGCGGTGCCCCACTACGTGGCGCACCCGCCGTCGCCCAAGGCGACGCTCGCGATCCTCGCCCGCGTCGAGGAGCTCCTCTCGGAGCCCATCCCGCTCGGGGACCTGCCCGAGGACGCCGAGGCGTGGCAGCACGGCGTCGACGAGCTCGCCGCGGAGGACGCGGAGATCGCGGAGTACGTCCAGCAGCTCGAGGAGGCGAAGGACACCGTGGAGCTGCCCGAGGCGAGCGGCGAGGCGATCGCGCGCGAGTTCGAGCGGTACCTGCGCCGCCGCGACCGCGGCAACCCGGGCAAGGGGCCGACGGTCTAGGTCTCGTCTCCTAAGTCACTGAGTTCAGTCTTCGTCGGCCACCCAGTAGCACGCAGAACGCGAGCTGCTAACGATCACGACACCACTGTCGAAGGTGTAGTCGGTCGCGGGCGCCCACGTGGATGGGTAGGCGGCAGGGAGGTAATCGGCGTTCGTCGCATATCGCGTCTCGACGCTGCCGCACGACCGGATGAACTCTCGCGCGAGCCGCCGGGCCTGGTGTTCGGGCATGAGCTCGTCCTGATAGGCCAGACCGAGATACAGGATTCGTGCGAGAACCTGTTCGGCGCGATCAGCATCTACCTCGATCCAGTCCTCGCCCAACGGCCTCAGCCCGGCCGCCAGCGCGACCTCATCGAAGTCGTGTCGCGGTACGGGGTCGTAGACGAGCCAAACCTGCTCCGCAGGGCGGTCGCGCATCTGCTGTGCGATGTTCTCGTCCATCGGGCCCCACCTTAGGTGCGAACCTCGCGTCCCAACGTCACAGGACCGGGTCCGTCCGACACACGATTCGTGCGCTCAACGCGCCGCCTCGTCAGTAAGAAGACACGTCTTGGTGGTGGTTCCTGATGCGGCAGAATCTCGGCTGTGATCAGGGTTGGTTTCACGCGCAGCATTGAGGATGACTACGAGGCGATCGTGTTGCTGGACGTGGAGTCGGGAGACACGATCGAGTTTCAACGCTCGCTGGCCCACGACCCGCAGGACGTGAGCCTGGGGATAGATACCTACGCGATCGTGCGTGGTGGTGCAGCGGTGCACTACGGCGGTCTTGTTCGGTTCGAGGTGCAGGGCGATGTCCTTGCGCTCGAACTGGACCCTGAGGCGGCCGGAGCGCTCGAGCTGCCCAACCTGGTCGAGCTCGCCTTGGACCGTGCCGCAGCCGGGATCATCGAGCAGCACCTGCCTCGGATCGTGGCGCCGACTCGTTAATCACGATGTGCTCGACGCCCAGAGCAGGATCGCTGCGAGCACGGCGCCCCCGCGGTAGACGAGCGCGTGCTTGTCGTAGCGGGTCGCGAGTGCTCGCCACTGCTTGATGCGGTTGAAGAACCGCTCGACAGTGTTGCGGCCCCGGTAGGCGACGGGGTCGTAGGTCACTGGCCGACCACCGCGTGACCCACGCCGGCGCCGATGCGCCTGCTGGTCGCGCGGTTCGGGGATGACCGCGACGATGCCCCGCCGGCGCAGCTCGGCACGGATCGCGCGCGAGGAGTACGCCCTGTCGCCCAACACGGCATCCGGCGTCGTGCGGGCGCCCGGCACTCGCGCGTGGGACCCGGATCGCGTCCAGCAGGGGCAAGCACATCGGAGCGTCACCGCCCTGACCTGGCCCCACGAGCACCGCGAGCGGCCGCCCGTCGCCGTCGACCGCAGCATGGATCTTCGTCGACAACCCGCCCCGGGACCTGCCCAACGCGTGATCAGCCGGTTCGCGCCGTTCCGGATTCTTGTGATTCGCCGGTGCCCCCTGTGGTCCGGGGCAAGGTCGCGGCGTGCTGGTGTGCCCGGTTGATCGTGGAGTCCACGCTCACCCGCCAGTCGATACCGCCGCTCGCGTCCGCACGTACCTGCAAGGCCGTCAGGATCTTGTCCCACGTCCCATCCCGGGAGAACCGCGCGTGGCGCTTCCACGCCGTCTGCCACGGGCCGAACCGCTCAGGAAGATCACGCCACGCGACCCCGGTCCGGTACCGGTGCACGATCCCCTCCACGACCTGACGATGATCACGCCACGGACGCGACCTGCCCGACACCTTCGGCATCAACGGGCCGATCGCCGCCCACTGCTCGTCTGACAACTCCCGACCACGTTCCACGACCGCAAACTCTGCAACGTCGTGGCGGTGAGACTTAGGAGACACGCCCTAGGTCTCGTCGGGGTCGCGTGGCCAGGAACCGCCCGCGGCCCAGACGGTGGCCGAGCGCTCCGCCACGGGTGTCCCGATCGCGGCGCGGGCGTGCGGGTCGCCCAGGAAGCCGCGCAGCACGGCGGCGTCGGACGCGGGTCGGGCGCTCCGGACCGCCACCTCGGCCGGAGGGTCACCCAGGACCTGGAGGACGAGGTGTCGGCGTCCGGACGGGGAGACCCCGGTCAGGTCCTCCCACGGCACCGTCCGCGCGTGGTCGCTGCGGGCCTGCCGCCCGCGGACGCCGGCCTCCGTCAGGACGAGGACCGGCTGCCGGAGCACGAGGCCCACGGAGCCGAGCAGCAGCGCGAGCGCCCCGAGCGCCAGCACGGCCCCGACGACCGCCTCGACGACGACGGGCGCGCACCCGCGCGAGGACAGGCACGGGTCCTGCCGCGCCGTCCAGCCGTCGACCGCCGCGACGGCGGTCGCCCCGCGCAGCACCACGACGGAGGCGACCGCGAGCCCGAGGCCCAGCACGAGGACGACGACCCGGCCCCCGCTCGGGCGCAGGCGCGCGGACCCGACGAGCTCACGCCCGCGCGTCCGCCACCGGCACCCGGGCGTCACGACCCGGACCTACAGCCGCACGCCCAGGAGCGCGTTGACCGCGCGGGCGACCACGCCGGGCGCGCCCTCGTCGTCGCCGGACGTGTCGCGACCGGGACGCAGCGACTCCGCGGCCCACGCGTCGACCGCAGCGAGCGCCGCGGGCGCGTCCAGGTCGTCGGCGAGCGCGGCGCGCACGGCGGCGAGGGTCGCGGTGGCGTCCGGACCGCCGTTGCCGGAGACGGCGTCGCGCCAGGTCTCCAGGCGGCGCACCCCGGCGGGCAGGTCGTCGTCGGTCCACTCCCACTCGCCGCGGTAGTGGTGCGCGAGCAGTGCGAGGCGGATCGCCATGGGGTCGACGCCGGTGGCCCGCAGCTTCGAGACGAGCACGAGGTTGCCGCGCGACTTGCTCATCTTCTCGCCGTCGTACGCGACGAGGCCGGCGTGGACGTGGGCGCGGGGGGCGCCGCCGCCCGACAGCATGCGGTCGTGCGAGGACGACATCTCGTGGTGGGGGAACAGCAGGTCCGCTCCCCCGCCCTGCACGTCGAACGGCAGGCCGAGGCCGTCGCGCGAGATCACGGCGCACTCGACGTGCCAGCCGGGTCGCCCGGTGCCGAGCGCGCCCCCGTCCCACGCGGGCTCGCCCGGGCGCTCGCGGCGCCACAGGAGCGGGTCGAGCGCGTCCTTCTTGCCCTCGCGGTCGGGGTCGCCCCCGCGCTCGGCGAAGAGGTGCTGCATGACGTCGCGCGCGAGGCGCGAGACCGACCCGAACGCGGGGTCGGCCGAGAGGTCTGCGTAGACGTCCCCGAGCCCCGGGTCGGTACCGCCCGCGCCGGGCTCGACCGGCACGCGGTAGGCGAGCCCGGCGTCGAGGAGCTGGGTGACCGCCTCCACGACGGCGGGGATCGTCTCGACCGCGCCCTCGTAGACGTCGGGCGGGACGACGCCGAGCGCCGTCATGTCCTCCGCGAAGAGCGCCGTCTGGTCGACGGCGAGCGCGCGCCAGTCGACGCCCGTCGCGGCGGCGCGCTCGAGCAGCGGGTCGTCGACGTCGGTGACGTTCGACGCGTACCGCACGCGCTGGCCGGCGTCCGTCCACGCGCGCACGAGCAGGTCGAACGCGACGTAGGTGGCCGCGTGGCCGATGTGGGTCGCGTCGTACGGCGTGATGCCGCACACGTAGAGGGTGGCGTCCTCGCCCGAGGCCGCGACGACGAGCTCACGGGTCGTCGAGTCGTGCACCCGGACCGGGAGGCCTCGTCCGGGGAGCTCGGGGATCTGCGGGGCGGGCCAGCTGTGCACGCGTCAACCTTAGCCGTCGGGACGTCGGCGCCGGACCGTCGTCCGGGAGGCGGGCGCCGCGCGCACGGAGCAGGACGGCGCACCGCTGCCGCATCGACGGCGATCCCGCGCGACCGGGCAGGTCCGCGCCGGGCGCGGGACAATGCGGACGTGACGAAGCCCACCGACCCCCGCGTCGAGGCCCCGCGGGACGGGTCGAGCGAGAACGGCCCGCTGCTCCCGGGCGTGAGGGTCCTGGCGGCGTGGTCCGTGGAGCCCGGAGCGACCGGGGTGCGCGAGGTCGACCCCGGCACGCTCGGGGACGCGCACGCCGGGGACCACGCGCCACGGGACCACGGCGAGAGCGACCGCGAGGACGGCGACCACGAGGGCCGCCGGGGCGCGCGGGGCCCGGCGACGTGGGCGCGGGTCGCCGATCTCGACGCCGTGCTCGACGCCGCGGCGCGGGTCTCGACGGGCCCGGGACCGACGCGCCACGAGCTGTCCCGGCACGCGCACCACCCGCTCGCGCACGTGCGCCGTCTCGCGGCCGACTGGCTCCTGCTCGTCACGCCGACGGCCTGGTTCACGGAGGCGGACCGCCAGGTGCACACCGGCCAGTTCGCCGCGCTCCTCGGGCCGGGGACCGTCGTCACCGCCGAGGAGGGGGACGCCGACGTGCACGCGACGATGCTCGACAAGCTCGCAGGCCCGGGCGACCCGCGGGGTACGCCCGTCCAACGGATCGTGTCCGCCGCCGTCCTGGCGATCGTGGGCGGCGCGTCGCAGGTCGAGCTCGGCCTGGGGGACGCGGTCGCGGACACGGAGCGCGTCGTCTTCGACCAGCAGCGCGAGGACCCGGTCGAGCGCATCTACGACCTCAAGCGCGAGATCACCGAGGCGCGGCGCGCCCTCATGCCCGTCTCGGCCGAGCTGCCCGAGCTCCTCGACCCCGACGTGCCCGACCATCTCGCGGTGAACCGGCGCATGCTCGAGCGCGTGGTGACGACCGTCGAGCGGATCGACCGCCACCTCGACGCGCACGACGACCTGCTCTCGGACATGCTCCAGGTCCACATGTCCCAGGTGTCGGTGCGCCAGAACGAGGACATGCGCAAGATCTCGGCCTGGGCGGCGATCCTCGTCTACCCGACCATCGTCGCGGGCGTGTACGGCATGAACTTCCGGAACATGCCCGAGCTGCACTGGGCGTTCGGCTACCCGTTCGCGCTCGCGCTCATGGCGGGCGGCTGCCTGGTGCTCTACCGCGTGTTCAAGCGGGTCGGCTGGCTCTGACAGCAGGTCACGGGGTGGACGCTGCCGTCCCGCCGGGCTCGAGCACGCCGGTGAGCAGGAGCAGCACGACGATCGCCGCGAGCGCCAGGCGGTAGATCACGAACGGCTTGTAGCTGAACGTCGAGACGATCTTGAGGAACGCGATGATGACGAAGTAGCCGACGACGAACGCGACGAGCGTGGCGATGAGGGTCGCGCCCGCGCCGGGCGCTCCGGGCGCCGGCTCGTCCGCGGACTTGAAGAGCTGGTAGAGGCCCGAGCCCATGACCGCGGGGATCGCGAGCAGGAACGAGTAGCGCGCCGCGGCCTCCCGGGTGAACCCCATGAGGAGTCCTGCGGTGATCGTGCCGCCGGAGCGGGAGACGCCCGGGACGAGCGCGAGCGCCTGCGCCAGCCCGAACGCGACGGCCTGGCCGGGCGAGAGCTCGCGCAGCGCGCGCCGCTTGGCGCCGACCCGGTCCGCCCAGCCGAGCAGGAGCGCGAAGACCGCGAGCATGAGCGCCGTGAGGTAGAGGTTGCGGAACGTGTTCTCGATCGCGTCCTGGAAGAGCAGGCCGAGCACGACGATCGGGACGGAGCCCAGGGCGATGTACCAGGCCATCGCGGCGTCGTGGTCGTGCCGGCCGAGCCGCGACCTCCAGTCCGTGCCGTGGTCGCCGCGCACCGAGCGCCACCACGCCACGCAGATCCGCGCGATGTCCCGCCGGAAGTACAGCAGGACCGCCGTCTCGGTCCCGATCTGGGTGATCGCCGTGAAGGCGGCCCCCGGGTCCTGCGAGCCGATGAGCTCGCCCACGATGCGCAGGTGCGCGCTCGAGGAGATCGGGAGGAACTCGGTCAGGCCCTGGACGAGGCCGAGGAGGACGGCTTCCCACGCGTTCACGAGCGGCCACGATACCCGCTCGGGCGGGCCCCTCCGGCACCTCGTCGGCGGGTCGGCGTCCCCGGGTGAACGCCCGGCCACGGGCGGGTGAACACCGCCCCGCCGGCGGCGACGGCGGGCGCTCTGGGCAGGGTGAACCTCGTCGCTCCCCGCGCCCCGCCGCGCGCCCCGACGGTCGCGCGGCGGGGTCCGCCGGTACCCTCGGCTCCCATGGAACACCGCCACCTCGGCAGCACCGGCCTGCGCGTGTCCGAGCTCGGTCTCGGCACCATGACGTGGGCCCGGGACACGGACGAGCTCGACGCCGCCGAGCAGCTGCGCGACTTCGTCGACGCGGGCGGGACCCTCGTCGACACCGCCGCCTCGTACGCCGACGGGGACGCCGAGGCGCTGCTCGGGTCGCTGCTGGGGACGAAGGTGGACCGGCGTGACGTGCTCCTGTGCACCAAGGCCGGCGTGCGCCGCACGGCGCAGGGGCCGGTCGTCGACGCGTCCCGCGGGGCGCTCCTCGACTCGCTGGACGACTCGCTGTCGCGCCTGGGCACCGACCACGTCGACCTGTTCCTCGTGCACGCGCCTGACCCGAGCACCCCGTTCACCGAGACGCTCTCTGCGCTGCGCCACGCCGTGACGTCCGGGCGCGCGCGCTACGTCGGCCTGTCCAACCACCCCGCGTGGGCGACGGCCCGCGCGGCGACGCTGCTCGGCGGCGCCGACGACGTGGGCCTCGCCGCGGTCGAGCTCGAGTACTCGCTGCTGCAGCGCGGCGCCGAGCGTGAGGTCGTGCCGGCGGCCGAGGCGCTCGGGCTCGGCCTCCTCGCCTGGTCGCCGCTGGGCCGGGGCGTGCTCACGGGCAAGTACCGCCGCTCGCTCCCCGCGGACTCGCGCGGTGCGTCCCCGCACCTGTCCGCGTTCGTCGAGCCCTACCTGGACCAGTCCTCGTCGGGGATCGTCGAGGCCGTCGTCACCGCGGCCGACGGGCTGGGCCGCGCCCCGCTCGACGTCGCGCTGTCGTGGCTCCTGGGCCGCCCCACCCTGGCGAGCGCGATCGTCGGCGCACGGACCCCCGCCCAGCTCCGCACGTCGCTCGCCGCGACGGACCTCGAGCTCCCCGACGCGGTCCGTGCGGCGCTCGACGACGTGAGCGACCTGGAGGTCGGCTACCCCGAGCGGTGGTGACGGCGCGGCGCGTCAGCGCGCGCCGTCGGTCTCCAGCTCGCCGGACAGGACGTCGTCGTCGAGCGTGTCGTCGAGGTCGTCGACCTCGTCCTCCTCGTCGTCGTCCTCGTCGTCCTCGTCGTCGTCCTCCTCCGCGAGGTAGAACGGCGTCGCCTCCCCGTGGACCTGGCCGAGGGCCTCGTCGTAGACCTCGAAGGCGTCCGCGAGCACGTAGTAGGCGTCGTCGACGGAGGGGTCGTCCTCCCCGCGGCGTGCGGCGACGGCGTTGTAGTGGGCCTCGAGCGCGGCGATGAACCGGTCGAGCGCGGCACGCGGGTCAGCGGTCATACCCTGACGGTAGCGCCGAGAGGGGCACAATGGCACTCGTTAGTCGGGCAGGTCCGCCCCGCCCGGCCGACGACCGAGACAGGCGAGAGAGGACGGTGGCACGTGGAGGAGAGGCCGACGTCACGTCGGCGGTCCGGATGGGCCGCGCACGGCGGGCAGTACGAGTACCGCGTCCTGACGATCGACCGCTCCACGAGCAGGTCGGACGCGAGCAGGCTCCTCACCGACGAGGCGGAGTACGGGCGCTGGGAGCTCGCCCGCACGCGTCTCTACGTCGGGGGCGAGCGACGCGTCTGGCTGCGGCGCAAGATCATCCGGGTCAGCTCGACCCTGTGAGCTCCCCCGTGGGCCCGACCACGTGAGCACGGTCCCGTGAGCGGGCCTGCGCGCCACCGCGAGGTGGGTTCCGGGGACACGCCGTCGGCGCGCGTCTTCACGAAGTCGCGCACCGACGCGCCCCCGGGGTTCTTCGCGTGCGAGGCCGCGGGTCTCACCTGGCTCAGCGTCGCGGGCGGACCCCGCGTCGCCCGAGTCCTCGACGTGGGCCCGACGCGCCTCGACCTCGAACGCGTCCTGCCTGCCGCGCCGACGCCCGAGGCGGCGCAGGAGTTCGGCCGGGCGCTCGCCGTCGTGCACGACGCCGGGGCACCGGCGTGGGGCGCGTCGCCGCCGGAATGGGACGGTAACGCGTTCTTCGGGCCGCTCGACGACCCGCTGCCGATGGCGACGGGCTCCTGGCCCGACTGGCCGACCTTCTACGCCGAGGCGCGGTTGCTCCCGGTCGCGCGGCAGGGCCGGGACCTCGGCGCCCTCGACGCCGACGACGCGCGCCTGCTCGAGCGGCTGGGCGACCGCCTGGCGGACCTGGCCCGCCCCGCGCTCGCCGACTCCCCCGCGCGCGTGCACGGCGACCTGTGGTCGGGCAACGTGCTGTGGTCGCCGCTCGATCCAGGCCCGGGCGGGCGTCCGGGCGGCGTCGAGGCGGTGCTCATCGACCCCGCCGCGCACGGCGGGCACCGCGAGGCGGACCTGGCGATGCTCGCGCTGTTCGGCGCGCCCTACCTCGACGAGATCGTCGCCGGGTACGACGCCGCACACCCGCTCGCGCGCGGGTGGCGGCACCGCGTCGCCCTGCACCAGGTGTACCCCGTCGCCGTGCACGCGGTGCTGTTCGGCGGCGGCTACCGCGCGCAGCTCCGCTCGTCGGTCCGGGCACTGCTCGGCGACGCCTGAGCCGTCGACCCGGACGGCGTCAGCAGGTGCGCAGCAGGCGGTCCAGCACGCGCACGCCGAAGCGCAGGGAGTCGACCGGGACGCGCTCGTCGACCCCGTGGAACATGCCGGAGAAGTCGAGGTCCGCCGGCAGGCGCAGCGGCGCGAAGCCGTAGCCCGTGATGCCGAGCCGCGCGAGCGACTTGTTGTCCGTGCCGCCCGAGAGCGTGTACGGCAGCACCGTCGCCTCCGGGTCCTCGGCGAGGAGCGAGTCGACCATCGCGTCGACGAGGTCGCCCTCGAACGGCACCTCGAGCGCGATGTCGCGGTGGATCTCCTCGACCCGCACGTGCTCGCCCGCGAGCGCGCGCAGCGTCGCGAAACCCTCGTCCTCGTGCCCGGGGAGCAGGCGCGCGTCGATCGTCGCCTCCGCCCGGCCCGGGATGACGTTCGCCTTGTAGCCGGCCGTGAGCTGCGTCGGGTTGGACGTGTGGCGCACCGTCGCGCCGACGAACCGTGACGCCGGGCCGAGCGCCGCCACGAGCGCGGCGACGGACGACGGGTCCTCCGGGTCGTACCGGATCCCCGTGAGGTCCGCGACGCCCCGCAGCAGCCTGTCGACCGTCGGGGTGAGCGTGTTCGGCCAGTGGTGGGCCCCGATGCGCGCGACCGCCTCCGCGAGCCGCGTCACCGCGTTGTCGTCGTTCACCTGGGACCCGTGGCCCGCACGGCCCTCCGCGACGAGGCGCAGCCACGCGATGCCCTTCTCCGCGGTCTGGAGCAGGTAGGCCCGCCGCCCCCCGACCTCGACCGAGAACCCGCCGACCTCGCTGATCGCCTCGGTCGCGCCCTCGAACAGCTCGGGTCGGTGGTCGACGGCGTAGCGGGCCCCGTACACGCCGCCCGCCTCCTCGTCGGCGAAGAACGCGACGACGACGTCGCGCGCGGGCTTGCGCCCCTCGCGCACCATCTGCCGCACGACCGCGAGGATCATCGCGTCCATGTCCTTCATGTCGACGGCGCCGCGGCCCCACAGCAGGCCGTCGATCTCCTCGCCCGCGAACGGGTCGACCGACCAGTCCGCCGCCTGCGCCGGCACCACGTCGAGGTGGCCGTGCAGCACGAGGGCCGGCCGCGTCGGGTCCGCACCCTCGAGCCGCACGACGACGCTCGCCCGCCCGGGCTCCGACTCGAACAGCTCCGGCTCGAGGCCGACCTCGTGCAGCAGCCCCATGACGTACTCCGCCGCGCGCCGCTCCCCCGGCCCGGTCCCGTCGCCGAAGTTCGACGTGTCGATCCGCAGCAGCTCCCGGCAGATCCGCACCACCTCGTCCTCCGCCCGCGGCACGGTGCCGGAGGGGACGTCGACGGTCGCCGGGGTGCGGGCGCTGGCCAGGGAGTCCGGGTGCGGAGCGGTCATGGCGACACGCTACCCGCCGCCGTCGACCCGACCGACCGACCGCGCCACCCGCCCACATCGCGGACATCGCCGAGGAGGCGGCGCGGTCCGAGCGGGTGGTCGCCGGTCGAGCAGGTCAGTGGTCGTCGTGCCGGTCGGGGTCGAGGCGACGGGGGCCGGTGCCGTCGGCCGGCAGGGGTGCGGCGTCGTGGTCGGGGTGGGTGCCGTCGTCGGGCACGTCGATGCGGGACGGCGCCCGCTCGCCCGGGGCGACCACGACGAGCTGGCCCATCATGCCCTGGTCCTCGTGCGTGAGCAGGTGGCAGTGGAACATGTACGGGGTGGTGGGGTCGGTCGTCCCCTCGGACGCCTCGAACCGGACGAGCAGGCGGGTGACGCGGCCCGGCTGGACGTAGACGGTGTCCTGCCAGCCGTCGATGTCGGGCGCGGGTGGTTCGCCGCCGACGTCGAGGACGCGGAACTGGACGTCGTGGACGTGGAAGTTGTGCGGGGTGTCGTCGAGCCCGGTGACCTCCCAGACCTCGGTCTCCCCGATGGTGACGACCTCGTCGACGCGGGACATGTCCATCGACCGTCCGTTGATGGACCGGCCGGAGAGCTGGAACGTCCGGGTCCGGACGGCGTCGGCCTCGGCGAGCGCGTCCGCCGGGTCGGCGGCGAGGGCGTCGGGCACGTCGGGGCTCGGCGCGAGCGTGCTGGCGGCGCGCAGCTCGAGGAGGTCGAACGTGTCGTCACCGCCGGAGAACCGCTCGAACAGCGGGTTGACGCCGAGCTCGGGCGGGAAGCTGCGCAGGACGGCGCGCTGCCCGGGGGTCATGGTCACGACGACCTCCGCCCGGTCGCCCGGGGAGAGGCGCACGCGCTCGACCGTCTGCGGGGCGGGGAGCAGCCCGCCGTCGGTGCCGACGAGCTGGACCGCGCCGCCGTCGGCGAGGCCGACGTCGTAGACGCGCGAGTCGGAGCCGTTGAGCAGGCGCAGGCGGACGCGCTCGGTCGTGACGTCGAGGTACGGGCCGGGGGTGCCGTTGACGAGCACGGTGTCGCCGAGCGTGCCGACGGGTGAGAGGAACGAGGTGCTGTCGTCGAGGCGCCCGTCGGCGTGGAAGCTCTTGTCCTGGAGGATGACGGGGACGTCGTCGACGCCGTACTCGTGCGGCAGGTCGGCCGCGGGGCCGTCGGCGCCGGCCGGGTCGTCGAGGAGGAACATCCCTGCGAGCCCGCGGTACACCTGGCTCGCGGTCTGCCCGTGCAGGTGCGGGTGGTACCAGAGGGTCGCGGCGGGCTGGTCGATCGTCCACGTGGGCGACCACGTCTCTCCGGGCTCGACCATCTGGTGGGGCCCGCCGTCCATCGCGGGCGGCAGGTGCATGCCGTGCCAGTGGAGCGTCGTCGTCTCGTCGAGCGAGTTCGTCACGTCGACGCGCACGCGCTCGCCGCGCGCGGCGCGCAGGGTGGGGCCGAGGTAGTCGCCGTTCAGCCCGATCGTCGGCGTGGGCGCGGCGGCGCCGAGGTCGGCGACCCCGTCGCGCGCCTCGAGCTCGAAGACGCGCACCCCGTCCTCGACGCGGGACTCCGCGAGCGGCGGGACGGCGAGCGGGCGCGTGAACTCCACGGCTCCCGCCGTGCTGGTCGCGGCGCGCGCCCACGCGACGCCCACGACCGCGACGACCGCCGCGACGAACAGGAGCACGACGAGCCCGAGCGCGACGAGGACGCGCGCGAGCGGGCTGCGCCGCCGCCGCGGGCGACGCCCGGGCGGCCCGGCGGGCGCCCCGGGGGTCGGCGGGACGGCGGGCGGCGGGGTGGTGTACGTGGTCGTCATCGGGTCTTCTCCAGGGTGGACGACGGCGGTCGGCGGGTGCGGGTCGACGGTGGCCCGGCGGTGCGGGCGACGCCGTCGACGCTAGGGACCGGGCGGTGCCGGGCGCGTCCGCTCGGAAGCGTACGCGCGCCCGGAACCGACCCTGAGGGCGCGGAGGTGCGGCTCGGGGTGGTGCCGGTCGGGGACGGTGCGGGGGGACGGGGGCGAGGACGGAGGGAGGACGGGGCTCAGCGGCGTCGGGCCGCGAGGAGACCCAGCGCCACGGCTCCCGCGAGCGCGCCCCAGGCCGCGTTGGTGAGCAGCATCGGGACGATCGCGAGGGGCCGCGCGACGGGCCCCTGCAGCTCGCCGGTGAGGATCGGCGACAGCATCGCGCTGAGCACCAGCGCGAGGACGCCGTAGGCGAGCCCGACGGCCACGCCGGTCGCGAGCGGGTGCGCGGGACGGGCGACGACGATCGCGACGACCCACGCGACCGTGAGCGCGAGGGTCGTGAGCAGGGGTGCGGCGGGCCGCCCGATCGCGTCGTCGAGGCCCGTGACGCTCAGGAGCGGGCGGACGAGGGCGAGCGCGCCGAGCCCGAGGACGAGCGGCCAGCTCAGCGTGCGGACCGTCTCGCCGAGGGTCGGGCGGGACGGCGCGTCCGGCCGTGCGGGCGCGTCTGGCGGGACGCCGGGTCCGGGCGGGACCGACGACGCGGGCGGGGTCGGACGATCGGGTGCGGGGCCGGGAGTCGGGTTCATGACGTCGACGCTAGGGAGCGGGGTGCGGCGTCGCGTCCGCCCTGGCGCGCGACGCGATGCGTCGTCCCGCGCCCCTCGCGTACGCGTCTCGACGTAGCCGACCCCGATCGAGACCCGCCCCGCGACGGACGCGGCGTCGGGGTGGTCTTCCTAGACTCGGTCGTCGTGACGTCCCCCGACATCCCGCACGACCCGCCCGCCGGATCGCCGCCCGCGACCCGGCCGTCGCGCCCGTCGCCACCGCCGTGGCTCATCGACGCCCTGCTGGGGTTCGCGGTGTTCGACGTCGTCGCCTTCGCCATCGCGGCCGACGTCGGGGGCACGCGGGCCGACCCGTGGGTCGCGTACCCGACCGCCCTCGTGCTCGGGCTGCTCGTGCTCGGCCGGCGCCGCTTCCCGGTCGGGGTGCTCGTCGCGACGGCGCTCGTCATCTGCGCCTACTACACGCTCGACCTGCCCGCGATCGGCCTGGCCCTGCCCGTCTCGGTCGCGCTCTACTCGGCGGCCGTCGCGGGCCGGCTCGGGTGGGCCGTCGGGGTCGCGGCGGTGCTCGTCGTCGCCTCGACGTACTTCCGGCTCGCCGAGGGCGACGACGTCCGGTACGTCGTCGGGTACGAGCTCGCGACCACCGTCGCGCTCATGGCCGCCGCGATCGCCCTCGGCCACGGCTCCTTCGCCCGCCGGCAGCGCGACGAGCAGCGGCGGCACGCCGACGCGCTGCGCGAGCAGACGCACGAGCTCGAGGCCGCCGACCGGCTCGCGCGCGACCGCGAGGCCGTCGCCCGCGACCTCCACGACGTCGTCGGGCACCACCTCGCCGTCGTCTCCCTGCACGCGAACGTCGCCCGTGAGGTCCTCGACGACGTGGGCCCCGACGGTGCGGCGGCGTCGGACGCGCTCGCGACCGTGCGGGCCGAGCTCGAGCTCGTCCGGACGACCACGACGACGGCCCTGGCGGACCTGCGCGCCACGGTGCGCGCGCTGCGCGGGACGACCGCGCCCGCGGGGCTCGCGGACCAGGCGCGCATCGACCGGCTCGAGGACCTCGCGCGCACGGCCCGGGCGGCCGGGCTCGACGTCACCCTGGACGTCGACCTGCCGTCGGGGACGGCGGACGGCACCGCCGCGGGCGCGGCGGCGTACCGGGTCGTCCAGGAGGGGCTGACCAACGTGCTGCGGCACGCCGGGGCGCGCGCCGCCGTCGTCCGCGTGGCGCTGGAGCGCTCGCCCGGTGCAGGCGGCGACGTGCTCGCGGTCGAGGTGCACGACGACGGCCACGGGGCACGGGCCGCGGGGGACGCGACGGACCGTGGCGGGTTCGGGCTGCGCGGCCTGCGCGAGCGCGTCGCGGTCCTGGGCGGCACGGTCGAGACCGTGACGCCCGACGGCGGCGGGTTCCGGCTGCGGGCGCGCGTGCCGGTCGCGCCCGGCGCCGCGGCGCGCGGGACCGCTTCCGTGCGGGGCCCGCAGTCCTCCGACGGGGGTGTCGCGTGATCCGCGTCGTGCTGGTCGACGACCAGCCCCTCGTGCGGACCGGCATCCGCGCGCTGCTCGAGCGCGCGGACGACGTCGAGGTCGTCGGCGAGGCCGCCGACGGCCGGGAGGGCGTCGCGCTCGTGCGCCACGTGCGCCCCGACGTCGTGCTCATGGACCTCCAGATGCCCGTGCTCGACGGGATCGCCGCCACGCGCGAGATCGTCGAGGGCGCCACCCGGGCGACCCCCCAGGGCGCCGACCCGGCCGGGCCGCGCGTCGTCGTCCTCACGACGTTCGACGACGACGCGAACCTCTTCGCGGCGCTGCGGGCGGGGGCGTCGGGCTTCCTGCTCAAGGACGCGAGCCCCGACGAGCTGCGCGCCGCGGTGCGCACCGCTGCCGCGGGCGACGCGCTGCTCTCCCCCGCGGTGACGGCGCGCGTCGTCGCGCTGGCGGTCGACGCCGGGCGGCGCGACGACGCTCTCGTCGCCGAGGTCGCCGGCCGGCTCACGGACCGCGAGCGCGAGGTGCTCGCGCACGTCGGACGCGGGCTGACCAACGACGAGATCGGCGCGACGCTGTTCATGAGCCCGGCGACGGCCCGCACGCACGTGGGCCGCATCCTCGCCAAGCTGGGCGTGCGAGACCGGGCCGGCCTCGTCGTCGTCGCCTACGAGACCGGCCTGGTCCGCCCGGGCACCCCGCCGAGGTAGAGGCGTGGTCATGACCACACCTCTCCCTCGCGTCACCGGGGCTCTCCCTCGGCGGGACGGGTCCTCGGGTCAGGCGTCGAGGCCGCGGCGGGCGAGGAGCGGCGCGATGTCGGCGTCGCGGCCGCGCAGTTCGCGGAACGACTGCAGCGGGTCCTGCGAGCCGCCGCGCGCGAGCAGGACGCGGCGGAAGCGCTCGCCGTTCTCGCGCGACAGGCCGCCGTTCTCGCGGTACCACTCGACGGTGTCGGCGTCGAGCACCTCGGACCAGATGTACGAGTAGTAGCCGGCCGCGTACCCGCCCCCGAACACGTGGTTGTAGTACGTGGTGCGGTAGCGCGGCGGGACGGGCGCGAACGCGACGCCCGCCGCCTCGAGCGCGGCGGCCTCGAACGGCACGACGTCGGCCTCGGACGCCGGGACGCCGTCGGGCCCGACCTGGTGCCAGGCCTGGTCGAGCAGCGCCGCGGCGAGGTACTCGGTCGTGCCGAAGCCCTCGTTGAACTGGCGCGAGGCGAGCATGGTGTCGACCCACTCGGCGGGCATCGGCTCGCCCGTGACGTGGTGCACCGCGTAGGAGCGCAGGACCGACGGCTCCCAGGCCCACATCTCGTTGACCTGCGAGGGGTACTCGACGAAGTCGCGCGGCACCTCGGTGCCGGACTGCGACGGGTAGCGCACGTCGGAGAACAGTCCGTGCAGCGCGTGCCCGAACTCGTGGAAGAGCGTGATGACCTCGTCCCACACGAGCAGCGTGGGCTGCCCGGCCGGCGGCTTGACGATGTTGAGGTTGTTCACGACGACCGGCTTCTGCCCGAGCAGGTGGTTCTGGTCGACGAGGTTGTTCATCCACGCCCCGCCGCGCTTGGACTCGCGCGTGTACCAGTCGGCGAGGAACAGGCCGAGGCCCTGGCCGGGCTCGCCCGGCGTCTCGGCGTCGAAGACCTCGAAGACCCGGACGTCCGGGTGGTAGCCGACGAGGTCGTGGCGCTCCGCGAACGAGACGCCGAAGAGCCGGTTCGCCGCCGCGAAGACGCCGTCGTGCACGACGCGCTCGAGCTCCAGGTAGGGGCGCAGGAGAGCGTCGTCGAGCGCGTAGCGGTCCTTGCGCACGCGCTCGGCGTAGAAGGACCAGTCGGACGCGCGCAGCGTCGCGCCGGGCTCGTCGGCCCGCAGCGCGACCTCGAGGTCGGCCGCCTCGCGGCGCGCGTTCGCGACGGCAGCGGGAGCGAGCCGCGCCAGCATCGCGTCGACGGCCTCGGTCGTCTTCGCCGTCGCGTCCTCCGCGACGTACGCGGCGTGGTGCTCGTAGCCGAGCAGGCGCGCGCGCTCGGCACGCAGGCGCACGGTCTCCAGGACGATCTCGCGCGTGTCGTGGTCGTCACCGGTCGCGCCGCGCGACTCCGACGCCCGCTGCACGCGCTCGCGCACGTCGCGGCGCGCGAGCGACGCGAGGACGCCCTGCTGGGTGGGGAGCTGCATCTCGAGCAGCCACGCCCCCTCGTTCCCGCGCGAGGCGGCGGCAGCCGCCGCGCCCGCGACGGCGTCCTCGGCGAGGCCGTCGAGCTCGGCGCGGTCGGTGACGAGCACGCTCGCCGCGTTCGCGCCCGCGAGCAGCTTGCGGCCGAACGCGGCCTCGAGCGTGGTGAGGCGGCCGTTGAGCTCGCGCAGGCGCTCCTGCTGCGCGGCGTCGAGCTCGACGCCCGAGCGGCGGAACCGCACCAGGAGCGTGTGCAGCAGCCACGCGGCGTCGGGCTCGAGCGGCTGCTCGCCGGCGTCGACGGAGTCCTGCAGCGCACGGGCGCGCGCGTACAGGCGCGCGTCCATGTAGATCGCGTCGTGGTGCGCCGCGAGCTCGGGCGCGAACTCCTCCTCGATCTCCTCCAGCCCCGGCGTCGCGTCGGCCGAGAGCTGGTTGTAGAACGCGTTGAGCACGCGCGCGAGCTCGCGGCCCGACCGCTCGAGCGCCTCGAGCACGGTGACGGCGGTCGGGGCCGCGTCGTCGGTCGCGACGGCCTCGATCGCCGCACGCTGGGCCGCGGTCGCCGCGCGCAGCGCGGGCAGGTAGTGCTCCTCGCGGACCGCGTCGTAGTCGGGCAGCTCGTAGGGCAGCGCGGAGGGCGCGGCGAACGGGTTGGCGGGATCGAGGTCGATCGGGCCGGAGGTGACAGCGGGCGCGGAGGTGGGCGCGGGCGCGTCGGTGCGCGTCGTGGGCTCGGAGGTCATGGTGCCCATCTTGACCCCGCGGGCGGGCGCGACGGAAACGCATTCGCGGACGCCCGGGGACCGGGCGGGCAGGTGCGAGCGTCAGGCGGCGCGGCCCGACGACGGCGCGTCCGCCGGCCAGGGCTCGTTCGGCTCGCGCGGGTCGTCGGGCAGGAGCGTGCCGAGCCACGCGTCGCGCCGCTCGCCGCGCTGGAGCGCGAACCCGCGCACCGCGCCCTCGACCCGGAAGCCGAGCCGCCAGGCGGTGCGTCGCGACGGCCAGTTGCCGACGTACGCCTGCCAGAAGAGCCGCGCGAGCCCCAGGCCCTCCGCGTCGAACGCCCAGTCGACGACGAGCCTGCACGCCGCGGTCGTCAGACCACGGCCCCGTGCCTCGGGGGCCGCCCAGTAGCCGATCTCGGCCGACCGCCGCCCCTCGGGCGCGTCGTCGAGGCTCAGTCCGACCATCCCGAGGAGGGGACCGGCGCCGTCGGGGCCGGGGATGCCCGAGGGGCCGGCGCTCGCGCGCACGCCCCACGTGAGGACGTCCCCGCGCTCCCAGCCCGGTCCCACGTACTCCGACACGAACTGCACCGCGTCCTCGCGCGCGTACGGGGACGGGACGACGGTCCACGCCGCGACCGCCGGGTCCTGGCACGCCACCGTGATCGCGTCCGCGTCGTCGAGGGTCGGGGTGGACAGGTGGACGTGGCCGTCGTCGAGGGTGAAGGGGTGCACCGCCCGAGCCTGGCACGTCCCGCCGTGCGGCGTCACCCGGATTGCCGCGGGCCGTCGCCCGCGACGCCGCGGCCGCCCCGCACCACGGGCACGGGCACGGGCACGGGCACGGGCAGCGTCACGCGCGCAGGGCGTCCTCGGCGGGCGTCCACGGCAGGCCGTGCGCGGCGGCGACCGCCTCGTTGAGGAGGGCGCCGCGGTGGGTGGACGCCCCCGACCGGAGGATCGGGACGTCCCGCACCGCCTCGACCCCACCGTCCGCGAGCGCCGCGAGGTAGGGCAGCGTCGCGCTCGTGAGGGCGAGCGTGCTGGTCACGGGGACCGCGCCGGGCATGTTCGCCACGCAGTAGAACGTCGTGCCGTGGACCGCGAACGTCGGGTCGTCGTGCGTGGTGGGCCGCGACCCCTCGAAGCAGCCGCCCTGGTCGACGGCGACGTCGACGAGCACGGCGCCGGGGCGCATGCGCGCGACGAGGTCGTCGGTGACGAGGCGCGGGGCGCGCGCCCCCGCGACGAGCACGGCCCCGACGACGAGGTCGGCCTCCAGCACTTCCCGCTCGATCGCGTACGCGCTCGACACGACCGTGCGCACGTGCCCGGAGAACTCCTGGTCGACGGCGCGCAGCACGGGCAGCGACAGGTCGACCACGGTCACCTCGGCGCGCATGCCCACCGCGACCTCGGCCGCGTTGCGGCCCGCGGTCCCGCCCCCGAGCACGACGACCCGCCCGGGCCGCGTGCCCGGCACGCCGCCGAGCAGGACGCCGCGACCTCCCGCGGGCCGCTGCAGGAGCCAGGCGCCGACCTGGGTGGCCATGCGCCCGGCGACCTCGCTCATGGGCGCGAGCAGCGGGAGCGTGCCGTCGGGCGCCTGCGCCGTCTCGTACGCGACGGAGGTCGTGCCGGCGTCGAGGAGCGCCCGCGTGCAGGCCGGGTCCGCGGCGAGGTGCAGGTAGGCGAAGAGCAGCAGGTCGTCGCGCAGGAGCGCGTGCTCGCTCGCGACCGGCTCCTTGACCTTGCAGACGAGCTCCGCCTCGCCCCACACCTCCTCGGCGGAGGCGACGATCCGGGCACCGGCGCCCTCGAACTCCGCGTCGGACAGGTGGGAGCCGGCACCGGCCCCGGACTGGACGAGCACGTCGTGCCCGGCCCGCACGAGGTGGTGGGCGCCGGCGGGGGTGAGCGCGACGCGGTCCTCGTGGTTCTTGACCTCGGTGGGTATGCCGATCCTCATGGTCCAGTGTGGTCGCACCACCCCGTCGCGCGCAGGGTGGCAGGATCTTGTCGGAGAGCGTCCTTCCTGCCGCTCGTCTCGGGCACGACCCGCTGCCAGGGTGGGCGCGTGGACCCGACGACACCTCTCGCGACGCCGCGCGCCGCCCTCGACCACGCCGCGACGGCGACCACCGCTCCCCCGCGCGAGCACGCGTCGTCGGGCACCCTGGGGCTCGCGCGCGGCAGCGCCCTGTACGTGGCGAGCGTGCTCGGGACGGGCGTGCTCGCGCTGCCCGGGCTCGCCACGCGCGTCGCGGGCCCCGCGTCCGTCCTCGCCGTCGCCCTGGTGCTCGTCGCGAGCGTCCCGCTCGCCGGCACGTTCGCGGCGCTCGCCGCGCGGCACCCCGACCGGGGCGGCGTCGCGAGCGCGGTGCGCGCGGCCCTCGGCCCGACGGCGGCCCGCGCCACGGGCTACTGGTTCTACCTCGGGGTGTGCGTCGGCGTGCCCGTCGTGGCGGTGCTCGGCGCGGAGTACGTCGTCGCGGTCGTGGGGGCGGACCGCGGGACCGTCCCCGTCGTGGCCGTCGCGCTCGTCGTCGTGCCGTCGGTCGCCGTGTGGCTCGGGATCCGCGTCGCCGGCGCCGTCCAGCTCGGGCTCACGTCCCTGCTGCTCGCCGCCGTCGTCGTGGTGGTCGCGGTGGCGGCGCCCGCCGCGAGCGCGGAGCGGTTCACGCCGTTCCTCAGCGAGGGCTGGTCCGGCGTCGGCTCCGCGGTGAGCCTGTTCGTGTGGGCGTTCGCGGGCTGGGAGGTCGGCACGCACGTCTCGGCCGACTTCCGCGACCCGCGCCGCACCATCCCCGCCGCGACCGGGATCGCGCTGGTCGTCGTCGGCGTCGCCTACCTCGCCCTGCAGGTCACCACCGTCGGCGTGCTCGGCGCCGGAGCCGGCTCCGGCACCGTCGCGCTGCTCGACCTCGCGCGCACCGGCGCGCCCGCCGCGGGGCCCGTGGTCGTCGGCGTCGTGGCGGCGATCGTCACGTCCGGCGTCCTCACCGCCTACCTCGCGGCGTTCGCCAACCTGGGCCAGGCGCTCGCGCGCGACGGTGACCTGCCGCGCCCGCTCGCCGCGCTCTCCGGCCGCGCGGACGTCCCGCGGCGCGCGCTCGCCGTCACCCTCGTGCTCAGCGCGGCGTACCTCGCGGTGCTCGTCGCCACCGGCCTCGACCTCGAGCCGTTCGTCCGGGTGCACACGAGCTGCATGGTGGCGGTGTACGCGCTCGGGATGCTCGCCGCCCTGCGCCTGCTCCCCCGCCGCACCGTCGGCTGGTGGCTCGCCGCCGTCGCGACCGCCCTCACCGGCGTCCTGCTCGTCCTCGCCGGTGCGTCCCTCGTCGCCCCGGCGCTCCTCGCCCTCGGTGCCGTCACGGTCACGCTCGTACGGCGTCGGCGCACCACGCCCTGAGCGCGCCGACGCTCCCGAGAATCGCCCTCCCGGCCCGTTCCCCGCCGCGACGACGTCCGCTACGGTCGACGACATGCCCACGTGGACGGACCCGGGCACGGTCGAGTTCGACGCCGTCGTGATCGCCGCCGGGACGCGCTCGGGAGCGTTCGTCGCGCTCCCGTACGACGCCGTCGACCTGTTCGGCACGCGCGGCCGGGTCCCGGTGACCGCGGAGGTCGACGACGTGCGGTACCACGCCTCGCTCGTCGCCTACGGCGGTCCGCACCTGCTCGCCGTCCTCCGGTCGGTGCGCACCGCGACCGGCAAGGGCGTCGGGGACACCGTGCACGTCGCGGTCCGGCTCGCCGCGGAGGTCTCGGCCGTCCCCCGGTGAGGCGCTCGCCGCCCGATCCCGGCGCGTCGCCTCCCCCTGGTCAGCCGGCGGCGTCCTCCGCCGTGCGGTCCGGCGACCCGGGCAGGGCGTCTCCGAGCGCGATCTCCTTCGCCGTCGGCAGGTCCTCCTCCATGGGTGGGTCCTTGTGCCGCAGGTGCGAGAACACCGACCAGGCGACGGCGACGAGCGGCACGGACACGACAGCACCGAGGATCCCCGCGAGCAGCGTCCCCGCGGTCACCGCGATCGCGACGACGACCGGGTGCAGCGACACCTGCTTGCCCATGACGAGCGGCTGCAGGATGTGGCCCTCGAACTGCCCGATGAGCGCGATGCCGATCGTCACGACGAGCGCGATGACGATGCCCTTGGCCGCGAGCGCGACGATGGCCGCGATGATCATGGCGAGGGGCGCGCCGATGATGGGGATGAACGCCCCGATGAAGACGAGCACCGCGAGCGGCGCGGCGAGCGGCACGCCCAGGATCCCGAGGAAGATGCCCGCGAGGATGCCGTCGACCAGGGCGATGATCACGGTGCCCCGGGCATAGCCCGAGAACGTGTACCAGCCCGCGCCGCCGGCGATCTTCCAGCTGTCGCGCGAGCGCGACGGGAGCTGGTTGAGGAACCAGGTCCACATGTCCTTGCCCCGGGCGAGGAAGAACACCGTGCAGAAGATCGCCAGGGCGATCGCCGCGAACGCCTCGAACACCGACCCGGCGCTCGCGGCCGCCTGGCTCGCGATGTCGCCGCCGTGCTCGGTGAGCCACTGCCGGCCGTTCTCGATCCAGCCGTTGACGTCGTCCGCGGTGATGGTCACCGGCAACGGGCCGTTCTCGAGGAACTCGAGGATCTGGTCGATGCCGCTGCTGAACTGGTCCGCGAGGCTCTGCCACTGGCCCGCGACCGACGTGATGACGTACGCGAGCAGGCCCGCGATGAACAGCAGCGCGGAGAGGATCGCGAGCCCGGTCGCGAGCCCCCGCGGCATGACCTTCGCGTAGAAGTCCGTGACGGGCCGCAGGACCGACGTGATGACGAGGGCCAGGAAGACGGCCACGAAGACGAGCTGCACCTGCGCCGTCGCGAAGAAGATCAGCGCGACCGCCGCGACGATCATGAGGAGGCGCCACGACCAGCCCGCCGTCGTGCGCAGCCACGCGGGCACCGACTCGTCGTACCCGACGACGGACGGGTTGCGCCGCGCCCCCGCCACCTTGCGCGCCGCGCTCGACGCGCCCGCCAAGTGCTTCACCGACGCCGCCGAGCGGTCCGAACCGGAGCCCGGCCGCGGGGTCGGGACCGCTGCCGCCGGTCGCTGCTCGTCCGTCACACGTGCCTCCGCCCGGTCGTGGCCACCATCCGCCCAGTCTGCCCCAGGTCGTCCCCCCACGCCGGGCGCCGGCACCGGACCCGTCGTCCCACGTCGGCCCGGTGCCGGCGGGCGACCGCGATGTGAGGACCACGCCCGAACCGTGCTATGTTTTTCCCCGCACCGGAACGGCGGAAACGCCGGGAAGGTCCACTCGTCCGGGTGGCGGAATGGCAGACGCGCTAGCTTGAGGTGCTAGTGCCCTTTATCGGGCGTGGGGGTTCAAGTCCCCCTCCGGACACCGCATGGCACTCACTGTGCCAGCGAAGGCCAGGTCAGAAGATCCTTCTTCTCACCTGGCCTTTCGCGTACCTGCACGCTCTCGCCGGCGCCGTCAGCCGTCGTCCGTGTCGGTCCAGGACGCGACGTCGACGCCGTGGTTGTCGGGCGACGCGAGCGACCACCACGCCGGGGCGTGCGAGTCGTCGGCCAGCCGCCCGCCGGCGGCGAGCGCGGCGTCCACGCGCGCCCGTGCCTGGTCGGCCGGCACGAAGACGTCGAGATGGGTCCGTCCGCGTCCTGGGGAGTCGCCGGAGATCGGGTTGAAGGCGAGCTGCGGGCCGCACCGCAGCGGGTCGGCGGCGTCCGTGTCGCCGAGCTCCTCGTAGCCCAGCACGGCCGTGAAGAACGGCCGCACGTCCGCCTGGGAGTGCTGCGCGACGTAGAGACCGACCGACTGCGCGCGCGTCGGGTCGGGCGTCAGCGACAGCTCGGCCGCCGTGCGCGACACGCTCGCCGCGAAGTCCGGAGCCGTCGCGGGGATGCCGTCCGGGTCGCGGTACGGGACCCGGACGACGACTCCCTCGGGACGCACGTCGACGTCGGGCAGGATCCCGGCGCGCTCCGCGGCCTCCACGACCGCCGGGACCAGGGCGGCGGCACGCGCGAGGGACGTCGCCGTGAAGACCGCCTGCGGTCCTGTCCCGGTGACGCGCCAGTCGGACACGCCCGGTGCTCGGTGGAACTCGGCCGCGGAGATCCGTCCGCGCTCGCTCGTCGACTCGCCCATGCGCTCCCCTTCGACGTCGCCGGGGCCGACCCCGGCACAGCCCGGGCCCGCGGGATCTCATCGTAGCGAGGTGTCCCCGGCCCGCCTCGGGATGCGCAGTCGGACGTCCCGCTTTACGGTGGCATGTCCTTTCTGATGCTTTTGAGGCGGTATGCGATGCTCGACGTCCATCACTTCACCTACGGAGCCGTGACTCCGCTCATCTCCTACGCGGCCGCGGTCTCCGGGTCTGCCTGCGGCCTGTCCGCGGTGTCCCGGTCCCGTGTCGACGCGCCGTGGCACGTGCGCTCGGCGTGGCTGTGGCTGGGGGCCGCGGCCATCGGAGGCACGGGCATCTGGGTGATGCACTTCGTGGCGATGCTCGGGTTCACGGTCACCGGCATGCCGATCCACTACGACGTGCCGCTGACGATCGTCTCCGCACTGGTCGCCGTGGTGGTCGTGTCGGTCGGCCTGCACCTGGTGATGATGTTCGGCTACCGGCCCCTGCTGCTGGTCGTGGGAGGCTCCGTGGCCGGGCTCGGCGTCGCCGGCATGCACTACATGGGCATGGCGGCGATGCGCATGCACGGCACCGTGCACTACAGCGCGGTCTCCGTCGTCCTCGCGGTGCTCATCGCGGTCGCCGCCGCGACGGCGGCGCTCTGGCTCTGCGTGCACGCACGGGGCGGGCTGTCCATGACGGTGTCGGCCCTCGTCATGGGGGTCGCGGTCGCCGGGATGCACTACACCGGCATGTGGGGCGTCTCGGTGACCGGTCAGCCGGGCGCACCGGACGGCGGCGTACCGATGCTGGACCTGCTCGGTGCCCTCCTCCTCGGGGGCGGCGGCTCCGTCGTGCTCCTGGTGTTCGTCGTGGTCGGCTCCCGGACGGAGAGCGAGCGGCAGCGGCACGAGGCCTTCCGGGACCGCATGGCGCGGGAGACCGTCCCGGTCCGCCGGTAGCGGCACGCGGGGTGCCGCCTCACGGCCGACGCGCGCGCGCCCGGTCCTCCGTCTCGAGGACCCGGCGCAGGCCCGTGAAGTCGCGCAGGAGGATCCGCGCGAGGACGGCCGTCGGGAGAAGGGCCACCAGCCGGAGCCCGGCGGCGACGTCACCGTGGTAGTCGGCACGGACACGCGTGCCGCCGCCGTCCGGCGTGGTGACGTACTCGACGCGAGAGTTCCAGGGCGCCGTGGAGTGCCACACGACCCGCCGGTCGGGCTCGACGACCTCGAGCACGTCGGTGAACCGCACCCGGAAGGGACCTACGCGGTCGACGGCGGCCCAACGACTCCCGACCCGCAGCGGCCCGTCGTCGACCGGGCTGCGGGAGACGACCGCGGGCGCGAACTCCGGCCACCGGCCCGGGTCGGCGAAGTAGGGGAAGACGCGCGACGGCGGGTGGTCCAGGTGGACGTCGAGCGTCACGCGTCGCCACACGGTCCGTCCCCCTCCCGGCACCCGGTGTCAGACCATCGCGGGCACGGGACGGTCCGGGTAGAGCGCCCGCATCGCGTTGTCGTACCGGCGCTTCAGGAGGAGGAGGTACAGCACCCGGACCGGGGCCGGCACGTTCGCCCGGAACCAGTCCTCCCGTTCGGCCTCGGGGACGCTCGCGACCAGCAGCCCGAGCTGCAGCGCCATGACGTCCTTGCCGAGCTCCTTGCGGTGCGCCATCAGCGTCGCGCGCGTGTGCTCCTCCATGAAGTCCCACTCCTGCTGCGACATCACCTCGCCTGCGACGGGAAGGATGTCGCCCTCCTCCTGCCCGAGGTGCGCGGACAGCAGGTCCCGCAGCGCCTCGACGTCGGCGGCGAACGCGTCGCGGAGCCCGTGGTCGGCGGTGGCCACCCACGGTGCGAGCTGTGGCTCGATCCGCGCGAGGTGCACCGCGACCTCGGCGTGCTGCGCCCGCATCTGCCCGACGTGCAGCGCGCAGGCGGGTGCGCGGGCCTCCAGCCTGTCCCAGAGCACCATGTCCTCGGTCTCGTGGTGCATGTGCAGCGCGAAGAAGTCGAGGTGGGCGTAGCGCCCGAGGACGGCGGAGCGCGCGGTGTCCCCCGGCGCGACCTCGCGCACCAGCACGGGAAGCTCGCGGTAGAGCCAGCGAAAGATCCGGTGGACGAGGAACATGCCCGACGTGTCGCACCCGGCGTGCTGGCCCGCGGGCAGCGGTCCGGGGGGAGGCAGCCTGCTGGTCATCTGGTCCTCCGCCCGATCGGTCGACCCCGGTGTCGTCGTGGCGCTCTCCGACGCTACGCCCGCCCGCCGCCGGGCGACAATCCCCGCGCCACGCATTCACCCGGGTAGCAAGAAGCCCCGCCGTGTGGAGCGACGGGGCTTCTCGATCCGCTGTCTCATCGGATCCCGCCGGCGCTCTCGCGCCGGAAGCATGCCCCCAGCCTATAGCGTCGTCGCGTGACCACGAGCGCGCTCCCCGACGACGACCGGGTCGAGCTGCTCTGGCTGCCGGTCGGCGCCGACGGTCGTGTCGTGCGTCGGACGAGCGCGTGGTGGGAGCGCGCGTGCGCGCTCGCCGAGAGACGTCGTCCCCGCCCGTTGTTCCACGCCGCGCTCGACGCGCGCCTCGGCGGCGTCCCGTACACCGTCGAGATGACCCCCGCGTGGGGCGCTGCCCCGACCGACCGTGGCGTCGTCGCCAGTGGACCGGTCGGCGCGCGACCGCTGGGCCGGTCTCGCTGGTTCCGGTACGAGGTGCGCTGCTGGCCCTACGGGGTGATCCCGGACCGCGCCCACGCCGTCGGGCCGCCCGTCGTCGTCGCCTCCGACACCGCCGCGGTCGCCCGGCTCCTGGACGCGGTCCCGGCCGTCCCCGCCCTCACCTGGGGCCGCCGCCCGCCCGGTGCCCGCGCCATGTGGAACTCCAACTCGCTGGTCGCGTGGCTGCTGGCGCGCGCCGGTCTCCCGACCGATCACGAGCCGCCCGGGGGCGGGCGCGCCCCGGGCTGGTCGGCCGGCGTCGACGTGGCGCAACGGTCGGCGGAGCGGCACGGCCCGGGCGCGACGTGACGCCCGGCACGCGGCCACCGCCGGTCCCACCCCGGCACGACCACCTCCTCCTCGAGGAGGAGGGCCAGCCCGCGCCGATCTCGACCGCTGGCGGGAGCCGCGGTCCCGGTGGCCGTCCGTAGCGTCGACGACGGCGGCGTCCAGGACCGGGCGCCCCGCGACGACGGGAGGACGCATGATCCAGGTGGAGGCGCTCACCAAGCGCTACGGGCCGACGACGGCGGTGGACGGGCTGACGTTCACGGCGCGGCCCGGCACCGTGACGGGATTCCTCGGCCCGAACGGGGCGGGGAAGTCGACGACGATGCGCGTCGTGGTCGGCCTCGAGCGCCCGACGTCGGGCACGGCGACCGTCGACGGCCGCCGGTACGCCGACCTCCCGGCGCCGCTCCGCGCCGTCGGGTGCATGCTCGACGCGCGGTCCGTGCACCCGGGGCGCACGGCGTTCCGGCACCTGCGGGCCCTCGCGCGGACCCACGGGATCGGCCGCGCCCGCGTGGACGAGGTCATCGGCATGACCGGGCTCGAGAGCGTCGCGGGACGGCGTGCCGGGACCTTCTCGCTGGGGATGGGGCAGCGCCTCGGCATCGCCGGGGCGCTGCTCGGCGACCCCGGGACGCTCATCCTCGACGAGCCGGTCAACGGCCTCGACCCCGACGGCGTCCTGTGGGTGCGGGGGCTCGTCCGGGGCCTCGCGGCCGAGGGCCGGACCGTGCTCCTCTCCTCGCACCTCATGCACGAGCTCGCGCTCTGCGCCGACCGGGTCGTCGTCATCGGCCGGGGCCGTCTCCTCGCCGACGCACCGGTGCAGGAGCTCGCCGCGGACGCGGGCTCGCTCGAGGACGCCTACCTGCGGCTCACCGCCGGAGCGGTCCAGTACCGGGGCCGCGCCTCCGGCGGGTCCGACCGCGCCGCGACAGGCGGTGCCCGATGACCGCCGCGACCCCGGTCCCGCTGCACGCTCCCCCGGCCCCTGCGCGGTCGACGCCCCGGGGCCCGACGCTCGCGCGCGTCGTCGGCTCCGAGTGGACCAAGCTCACGAGCCTCCGGTCCTCCTGGTGGGCCGCCGCGCTCACGGTGGCGGTCTCCGCCGCGCTGACCTCTCTCTCGGCCCAGGCGTCGTCCGTGGACCCGGGGTTCGACCCGATGGGCTCCCTCACGTCCGGGCTGCTGCTCGCCCAGGTGCCGCCGCTCGTCCTGGGCGTCCTCGTCGGCACGGGCGAGCACAGCACCGGCACGTTCCGCACGACGTTCGTCGCCGTCCCGCGGCGCTGGCCGGTGCTCACCGCGCAGACGGTCGTCACCGCCGCGTTCGCGCTGCTCACGGCCGTGCTCGCGGTCGGCGCCGCCGTCGTCGCCCTGGTCCCCTCGGCGCGGGCCCGCGGGATCGCCCTCGACCTCGCGAGCGACGGCACGCCCCAGGTGCTCGGTGGGATGGTGCTCCTGCTCGTCGCGATGGCCCTGCTCGGCCTCGCGCTCGGCGCGCTGCTCCGTCGGCCGGTGCCCGCCCTGACGGTCGCGGTCCTCGTCGTCCTCGTCCTGCCCGTCGCGCTCGTGCTCGCGGCCGACCTGGCGGGCGACCCGCTCGCCGCGTCCGCGGGCGTCCCGCCCGCCCAGGCCGCCGTCAACACCGCGGTGACGTTCCTCCCCGCCGGCGCCGGGTCCCTGCTGACGACCGAGGGCGCGGTCGAGGGCGCGCCCGACCTCGGCGCGTGGGGCGGCGGGCTCGTCCTGGCGACGTGGGTCGCCGTGCCCCTGGCTCTGGCCGGCGTCCGCCTCCGCACGCGGGACGTGGTCTGACGTGGCCGCGACGACGCAGATCCCCGCCGCCCGCCCCGCGGACCGTTCGCCGGTGACCCTCCGCCGGGTGCTCGCGGCCGAGTGGGACAAGCTCACGAGCCTGCGCGCGACGGGCTGGCTCGCCCTCGCGACGGTCGCGGCGTCGGCCGCCAGCGCCTGGGCCCTCGGCCTGTTCGCCCGGCCCGACGACGGCGCGTCCGGCGCGCCCGTGGCCGTCGCCGGGTACGTGCTCGCCCAGCTCGGGTTCCTCGTCCTGGGCGCGACGACCGGCGCGGGCGAGTTCCGCACCGGCACGGCGCGCGTCACCTTCGTCGCGGTCCCCCGGCGCATCCCCGTGCTCGCGGCCCAGGTGCTCGTCACGACGGCGGTCGCGGCCGTCACGGCCGCCGTCGCGCTGGGCGCGGCGCTCGCGGCGACGGCGGCGCAGCGCGCGGCGACCGGGCTCGTGCTAGACGTCGCGGACCCCGAGACGGCGCGCCTCCTCGGGGGGTTCGTGCTCTACCAGACCGGGGTCGCGCTCGTCGGTCTGGGGCTCGGGGCGCTGCTGCGCCGGCCCGACGCCGCGCTCGTCGCCGGGGTGGTCCTGGTCGTCGTGCTCGACCACCTCCTCGCCACGAACCCCGGCCGGGTCGCCGACACGGCGCGCACCCTCCTCCCGGGCGCCGGGGCACGGCTCCTCCAGGGCGACGAGCAGCTCGCCGTCCTCGAGGCGACGACGCCGGGCCCGTTCGTCGGTCCGTGGGCGGGCGGTCTCGTGCTCGCGGCGTGGGCCGTCGTCCTGCTCGTCGCGGCGGGGATCCGCCTGCGTCGCCATGACGTCACCTGACCCGGCGGGAGACGGATGGGAGAGTGGGGCCATGCCCCCGCCGTCCCCCGCCACTGCCGTGCGCACGGCGACCGACGACGTCGCCCTCACCCCGCCCGACCTCCGGCGGCGCGGGCCGCTCGGCCGGTTCCTCGCCGACCGCCCGCGGGCCGCGGACGCGGCGCTCGTCGCCGGCGTCGTGGCGCTCGGGCTCGTCACCGCGGTCCTCGGGCTCGCGACGGTCGAGGGGTCTACCGGGCTCGGCCTCTTCCGGCCCGACGAGCCCGTCGCCCAGGTGGTCGTCACGGCCTGGCTCGCCGGGACGGTCCTCGGGGCGACGCTCCTGCTCGCCCGTCGCACGCGACCGCTCGTCGTCGCGGCCGCGATCACGGCACTGGCCGTCGCGTCGCTCGCGGCCGCGGGCGTGCTGGGGGTGCTCGGGGTGTGCCTCGCGTGCGCGGTGCACGCCGTCGCGGCGTCGCGCCCGCCGCGTACGGCGTGGCTGACGTGCGCGGCGGTGCTCGCCGTCGTCACCGTCGCGCTGTGGTGGTGGCAGGACATCGGCCTCGCCGAGATCCTGCTCTGGAGCGACCCGGTCGTGGCACCGGACGGCGACCCCGTACGGGACCTCGCCGAGCCGCCCTTCTCCCCCGGCCGCCGGTCCGCGTCCGTCTCGCTCCTGCTCGCGCTCCTGCTCCTCGGCATGGCCACGGGCTCCGGCGCCCGTGCCCGGCGGCTGCACGCCGAGGACCTGGCGGAGCGCTATCGGGCCATGGCCCGCGACCGGGACCAGAGCGCGGCGCTCGCCCGCGCGGCCGAGCGCACCCGCATCGCCCGGGAGATGCACGACGTCGTCGCGCACAGCGTCTCGGTGATGGTCGCGCTGTCCGACGGCGCGGGTGCCGCGCTCGACCGTGCGCCCGACCGCTCGCGCGAGGCTCTGCGGGAGCTCTCCCGGACGGGGCGCGAGGCGCTGACCGACATGCAGCGCGTCCTCGGCGCGCTCGACCCCGGCGACGAGGAGCCCGTGGCGCCGGACGGGCGGCCGGAGCCGACGGCGACGGACCTCGCGGCGGTCGTCGCGCGCTTCCGCGCCGCGGGCGTGCCCGTGACGGCGACCGGCCTCGACGTCCCGCTCCCGGAGGACACGTCGCTCCGGCTCGCGGTGGTGCGGGTCGTGCAGGAGGCGCTGACGAACGTCCTGCGGCACGCGCCCGGGACGGCCGACGCGCGGGTCGAGGTGCGGCGCGGCGCGGACGTCGTCGAGGTCGAGGTCCGCGACGCAGGTGGCACCCGACCCGGCACGGGCGGCGGGACCGGCCGCGGCATCCTCGGCATGCGCGAGCGCGCCGCCCTGCTCGGCGGCAGCGTCGAGGCCGGCCCGCGCCCCGAGGGCGGGTGGGTCGTGCGCGTCGCCCTTCCGTGGCCCGGGCCCCGGGACGAGCCGCGCGACCAGCCGCACGACGAGGACGAGGGTGGGCTCCCATGACGACCGTGCTGCTCGTGGACGACCAGGCGCTCCTGCGGATGGGCTTCCGGCTCGTGATCGAGTCGGAGCCCGACCTCGAGGTGGTCGGCGAGGCGTCCGACGGCCGGGTCGCGCTCGACCAGGTCGCGGCGCTCGCCCCGGACGTCGTCGTCATGGACGTCCGGATGCCCGGGATGGACGGCATCGAGGCGACCCGCCGCGTCGTCGCGGAGCACCCCGGGACGCGCGTGCTCGTGCTGACCACGTTCGACGTCGACGAGTACGCGTTCGCGGCGCTGCGCTCCGGCGCGAGCGGCTTCCTGCTGAAGAACGCCCGCCCGCACGACCTCGTCGAGGCGATCCGCACCGTCGCCGCGGGGAGCTCGGTGGTCGCGCCCCGGGTGCTGCGCCGCATGCTCGACCTCTTCGCCCCGCATCTGCCCGCCGGCGAGCAGCCGACGGACGACGGCCTCGACCCGCGCCTGCGGTCGCTCACGCCCCGGGAGCTCGACGTGCTGCGGTGCGTGGCCGAGGGCCTGTCCAACGCCGAGATCGCCGAGCGCCTCGTGCTGTCGTCGACGACGGTCAAGACGCACGTGGGCAACCTCCTCGCCAAGCTCGGGGTCCGGGACCGGGTCCAGGCCGTGATCGTCGCCTACGAGAGCGGGCTGGTCGGGTCGCGGTCCTGACCCGGCGCTCCCGGCCGTGCCCGGTGCGCCGCGTTCACCCCCGACGGGTGAGGCTCCGCCCCGGGTCCGCTGCGACGGTGGTGACGAGCGCCGGAGAGGAGCCCACGATGACGGCTGCGCAGATCCCCCGACAGCAGGTCCCTCCCGCCACGGGCCCGTGGCACACCGCCTCGACGGAGGCCGTGTGCGCGGCCCTCGACGTCGACCCGGCGGTCGGGCTGACGTCGGCGCAGGTCGCCGAGCGGCGCGCCCGGTACGGGCCCAACGCGCTCGCGGAGGAGCGCAAGGAGAAGCCGTGGCAGGCGTTCCTGCGCCAGTACCGGGACCTCATGCAGCTCGTGCTCGTCGGGGCGGCGGTCGTGAGCATCATCGCGCTCGGCGACGTCACGACGGGCGTCGTCGTCCTCGGCCTCACCGTGCTCAACGCCCTCATGGGCCTGCACCAGGAGGGCAAGGCCGCCCAGAGCGTCGCGGCGCTGCAGCAGATGCTCGTCATGACGGCCACCGTGCGCCGCGACGGGCGGCAGGAGCAGGTGCCCGCGGAGGAGCTCGTGCCGGGCGACGTCGTCGGCTTCGAGGCCGGGAGCAAGATCCCCGCGGACGGGCGGCTGCTCGTCGCCGCGTCGCTGGAGATCGAGGAGGCGGGGCTGACCGGCGAGAGCACCCCGGTCGCCAAGGGCGTCGAGACGGTCGTCGCCGAGGACGCGCCGCTCGGCGACCGCACCGACATGGCGTACATGAACTCGCAGGTGACGCGCGGGCGCGGCGAGATGGTCGTCACCGCGACGGGCATGACGACCGAGGTGGGCCGCATCTCCGGGATGCTCAGCGGCGTCGAGCAGGACAAGACGCCGCTCACGCGCCAGCTCGACCGCATCACGGTGATCATCACCGTCATGGCGGCGATCGCCCTCGTCGTCGTGGTGGTCCTGGGCCTCGTGCGCGGCGAGGACTTCGACAGCCTGTTCGTGGTCGGGATCAGCCTGGCCATCGCCGCGATCCCGACGGGCCTCCCCGCCGTGGTGACGATGCTGCTGTCGCTCGGCACGCGCCGGCTCGCCGAGGAGGGCGCGATCGTCAAGCGCCTGAAGTCGGTCGAGACGCTCGGGTCGACGTCGGCCATCTGCTCGGACAAGACCGGGACCCTCACGCTCAACCAGATGACGGCGCGCCGCCTCGTCCTCGCGGGCCGCCGGTTCTCGGTCGACGGCGAGGGCTACTCCACGACCGGCCGCATCCTGGCGGCCGCGGGCTCGACGGACGTCCCGCTCGAGCCCGTCGCGCTGCCCCTCGCGCTCGCGAGCGACGCCGTCGTGCGCGACGGCGAGTGCATCGGCGACCCCACCGAGGGCGCCGTCGTCGTCCTGGCCGCGAAGGCGGGCCTCGACGTCGAGGAGACGCGGGCCGAGCACCCCCGCGTCGCGGAGGTCCCGTTCGACGCGGCGTACAAGTTCATGGCGACGTTCCACGACATCGACGGCGTGCTCACGTGCTTCGTCAAGGGCGCCCCGGACGTGCTGCTCGCCCGGTCGAGCCGCTACCTCACCGCCGACGGCGGGACGGCGCCCCTCGACGACGACGCCCGCGCGCGCGTCGTGGCCGAGAACGACGCGCTCGCGGGCGAGGGCATGCGCGTGCTCGCCGTGGCGCGGCGGACCGTCGGCCGGGACGAGCTGTCCGGGGAGCTCCTCGACGCGGTGCGCGACCTCGAGCTGGTCGCGCTCGTCGGCATCGTCGACCCGCCGCGGCGGGAGGCGCGCGACGCCATCGCGGAGTGCCGCGACGCCGGCATCCGCGTCCGGATGATCACGGGCGACCACGTCACCACCGCGGCCGCGATCGCCGGGCAGCTCGGCATCGAGGGCCGCGCGCTGACCGGGGCCGAGTTCGCCGCGATGTCCGACGCCCAGCTCGAGGCGGAGGTCGGGGAGATCGGCGTGGTCGCGCGCGTCGCGCCCGAGGACAAGGTGCGCCTCGTCGACGTGCTCAAGCGCACGGGCGACGTCGTGGCCATGACGGGCGACGGCGTCAACGACGCCCCGGCGCTCACGCGCGCGGACATCGGCGTGGCGATGGGCATCACCGGCACCGAGGTGACCAAGGACGCCGCGGAGATGATCCTCACCGACGACAACTTCGCGACCATCGTGGCCGCCGTCGAGGGAGGTCGCGGGCTCTACGACAACCTCATGAAGTACATCCGCTTCCAGATGGTCGTGCTCGTCGGCTTCATCCTCACGTTCGTGGGCGCCGGGATCTTCACGGTCGCGGGCGGCACGCCGCTCACGCCGCTCCAGATCCTCTGGGTGAACTTCGCGATCGACGTGCTGCTCGCGATCGGCCTCGGCTTCGACGCCGCGACGCCCGGCCTCATGCGCCGCCGCCCCCGGCCGCCGACCGAGCCGGTCATCGGGCGCGGGCTCGGGGTCCGGCTCGCCGTCGGCGGCGTGCTCATCGCCGTCGGCTCGCTCGTCGCCGTGGCGTGGGGCGAGGCCGACGCCGACCTGGCCGTCGCGACGACGATGGGCCTCACCGCGATGTCGCTCCTGCACGTCGTCGCCGCGCTCGAGTGGCGCGACCCGCGGGCCAGCATCCTGTCGTTCGAGACGCTCGCCAACGGCCGGTTCGTCGTGCTGCTCCTCGCCTCCCTGGGTCTGACGTTCCTCGTCACGACCCTCGACGGCCTCCAGCGGATCTTCGGCACGGTCGACCTCGACGGCGGCCAGTGGGGCGTGTGCGCGCTCGTCGCGCTCGCGTTCCTCGTGCTGGCCGAGCTCGGCAAGCTCGTGCTGCGGCAGGTCGACCGGCACCGGGGCACGCCCGCCAACGCCGGAGCCCTCACCCGGGTCGCGCCCGCCCCGGTCTCGCCCGCGCAGGTCTGAGGGCGGCTGCTCAGGGCACGACGCCGAGCTCGCGGCCCCGACGCACGGCGTCGCGGCGCGAGCTCACGCCGAGCTTGCGGTAGACGGACTTGAGGTGCGCCTTCACGGTGTTCACTGAGACGAAGAAGTCCTCGGCGATCTCGACGTTGCTGGCCATCGACGGCAGGACGGCGAGGATCGCCAGCTCCCGCTCGGTGAGGGGCTCGACGAGCGGGGCCGGCTCCGGCGCGCGGTCCGCGGGGTCGAGGTGGGCGCGCAGCCGCGCGGCGAGCGCGTCGTCGCGCGCGGCGACGGCGCGCGCGAGGGCCGGACGCAGCTCGCGCACGACGACGGTGAGGAACGGGCGCGCGACCCGCTCGACGGCTGCGAGGTCCAGGGCGCGGGCCAGCGGGACCTCCACGCGGCGGGTGCCGGCCCGGGCCAGGGCCGAGGCCTCGACGAGCGCCGCCTCGACCCGCACGACGTCGTCCACCTCGTCCTCCCCCGCGTCCACGAGCCCCGCGACGGCGCGCAGCGCGGCCCCGGTCCGCCCCGTGGCGAGCAGCTCGCGCGCGCCGCACACCGCGACGACGGCGGCCGTGCCCAGCCCCTCCCGCCGGACGCGCACCGGCAGCGCCGGCTGCGTCCCGTCGTCGAGCAGCCGGACCGTGGCCGTCGCCCGGACCCATAGGTCGGCGAGCAGCGGAGGCGTCGCGACGGGTCCGAGCGCACGGTCGGCCGCGACCAGCGCGTGCCGCGCGGCCCCGGCGTGCCCACGGTCCGCGGCCACCAGTGCCTGGAGGAGACGGACTGCCGCCTCGGACGCCGGCTCACGCCCACCGGAGTCTGCCGCCAGCGCGTGCGCGAGCTCCCGGTCGAGGGCGTCGTCCGACGCGCGCAGGTACAGCGCCCACGCCCGGGCCGCGTGCGCCGGGCGCACGTGGGCGTGCCCGGCCCAGCCCCGAGGCTCGGCCTCCGCGACGACCTCCCGCGCGACCGCGTCGCCCTCGTCGAGCCGTCCCTCCGCGACAGCAAGGAGGGACGCGGCCGCCCGTGCGCCCAGGACGAAGAGCTGGGGAGCCCGCCAGGCGCGACCGGGCGGCGGCGCGAGCGCGGACGAGGCCGTCGCCGGCTCGGGGCCGACCGAGCACCAGGCGAGGCCCGCGGAGCGGTGGGCTCGCGCGAGGCCGCGGTAGGTGTCGAGCGCGGGGAACGGGTACGGCGCCCCGTCCGCGGTCGCGAGGGCGGCGCCGGCCGCCGTCGCGAGGCCGCGCACGTCCCCCGTCGCGCGCGCGATCGAGGCGTCGAGGAGCTCCAGGAGCACGGCCGCGGCGGGCTGCTCGGCGGGGTCGAGGAGGTCGCGGGCCGTCGCGACGTGGCCGCGGGCGGCGTCGAACCGCTCGTCGACGTACGCCAGCGCGCCCGCGCACAGGTGCAACCGCGCGTCCACCCCGATCGTCGCGTACGGCACGCGTCGCAGGGTGTCCGCGACGGTCTCCCGGTGCGGGCCCGCGAGCTGCGCGGCGGCCCCCTCGACGAAGACCTCGCCCACGAGGGGCCAGTCCTCCGCTGCGGCCGCGTGCTCGAGCGCCCGCACCGCCTCGCCGTCCCGCGCGAACCAGCGCGCCGCTGCGCGGTGCCCGTCGCGCAGCCGAGCCGGGTCCTCGACCCGGAGCTGGCTCAGGAGCATCTCGCGCAGGAGCGGGTGGTACCGGTACCAGGTGCGATGCTCGCCCGCCGTCATGACGAAGCCGTCGGCCGCGGCGAGGCCCGGGAGGAGCCGCTCCGCCGGTGCCCCCGGGTCCAGCGCGGCCGCGAGGTCGGGGCACACGGCCGACGTCACGCTCGTGCGCAGGAGGAAGCTGCGGGTCGCCGGGTCCTGGCCGTCGAGGACCTCCGCCAGGAGGAACTCCGCCGCCGAGCGGTCGGCACGGGCCCGGCTCGCGGCGTCGTCGGCCTCGACCCGGAGGCGGACGCCCACCGCCCAGCCGCCCGTCTCGCCGAGGACGCGCCCCGCGTCGGACGCCGAGAGCGGCTTCCCCTGCACCGCGGCGAGCGTCGTGACGGCAGGGGCGTCGAACGCGAGGTCGGCCGCACCCACCTCGGCGACCTCACCCTGCGCGCGCAACCGCTGGAGCCGGACCAGCGGGTCGACGCGCGTGAGCACGACGAGGTGGAGGGGCAGCGGGTAGCGCAGCATGTCGTCGACGGTCGCGGCGACGTCGGCGCGCGCCGCGTGGTGGAAGTCGTCCAGCACGAGCACGACCGGCTCCGGAAGCTGCTCGACGGCGGTGAGGATCCGGCGCAGGAGCGCGGGCGAGAGCCGCGGCGGGACGACGAGCGTCTCGAGCGGGTGCCCCGGGGGGACGGCGCCGGCGGCACGCAGCGCAGACAGGACGTCGGCCCAGAACACGGCCGGCTTGTCGTCGAACGGCTCCAGCGTCAGCCAGGCGACCCGCGGGCCGGTCTCGGCACGCGCCCACCGAGCCACCGCGGTGGTCTTGCCCCAGCCGGGCCCGGCCGACACGAGCGTCAGGCGCCGCGCCACCGCGGCGGCCACGAGCGCCTCGACCGCGGGCCGCGGAACGGTCGAGGCGGGGAGCGCCGGGACCGAGGTCCGGGCATGCATCGTCTCGAAGCTGTCGGCGACGAGCGCGACGTCCTCCAGCTCGGCACGCGGCTCGACCGAGGTCATGAGGGCAGGCTATTCCCGGGGCCAGGGAAGCGCAGGGCGAACGCCGGGTGGAAAGAGGTCAGGCCGGCCGGGCCCCGGGCGGCGGCTCGACGGCGTCGATCACGACGAGCTCGCCGGCTCGGTGACCACGGGCGGTCGGGCGAGGATCTCGACCACGACGAGCAGGAGGCCGGCGACGAGCGCGACGCCGACCACGAGGCCCGGCGTCAGGGATCCGGCGAGCAGCAGGACGACCGCCGCCGCCCCGATGACCACGACGCGCACGAACGCCTTGTGCCGCCCGAGCCAGTCGCCCACGGGACCCGCCGAGACCCCGCGGCCCTCGCCCCACCCCCGCACGGCGGCGCCCATGCGCCCGAGCCCCGCTCGCAGGCTGCGCGCGGACTCGCTCGAGCCGCCCAGGTACGCGGCGAGCGCGACGACCAGGCCGAGCACCCCGACCGTGCGCAGCGTGAGGCGCAGGTACCCCACGGCCTGGTCGAACACGACCTCGGCCGCGTCGAGCCGCAGGACCTGCCCGGAGAGCGCCCCGAGGTAGAGGCCGCGCGCGACCGCGAGCCCGACGCCGAGCCCGACCATCGCCCCCGTCAGCGCAAGCCCGGCGACGACGAGCGCACGCGCCCGACGGTTCGCGACGAGGACACCGGCGGCGAGCAGACCGAGCGCGACCCACGGCAGCCACGTCGTGAGCGTCACGATCTGCGCGTACCGGTTCTGGAGCATGACGAGCTCCGCGGACTGCGCGATGGTGAACGTCGCGTCGACCGACGGGATGCGCGCGGCCACGTCCAGCCCGCGGTCGACGAGCCGCTCCTTGAGCAGGTCGATCAGACCGGAGAGCTGGATGCTGAGGCGGCCGTCGTCGACCTGGAGGATGTCCCCGTCCTCGCCGCGCATGACCGAGACGAGCTGCTGGTGCGCCACGCGGTTCGCCTGGAGCCAGGCGCCCTCGAACGCGTCGCTCTCGACGAGCCGGGTCGCGGTCTCGTGCACCAGGGACTCGACGCCGCTCTGGAGCGGCGCCTCGAGCGCGGCGAGCGCCTGGGTGGCGCGCGGCGGGACGTCCCGCTCCTCCAGCCCTCCGACGAGGTCGTCGACGAGCGCCCCGACGTCGATGCGGGACATGACCTCCTCGGTGAGGCGTCCCGCGACGGCGGACTGCACGACCGGGTCCGCGGCGAGCGGGCCGACGGTCGCGACGTACCGGTCGGTGTCGGTCAGCTCGCGCTGCGCCCACGCCGAGACCGCGCCCAGTGGGGCGAGCAGCGCCCCCAGGGTGATGAGCACGGCGCACGCCACGGCCCGCAGCCGGCGCCGCGGACGGCGCACGGCGGTCGGCGGCGCTGTGCCCGTGCCCAGCCCCGCCCCGTCGCCGCCCGGGGCTGGTCGTTCCTCGAGGCGGCGCCGCAGCTCCGCGTTCTCGCGCTCCAGCGCGGCGAGCCGTGCGGCCACGTCGTCGGTCGCGGTGCCGGCCCCGGTCCCGGGCTCGCTCTCGTCGGTCATCCCCGGCCTCTCAGGCGAGCGCTCGCGCCTTGAGCTGGGCGAACTCGTCCGCGTCGATCGTCCCGGCGTCGTAGAGCGCCTTCGCGTCCGCGATCTCGCTCGCCGGCGAACGGCCGGTGCTCGCGGTCGCCCGGACGTAGTCGTCCATCACCTGACGCCGCGCGCGGTCCTCCTCGGCGTGCCGTTCGGCCATGCCACGACCCCGGGCGATGACGTAGACCAGCGCCGACAGGTAGGGGACGAAGATCAGGGCGATGATCCACAGCGCCTTCCACCAGCCGCTGAGCGCCTTGTCGCGGAACAGGTCGGCCACGATCTGGAACAGGACGACGAGGTAGGCGATGAAGAAGAACCACCACACCATGAGCCAGAACCAGTCCCAGAAGCCGTCCATGGGGCACCCCTCGTGTCAGGTCGCGAACGTTCGCGATGCTCTCACTGTGGGTCGAGGAGCGCCATCGGTGCTCACCCGCCGGGGGTAGTCGCCGACGTACCGTCCAGGGGCCACCCGCACCGGGTGATCCGCGCCGCCCGGTGCGCGCACATCCTGGACCGACGTGGGCGAGCCGGGAGAGGCGCATGGACGGCACGACGATGGTCGAGGTGACGGTGCTGGGGCCCGTGACGCTCCCTGCCGCCGACCTGGCGGAGCTGGGCGTGCGCCGGACCGCGGAGTGCACGCTGCTCGAGGCGACGGTGCGCGACCAGGCCGCGCTCTACGGGTTGCTCCAGCGGCTCGCCGCGCTCGGTCTCGAGCTCGTCGAGCTGCGCACCGCGACGCCGGGGCAGCGGGCCGACGTCGAGGTCGTCGTCCGCGGTCCCGTGGGCGCGCTGGTGCAGGAGATGCTGCGCGACGTCGGCCACGCCCTCCCGGGGTCGCTCACGTCCTACCGGCTCCGTGACACCGACCTGGCCGGCCTGCTCGCCGTGGCCTCCGGCCTGCGCGAACCCGCCTCCGGCGACGACCCACCGCCCACTGCTCCTCCGGACCCGCCCGCCACGCCGGGGCAGCGCGCGTCCGACGCGATGGACGTGCGGATCGCGCAGCTGCGCGAGCTCGCCGCTCTGCGCGACCAGGGCATCCTCACGGACGCCGAGCTCACGGAGCAGAAGGCGCACATCCTGGGGAAATGACGGGCCGATGCCGTCCGACGTTACATCGTCCCAACATCCGAGACATCCGGGGTCCCGCTAGGGCCAACTGATGCACTAGCGCATAGTGCCAAGCACATCACGACGCGCTTGCTCGTGTGTCAGACCCAGGAGGACTCATGGCTATCTCACGCCGCTCGTCGATCACCATCTCGCTCGTCGCGGCGGCAGGGGTCCTCGCGGGCTGTGCGGGCGGGAGCGACCCGTCCGGCGGCGGGGACGATGCCGCGCCGCAGATCTCGTTCCTCTACTCCCCCTACGCGGACTACGCGCCGTTCTTCCTCGCGGAGGACAAGGGGTACTTCGAGGAGGCGGGCGTCGACGTCGAGCTCCTCGCCAAGGGCGGGACGTCCGGCGAGACCTACCAGCTCGTCAGCACGAACAACGTCACGGCCGGCGGCGCGACGTGGGGCGCGGGCCTGTTCAACGCCACCGAGGCCGGCGCGTCGCTCTCGGTGATCGCGAGCGTCTCGCGCGTGCCGGAGAGCGGGCCGAACCCGGCACCGTTCGTCGTCGCGGCCGACTCCGGCATCACGTCGATCGAGCAGGTCGCCGGCAGCCGCGTCGGCATCCCCGGCGACGGGGGCTTCGGCATCTACTCGGTGGCCAAGGCACTGGAGGCCGGCGGCCTCACGCTCGACGACGTCGAGCTCGTCAACGTCGGCCCGCCGGAGACGGGTCCCGCGCTCGTGGGCGGCTCCGTCGACGCCGCCTGGTCGATCGAGCCCATCTCGTCGTCGCTGGAGAGCGAGGGCATCGCGTCCGAGATCCTCCCGATCGACTACCACGCCGGCACCGAGCTCGGCGCCCTGGTCTTCAGCACCGAGTACGTCGACGAGCACCCCGACGCGGTCGTCGCGTTCACGGCCGCGTACCTGCGCGCCGCCGCGGAGCTCGAGGCGGGCGGCTGGGACGACCCGGCGAACCAGGAGATCATCGCGCGGTACACCGAGCTGCCCGTCGAGACGCTCACGTCGCTCGCGCTCACGGAGCAGGACCCGACGGGCGAGATCGACTGGGAGGACGTGCACGCCCAGGAGCAGTTCTTCCGCGACCGCGGCACGCTCGAGTACGAGGGCGAGGCGGACGTCGAGAGCATCTTCCGCGCCGACCTCCTCGAGCAGGCGCGTGAGCGGGCCGCGGAGCTCGGCTCGTGACGGCCGTCTCCGTCGAGGGCCTCTGGAAGGGGTTCCACGACCGTCGCCGCGACGACGTGCTCGTCGCGCTCCAGGACGTGTCGCTCACCATCGAGGACAACGAGTTCGTCTGCGTGCTCGGACCCTCCGGGTGCGGCAAGAGCACCCTCCTGCGCATCCTCGCGGGCCTGGAGGAAGCCGACCGCGGGACGGTGACCATGGCGGCGCGACCGTCCGTCGTCTTCCAGGACCACGGCGTGCTGCCGTGGCTCACGGTCGAGCAGAACGTCGAGTACCCGCTGCGCCTGCGCGGCGTGCGACGCTCGGCCCGGCGCGAACGCGTCGCCCCCCTGCTGGACATGGTGGGCCTCACGGAGTTCCGGGGCTTCTACCCGCATCAGCTCTCGGGCGGCATGCGGCAGCGCACCTCGGTCGCGCGGGCGCTGGCCGACGACGGCGCGACCCTCCTCATGGACGAGCCGTTCGGCGCGCTCGACGAGCAGACGCGCGTCGTGCTCCAGCAGGAGCTGCTGAAGATCTGGTCGCAGACCTCGCGGTCGGTGCTCTTCATCACGCACAGCGTCGACGAGGCGCTCGTGCTCGCGGACCGCGTCGTCGTCATGTCGGCCCGGCCCGGGCGCATCCTCGCCGACGTGCGGGTCCCGTTCGACCGCCCGCGCGACATCCTCGAGCTGCGCCGCGACCCCCGCCACGGCGAGATCACGTACGAGCTGTGGCGGCTGCTGCGGGACGCGGAGGCGCAGGACGCCGAGGCGCACGACGCGGCGGGGGCGGACGAGCGCTCCGCCGCGGGCGTCCGGGAGGCGGTCGCATGACGACCCCGACCGACGAGCGCACCACCGCCCGCCCGACCGGTCCTGCCGCGAGGGGCGGCGCCCCGGACGCGCCCCGCGACGCCGACGACCGCACGGCCGAGATCACGCGCGAGCTGACGGAGAAGCTGCGCCGGAAGCGGACGGGACGCGTCGTGCGGATCGTCGGGCCGTTCACGCCGCTCCTGCTCCTCGCCGTGTGGGAGCTCGCGAGCCGGACGAACGTGCTCGACGCGCGGTTCTTCCCGCCGCCGTCGTCGATCGCCGAGACCTTCGCGCAGCTCGTCGGGAGCGGCGAGCTCTTCGAGCACGCGGGCATCACGCTCACGCGCATCGCGATCGGGTTCGTGCTCGGCGCCGTGCCCGGGCTGGTCCTGGGGATCGCGCTCGGGTCGGTCACGACCCTGCGCACGCTCCTCGGGCCGATCTTCGCGAGCCTGCTGCCCGTGCCCAAGGTCGCGATCTTCCCGCTGCTGCTCCTCGTGTTCGGCCTCGGCGAGGCGAGCAAGTACGTGATCGTCGCGATCGGCGTGTTCTTCTACGTCTTCTACAACGCGATGGGCGGCGTGCTCCAGACGCCGCAGATCTACTTCGACGTGGCGACCGCGAACGGGGCGGGCCGGCTCCAGCGGTGGCGCACGGTCGCGCTGCCCGCCGCGCTGCCGAGCATCTTCACCGGGCTCAAGCTCGCCGTGGGCGGCGCGTTCGTCATCATCGCGGCCTCGGAGTTCGTCGGGTCGCGCAACGGCCTGGGCTACCTCATCTGGAGCTCCTGGACGACGTTCGCCGTCGCGAAGATGTACGTGGGCATCGTCACCATCTCCGTGCTGGGCTACCTCTCCACGACCCTGGTCACGGTGCTCGAACGACGTCTCGTGCCCTGGTCCCGTCAGTAGGAGGCAGCATGAACCGAACCCACCACGACCCGTCCCGCGTGCCCGGGGCCGACGCATGAGCGTCGTCCCGGCCGCGGACCGGATCTACCACGAGCTGCGACGCCGGATCATCTTCACCGAGCTGCGCCCTGGCGAGGAGATCGACGTCACCGAGACGGCGTCCGAGTTCGGGACGTCGCGCACGCCGGTGCGCGACGCGCTGCACCGCCTCGACCACGACGGCCTCGTGGACGTGCGCCCGCGCGCGTTGTGCCGCGTCGCCCCGGTGACCCTCAAGACGCTCGTCGACGTGCTCGACGTGCGCGAGGCGACGGGGCCGATGGCGACGCGCCTCGCGGCCGCCCACGCGAGCCCGGCCGAGGTCGACGAGCTCGCGGCCATCGCCGAGGGCACGTACCCGCAGGCGCAGGACGTGCAGTCGATCTTGTCGGCGTCGCACCTGTTCCACTGCCGGGTCGCGAAGTACTCGCGCAACCCCCGGCTGCACGCGATCACCGAGCTGGCGCTCGAGGACCTGGAGCGGGCGTTCCGGCTCTGCGGCCGCCAACCCCTGGAGCCGGGGCCGCCGCTCGACGACCACCGGCTCCTCATCGAGGCGCTGCGCGCGGGCGACGGCGAGCGCGCCGCCCGGCTCGAGCTCGAGCACATCCGCCGCGGTCGCAGCGTCGTGATGGGCCTCGCGATCGACTCCGGGGCGTTCTTCGGCGACGACTGAGCGTCTCCCCCGCCCCGATCCACCCGCACGACCCGCCCCACCCCGACCACCCGAGAGGACCGCCGTGCCCGCCACCCCCACCGTGCGCGTCGACGCCGCGGACGCCCGTGCCCGGGCCCGCGCGGCGCTCGCCGCCCACGACCCCGCCGATGCCGACCTCGCGGCCCGCGCCGTGGTGGCGGGGGACGCGTCGGGGTGGCCGGAGTTCGGCCTCGCGCTCCTCGTCCGCGAGCTGCGGGACGCGCACGAGCGGACGACGGCGGAACGGGCCGGGACCGCGGGACCGTCCGCCGTCGTGACCGGCGCGACCGCGACGCTCGACGCGTACGACCTCCCCGGGCCGGTCGCGCTCGCCGCGGCGGTCCGCCGGGCCGCGGGGCTCGCGCGCGGGCACGGCGTCGGCGTGGTCGCCGTGCGCCACGCGGGCGGGACGGGGCGCGTCGGCGCGTACGTCCGGGCGCTCGCCGAGGACGGGCTGGTCGGGGTCGCGCTCGCCCAGTCCCCCGCGACCGTCGCCCCGTACGGCGGGACCGCCCCCGTGGTCGGCACGAACCCGCTCGCCGTGGCGGTGCCGCGGGACGGGCAGGGGCGTGCGCTCGTCGTGGACGCCGCGACGAGCGCCGTCACGCTCGCCGACGCGCGGCGCCGCGCCCGGGAGGGCGATCCCCTGCCCGACGGCGCCGCGCTCAGCCCCGACGGCGAGCCCACCCGGGACGCGGGCGCCGTCGGCACGCTGCTCCCGGCCGGTCTGCTCGGGTCCCTGCTCGGCCTCACGGTGGAGGCGCTCGCCGGGCTGCTCACCGGCGCACGAGGCGACGCCGTCGGGCGCGGGCTCTGGGTGCTCGCGCTCGACCCCCGCGCGTTCGGCGCCGAGGACCTCGCCGACCGGGCGGACCGCCTCGGCGACGACTGGACGCGCGCCGGAGGACGCCTCCCGGGCGCCCGGCCGGACGCGGAGGCGTTCGACGTCGACCGCGACGTCTGGGACGCACTGGACCCGGCGACGGGAGGCGCGCCGTGACGCTCCGGCTCACCGTCAGCCCCGCCGACGACCTGCTCGACGTCGCCCGCCGCATCGAGGTGAGCGGCGCCGCACCCGGCGCGCTCGTCACTGTCCGCGCGACGACGGACCGCGCCGGGACCGCCTGGTCCGCCCGCGCGACCTACCGCGCGGACCGGGCCGGCACCGTCCGGCTCGACCGTGACCCGCCGGTGTCCGGCGACTACGGGCGCGTCGACGGGATGGCGCTCCTCACGTCGCAGCGGCCCGACCCGACGCCCGGCACGACGCCGGACGCGGCGCCCGGTCGGCCGCCCACGACCGACGTCGCGCGTCCGCTGCGCTCGCGCCTCGACGCGTGGGACGAGTCCGACGGCACGCAGCGCGCGACGGCCGACCTCGTGCAGCGCTGGACCGGACCCGGGGTGCGACGCCGCGACGTCCGCGAGGGCGGGCTCGTCGGCACGCTCTTCGTGCCGCCGGGCGACGGCCCGCACCCGACGATCGTCGTGCTCAACGGCTCCGGCGGCGGCATCAACGAGCAGCGGGGCGCGCTCTACGCGTCGCGCGGCGTGCAGGCGCTCGCGCTCGGCTACTTCGGCGTGCCCGGCCTGCCCGACCACATCACCCGCACGCCGCTGGAGTACTTCGAGACCGCGCTGCGCCACGTGCACCGCGAGCTCGCGCCGCGCGCCGGCGTCGTCGTGGTGAGCGGCCAGTCGCGGGGCGGCGAGCTCGCCCTCCTGCTGGGCGCCACCTACCCCGGCCTGGTGGGCGCCGTCGTCGCCTACGTGCCCGGGGCCCACGTGCACGGCGCCCAGGGCGCCGCGGACCCCGCGCAGGGGTGGGACTCACCCACGTGGACGCTGGGCGGCGAGCCGCTCCCGCACCTGTGGCAGGGCAACCCCGGCGTGACGTGGCAGCCGTGGACGGGCGGGCCGCCCCCGGACCGGTACCGCGACGTCTACGTCGACGGCCTCCGCGACCGGGGATTCGCCGCCGCGTCGCGCATCCCCGTCGAGCGCATCGCAGGCCCCGTCGCGTGCGTCTCCGGGATGGCCGACGGCCTGTGGCCCTCGAGCATGTACGCGCGCCAGGTCGTCGAGACGCTGCGCGCCGCGGACCACGCGCACGAGACGCTGCTGCTCGACTACCCCGACGCGGGCCACTCGATCGCCCTGCCGCACCTCCCCGTCGCCCAGGGCCCGACCCGCCACCCCGTCTCCGGCATCGAGCTGTCGGCCGGCGGGACCCCCGCGGGCAACGCGTTCGCCGACGCCGACTCGTTCGCGCAGGTGTGCGCGTTCGTGGAGCGCGCGACGCGCGTGCCCTGACGCGCACCCCTCGACCCTGAACCTGTCCCGACCTGTGACCCGACCCATCGACGAGAGGACCGACATGTCCGCAGTGAGCGCCGAGTACCGCCAGGAGTGGGAGCGGTGGCACCGCGCCCGGATCGACGAGCTGACGAGCCCGTACGGGTGGATGTCCATGGTCAGCCAGGACTGGCTGACGGGCCCGGAGCCGCTCGAGGTCGAGGGCGTGCCCGGCACCTGGTCGGTCCAGGACGACGAGGTCGTGTACACGCCTGACGGCAGCGGGGAGACCGTCACGCTCGACGGCGCACCCGTGACGGCGCCGACGCCCGTGTCGACCGGCCACAAGTACTCCCTCGTGCCCGCGTTCTTCGGTGACCTGCGCGTCGAGACGATCCGCCGCACCGACGCGACCGGCCGCCAGATCTTCGGCGTGCGCGTCCGCGACCCGCGCGAGGCGGCCGGCAAGCGCCTCGACGACATCGAGACGTTCCCGCTCGACGAGCGCTGGGTCCTCCCTGCGCGGTTCACGCGGACGGCCGAGCAGGCGTCGGACTACCCGACGGTCGAGCGCGGGGTGTTCGAGGAGCAGCGCGTGATCGGCACCGTCACGTTCACCCTGGACGGGACGGAGCACACGCTCCTCGTCGCCGGGCGCCCGGACGACGACACGGGCATCGAGCGCGGCAACGCGCACTTCACCGACACCACGAGCGGCAAGGAGACCTACGGCAACGGCCGGCTCGTGCGCGTCCCCGACACCGAACGGGACGGTGACACCGTGGTCGACTTCAACCGCGCCTTCTCCTTCCCGTGCGCGTTCACGAACTTCGTGACGTGCCCGCTCGCTCCGGCGCAGAACCGGCTGCCGGTGGCGGTGACCGCGGGCGAGAAGAAGCCGCCACTCCAGATCGACCGCATCCAGACCTTCGCGCGGGCCTCCTGACCCGTCCGCGCGACGCCCTCACGGCGGGCGACCGGCACGTCCGGTCGCCCGCCGTCGTCGTCTCCGCGGCCGCCTCGGCGGCGCGCGGACGGATCTCTTGACACGCGGAAAGCGCTTCCCTACGCTGCGAGAGTCGCGCACACGGACGTGCAGCTCGAGCCGGACGGGAGAGCCAGGACGCGGCGGCCGAGGGGCCGCCACCGACCGTGCGCGCGGCCCGTGCGGACCCCGGCGCAACGACGCGGCCGAGGAGAACCGGCGGAGTGCAGGAGCCCGACCCGGCGACGGACGGCCGGCGGGTCGGAGACATGACAGCGCTCACCGCTGTCGTGCCAGCACCACCCGACGAAACGGAGCAGACGATGACGTCTACGCATTCGAGCCGACGAGGGAGAGCCGCGATCGCCCTCTCCCTCGCGGCCGTCCTGGGGGGAACCCTCCTCGGACCACCGGCGGCCGCGGAGGAGGCCGCCGACGAGTTCAGCGAGGTCCTCAGCTTCGAGGCCTACCAGCGCACCGCGCTGAACGGCCAGGACGGCTGGACCGCCTCGTCCGCCGCCCGGGTCGTCGCCGACCCGCTCAACGGCAACAACCAGGTGCTCGAGATGGTCGGAGGCACCCAGCGCGCCCACCGCGCCGTCCCCGGGATCGCCGACGGCACGACCGGGACCGTGTTCTTCCGCTTCCTGCGGACGGGGAGCGTCGACACGTCGTTCGGCATCACGGACAACGACGCGCCGTCCGACTACGCGCACAGCCGCGCGTACGTGAACAACCAGAACAACGACGTGATGCTCGTGCGCGACGGCGGCGCCTTCAAGCCTGCCGGCGTCTGGTCGCGGGACACGTGGCAGTGCGTCTGGATCGTCGCCGACAACGCGACGGACAAGGTCAGCGTCTACAGCCAGGGCGGCCCGTACGAGGAGATCACCCGGCTCCCCGAGGGCACGGAGCAGCAGTTCGGCTTCCGCCAGGGCGTGACCTCGGCGCTCGACCGGTTCTTCTGGATCAACGGCGCCAGCAGCGCGGGCCGCCTCATGCTCGACGACGTCGCGGTCGACACGGCCGGGCAGAACCTCGCGATCCCGACGGGCAACCCCGCCGACTGCGCCGCGGGCGGGACGACGCCCAACGAGCCGCTGCTCAACCCGCTGCCCGACCCGACGCCGTCGACCCTCGGCATCGAGGTGACGGAGCTCGCCCAGCTCCCCGCGTCGCAGACGACCCCGGCGACGCAGGACCCGCGCCTCGTGCGCCACAACCGCATCACGCACCTCGACGAGATCCCCGACGGCTCGGGCCGCCTCATGGTGCCCGACAACAACGCGGTCCTCTACACCGTCGACAAGGACACGGGCGCGTACGTGCCGTACCTCGACGTGCGCCAGCAGTTCCTCGACAACTTCCACAACAGCGCGGGCCTCGGCACCGGCCTCGGCTCCGCCGAGTTCCACCCCGACTTCGCCGAGAACGGCCTGTTCTACACGGTGCACACCGAGGGCGGCACGGCCCTGACGGAGGACACCCCGGACTACCCGGCGTACGGCAACACCCAGTTCCACAGCGTGGTCACGGAGTGGAAGGCGACCGACCCGTCCGCGCCGGTCTTCGCGGGCACGAGCCGCGAGGTCCTGCGCGTGCCGTTCGCCGGCCGCGTGCACACGGTGCAGCAGATCGCGTTCAACCCCACGGTCTCCGAGGGCGACGCCGACTACGGCAACCTCTACGTCCTCGTGGGCGACGGCGGCAACGGAGTCGGCAACGGCAACCCGCAGAACCTCGCCACGCCCCAGGGCAAGATCTTCCGCATCGACCCGCTGGGCACGAACGCCGCGAACGGGCGGTACGGGATCCCCGCGGACAACCCGTTCGTCGGGACGGCCGGCGCGCTGCCGGAGATCTACGCGGTCGGCATGCGCGACCCGCACCGGATCAGCTGGGACCCCGAGGGCGACCACACGATGTACCTGGGGCACATCGGCGAGTGGCAGGTCGAGTCGGTGTACGCCGTCGAGCCGGGCGACAACTTCGGCTGGTCCGTGCGCGAGGGGTCGTTCCGCGCCGACAACCGGCAGATCTACCCGCTGCCCGCGAACGACGCCGAGAACGGCTTCACGTACCCCGTGGCCGCCTACGACCACAACCGCGACCCCGGCCAGACCGGCGACGCGGGCGTCGCGCTCAACGGCGGGTTCGTCTACCGCGGCGACATCCCCGAGCTGCGGGGGCGCTACCTCTTCACGGACCTCGTGCGCGGCTGGGTGCTGGCCACCGAGGCGGACGAGATGGTCCGCAACGACGGCGACCTCGAGGACCTCGCCGAGATCGAGCACCTGCGCGTGTTCGCCGACGGGCAGGAGACGACGTTCCAGGAGCTCGTCGGCGACCAGCGCGTCGACCTGCGCCTCGGGTCCGACGCCGACGGCGAGCTGTACCTGATCTCGAAGGCCAACGGGAAGATCTGGCAGGTCACCGGCGCGCGGCGCGCCGGGGCGTCCTCGCCCGTCGTGCTCCCCGAGCTCGCCGGGAACGTCGCGGCGCACTACGACTTCGACCACCCGGTCGCGGGCTCGACGACGTGGGAGGCGGACCAGGGCTGGTCCGGCACGAACATCCAGCTCGTCAACGGCGGCGTCGAGATGCGCGTGGCCGACCGGGCCTACCCGGGCGCGGGCGAGGCGCTCCAGACGCAGCAGATGAGCCCGCTCACGTCGTCGAACGACGACTGGAAGGCCGGCGTCTACGACCCGGCGGGCGTGGACTCGCTCGGCGCCTTCGCGGACGCGGACGAGATCTCGGTCATGGGCTGGTTCAAGCCGACCGGCGAGCACCCGGCCCTCAACTCGGGCACGGCGAACCCCGACGACCGCTACAACGCGATCGGCCTCGCCGGGGTGCTGACCGGAGACTCCGACGGTCATGCCGTGCGCGCGCTGCTCGAGGTCATCACCGTCGGTGACGAGCTCAAGCTCGTCGCCCTCGGACGCCGCGTCGACGGCGGTGGCTCGTGGACGTTCGCGGCCGACCTCCCGTGGGACCAGATCCTCGAGCGCAACCGCTGGGTCCACCTCGCGGCGACGTTCGACTTCGCGGGCGGCGAGATGAAGCTCTACAGGAACGGCGAGGAGCTCGCGGGCCGGTACACGGCCTCGAACCCCTGGGGCGCCGGGGCCACGTCCCCGACCGACCCGCGGGGGATCAAGATCGGCGGCAGCTTCCCGCAGGACACGCGCGAGGCCAACCCGTTCCACGGCCGCATGGACGACCTCATGTTCCTCGACACCGTCCCGACGCCGGAGCAGGTCGCGGCGCAGTACGCCCGGTTCGGCGCGCAGCCGGTCGAGCCCCCGGCGCCGCCGTCGTGCGCGCCGGCGGGCGAGCCGATCACGGACGTGATGGCGGCCGAGAGCTGGGCGCCGCGGACGCCGTCGAAGTGGCAGTTCCCCGGCGACGCGGTCGTCCTCGCTCAGGTGGGCGACAACCCGAACGACGGCATCCGCCGCCCGTTCGAGTACGCCGTCCTCACCGAGGGCCCCGAGCTCGGCTCGTTCGCGCTCGACGCCGAGGTCAAGCTCGACGCCCCGGCCTCGGTGAACAACCGGGACGTGATCGTGGTGTTCGGCTGGCAGTCGGACACGGAGTACTACTACGCCCACCTCTCGCAGGACAACACGATCTACGCCCACAACGGCATCTTCAAGGTCGACGGGAAGGACCGGGAGCGGATCGACGACCAGTGGGACGGCGCGGTCGGTGCTCCCCCGGCCGTGACGGACGAGGAGTGGCACGACGTGCGCGTCGTGCGCTGCGCGGACAGCGGCGACATCGCCGTGTACCTCGACGGCCTCGACACCCCGCTCCTCACGGCGAACGACACGACGTTCACCGAGGGTCGCGCCGGCTTCGGGTCGTTCGACAACACGGGGAGCCTGCGCGGCCTCGTGGTCACGCCGGCCGCGGAGCCGGCCGGGGTCGAGCTCGACGTGGCGGTCTCCCCGCGGTGCCTCGCAGGCAAGGCGTACCTCGCCGTCGCGGCGACGAACGCGTCCGACGTCCCGGCGGACGTGACGCTCACGACGGCGTTCGGGTCGCGGACGGTCGCGGCCGTCCAGCCCGGCCAGGCCGCCTACCAGTCGTTCGCGTCGCGGGCGACGGCGTTCGACGCGGGGACGGTCACGGTCTCCGCGACCGCCACGGTCGACGGCGAGGAGGTGTCGAGCGAAGTCGTCGAGCACGCGGCGCACGCCTGCGGGTAACGCCCGGCTCCTGGCCCGGGGGTCCTGACCCCCGGGCCTGACCGCACGAACCGCCCCGGGTCCGCCCAGGCTGCGTCCGACCAGCCCGCGGGACCGGGGCGGTTCGTGCGTGCGCGGGCCGCGGTCGCCGGCTGTCACCCGGCCGCGAGCGCCACCCCACCGCGCCGGACCGCGAGGACGAGCGAGCCGGCGACGAAGTAGTCCTCGTCGACCTCGTGCCGCGCCTCTCGGACCGCCCTGCGCAGGTCCTCGGCGCGGGCGGCCAGGGCGCGCAGCGCCTCCTCGTCGGCGGGCTCGGTGCCGACGGAGCGCAGGGCGGCGGCGTAGGCGCCGAGCGCACGGGCCGCGAGCGGGCGCAGGCGGGCTCCCAGCGCCAGGTCGTCGCGCCCCTCGCGCTCCCACTCGACGAGGAGCCGGACGAGCGACCCCACGACGTCCGCGGACACCTCCAGCTCGTGCGAGCGCCGCACCTGGGAGACCGCCCAGTACCGGTGCCGGCGCAGGCGGAGGTTCGCCCGCGCGGCCTCGCGCGTGCGTGCGACGGCATCGCGCGCACGGGCGAGCGTCGGCTCCACCTCGCGGCGGCGCTCCTCCCACTCCTCCGCGGACGGCGGCCGCTCCCCGTCGAGCCCGTCCGCGAGCGCCTCGACCTGGTCGACGAGCGTGTCGCGCAGCTCGTCGAGCGCCTCCTCGGTCGGCGTGAGGGGCAGCGGCGGGAGGAGGAGGTTGATCCCGACGCCGATGGCCGCGCCGACGACGACGAGCCCCGCATACGCGCCGACGAACTCGACCTTGGCCGCGTTGCCGATGATGAGGACGAACAGCGCCGACGTCACCGCCCACGTGCCCATCTCGCCGAAGCGACGCCACCCCGCGCACAGGAGCGCGAGGCCGACGACGAGCGCGACGGACAGCGCGCTCGGGGAGAGGACGAGGTCCACGCCGCGCGCGATGGCCGCGCCGACGAGGATCGCGAGGATCGCCTGGGTGGACTCGCGGACCGAGCGGGCGAGCGTGCTCGTCGTCGCGACGACGGCGCCCAGCGGCGCGTAGTAGGGGTAGTCGGAGAACGGCTCGGGCGCGAGCTCGCCGACGAACCAGGCGAGCGCGGCCGCGACCGCGCCCTTGACCGCGAGCGACCAGCGGGGGTGCCGCACCCAGCGCCGCGCCGCGCTGGCGAGCGCACGGCGAGCCCAGGTCGCACCCTCGCCCCCTGGCACGTGGGGCGCTGCCCGGTCGTCGGTCGTCACGAGCACGAGGATCGCCCGCCGTGCCCGCACCCGCACGTCGCCTCGGCCGCGGCGGCCCGGGGTGTGAGCGGGACGGGCCGGTGCTTCACTGTCGGAGTCGGTGCAGAGTCCCGCCGACGCCGTCGGGCACGGTGGCGTCTCAGGCGTGCTGACGCCGCCGCGGTCGGCACGACGACCACGGAAGGACGACGACCCATGCGAGCACTGACCTGGCAGGGACGCGAGAAGGTGAGCGTCGAGGACGTGCCCGACCCCCGGATCGAGCAGCCCACGGACGCGATCGTCCGTGTGACGTCGACCGCGATCTGCGGCTCGGACCTGCACCTGTACGGGGTGCTCGGGATGTTCCTCGACGCGGGCGACGTCCTCGGCCACGAGGCGATGGGCGTCGTCGAGGAGGTGGGCCCGGAGGCCGGGGACCTGCGTGTCGGCGACCGCGTCGTGATCCCGTTCAACATCGCGTGCGGGCACTGCTGGATGTGCGAGCGCGGCCTGCAGACCCAGTGCGAGACGACGCAGGTGCGCTCCCAGGACAAGGGTGCGGCCTTCTTCGGGTACACCAAGCTCTACGGCCAGGTCCCCGGGGGCCAGGCCCAGTACCTGCGTGTGCCGCAGGCCCAGTACGGGCCCGTCGTCGTGCCCGACGACGGGTCGCCGGACGAGCGCTACCTCTACCTGTCGGACGTCCTGCCCACCGCGTGGCAGGCGGTCGAGTACGCCGACGTCCCGACCGGCGGCACGGTCGTGGTCCTGGGTCTCGGCCCCATCGGGCAGATGTCCGCGCGGATCGCGCTCCACCGCGGGGCGGCGCGCGCCGTGGGCGTCGACCCCGTCCCGGAACGACGGGCGATGGCGGAGCGGCACGGGGTCGAGACGCTCGATCCCACGGCCGTCGACGACCTCCCCGCCGCGGTGCGCGACCTCACTGCGGGTCGTGGTGCCGACTCCGTGATCGACGCGGTCGGCATGGAGGCGCACGGATCTCCCGTCGCGGAGGCGACGCAGAAGGTGGTGGGCCTGCTGCCCGACCTGCTCTCCGCCCCGCTCACCGAGCGCGCGGGGGCCGACCGCCTCGCGGCCCTGTACGCCGCGTTCGACCTCGTCCGCCGCGGGGGCACGGTCTCCGTCTCGGGCGTCTACGGCGGCGCCAAGGACCCCTTGCCGATGATGCAGCTCTTCGACAAGCAGCTGACCCTGCGCATGGGACAGGCCAACGTGCGCCGGTGGACGGACACCCTGTTGCCCCTGGTCGCCGATGCCTCCGACCCGCTCGGGGTCCTGGACCTGCGCACGCACCGGCTCTCCCTGGAGTCCGCGCCCGCGGCGTACGGGATGTTCCAGCGCAAGGAGGACGGCTGCGTCAAGGTCGTGCTCGACCCGTGGTCCGAGTGACTCGATGACCAGCACCCGGCACACCGACCGCGACCTGCTGGCGATCTACCTCGACGACCACGTGGCGGGCGCGACGGTCGGGGTGCGCCGCGTCGCGAGGATGGCCCGCGCGTACGCCGGGACGCCCGTGGGCGCCGTCCTGGGCCCGCTGGCCGACGAGCTTCGGGACGAGCGCGCGTTCCTCCTGGTCACGACCGAGCGCCTCGGCCTTCGTGCCAGTCGCACCAAGATCCTCCTCGCCGCCGCGGCTGAGCGGATCGGGCGTCTCGCGCCGAACGGACGGCTGTCCCGGTCCTCGCCGCTCTCGGCCCTCCTGGAGGTCGAGCTCCTGCGCTCGGCGGTCATGGGCAAGCAGAGCGGGTGGCGATCCCTCGCCCAGCTCCCCGCGGACGTCGACGTCGACCGGGCGCGCCTCGCGGAGCTCGACCGGCAGGCGCGACGACAGGTAGACGACCTGACGGCGCTGCTCGACCGCCTGCGGCCGGCGGTGCTGACGCGACCGTCCGCGGCTGCTCCCCCTGCACCTCCTCAGGACCCGTCACCGCTGCGGTAGCCGTTGACCTTGTGCGTGCCGTCGCACCACGGCGGGATCGCCGTCCCGCCGCACCGGCAGAGCGCGACGGTCGCGCGGTGCCGCTCGATCTCTCGCCCCGCCAGGTCGACGAGCCGCACCGGCCCGCGCACGAGCAGCGGACCGTCGGGGCAGGCCGTCACGACGACCTCCTCGGTGCGCGCCGCGCGTGGCTCCCCCGTCACCCTCGGCCTCCCCCGGTCACCCCGGACGGACCGATCGGGACCCGCAGCGCCGACTCCCCCCGCTCCCAGCGGTCGAGCGCCAACGCGCCGACGTCCTCCTCGACGGCGAGGCAGGCGGCCGCCCCGAGCAGGACGTCGTCGAGCATCGTGGGGTCCTGCTCGACCAGGCCGCCGGCGAGGTCCCGCCCGGCGATCTGCTCGTGCACCGCGTCCGCCTCGACGTGCTCGTCGAAGTACCAGGTCGTGTCCGCGTCGTGGCCGAGGCGGCGGAACCCGTTCCCGTAGAGGCGGCTCGGTACGGACGACGTCATCTCGAACGCGGCGAGGTGCCCGACGATCGCCCCGCGCAGCCGGCGGTGCAGGCCGAACAGGGACATCGTGTTGACCGCCGCGAGGACCACGGCGGGCACCGCGTCGACATACCGCCCGTAGGTGTCGTCGAGCCCGACCCCGCGCATCGCGCGCGCGAACAGCTCCGCGTGCATGCGTCCGGGCCGTCCCCCGCCGTACTCGTCGGCCTGGATCTCCACGAGGGCGGCCTTGGGCGCGCCCGAGATCCGCGGGAGCGCCCACGTGTGGGGGTCGGCCTCCTTCAGCTGGTACAGCGACTTCAGCACCAGGAGCTCGCGCGCCTGCTCGGCGTCGGCGCGCCGGGCGACGTAGCGGGACAGGCTCGGTCCGTCGTCGGCGGCGGCGAGCTCGAAGAGCCGCCGTGCGACGCCCGCGGCGTCCGTCGTCGCGCACTCCGGCTGCCCGGCGCGCTCTCGCACCGCCGTCTCGAACGGGGCCTCGAGCCGTGCACGGACGGCGAGCAGGTCCGGCGCCCACTCCCAGGCGTCGTCGACGCCGTCGACCCCGCGGTAGTGGAGCTCGTACAGGACCGTGAGGGCGAGCTGGACGTCGTCGTCCCGGAGCAGCGCGCCGGTGGCCGCGTCGAGCGCGGCGGGCACGACGTCTCGGACGGGTCGCAGCCGCTCGGCCGCGTCCTCCCCGGGCGCACCCGCGCCGAGCGCGGAGAGGAGCGCGGCGGTCAGGGGACCGCGAGGCTGTGGCATCGGCAGGCACCCCGCGCCCGGCGCCGCGGGAGCGCCCGACACGGTCCCGGCGGTGGTCGGAGAGGTCGCGGTCGCCGCTGCGGTGTCCGAGACCTGGGCGGGTACGGCGGTGGAGGTCATGGCGGTCCTCGCTCTGGCGTGGTCGGCGCCCCTGCTCGACACCACGGCCATGCTGTCCACGTTCGGCCCTGCTCGCGAGCCCAGCGGCCGTACCACGGGCCCCGACACGCCGACGGCCCGGGTGACGAGGGCTCCTCGTCACCCGGGCCGCCGGTGGTGCGACCAGGTGAGGCGACGTCGGACGTCCGCCTCACCTGGCCGTCAGGCCGCTGTCAGGCTGCCGTCAGCCGCACGACAGGGCGCCGTGCTCCGCGGTGACCGTGCCCGTGCCTCCCTCGGCGTCCGTCGCCGCGACGCTGACGCTGCCGGCGCCGAGCTCGTCCGACCGGGTGCCGAACGACTGGTAGGCGTTCTTGCCCGGTGCGACGTCCTCGAACGTCTTGGTGCCGTAGGGCGTCTCGATCGTGATGTCGAGCGGGACGTCCTCGTCGTTGAGCGCACGGACGGCGAGGTACGCCTTGCCCGCGAGGCACCGCGGCTGCGCCGTCACCGCGACCGTCCGCTCGTTCACCCCGGCCGGCTGGCCGGTGAGGTACTCGAACCCGGTGGTGGCGAAGCCCTCGCCGTCGGCGGCGAGGTCGTATTCCATCACGTAGTAGTCGACGCCGGCCTCCTGCGCGGCCGCAAGGATCTCCTGCAGCGGCACGTCACCGTCACCGAGGTTGGTGAACGTCGGGCCGTCCTCCTCGCCCAGGTTCACCGCGTCCTTGATGTGCGTGAGCGCGATCCGGTCGCCGTACTGCTCGAGCAGCGCCGGCACGTCCACACCGGCGTGTGTCGCCCAGCCGACGTCCAGCTGGAACGTCACGAGCTCCGGGTCTGTCTCGCGGACCAGGATCTCCCAGGCGGAGAGCGTCTCGCCCTCGTGCTCGTACGTGGTGGTGAACTCCCGGTCGTGGTTGTGACCGAAGAACTTCACCAGCCCAGCGTCCACGGTGCGCTGACCGAGGCGGTTCATCGCCTCGGCGGTGGCTAGCGTGTTCTCGTAGGTGCCGATCCCCGGGGAGGGGAAGCCGCCCGAGCCCACGTACTCCTGGCCCAGCGTGGAGACGTAGTCGAGCGTGGCGTCGAACGTGCTCTCGCCGACGTCGTAGTGCGAGGACTTCACGCTCAGGCCGTACGAGTCGGCCAGCGCCCGGAACTCCTCCGCCGTATAGCCGGCGAAGTTGCCGCCGAACGGCTCGATGTTCTGGAACCCGATCTCGGACAGGCGCTCGAGGACGGCCGGCAGGCCCACCTCGTTGACCCACGGGATCAGGGAGAACATCTGGATCGAGACCTGGTCCACCGGGACGGTGACCGGCTCGGTGGGCTCGTCCGGACCGCCCGCGGGCTCGCCGGTGAGGTACTCGTACCCGGTGGTGGCGAAGTCCTCGCCGTCCGGGGCCTGGTCGTACTCCATGACGTAGTACACGACACCGGCCTCGGCCGCGGCGGACAGGATGTCCTGCAGGGGCACGTCCCCGTCACCGAGGTTCGTGAACCTGATGCTCGAGCCGAGCCCCGTCGCGTCCTTGATGTGCAGGAGCTCGATCCGGTCGCCGTGCTGCTCGAGCAGCGCCGCGACGTCCACGCCCGCGTGAGCGGCCCACGCGACGTCCACCTCGAACGTCACGTACTCCGGGTTCGTCTCCGCGACGAGGATCTCCCAGGCGGACATCTCGACGCCGTCGTGCACGTACTTCGTGGTGAACTCGCGGTCGTGGTTGTGCCCGAAGAACTTCTCGAACCCGGCGGCCACGGCCCGCTCGCCGAGGCGGTTCATCGCCTCGGCGGTGGCCAGCGTGTTCTCGTAGGTGCCGATCCCCGGGGAGGGGAAGCCACCCGAGCCCACGTACTGCTGCCCGACCTCGCCCACGTACTCGAGGGTCGTGTCGAAGTCCGCCTCGCCCACGTTGTAGTGCGACGACGGCGCCTTCAGGCCCGCTGCGTCGGCCTGCGCACGGAACTCCTCGCCCGTCAGGCCGGCGTAGTTGCCGCCGTACGGCTCGACGTTCTGGAGCCCGATCTCGCCCAGACGGTCGAGCACGGCCTGCTGGCCGTCCGCCCGGACCCACGGGATCAGCGAGTAGAGCTGGATGGACACCTGGTCGGCCGGGACGACGACATTGCGCCCGAAGGTCAGGTTGTCGACGTCCACACCGCCGGTGCTCGTCACGACGAGCGTCCCGGTGCCCTCCGGCACCTCGGTGAGCGTGCGGCTGGCGTCCTTCCAGGTGTCACCGGCGAAGCGGAACTCGGCGAGCGAGTCGACGGTCTCGCCGTCCGCACCCACCCAGCCGAGCGAGACGGTGCCCTCGCCGCGGCCGATCATGGTCACGCTGTTGATCGGGTCTCCGGTCGGGGCGTGCGTGAAGGCGATCGGCTGGTAGGAGAACGAGTCGCCCTCGTCGAGCGAGGAGACGTAGTACCCGGCGTCCGCCGTGTCGTCCTGCACGAGCTCGACGCCCTCGGCCGCGTCGTACCACTCCGCCTGCTGCTCCTGCGGCTTGAGGATGTGCGTGGCCTCGCCCCGGATGGCCGGGACGCTGCCCTGCGCCTGGTCGGTGTAGGTCACGACGAGGGTGCCGTAGATCTTCTCGCCCTCGCCGTGCTCGACCGCGTCGGGGCTGGTCTGGATCGTGAACCCGCACCCGTCCGCCGTGTCCGTGGCCCGCCCGCTCACCTCGGGGTGCGCGTGCGTGTTGTGGCCCAGACCGAACGTGTACTGGATGTTGCGGCACGTCGGCTGGTCGCCGTCCTCGGCGTCCTCGACCGAGACGGTGTACGGGACGGCGTCGCCCCAGTCGAAGATCGCACCGTCGGGCTGGTCCAGGGTGATGACGGGGGCGGTGTTGCCGACCGTGACCTGCTGGATCGCGAGACCGAAGTTGCCGCCCGCGTCGGTGACGCGCAGCTGCACGTTGTACTGGCCGAGCTCGGTGAACGTGTGCGTGACGGTCACGTCCTGGGCGTCGTAGACGCCGTCGGAGTCGAAGTCCCAGTCGTAGACGAGCTCGCCGGCCGGGGTCTCGGCGTCGGTCGAGGCCGACGCGTCGAAGGTCACCTCGAGCGGCGCGGTGCTGCCCGAGACGGGGTCGGCCGAGATGAAGGCCCGCGGGTGGGTGTTCGACGACCCGTAGACGACCTTGTACAGGCCGGCGTCCGGGTTCTGGCGGAAGAAGCCGTCACCGTACTCCAGCACGTACAGGGCGCCGTCCGGACCGAACTCCATGTCCATGACGTTGTCCCAGATCGGCTGGTTGACCGTCTCCAGGTGGTCGTTCGGCAGGAAGTTCTCGACCGCGGTGACCTCACCGGCGGACGAGAGCTCGTCCAGGGTGAACGCCGCGACGTAGTCCTGCGAGAACTCCGCCATGAACGGGTGCCCGTCCCAGTACTCGGGGAACTTGACGTCCGAGTCGAGGTTCTCGTCGTAGCGGTAGATCGGGCCACCCATCGGGGCCTGGCCCGTGCCGCCCCACGCCGTCAGCGGGTCGAGCAGCTCCGGCTGGTCGCCGGGGTTGTCGCCGTAGTAGACCTGCGGCGCGGTCGCCGGCGGCACGATGTCCAGGCCGGTGTTCCACGTCGAGTTGTTCTCGGCGCCGGCCTCGCAGTCGAAGAAGTCGCCCGGCGTCGACGTCGCGTAGTCCCACTCGTTGTAGTTCGCGTTGGGACCGTGGCAGTACGGCCAGCCACCGTTCATCGGCTCGGTCGTGAGCTGCCACTCGACGTAGCCCATGGGGCCACGGTTCGGGTCCGCCGCCGCCGCGTCGGGGCCGTAGTCGCCCCACACCAGCGCGCCCGACTCGACGTCGTAGTCGATCCGGAACGGGTTGCGCACGCCCATGACGTAGGTCTCGTCGCGCACGAGGTCCCGGACGTCGTCGTACTGCGGGTCGTCGAAGAGGTTGCCCTCGGGGATCGTGTACGTGCTCCCCGGGCCGACCTCGGTGCCGGCGGCGAGGTCCTCGATCGGGTTGATCCGCAGGATCTTGCCGCGCAGGTCGTTGGTGCTGCCGGCGCCGCGACGGTCGTCGAAGCCGGGGTTCATGCCGGGGGCGTTGTTGTTCGGCGCGTACCCGTTCGCGCCCGGGGTGCTGGCGGGGGTGTTGTCACCGGTGGACAGGAACAGGTTGCCCTCGGCGTCCCACGCCATGTCCGCACCGACGTGGCAGCACTGCCCGCGCTGCGCGTCCACCTTGAGGATCTCGCGCTCGGTGGAGAGGTCGATGGCGTCGGTCGCCGGATCCCACGTGAAGCGTGAGAGCTGGTTGTACCCGAGCCACTGGTCCCAGTAGCTCTCGTCCTCGCCCGCCGGCAGGGAGTTCGGCGCGCTCCCCGTCGGGGTGGTCTCCGGGTACTCCACGCCGGAGGGCGATGTGCCCTCCATCACGCGGGGCGCGTAGACCAGGTACAGCCAGTGGTTCTCCTCGAAGTCCGGGTCGAGCGAGATGCCCTGCAGCCCGTCCTCGGAGTTGGAGTAGACGTCGAGGTCCGCGATCTGGGTGGTCAGGCCCGTCGCGGAGTCGGTGAGTCGCACGACGCCGTCGCGGGCCGTGTGCAGGACGCGCGAGTCGGGCAGGACGGCGAGGTCGATCGGCTCGCCGGTGTTCTTGCTGAGCAGCACCTTCTCGTAGTTGTCCCAGTCGGTCGCCTCGTCGGCGGCCGGTGTCGCTTCCTCGTGCCCGGGGTGCGCGCCGGCTGCGCTGATCGACAGCGGTACCAACACCGCGGCGGACAGGACCGCGGCGATCCCTCGTCTGGCGAGCCTGCGAGGGCCCATGGTCGTTCGTCTGTGCACGACGTCCTCCTTGACGCGTCACGCGACGGCGGTGACCGCCGGACCAGCAGCGCCAGGCACGTGCGCTCCCGATGCGGCCGCACGACGATCACCGTCGATCGGTCGGCTCCGGATGGCTGGGCCTCGAACGTGAGGCCCGGTGCGACGGACGATGCGATGCCCCGCCGTCGCACTGGGACGACCCTACGGGCGACTTTCGCTGCTGCCAAGTCAAAAGTCGAAAAAAGCGAGCGATCGTTGTGACGGTCGAATTCTGGAAGTTGGTCGGCTGCGTGGGCCGACGACGGCCACGTCCGCCGTCGGGACGTCCTAGGGTTTCTCGGGCCGTGCGACCGAGCCGCGCACGACGAGGTGCAGCGGCAGGACGGTCCGCGCGGGCGGGCTCGCGGGGCGCGTTCCCGTCATCGAGCGCTCGATCGCGTCCATCGCGGCGAGCGCGAGCGCCGCGACGGGCTGCTCGAGTGTCGTGAGCTTGGGCCGCAGCCACTGGCCGACGCGGATGCCGTCGCACCCGACGACCGAGAGGTCGTCGGGGATCGAGATGCCGTGCAGCTCGGCCGCGCCCAGCATCCCGACGGCGACGATGTCGCTGCCGACGAACACGGCCGTCGGCGCGCTCCCGGGGCGCGTGAGGTAGGGGAAGGTCGAGGCGCCGAACTGCTCGGTGTAGGGGCCGTGGCGCACGAGGTCCGGGTCGACGTCGAGGCCGGCGTCGTGCATGGCGTCGACGTAGCCGCGCAGGCGCTCCTGGGTCGTGGAGAGCTCCGCGGGCCCGGCGACGTGCGCGATGCGGCGATGGCCCTGTTGCACGAGGTAGCTCGTGGCCTGGTAGGCGCCGCCGTAGTTGTCGACGGTGATGGTCTCGACCGGCAGGTCGAGGTCGACCTCCTCGTCGATGACGACGACCGGCAGGCCGTCCGCGACGGCGCGCGCGAGCCGGTCGTCGGTGCGGGACATGCCCACGTAGACGACCCCGCCGAGCGACCCGTCGCTCGCGAGGAGCTGGCCGAGGCCCGACTCGGCGTCGCCGTGCCGCGTCGACAGCGCGACGACGAGCGGGACGCGCCGGTCGCCCGCCAGGCGCGCGACCTCCTCGGCGAGCGCGGTGAAGAACGGGTTGACGAAGTCGGGCACGACGAGCGCGACGACGCCCGTGCGGCGCTCGTCCTCGCGCGCGGCCGGGCCCGGCGCAGGCACGACGTACCCCACCTCGCGGACGGCGGCGTCGATGCGCGCCGCCGTCTCCGGCTGGACGTTGAGCTGGCCGCGCAGGTAGCGCGACGCCGTCGAGGCCGACACGCCGGCACGTTGCGCAACACGCGTGAGCGTCATGGCTCCCCTCCAACGGCTCGCGTCCCAGAACCCTTGCACCCTACCGGCACCGGGTCACACAGACGGTGTTGACAGGCAGAGCAGCTCCACTCTACGGTCTTGCGCAACGCCACACAACGTTGCGCAACGTCGTCGCGCGACCTGATCGCAAGGAGGCCGGGATGAGCCGGGTTCTGCTCGCCGGGGAGTCGTGGATCAACGCGACCACCGACTACAAGGGGTACGACGCGTTCCCCCACGCCCAGCTCGAGATCGGGTGCGCGCGCCTACTCGAGGCGCTGGCCGCCGAGGGTCACGAGGTCACGCACCTGCCCTCGCACCTCGTCGCCGAGGACTTCCCCTCCACGCTCGACGAGCTCGACGCCTACGACGTCGTGATCCTCTCCGACATCGGCGCCAACTCGCTCCTGCTGCCGCCGGTCGTGTTCTCCCAGGGGCGCCCGTTCCCGAACCGGCTCAAGCTCCTCGCCGAGTGGGTCCGCCGCGGCGGCGGCCTCATGATGGCCGGCGGCTACCTCAGCTTCCAGGGCTTCCAGGCCAAGGCGAACTACCACGGCACCGCCGTCGAGGCCGTCCTGCCGGTCGACATCCTCCCGTACGACGACCGCGAGGAGACCCCCGAGGGCATCGGCGGCACCCTGACCGACGTCGAGCACCCCGTCACCGCGGGCCTCGACCACGAGTGGCCGATCCTCCTCGGCTACCAGCGCCTCACCGCCAAGCCCGACGCGACCGTCCTCGCCACCATCGAGGGCCGCCCGCTCGTCGCCGTCCGCACCGAGGGCCAGGGGCGCACGCTCGCGTTCGCCTCCGACATCTCCCCCCACTGGGCGCCGCGCGAGTTCATGGACTGGGCCGGCTACGGCCCGCTGTTCGGCCAGGCCGTCACCTGGCTCGCGGGCTGATGACGCCCGAGGTGGTGGTCGTCGGCAGCCTGAACATGGACCTCAGGCTGACCGTCGACCGCCTGCCCCGCTCGGGCGAGACCGTCTCCGCGACGGGCCTCGTCCGCTCCCCCGGCGGCAAGGGCGCCAACCAGGCCGTCGCCGCCGCCCGGCTCGGCCGGCGCGTCGCCATGGTCGGCGCCGTCGGCGACGACGACGACGGCCGCGCCATCCGCCGCCGCCTCGCCGTCGAGGGCCTCGTCCTCGACGGCCTCGCGACGGCGGACCGCCCCACGGGCGTCGCCGTCGTGCTGTGGGAGCAGCCCGAGTCGACGATCGTCATCGAGCCCGGCGCGAACGCCGTCGTCGACGAGGCGTTCGTCACCGAGCGCGCCGACCTCGTCCGCGACGCGGCGGCCGTCCTGTGCCAGTGCGAGACGCCGCTCGGCGCCCTGCGCGCCGTCGCCGCCACCGCGACGGGCACCACCGTCCTCAACCCGGCGCCCGCCGTCCCCCTGCCCGCCGACGTGCGCGCCGCCTTCCAGGTGCTCGTGCCCAACCGGTTCGAGCTCGCGACCCTCGTCGGCGCGACCACCGAGCCGACCGGCGAGGACGAGGTGCTCGCCATGGTGCGCGCGCTCGACCACCCCGGGGACGTCGTCGTCACCCTCGGGGCCGACGGCGCGCTCGTCGTCCCCGCGGGGAGCGCACCCGTCACCGTCCCGGCCGAGCGCGTCGACGCCGTCGACACGACCGCCGCCGGCGACTCGTTCTGCGCGGCGCTCGCGGACGGCCTCCTCCACGGCGGCGACCTCGTCGAGTCCGCCCGCTGGGCGGCGCACGTCGCCGCCTCCACCACCACCCGCCACGGCGCCGTCGACTCCCTGCCGCGCGCCGCCGACCTGGCCCCCGAGGGCACCAGGATTCCGCTCCACAGCTAAGTCCGACGTACCGTCGGAGGAAGGCACGGTCACGCAATGAAGCACACCACGCCGGCGACTACCGGTTCCCCGTCCGGCACTCAGGGAGGTGCTCTGAACTCGTCAGCCCGCCGCAGCAGGGTCAAGGACACCGCGACCGCCCTGCTCGTCGTCGCGACCGTCCTCGCGGGGGCCCTCGGCCCCCTGCAGGCGGCCGTCAACGGCCAGCTCGGCAAGACGATCGGCGACGGGCACGCCGCCGCGCTCATCTCGTTCGGGACCGGCCTGGTCCTCATGTTCGTCGTCGTGTTCGCCCGCCCGGCCACCCGGCGCGAGGCGCTCGCGATCCCCGGCCTGATCCGCTCGCGCACGATCCCGTGGTGGAACTACCTCGCGGGCCTGTGCGGGGCCGTCATCGTCCTCTCGGAGGGCGTGACCGTCGGCGTCCTCGGCGTCGCCACGTTCCAGATCTCGCTCATCTCCGGCCTCGTCATCTCGGGCGTCATCTGCGACCGCCTCGGCGTCACCGCGTCGGTCAAGCAGCCGCTCACCACGACGCGCCTCCTCGGCGCGGCGCTCGCCATCGCGGCGACCGTCGTCGTCATCTCGCCGAGCTTCTCCGTGCCGCACACGATCGTCCTCGCGATCATGCCGTTCGTGGGCGGCCTGCTCGCAGGCTGGCAGCCCGCCGGGAACGCGGCCGTCGCCGACGTCACCGGGTCGATGCTCGTCTCGATCGGCTGGAACTTCCTCGTGGGCTTCACGGCCCTCCTGATCGCCTACGTCGTGCGCGCTCTGGCGGGCGGCGTGGACTTCCAGCTCCCGAGCGAGTGGTGGATGTACCTGGGCGGCCCGCTCGGCCTGCTGTCGATCGCGCTCATGGCGCTCCTCGTGCGCGGCCTCGGGCTGCTCCTGCTCGGCCTCGCCTCGGTCGCGGGCCAGCTCGTCGGTTCGCTCGTGCTCGACGCCGCGATCCCGGCGCTGGGCCACACCGTGCACGTCGCGACCGTCATCGGCACGGTCATCGCGCTCGTGGCCGCCGGGATCGGCATGATCCCGTCGGGCAAGGCGGCTCACCCCGACGAGCAGGGCGACGGCGAGCACGAGGACGCCGTGGCGGCGGCCGTCGCGGGCGGCGAGGCGGGCGAGGCGAGCGGGCGATGAGCGTCACGCCCGCCGGCCACGTGCAGACGGTCACCGGCCGCGCCGCGGCCGCCGACCTCGGCCTCACGCTGCCGCACGAGCACCTGTTCAACGACCTGTCGGGCGTGCTCGACCCGCCGAGCTACCGCTTCTCCGAGGCGGTCGTCGAGGCTCCGGTCTCCGCGTCGGTCGCCTGGGCGCTGCGCCAGGACCCGTACTGCTGCGCGGACAACATCGCCGACAAGCCGGTCGCCGCGGTCGCGGCGGAGCTCGAGAGCTTCGCCGCGCTGGGCGGGCGCACCATCGTCGACGCGACGTCGAGCGCGGCGATCGGGCGCAACCCCGAGCGGCTCGCGGAGGTGGCCCGCCGGACGGGCCTGCACGTGGTCGCGGGCTGCGGCGCCTACCTCGAGAAGTTCGAGGGCGACCGCATCGCCGCCGCCGCGGTGGACGCCCAGGCGACCGCGATCGTGGCCGAGCTCGTCCACGGGATCGGCGAGACCGGCGTGCGGCCCGGGGTCATCGGCGAGATCGGCGTCTCGCCGTCGTTCACCGCGGGCGAGGCCGCGTCGCTGCGCGCGGCGGCCCTCGCGCAGCGCGAGCACCCGCACGTCGCGCTCCAGGTGCACCTGCCCGGCTGGCAGCGCCGCGCGCACGAGGTCCTCGACCTCGTGCTCGACGAGGTGGGCGTGCGACCCGAGAAGGTCGTGCTGTGCCACATGGACCCGTCCGCGGACGACCCGGACTATCAGCGGTCGGTGGCCGAGCGCGGCGTCTGGCTCGAGTTCGACATGGTCGGCATGGACATCACCTTCCCGCAGGAGGGCGTGTCCCCCGACCCGCACACGACCGCCGCCGCGGTGCAGCGTCTCGTGGCGGACGGGCACGCGGGCCAGGTGCTGCTCAGCCACGACGTGTTCCTCAAGCAGATGTGGGTCCAGCACGGCGGCAACGGCTTCGCCTACGTCCCCACCGTCTTCACGGAGATGCTCGCGTCGCGCGGCGTGTCGCGCGACGTGCTCGCCCACCTCACGCACGACAACCCGGTGGCGATGCTCACCGCCTGACGGCGCCGCCGTCGGACCGCGCGACCCCTCACGCCCGACCCGGCCGGGTCCCGACACGCTCGTCGTCGGACCCGGCCGGCGCCGTGCGCGCGGGACCTCCGGCCCTGGTCACGGGGCTGCGCTCTGAGAGGATCGGCGCATGAGACGACGCGCCCTCCCGACCTTCGTGACCGCCGCCGCCGGAACCACCCTCGCCCTCGTGCTCGCCGGCTGCACCGCCACCGCGCCCGAGCCCAGCGCGCTGGAAGCGCTGCTCGACCGCCACGACCTCGCGGGCCTCACCGGGCAGGAGGTCGTGGACCGCCTGGAGGGTCTGGAGACGGCGGAGCGCCCCACGGACCTGGTCGCCTCGGTCCGCGCGTCGGAGCTCGTGCTCGCCGACGAGGCGTACGAGACCACCGTGCCGCTCCCGGACGACGTGTTCTACCTCTCGGTCGCACCGTACGTGGAGGGGACGCACGAGTGCTTCTTCCACTCGCTCACCACGTGCCAGGGAGAGCTCGCGGGCGAGCCGGTGAGCGTGAGCGTCGTCGACGCCGCGACCGGCGACGTGCTCGTCGAGGAGGACACGACGCTCGGCGCCAACGGGTTCGTCGGCTACTGGCTCCCGCGCGACGTCGAGGCCGAGCTGCGCGTGGAGCACGACGGCCAGGTCGGCACGACGACCGTCTCCACGGGCGACGACGACCCCACCTGCCTCACGTCGTTGCAGCTCGCCTGACTCAGCCGACGACGGTGAAGCGCGTCGTGACGACGGGGCCGTGCGCCCCGGTCGCCGGGTCGACGACGCGCAGCCCGAGCGAGTGCTCACCGAGCGAGAGCCCGGTCACCTGCCGGACCAGCGGCGTGTCACCGAGCACGTGGAGGTTGCCCGTGGGGCGGTCGTCGACGAAGGCCTCGACGACCAGCCCGGGGGTCCCGGCGATCTCGGCGTCGACCACGTAGCTCGTCAGCTCCCACGGCAGGCCGGAAGGCCGTCCCGCAACCGTCGACCCGGGGCCGGGCGAGACCAGCACGGGCACGTCGAAGGCGTAGGGACCCAGCGGCACGGACGGCGCGGACGTGACGCCCTCGACCTCCTGCACCACCCGGAGCCGGTGCTCGCCCGCGGCGCCGAGACCGTCGGCGACCATCTCCCACGCGCCGTCGTGCCCGACCTCCGTCGTCCCGACGACCGTGCCCGCCGCGTCCAGGACCCGGACCGACGCGCCGGGCGCGCCGGTCCCGCGCAGCGCCGGGAAGACCGTGAGCGGGCCGGGTGCCGGGGCCGACGCGACGACCGGGGTCGCCGGGGGCTGCGGCGCGGGCTCCTCCGCGCCCGGGTCTGGGGGCTCCGGCGCGGGCGGCGGCGCCGGGACGAGGGGGGTCTCGGCCGCCGGGGTCGACGGCTCCGCGACACGCGGCGGCGCCGTCCCGGTGCCCGGTGCGGGCCCCGGGTCGAGGGGGTCCGTCGTGGGCACGTCGGCGGGGCCCGGGGCGGCGTCCGGTGCGAGGTCGGGGGCCGTGCCCGGTGCGGCGACCGGCCCGCCGAGGCCGTCCTCCGGTGCCGGGGTGACCGACAGCTCGTCGGACGGAGCTCCCACGGACGCGGTGGCGTCCGAGGCCTGCGCAGCCGCCGGTGGCCGTTCCCCGGCGCCGGGCCACCACCCGGCGAGGGCACCGACGCCCACGACCGCCGCGACGACGGTCGCCGCCACGCCTCCGAGGACGAGGCTCGGGAGAGTGCCGGCCGCGACGCCGCCGACGGGCGCGCTCGCGACGGGGACGACCGAGGCGGCCGACGCGCCCTCCCCGGTCGGCGCGGGCAGTACGGCGCCGGGCGCGTGGATCGGCGCGACCGCCGTGCCCGCGGCCCCGAGCGCCGCCGGCACGCCGAGGACGAGCGGCAGGAGCACCAGGCGCAGTCGCGAGGCGACGTCGTCCACCTCCTCGGCGAGGATCGAGCACGCGAGGCACCCCGTCAGGTGGTCCTCGACGCGGTCGCGGGCGGTCGGCGAGAGCGTGCCGCGTGCATGGTCGCCCAGGCGCTCGGCCGTCCAGCGGCACTCCGGGGCGACGGCGTCGGTCGCGACATGGGCCTGCAGCCACTCCCGGCGGAGCCCTTCGCGCGCCCGGTACGCGAGCGCGGCCGTGGCGGGTGCCGACAGGCCCAGGAGCGGCCCCGCCTCGCGCGGCTCCATCCCCTCGACCTCCGTGTACCAGAGCACGGACTGCCAGCGCTCGGGCAGGCGTCGGAACGCCCGCACCGTGACCGACCGCTCGAGCACCTCGGTCGTGGCGTCCCGCGCGTCGGCGACCTCGGGGACCTCGTCGACGGGGAACGGGGCGGGCGTGCGCGACCACGACGCGGCGACCGCGCGCAGCGTCGTGTAGAGGTAGGGGCGGAACGGGCCCGTCGGACCGGCCCCCGCCTGGAGGGCGTGCAGGATGCGCGCGAACGCCTCCTGGAGGAGGTCGTCGGGGTCGTAGGTCGCGGTGAGCCGCCGCGCGGCGGCCCTGCCTGCCCCCGCGTGGCGCCCCCAGAGCTCCGCGTACGCGTCGACGTCCCCCGCGCGCACGGCGTCGGCGAGCTCGACGTCGTCCCGCGCGGGGGCAGGCTCGACGTCGTGCTCGTCGTGCGGGACCGCGTCGGCCCGGGTGCCGACGGCCGCGGTCGGGTGGTGCGCGTGCATGGTCGCCTCTCGTCCGGGGCAGCGCGGTCGGCGCGACCCCTCGGGTGGAGAGACCGCCCCGGCGCACGATCATGACGCCGGGGCGGCCTCGCGGTGACGAACGTCACCTCGTCCGGGACCTCAGACCCGGGTGCGGCGCCGCGCGACGACGACCATCACGCCGGTCGCGACGAGCAGGGCCGCGGCGAGGGTCGCGACGCCGACGGTCGTGCCGGTGACCGCCAGGGCCCCGCTCGAGCCCGGCGTCGTGGGCTGCGGCGCCCCGGGGACCGGGGGCTCGGCGGACACCCCGGGACCGCCGGGCTCGACCGGCACCGTCGGCACGTCGGCCTCGTTCGTCAGGACGACCTCGACCGTCGTGCCGTCGCCGGCCACGACGCGCGCCGCGCCGTCTGCCAGCACCTCGACCCCCTCGCCGGAGAACGACGGCGCCCGCCACACCACCCCGTCGAGCGCCGTGGGAGCGGCCTCGGAGAGCGTGACGACCGTGCCCGCGGGCAGGTCCGCGAGCGCCGCCGTGGCCCCGTCGGTGACGACCAGGTCCCCGGTCACCTCACCGTCGGGTCCCCCGTACGCGTAGCCGACGGAGAACGTGGTCCCCTCGGCCACGGCGTCGGCGGCTGCCCCCGTCACGCGCTTGGTCACGGCGATCCCCCCGACGTGCGCGTCGAAGGTGTTCGTCGCGACGACGTCGATCGTCGCGGGCGAGCCCGCCGTGACCTCGATCGGGCCCGCGGGCGCGAAGGACACGCGGTCGGCTCCGCCGTCGTCCGTCTCGGTCAGCCCGCACACCGCACCCACCGGCACGCCCGCGAACGTCGTCGTGGTCCCCGCGGAGAGGGTGGCGGCGCGCGGGAACCCGGCCAGCGTCTCGCCGTCGGCCCCGGTGCAGGCCAGCTCGAACCCGAACGGACCGGTCACGCCCTCCGCGGCGTCGCCGTCGACCTGCTTGGCGAGCCGGATCGAGCGCACGCCCTCGCCCCCGCCGGTCCCGCCGGCGCCCGCGTACTCCGCGACCGCCTCGACGTCTCCGACCGCGAGACCGGTCACCGTGTTCTCGTACCGGTCGCCGTCGCGCGCGTCGTCGGGGACCGCGGTCGCGTACGTGAGCACGTAGACGTAGTCGGCTCCGTGGGCATCGGGCACGCTGAACCGGAACTGGTTCGCGGCGGGTCCCGGCTCGACGACGTAGTCCGCAGGGTCCATCCAGAAGCCTGCGTCCCAGAAGTCGCCGTCGTCCCAGCGGTCGACGGGCACCGCGAGCGCCCCGACGCTGCCCTCGACCAGGGTCAGGCGCGGGTCGAACGTGTCGGTGAGCACGACGGGGTCGCCGTCCGGGCCGGTGAGGTACTGGCCGGGCACGTACACGTCCCAGCGCACGACGTCGGCCCAGCGGTCGTACCACCCGCCCTTGACGGGGTAGGTGGGCGGCTGCCAGCCGCCGCCGCCCTCGCCCTCGCCGATGCCGCCGGGGACGTCGACGCGGATCTCGACGCCGCCGCCCGTCGTGAACACGAGCACGTCGGCGTCGGTCGTCTCGGTCACCTGGGCCCAGAAGAACAGCGTCCCCGCGACGCCCGTGTGGGTGGCGACGTAGTCGCCGAGCGTGCAGACGAACTGCGACTCGTCGACCGTGCACGATCCGACCACCGCGCCTGAGGGGTCGGTCAGGTCGAACGTGTCGGTGAACCCGACGATGCGGGGGCTCGTCGGGAGCGCGAGGCGGAACGTGTCGCCCGGGCGTGAGCCGTCGGGCACGGCCCACGTGGCGTCGAGGCGGATCGAGTCCCACTGGTGGATCTCCCCGGTGGGTCGGGTGATCTCGACGCCGGTGATCGCGTCGAGCTCGGTGGCGCTCGCGGCCGTGGGGACGGCGGCGAGGCCCAGCAGGGCGAGCAGCAGCGCGACCGCGCCGGCGAGGGCGCGGCGCGCGGGCGAGGTGCTCGCGCGCGGGGGGCGGGCGGTGGGGGGCACGGCAGTTCTCCTTCACTCCTGGACGGTTGTCCATGAGTGAGGACGCGACGCGAGGCGGATCATCACGCGACGTGTCGCACGTCACACGGGACCGTGCTCCGGAGTGGCGCGACGCCGCGACTGCACCGGGACGCGCGACGGCGCCCGCCGCACGCAGGGTGCGACGGGCGCCGTCGGTGCGCGAGGGGTGCCGGTCAGGCGGTGCCCGCGTAGGCGACCGCGACCTCCTCGGTGACCGTCTCGCCGTCGACCTCTGCCGTCGCGGTGACCGTCACGTCGCCGGCAGGGACCTCGACGAGGCGCGTCGCGAACGCCTGGTAGGCGTTCTTGGTGGGGGCGACGGCCGCGAACTCCTTGGACCCGTACGGCGTGGTGACGGTGATGTCCACGGCGACCTCGTCCTCGTTGAGCACCCGCACCGCGAGGTACTGCTTGCCGCCCATGGTCCGCAGCTCGGCCTCGGCCGCGAGGTCGAGCGCGGGTCCGTCGTCGACGAGCCCGGTCTGCCAGTCGACGAGGTCGCCGATCTTCGACGCGAGGAGGGCCCTGTCTCCCGCGGCCGCGGACAGGTGGTCGACGAGCGACCGCGCACCGCCGAGCACCTGGACCGCCGTCGCCGGGTCGCCCGCCTCGGCCGCGGTGCGCGCGCTGCCCAGCAGCGACGTGATCGCGCCCGCGATCACGCCGTCACCGACAGCCGAGGTGTTCAGGCCGGCGACGATCCCGTCGACCTCGGGGAACGTCACGCAGTTGCCGCCGCCCTCGACGACGCCCGCGGTCCACTCGACCCCCTTGAGCACGTGCTCGCGGAAGAGCGGGTCCGTCCACGACTCGTCGGTGTGCCCGGCGCCCTCGTACCAGGAGCGGCCGCCCTCGAAGTTCTGGCACCAGGAGATCGGGTGGTCCTCGCCCATCGCGCCGTTGCCCGGCGAGTATGTCGACTCGTCGAGCGTGAGGAGCACGTGCACGTCCGCACGGGGGTTGACCGAGTAGTTGTACCACTCGTCGAACCGCTCCCAGACGGCCGGCAGGTGCGCGGTCGAGGGGTGCGCCGGGCTCTCGACGCGCATGGTCGCGGTCTGCTGCTGCGGGTGGGCGACGAAGCGCGCGCCGCCTCCCGTCAGCTCGCTGTACCAGGGGACGGTGTGCATCGTGTCGGTCGCGGCATGCAGCCCGACGAACCCGCCGCCGTCGTGGATGTAGCCCTGGAGCGCCGCGAGCTCGGTGTCGTCGAGCAGGCGTGGCGTCGCGGGGTTCAGCGAGTTCGTGTTGTCGACGGGCGAGACGAAGACCAGCGTCGCGTACTGCGACAGGTCCTCGGCGCTCGTGAACGGCGTCGAGTCCATCGTGAGGTCGGGCTGCCCCGGCGAGCCGTTCCCCCACCAGCCCGCGGAGTCGTTCGGCGGGTCCCACACGTCGACCGTGAACCCGTTGTCCTCACCGAGCTCGATCAGCGCGCGCGTCGTGTCGTCGATGTGCGAGTGCCGGAACCCGAGCGTCTTGCCGACGACGAGGATCTTGTAGTCCTCCTCGTCGGCGGCCGCCGGGCCCGCGGCCACGAGCGTCGCCCCTCCGGCGAGGGGCAGCGCGACCGCCGCCGCCACCGCCCGTCTGACTGTCGTACCGCTGAACAAATCCATGCGTGCTTCTCCCTCGTCGTCGAGAGCGCGGGCCGGGCGCCGGCCCCCGGCCGACCGCCGTCGGTCTCCAGGGACTTCTCCAGGCCCGGCGGCGCGCGCACTCCTGCGTGCGTGGACGTCGGCTGCTGCCGATGCCGCGAGTTTTGACGGCGACCCATCAAAAGTCAAGGATTCAACGACCGTGGCGTGCCGATCTCACCCGCTCCCGGCGCGCGACGCGCAGCATCCCAGCGGGCACCCCAGCAGGCACAGCGCGCGCACAGGGTCACCACAGGCACGACCACGCGCGCCGCGGGACGCTGGGTCCATGACCGCAGCCACCGCCCCCGTCGGCCGTCCTGACCAGCCGCGCCTCACGCGCCCGGACGGATCGCCCGTCCGCGTGCTCGTGGTCGACGACGAGCCCAACCTCGCCGAGCTGCTCACCTCGGCGCTGCGCTACGAGGGCTGGGACGTGTCCACCGCGCTCGACGGGGGCTCCGCGATCCGCACCGCGCGCGAGACCGGGCCCGACGTCGTCGTGCTCGACGTCATGCTCCCCGACATGGACGGCCTCACCGTGCTCCGCCGGCTGCGCGAGCGCGACACCGACGTCCCCGTCCTCTTCCTCACCGCGCGCGACGCCGTCGAGGACCGCGTCGCCGGGCTCACCGCGGGCGGCGACGACTACGTGACCAAGCCGTTCAGCCTCGAGGAGGTCGTGGCGCGCCTGCGCGGGCTGCTGCGCCGGGGCGGCGCGACCGCGCAGCGCGAGGACTCCGTGCTCGTCGTCGGCGACCTCGAGCTCGACGAGGACGCGCACGAGGTCCGCCGTGCAGGCGAGGAGGTGCGCCTCACGGCCACCGAGTTCGAGCTGCTGCGCTACCTCATGCGCAACCCGCGCCGCGTGCTGTCCAAGGCGCAGATCCTCGACCGCGTCTGGAACTACGACTTCGGCGGCCAGGCGAACATCGTCGAGCTCTACATCTCCTACCTGCGCCGCAAGATCGACAAGGGGCGCGAGCCCATGATCCACACGCTGCGCGGGGTCGGGTACGTGCTCAAGCCCGCGAACGGCGCGGACGACGCCCGTGGCTGAGGCGCGCGCCGTTCCCGACCCCGCGCGTCACGGGTCCGCCGACGGTGTCCCCGCGCGACGGCCGACGGCGCTGCGCCGCCGGCTCGTCCTCGTGCTCGCCGGGGTCGTGCTCCTCGTTACCGTCGGTCTCGCCGCCGCGTCCGCGCTCGCGCTGCGCGACCAGCTCGTCGAACAGCTCGACCACGAGCTCGAGCAGGCGAGCTCCCGCCTCGCGCAGGGCTTCGGGGAGCGTCCGGGCGACGGCCCCGGGCAGCCGCCGGACGACACCGGTGCCACCCCCAGCCCCAGCCCCAGCGACCTGCCCGACGACCCGTCCCGATTCCCCGCGGGCACCGGCCCCGGCAGCGCCGTGCTCCGCTACGTCGACGGCGAGGTCGTGCTTGCCGAGTACGTGACCCCCACGCTCGAGCGCGTCGTGCTCGACGACGCGCAGATCGCCGCGCTCGAGGACGTGCCCGCCGACGGCACCCCGCACGACGCCGACCTGCCCGACCTCGGGTCGTTCCGCGCCGTGCACCGGACCACGGACGACGGCCAGACCGTCGTCGTCGCATCGAGCACCGCCACCGTCGACGCGACGGTCGAGAAGTACGTGCTCATCGAGGTCGCGCTCGGTGCCGCGGGCCTGCTCGCCGCGGTGCTCCTCGGCACGTGGCTCGTGCGGCGCTCGCTCCGGCCGCTCGACGACGTCGCCGCCGCGGCGGGCCGCGTCTCCGAGCTGGAGCTCGCGCAGGGCGAGATCGACGCGATCCCGCGCGTCCCGGACGACCTCACCGACGAGCGCACCGAGGTCGGGCAGGTGGGTGCCGCGTTGAACCGCATGCTGGAGAACGTCGAGACCTCGCTCCAGGCGCGCCACGACTCCGAGACCCAGGTGCGGCGGTTCGTCGCCGACGCGAGCCACGAGCTGCGCACCCCGCTCGCCTCCATCCGCGGCTACGCCGAGCTCGTGCGGCGCTCTCCCGACGACGTCCCGCCCGCCACCGCGCGCTCGCTCGACCGCATCGAGTCCGAGGCCGTGCGCATGACCGGGCTCGTCGAGGACCTGCTGCTCCTCGCTCGGCTCGACGCCGGCCGCCCGCTCGACCGCGCGCCCGTCGACCTCGCGGCGCTCGCCGTCGACGCCGTCATGGACGCCCACGCCGCCGGCCCCGACCACGACTGGGCCCTCGACCTTCCCGGCGAGGACCTCGACGTCGATCTCCCGACCGACCCGCCTGACGAGGTCGACGGGATCGACGACGGGACGGACGACCTGGACCATGCCCGCACGGCGCACGACCCTGCCGGGCAGGACCCCGACGAGGACGTCGACCTCGAGATCACGGGCGACGAGGCGAGCCTGCGGCAGGTGCTCGCGAACCTCCTCGCGAACGCCCGCACGCACACCCCGCCCGGCACCCACGTCGAGGTGCGGCTCGCGAGCGACGGCGACGACGTCGTGCTCTCCGTCGCCGACGACGGCCCCGGTATCCCGGCGACCCTGCGCCCGACGCTCTTCCGTCGCTTCACGCGCGGCGACGACGCGCGCAACCGCACCGGCGGCTCCACCGGCCTCGGCCTCGCCATCGCCGACGCGATCGTCACCGCCCACGGCGGCACCGTCGCCGTGTCGTCCGCCACGGCGGACGAACCTGGCCCCACCGGCACGACGTTTACCGTCCGCCTCCCCCGCGACCACCCCTGACGCCCGCAACGTCGCCCCCGTCGATGCCGAGCAGGTGGTCCTGGCTCGTCCGGATCGCCGGACGCGCCAGGACCACCTGCTCGGCTCGCCAAGGATCGCCTGGTCGGACCCCGCGGTCAGCCCTTGACGCAGAGGAGCGTCGTGAGCCGGGCGACGACCTCGACGAGGTCGGACTGCGCACGGATGACCTCGTCGAGGTCCTTGTACGCGCCCGGGATCTCGTCCAGCACCCCGGCGTCCTTGCGGCACTCGACGCCCGCCGTCTGGACGGCGAGGTCGTCGAGCGTGAAGGTCTTCTTCGCCTTGGTGCGGGACATGCGACGCCCCGCGCCGTGCGACGCCGACCAGTAGGACTCCGGGTTCCCGAGCCCGCGCACGATGTACGAGCCGGTGCCCATGGACCCCGGGATGAGACCGAGGTCGCCCTTCCCCGCCCGGATCGCGCCCTTGCGGGTCACGACGAGCTCCTGCCCGTCGACGTGCTCGACCGCGACGTAGTTGTGGTGGACGTTCACGGCCTCGTCGAACGCGATCTCCCGACCGGGGAACGAGGCGCGCACGGCGTCGACGACGAGCGTCATCATCACCGCGCGCGACCGCGCCGCGTACTCCTGCGCCCACCACAGGTCGGCGAGGTACGCGTCCATCTCCGGCGTGCCGCCGAGGAACACCGCGAGCTCGCGGTCGACGAGCCCCTGGTTGTGCTCGAGGCGCTTGGCGACGGCGACGTGCTGCTCGGCGAGCGTCTTGCCGATGTTGCGCGACCCCGAGTGCAGCTGGAGCCAGACCTGCCCGTCGGTGTCCGTGCAGAGCTCGACGAAGTGGTTCCCGCCGCCCAGCGTCCCGAGCTGGCGGCGAGCCCGGCCCTCGATGTCCGAGACGCGGCCGTGCAGCCCCGAGAACCGCGACCAGAACGCGTCCGCGCCGCGCGCGACCTCCGCCGGGCCGCGCCCGGAGATCGAGCGCAGCCGATGCGGGTCGACCGCCTCGTCGTGCGCGTGGAACCCGACGGGGATCGCGGCCTCGATGCGCGCACGGACCGGCCCGAGGTCGTCGGGCAGGTCCTCGGCCGTGAGCGACGTGCGGACGCCGATCATGCCGCAGCCGATGTCGACGCCGACGGCGTTGGGCGACACGGCGTCGCGCATCGCGATGACCGAGCCGACGGTCGCGCCCTTGCCGAGGTGGACGTCGGGCATGACGCGCACGCCCTCGACCCACGGCAGCGCGGCGATGTTGCGCAGCTGCTGCAGGGCGGCGGGCTCGACGGCGTGCTCGTGCGCCCACATCAGAGTGGGCGCCTTCGCCCCCGACAGCGGGACGGGGAACGCGTGGGCCTCGGTGCTCACGGTGCTGACCTCCTCGGGTCGTCCTGACGATCATGACGCCGCCCCGGGCGGGGCGGCGCCGGTGCGCGCGGGAGGACTCGAACCCCCGCCGCCCGGCTCCGGAAGCCGGCGCTCTGTCCGCTGAGCTACGCGCGCTGGTGCTCCTTAACGTCGAGCAGACGGGACGCGAGGCGTCCAGGTGCCCTCGGAGGGAGTCGAACCCCCGTCTCCGCTTCCGTAGAGCGGCGTCGTGTCCGTTGGACCACGAAGGCAGTGCTTTTCACCGCAGGGCGCACGACAAATGCGCGCCGACGGGGAATGGGCAAAATGGCGGCACGACAAATGCGCCCCGCCACGGGACACATTCACGCACAAGAAAAAACCGCCCCGGCGATGTCCCGGGACGGCCTGTCGTGCGACGCTGAGGTCAGACGACAGGACCGCCGGAGTCGCCGGCGAAGGACGAGGACACGCTGAGATACGCCGCGGGCAGCACGACACGAGGCCGCTCGCAGGGCAGCACGGGACGTCGCCGGTCGTGCTGGACAGATTCGCGCACGGCACTGCTCCTCTCGGTCATGTCGGGTGGCCCACGCACCGGAATGTCGTCGACCGAGGAAGACCGTACGCGCCTTTTTCGTTCGGCACAACCCTATTTCCAGAATTCCTCAGAAATACTCCGCGAGCCCCGCCGTCGCGGGCTGGGCCGGCGACCCCCTCGCGGCACACGTCGCCGCTTGGCACACTTTTCTTCCCGGCGGTGCGCCCGCGCCCGGGCGGCCCTCCGGCACTGTCGGCGGCACCCGGTAGGGTTCCGGACGTTCCGGACACACCTCCCGACGCCGACGAACCACCCGGCCGGGCCCGACGACAGGAGACCCGCCGCCATGATGGGCGCCCACCACGCCGCGACCGGAGCCGCCGCCTGGGTGGCGGTGACGTCCACCGCCCCGTTCGCGCTCGGGTGGCACCCCGTGTCGTCGGTCGGGGTCATGACGGGCGCCGTCGTGTGCGCCGGCGCCGCGCTCCTCCCCGACGCCGACCACCACAACGGCACGTTCGCGCACTCGCTCCCGCCCGTGAGCGAGTGGGTGTCCGACGCGGTCGAGACGATCTCCGGCGGCCACCGCCAGGGCACGCACTCGTTCCTCGGCATCGCGGTGTTCACCGCGCTCGCGTGGCTCGTGGGTCTGGTCACGGTCGAGACGGAGAGCTTCGGCACGGTCTACGTGGGCGGCGGCCTCCTCGCGGTCCTGCTCGTCGCGCTCGCGCTCAAGGCGCTCAAGCTCACGCGACGCGGCAAGCTCATGCCGTGGGTCACGTCGCTCACCGTCGCGGCCCTCGTCGCGCTCTTCTCGCCCGAGGAGTGGAACTGGCTCCCGGTCGCGGTCGGCATCGGCGTCACCGTGCACATCCTGGGCGACGTGCTCACGACCAACGGCGCGCCGCTGCTGTGGCCGGTGAAGCTCCGCTCCCCGCGCTGGGTGCGCAAGTCCCTCGTGGTCGACGACGTCTGGCGCCCCGGAGGCAGCTTCGCCCTGCCCCTGCTCGGCGACACCGGGTCGGTGCGCGAGTGGATCCTCGCGACGGCCGTCGGCCTCTACGCCACGGTCGGGTTCGTGTGGTCCGCGCTCGACCAGATGGGCTACGACACGTACGGGGCGTACGAGCGCGTCGCGTCGGCGGTCCAGGCGCTGGCGACCGGCGCCGCGTGAGCCGCTCCGGCTGACGGCCGACGGTAATTCGCTTGCCCCGGGCCGCGCCCGGGTGGGACGGTCACGGGACGTCGCCCGCGCCGTCGGGCACCGGAGGAAGGAGGAACGCCATGAGCTGGACGACCCACGCTCGCGTGTCCACCACCCCCGGGAGCACCGACCGCCGCTAGACGGTCCAGGGCCCGTCCCCCGAGACGGCCCGCGCCCGCCGCCGCCCCCGAGGCGGCGACAGCGCCGCGCGCTCCCCGCCCGAAGGAGCCCACCCGTGCCCGAGCACGACCTGCTGTACCCCGACCCATACCTCCCGCCGACGTTCGCGGGAGACCCCCGCACTCCCCCGCCCCGCCGTCTGCGGCGGCACGACGACCTCGACGACGCCGTCCCCGCGGCGGGCGTCCTCGACGCCGCGCTCGGCGACGACCAGCGCTGGTCCACGTGGTCCGCCGTGGAGAAGGGGCAGCGCGGACCGGAACCGCGCCCCGACTGGGTCGTGACCGCCGACGCGGCCGTCGACACCGAGCTCGGCGTGCTCAAGACCGGCAAGGAGGCGGACGTCTTCCTCGTCGAGCGCGCCGTCCCCGACGACGCCACCCGGCGCACGCTGCTCGCCGCCAAGCGCTACCGGGACCTCGACCACCGCGCGTTCCGGCGCGACACGGTCTACACCGAGGACCGCCGTGTACGCCGCACGCGCGACCGGCGCGCGCTCGACCGCAAGTCCCGCTACGGGCGCCAGGTCGCGGCCGGGCAGTGGGCGGCGGCCGAGTTCGCCGCGCTCGGCGAGCTCTGGTCGGCCGGCGCGCCCGTCCCCTACCCCGTCCAGATCGACGGCAACGAGATCCTCATGGAGTTCGTCGGGACGTCGGACGGCGTCGCGCACGAGGCCGCGCCCCGGCTCGCGCGCACGCGGCCCGACCTGGACCTCCTCGCGTCGTGGTGGGACCAGCTCCGCGACGGGATGGCGGTGCTGGCCCGCCTCGGCTTCGCGCACGGCGACCTGTCCCCGTACAACGTCCTCGCGGACGGCGACCGGCTCGTCATCATCGACCTGCCGCAGGTGGTCGACCTCGTGGCCAACCCGTTCGGCACCGAGCTCCTGCTGCGCGACTGCCGCACGATGTCCGCGTGGTTCGCCGCGCGCGGGCTCGAGACCGACGCCGACGAGCTCTTCGCGCTGCTGCTCGCCGAGGCGTGGTGACGGCACCACGACCGGAGGACGCAGCACACGGCGTGGGACGATCGCCGCGTGCTGCGCCTCGCCCTCGTCGGCCTCGACTCGTCCCACGCCGACCACTACGTCCGGCTCGTCGAGGTCGAGCGGCGCTGGCCGGGCGCGCGCGTCGTCGCTCTCGTCGACGGCGAGCCGGCCCGACGCGCGGAGCTCGCCGCGGCGGGCGGGCTGGCCGTCGGCGCGGACGAGGCCACCGTGCCCGACGTCGTGGGGCGGGTCGACGCGGCGATCGTCGCCCACCGTGCGGGCCGGCTCCACGGTGCCGCGGCCCGCACCCTCCTGGGCGCAGGAGTCCCGGTGCTCGTCGACAAGCCGTTCGCGGCGTCGGTCGCCGACGCGCGGGCCACGCTCGACCTGGCCCGCGCCCACAGCACCGCCGTCACCACGGCGTCCGCGCTCCGCTTCGCACCCGAGGTCGCGGCCGCCCGCGCCGTGCTCGCGGCCCGCACGGCCGACGGGGCGACGGCGTCGCCCGGGCCGGTCGTGGAGGTGTCCGGGCCCGCCGACCCGGCCGACGAGCGGGACGGCCTGTTCTTCCTCGGCATCCACGTCGTGGAGGCGGCCCGCGCCGTGGTCGGCGGTCCTCGCGGCGCGGGGTGGGCACCGCCCGTCGTGACGACCTCGGCGGACGAGATCGTCGCGACCACGCGCCTCGGCGGCGTCGCGGTCCGGCTGCGGTTCCTCGACCCGGGCGTGCACCCGACCGCGGGCTTCACGGTCGCGGTGCGCACGCCTCACGGCGTCGAACGCTCCGAGATCGTGCTCGACGCCGACTACCTCGCCCCGGTGGTCGAGCACGCGCTCGCGATCCTCGCGCCGACCCCCGGCACGGCCGTCGGCGCGCCGGCGCGCACGGCGGCCGCCGACGGGCAGGCCGCCCGGCTCGACGCCGAGCACGCGACGGTCCTCGCCGACCTCGCGCTCCTCGAGCAGGTCACCGCGGCTCTGCCCTCCTGACGCGCGCGGCCGAGGCGCCCGGCCGCGCCGACGCCGGACCGACGGGGTAGAACGGGACCATGGATCCCTCCACCGAGTCCTTCGACGCCGACGACGTCCAGACGTTCCTCACGACCTACGGGGTCGCGCTCTCCACGGGCGACCTCGACACGATCGGCGAGAGCTACGCGTTCCCGGCGCTCGTGGTCGGGTCGACCAGGTCCGTGCTCCTCGCCGACCCGGAGGACGTGCGCGAGTCGACCACGGAGACCGCGCGCGGGTTCCGCGAGCACGGCCTGGTCGGCGTCGTCGCGCACCTCGAGGACGTCGAGGAGGTCGGCGACGCGCTCGTGTGGGCGCGCGTGCGCTGGAGCTACCGCGACGAGTACGCGAACGAGCAGGAGGCGCAGGAGGTCCGGTACCTGCTGCGCCGCTCACGCGACACGTTCGAGGTCTGCGTCGTCGCGCCGGTCACCCCGTAGCCCCGTAGCCCCGTAGCCCCGTAGCCCCGTAGCCCCGTAGCCCCACGCTGTCAGTGGAAGTCGCGCGACGTCGTCGCGACCTGGAGCGAGAGCGGGGCGAGGTGCTCCGCGACGAGGTTCGTGGCGCCGTCGGCCCGCTCGAGCCGCCCGCGCACGACGAGCGCCGCGGAGCCCCGCGCGACCTTCCGGAACCGCTGCCAGAGCCCGGGCGAGCACACGACGTTGAGGATGCCCGACTCGTCCTCAAGCGACAGGAACGTCACGCCCCCGGCGGTCCCGGGGCGCTGGCGGTGCGTGACGACGCCGCCCACCGCCACGCGCGACGACGGGTGCGGGCGCGTCCCCGGCACCTCGCCCGCCGCGCGCTCCGCCTCGTCGACCTGCTCGATCTGCCGCGACACCTCGACCGCGCCGACGACCGTGAGCACGCCCGCCGCGGTCAGCCCGTCGCGCACGTACTGCGTCGGGTAGGAGTCGGCGGATACGCCCGTGGCCCACACGTCGGCGACAGCGGTCTCGACGTCGGTCATTCCCGGCAGCGCCGGTGCCTCGACCCCGACGCTCACGCCCGGCAGCGTCCCCGGGCCCTCCTGCGCGAGCGCGCCCGCCGCCCACAGCGCCTCGCGCCGGGTCATGCCGAGGCAGTCCGTCGCCCCGGCCGTCGCGAGCCCCTCGAGCTGGGCGGTCGTGAGGTCGACGCGTCGCACGAGGTCGCGCAGGTCCCGGAACGGCCGCCCCTCCCCCGGTGCCCCGCGCGCCGCGACGACGCGCTCGGCCGCGTCCTTCCCGAGCCCGCGCACGCTCGCGAGCCCGAGCCGCACCGCGAGCGTCTGGTCGGGCTCCGGCCCGAACGCGGTGTCGACCCGTACCTGCCCGCCGAGCATGCGGCTGTCGCCCGTCCGGGCGCCAGGACGATCGGTGTCCGCAGGGTCGGCGGGCGCAACCGCACGGTCGGCGGGCAGCCGCTCGACCGTCGCCTCGACGTCGGACGCGTTGACGTCCGGGCGCAGCACCGTGACGCCGTGGCGACGCGCGTCCGCGACGAGCGACTGGGGTGAGTAGAACCCCATGGGCTGCGCCGCGAGCAGGCCGGCGTAGAACGCGGCGGGGTGGTGCACCTTGAGCCACGAGCTCGCGTAGACGAGGAACGCGAACGAGTACGCGTGCGACTCGGGGAACCCGAAGTCGGCGAACGCCTTGAGCTTGTCGTAGATGGCCTCGCGCACGGCCGGGTCCGTGACCCCCTTCTTGCGCATCCCGTCCATGAGCCGCCCGCGCAGCTCCTCCATGCGCTCGACCGACCGCTTGGACCCCATCGCGCGCCGGAGCTGGTCGGAGTCCTTGGGCGAGAAGCCCGCGACGTCGATCGCCATCTGCATGAGCTGCTCCTGGAACAGCGGCACGCCGAGGGTCTTGCCGAGCGACTTCTCCAGCAGCGGGTGCAGGAACGTCACCTTCTCCCGCCCCCGCGCGCGGTTGATGTACGGGTGCACGGACCCGCCCTGGATGGGCCCGGGGCGGATGAGCGCGACCTCGATGACGATGTCGTAGAACTTTCGGGGACGCAGCCGCGGGAGCGTCGCCATCTGCGCGCGCGACTCGACCTGGAACACGCCGACGGTGTCGGCCGCGCACAGCAGGTCGTACACCGCCGGGTCGTCCTCGGGCAGCGTGTGCAGCGCGAGACGTGGGCCGCCCTCGTACCGCTCGACCAGGTCGAACCCGATGCGCAGCGCCGTGAGCATCCCGAGGCCCAGGAGGTCGAACTTCACGAGCCCCGCGTCCGCGCAGTCCTCCTTGTCCCACTGCAGGACGGTGCGCCCCTCCATGCGCGCCCACTCGACGGGGCACACCTCGATGACGGGGCGGTCGCACATGACCATCCCGCCCGAGTGGATGCCCAGGTGCCGCGGGAGGCGCAGCATCCGGTCGGCGAGGTCGAGCACCGCGTCCGGGATCTCGCCCTCCTGGGCGGCCGACGGCGGCCGGTGCGCGGGCACGACGTCGTGCGTGTCGTCCGCGCGCAGGACGTCGCCCTCGTCCACGGCGAGCGGGTCGACGACGCGCGCGCCCCGGCCGGTGAGGTCGGGCGACCAGTCGCGGCTCCCCCACAGGCGCGACGTCGCGGCGTCCTTCCGGGCGGTGCGCGTCGTCACCTCCGGCGCGGCCGAGCCGGTGGGCCCCGGGGTCTTCGCCGCGATCGCCCGCTCCTTCGCCGCCCGGTCGGCCGCGGGCGACGACGGGTCGGGGCCGCGCAGCGACCCCCACCGCTCGATGGACTTGCTCCACGCGTCGGCCTGCCCGACGTCGTACCCGAGCGCCCGGGCCGCGTCGCGCACCGCGGACTTGGGCCGGTAGGAGATGACGTTCGCGACCTGCGCGGCGTGCGTGCGCCCGAACTTCCCGTAGACGTGCTGGATGACCTCCTCGCGCCGCCCCGACTCGATGTCGACATCGATGTCCGGCGGGCCGTCGCGCTCGGGCGCGAGGAAGCGCTCGAACAGCAGCCCGTGCTTCACCGCGTCGACGGCCGTGATGCCGAGCGCGTAGCAGACCGCGGAGTTCGCGGCCGACCCGCGGCCCTGCGCCAGGATCCCGTTCACCCGGCAGAACTCGACGAGGTCGTAGACCACGAGGAAGTACCCCGGGAAGTGCAGGTCCTCGATGACGCGCAGCTCGTGGTCGATCTGCGCCCACGCGCCCGCGATCTTCTCCTGGCCGCGCGGCCCGTACCGGTTCTCGCCGCCGCGGCGCACGAGCTCGCGCAGCCAGGTCGCCTCGGTGTGCCCGTCCGGCACCGGGTACGGCGGGAGGTCGGGCGCGACGAGGTGCAGGTCGAACGCGCACTCGTCCCCGAGCGCGGCGGCGGTCGCGACGGCCTGCGGGTGCCGGGCGTGGCGCGCGAGCATCTCCCTCGCCGTGCGCAGGTGCGTCGTCGGGGCACCGGGGAGCCACCCGTCGAGGTCGTCGAGCGACGAGCGGGCGCGCACCGCGGCGAGCGCCCCGGCGAGGTCGGCGTCGCGCGGGTGGGCGTAGTGCGCGGCGGTCGTCGCGACGAGCGGTAGCCGGGCCTCGGCGGCGAGGTCCGCGAGCGCCGCGTGCAGGTCGGCGTCGCGGGGGTCGTCGGTCGCGGTGATCTCGACGGCTACGTTGTCCGCGCCGAACACGGCGACGAGCCGGTCGAGCTCGCGGCGCGCCGCGGCGCGCCCGGACGTGACCAGTGCGCGCCGCACGGAGCCCTTGCGGCAGCCGGTGAGCACGAGCCACTCGCCCGCGCCCTGCGCGCCGAGCGCGTCGAGGTCGTAGCGGGCGGCGCCCTTGGTCCCGGTCGCGAGGTGCGCGGTGGCGATCGCGCTCGACAGGTTGCGGTAGCCCTGCGTCCCCCGCGCGAGGACGAGCAGGTGGGTCGAGCGCGGGTCCGGCACGCCGGTGGGCGGGTCGAGCACGGGCGGCCCCGCGGGCGTACGCCCGTGCTCGACGACGGGCAGGTGCAGCTCGGCGCCGAAGATCGTGGGCAGCCCGACCTTGCGCGCGGCCTCGGCGAACCGCACGACGCCGTACAGGCCGTCGTGGTCGGTGACGGCGAGCGCCGACAGCCCGAGCCGCGCGCCCTCGGCGGCGAGCTCCTCGGGGTGCGACGCGCCGTCGAGGAAGCTGAACGCGGAGTGGGCATGGAGCTCGGCGTACCGGGGAGCGGTCGTCCGGTCAGTCATACAGGCCCTCCACGGTCCACCGCCCGCGGGCGCTCGCGAGGAGGAGCCCGCGGCCGTCGTCGAGCAGGACCTGGACGTGCACCCGGCGCCGCGGCGCGGGGGTCCACCAGCGCTCGGCGAGCGGCCACGGCCCGGCCCAGTCCACGACGGCGCGCGCGGACCCCGGACCGGGCAGCGCCGCCTCGCCCCGGGGTGCCGCCGGGCGGCGCGGACCCTCCTCCGGCGCGGCGGCGGGCCACCGCACGGTGACGGGATCGCCGCTCATCGCGAGGCGCGCGTCGACGACGACGGGCCGCCCCGCGGCGTCGAGCACGACGACGTCCTGCGGCTCGACGGGCACGACCGCCGGCGCGGGGCTCGGCAGCGCGCCCGGCCAGGGCAGGGCCGGGTCGCGCGGGCGCGCGACGTCCTCCCCGAACGGCACGAGGTGCACGCGGTCGGTCGCGTCGCGACCGCCCTGGACCTCGACGCGCAGGACGGCGTCGCCGCCGAGGATCCCCTGCACGCGCCCGAGCGCGCGGTGGGCCCGCGCGTCCTCGCCGCTCGACGCGCCCCACAGGCGCGGCTGCTCCGCCCCCGCGGGGACGACCTCCTCGGCCGTGAGGGACAGGCGAGCCAGCGGCGCGACGCCCGGGACGACGTCGGCCCCGCCGACCGAGCCGTGCTCGCCGCCACGACGCGCGGCCCGGGCCGCACGCCCGGCGCGGACGGACGTGGTGGTGAGCCAGCCCTCGAGCTGCCACCGGACCTTGTCCGTGAGGCGCGCGGGGCTCATCGCACCCGGCCCGTCGAGCCGCCAGGTGCGCTCGAGGTCGTCGCCCTCCGTGGTCCGCGCGGTGATGCGCAGCCGCCCGGCGACGAGCGAGCGCGCGACGAGCTGGTCGTGCAGGTCCTCGGAGAGCCGCCGCGCGGCGAAGGTCGCGACGTCGACGCGCTCGGCGGGCGGGTCGAGCTCGGTGCTCACCGCGACGTCGGGCTCGACGCGGCGCCGCGCGGGCGGACGCAGGTCCTCGCCGCGCGCGAGCCGGTGCGCCCACGCGCCGAGGTCGCCGAACCGTCCCTCGACGGTCGCGGGCGGCAGGGCCGCGAGCGCCCCGAGGGTACGCACGCCGAGCCGGCCCAGGAGGTCCACGAGCTCGTCGATCGCGACGGCGGCGTCGGGGCGGGCGGCGACGTGCGCGAGGTCGCGCGCAGGCCGCGGGGCGAGGAACGCGGCGGAGCCGCCGGGCGCGACGACGGCGGCGTCCCGCGCGGCGAGCACGGCCGCGAGGATGCCGTCGGCGACGCCCACCTGGCTCTCGTGCCCGGTGCGCTCGGCGACGCGCGCGACGAGCGCCTCCGCGAGCGCGGCGTCGGACCCGTGGTACCGGCTCGCCCCGGCGGCGGGCAGGAGCAGCAGGCCGGGCCGGGTGATCTCCAGGCCCGCGACGACGGTCTCGGCCGCGAGCGCGACGGGCTCGAACTCGCGGGCGTCGCGCGCGTCGTCGACGTCGAGCAGCTCGAGCTCGGGGCAGCACTCGCGGGCCCGACGGCGGCGCATGCCCCGGCGCACGCCCTGGGCGCGCGCGGTCGCGGAGACGGCGACGACGCGGCGGCCGTCGTGCGTCGCGGCGGGGACGTGCGCGGGGACGTCGCGCACCGCCATCGCCGCGAGCACCGGCCAGTCCGGCACCCACAGGGCCGCCGTGCGGGTCGGGCTCGTGCTCATCCGACGAGCCGGAGCGGGGAGGGCCGGTCGGGGTCGACGACGTGGGCGGGGACGGGGCCGGCGACCCCGACCTCGGCGTCGGGCCGGGTGCCCCGGGCGCCCTCGGCGAGGAACGCGGGCCAGTCCTCGTGGACGAGCGGGAGCTCGACCTCGACCCGCGTGGGGCGCGCGGCACCCCCGCGGCCCGCGCGCTCGACGACGAGCGTGCGCCGACGCAGCCAGCCCGCCCCACGGTCCGCGCCGGACCAGCCGCCGCCCGTCACGGTGAGCACGACGTGCGCGCCCGGCCACGCCGTGGCCGCGACGAGCAGCGCCCCGCGCTCGCGTGCGCGGCCGGTGAGGCGGCGCCGGTCGGTGTCGGTGAGGGCGGCATCGGGTCCGACGACCACGACGTCCAGGCCGTCGACGAGCGCCGCGATCGCGAGCGCCGCGTCCGGTCCCGGCCGCGGGACGAGGACGACGCGGTCGAGGTCCGCACCGGCGTCGGCGGCCGCGAGCAGCCCGACCGCGGGAAACCCCACCGCGGCGGTCCACGCCCCGGCCCGCGACGGCCGCGCCACGAGCGCGAGCAGGAGGCTCGTCGACCCGCGCACCGCGACCACCGTGCCGCGCTGGAGCCCGCCGAGCGGCAGGAGCGGGGCGAGCGCGTCGTGCACCGGCCACGCCCGCTCGTCGGGGATCACGTCCCGGCTCGGGTCCCGCATCGCGACGTGGCGGCCGCGGGCGTGCGCCGGGCGCTCGGCCGGCGCGACCGTCGGCGCGGAGACGGCGGCGCGCGGGGCGTCGGCGAGCAGGACCGTGTCGGCACGCGGGACGTCGGCGAGCGGGACCGTGTCGGCGCGCGGGGCGGCGTCCGGTGCCGCCGGGACCGCGGGTGCGACGACCGGGCGGTGTCGGCGGACGCCCGTACGCTCCTCCGCACGGCGCAGGACGGCGCGGGCGCGCTCGGCCTTGTCGACGGCCGCGGCCGTCGGGCCTGGTGCCCCCGCTCGTTCGGCGGGGTCGGCGAGAAGGGTCATCTCGCCTCCCGGGGATGCTGCTCGGACGGGACGCGCACCGCGCGTCGACTGCTGGGGGCGTCGTTCTGCACCCCGCCATCGTTCGAACAGACGTTCGAACACTTCCAGTGAACGACCGCCGTCGCGGGGTGTCAACTCCGCAGGTGAGAGCCGTCACCTTCGTCCGAGATGCCCGCCGCAACCCTCGACCCACGCTCGAGGGTCGACCGAACCTTCGACCTCTACCTGAGCCTCTCCCTCCCGCTGAACATGGGGTCGCAGCCCGTCCGGCGTGCGGGGTGAGCCACGACCGCATGCTCGCGGGCGCAGGGGCATGCTCGGCAGCCGGTCCTCGCCCGCACGAGCGGTCCCGGGATGGCAGGCTGGCGCCATGGACGCCCGCGCCACCCTGCCCACGCTCGGCTCGCTCACCTGGGAGCCGGCGCTCGACCACCTCGACCTCGTCGCCCCCGTGACCGCGGACGCGCTGCGCCGCTGGGCCGAGGCCGACCCGGACGTCGCGGCGCTCGTCGCGGTGACGGAGATCGACCCCGACCTCGCGGACACCGCGACGCTCAACGCCGCGTTCGACCTGCCCGTCGAGGCGTCGGCGAACTGCGTCGTCGTGGGCGGCGCACGCGCGGGCGACGAGCGGATCGCCGCCGCCGTGGTGCGCGCGCACACGCGCGCCGACGTCAACACGCGCATCCGCAAGCTGCTCGACGTGCGCAAGGCGTCGTTCCTGCCGACCGACCGCGCGACGGCCGAGTCCGGGATGGAGTACGGCGGCATCACGCCCGTCGGGCTCCCGGAGGGGTGGCGCGTGCTCGTCGACTCGCGCGTCGTGACCGACGGCGCGCACGCGCTGATTGGCAGCGGCGTGCGGCGCTCGAAGCTGCTGCTCCCCGGCCACCTGCTGGGGCGCCTGCCCGGCGTCGAGGTCGTCGAGGACCTGGCCGTCCCGGTCGCCTGACGAGGCGCACCCTCCCGTCGGGCACGACCGGAAGGCCGTCGGGCGCCCCGACGACCCTGGGGTCGTGCTCGGCGCCCGCGCTCAGCGATCCAGGACGACGAGCCGCTGCGTCGCGCGCGTCATCGCGACGTAGCGGTCCACGGCGCCCTCGACGCCGTCGCCGAATCCCTGCGGGTCCACGAGGACGACGAGGTCGAACTCGAGGCCCTTCGCCGTCTCCGGCGTGAGCACCTGTACGCGCGCCGCCCCGTCCTCGCCGAGCCGCGCCGAGACCGACTCGGTCGACGCCGCGACGGACCCCTCACCACCGATCACGCAGGCTGTGCCCTCGGCGTGCTCGGCGAGCCAGCCGTCGAGCACCCCGTCGAGGTCCGTGACCGCTCCGTGGGCGACCGGGACGCCCGTGCTGCGGACCGACGTCGGGACGTTGGCGTCCGGGAGCGCCGCCCGGATGACGGGCTCCGCCGCCGCCATGACCTCCTGCGGCGTGCGGTAGTTGACGCTCAGCGACGCCTCCGCGACCCGCTCGAACCCGACGCGCCCGAGCCGCTCGCGCCACCCCTCCGCGAACCCGTGACGCGCCTGCGCACGGTCCCCGACGACCGTGACGCTGCGTGACGGGCAGCGGCTCAGCACCATCTGCCACTCGGCGTCGGTGAGCTCCTGCGCCTCGTCGACGACGACGTGCGCGAACGGGCCGGCGAGCCGGTCGGGCGTGGCCGTCACCATCGCCCCCTCGTCGACGAGCGCGTCGCGCAGGTCCTGCCCCTTGAGCATCGTCATGACCATGAGCTCGCTGTCGTCGGACGCGACGAGGTGGTCGACGACGTCGTCCATGCGGGCCCGCTCGGCAGCCGCGGTGGCCTCGTTGCGGCGGCGACGACGCGACGCCTCCGGGTCGCCCAGGCGCTGCCGGGCGGCGTCGAGCAGCGGCAGGTCCGCCGTCGTCCACGCCTGCGCGTCCGGGCGCTGGAGCGCGCGCGCCTCCTCGGGCGTGAGCGACGGCGCGCACAGGCGCAGGTAGGCGGGCACCGACCACAGGTCGGCCACGAGGTCCGTCGCCTCGACGAGCGGCCACGCGCGGTCGAACGCGGCGCCGAGCGCGCGGTGGCCGCGCAGGGCGCGGCGCACGTCGTCGGCCGACAGGTCCCCGGCGTCCTCCGCGGCCCCCTCGCCCACCGTCTTGTCCACGAGGATCTCCACGAGCGCGCCCCAGACGTCGTCGCGCGCCTCGTTGTGCGGGGTGCCGGGGTCCACGGACTCGAACGCCTCCGCCCAGTCGGCGGTGGAGAGCCAGACGTCGGCCCACGGCGTCTCGACCTCCATGCCCTCGGTCGGTGGGCGCTCGGAGAAGCGCACCGCCGGCTCGATCGCGGCGACGAGGTCGGCGGACGCCTTGAGCCGGGCGACCTCCGGGTCGGTCTCCTCGCGCGCCGCGGCGCCCTCCGGGACGAGGTCGCGCAGCGTGCAGGTCTGCACGCCCTCCTCGCCGAGCCCGGGCAGCACGTCGGCGACGTACGCGAGGTACGGGCGGCTCGGCCCGACGACGAGCACGCCCCCGTGCCCGCCGCCCATCTGGGGATCGGCGTAGAGCAGGTAGGCGGCGCGATGCAGCGCGACGACGGTCTTGCCCGTGCCGGGGCCGCCGTCGACGACGAGCGCGCCGCGCGACCCCGCGCGCACGATCGCGTCCTGGTCCGCCTGGATCGTGCCGAGCACGTCGCGCATGCGCGGCGACCGGCTCGCGCCCAGGCTGGCGACGAACGCGGACTGGTCGTCGAGCGCCGCGCCCGACCCCGCGCCGTCGGGCACGAGCTCCTCGTCCCAGTAGTCCGTGACGCGACCGCGCGCCCACCGGTAGCGGCGCCGCGCCGCGAGGCCGAGCGGGTGCGCGGGCGTCGCGGCGAAGTACGGCTCCGCGGCGGGCGAGCGCCAGTCCACGAGCAGTCGCTCCCCCGCCGGGTCGGTAAGGCCCACGCGCCCGACGTAGACCGGGGCGGAGCCGTCGGCGAACGTCATGCGGCCCAGGCACAGGTCGACGCCGTAGCGCTGCAGGAGGCGCAGCCGCCCGCTGAGCCGGTGGATCTCCTGGTCGCGCTCGAGCGCCTCGGTCCCGCTCCCGCCGGGGGCGCGGCGCGCCGCGTCGAGGCGCTGCGAGAGGTCCGCGACGGAGTGCTCGAGGCTCGCCGCGATCGCGGCGAAGTGCCGCTCGTCGGCGGCGACCAGGGCAGGGTCGGCCTTCGCGGCGAGCCGCTCGGGGAGATCGAAGGTCTGCGCGGCGCCCGGGTTCGGACGTGCGGTCGGGTCGGTCGTGCGGTCGGCGGTCACGGGGGCGTCGGGCAACGTCATCAGCTCCGGTCCGAGATTGAGCGGGACGGCGCGGGCCGACGACGGCCCGCGCACGAACGGAGATTCTGCGCCTCCAGGGGGCCCTTGCCGCAAGACCCCCCGTGCGCTATACCTTGGAAAGGGAGGCCGGTCGGCCTCCCTCTTTCGTCCCCGTCCTCACCAGGTCAGACCGGGACCCGCGAGCCGAGATGCGAGAAGTGGCCCCTCACCGTGCACGGTGAGGGGCCACTTCTCTCGTCTCGTGGAGCGCGTCAGCTCTCGGCGCGGCCCTCGCGCCAGTAGCCCATGAACGCGACGGCGCGGCGGTCGACGCCGAGGTCGGTCACGAGGTGGCGGCGCAGCATCTTGATCGCGCTCGCCTCGCCCGCGAGCCACGCGTAGAGGACGGTGTCCTCCTCGAGCAGCCCCGGGACCTCCCAGAGGATCGACGCGTCGACGTCGACGTCCTCGAGGTCCTCCGCGGTGCGGCACTGGACGGGCGGGTCCGTCCCGAGGACGCCCGCGCCGAGGATGCGCGCGGCTGCTTCCTGGACGGCGGGCACGAGGCGCGCGCCGTGGGCGTCGTGCGGCCCGCCGGGGACGTCGTCGCGCGCGAGGAACGTCACGCGGACGCCGGGCGGCGTGACCAGGTCGCGCGCGTCGCCCACGTGCGGCACCTCGACGTAGACCTCGCCCCACGCGTCGGCGGGCAGGTCCTCGCAGATCGCGGCGATCGCGGGCAGCGCGGTCTCGTCGCCGGCGAGCAGGAGCGCGTGCGGGCGCGTCGGCGGTCGGAACTCGATGCCGCCGACGGGACCGTCGAACGTCGCGTCCGGGCCGAGCAGGACGAGCGGCGTGCCGACCTCGGCGGCCAGCGCCCAGCGAGAGGCGGGGCCGGCGTCGCCGTGCAGCACGACGTCCACGTCGACCTCGCGCGCCTCGGGGCGCACCGCGACGGTCGTGTAGGTGCGCAGCGGGTTGCGGCGCTCCTCGGGCTGGTCGCGCCACGCGGCGTACCAGGACTCGGCGTCGCGCACGAGGTGCTCGTAGCCGCCGTCGGGCGCGGGCAGGACGAACTTGATCCGCACGTCGAGGCCGGGGTCGCCGAAGAGGTCGAGCTCCGGGCCGGTGAACGTGAACCGCCGGAAGCTGGGCGAGACCTGCTCGACGCGCGCCACCTCGACGTCGAAGAAGCGCCACGGCGCGGTCGCCCGGGCGATGGGGCGACGGGCTCGGGTGCGGGGTGCGGCGACGGTCTGGCTCACACAGGTGAGGCTAACCTACGCACCCTCGGCGGGGTCAACCCGTCCGAGCCTCGGATCAGGCCCCGGCACGGTGAGACGCGTCACGCTCCCCGGCCGCGGCTGCGCCACAGCAGGTAGACGAAGTACGGCGCGCCCAGCAGGGCCGTGCCGAGGCCTGCGGGGATCTGCTCCGGCGCGATGACGACGCGCCCGAGCGTGTCCGCGACGGACACCAGGAGGGCGCCGAGCAGCATCGCGACGGGGACGACCCGGCCGTGCCGCGCGCCGACCAGCGCCCGCGCGGCGTGCGGCGCGACGAGGCCCACGAACGCGAGCGCCCCGATGGCGCAGACCGCGGCGGCCGTGAGCAGCGCGGCGGCCGCGAGGAGGAGCAGGCGCGTGCGGTCGAGCGCGACGCCGAGGACGCGCGGGGTGTCGTCGTCGAGCGCCAGGACGTCGAGGTCGCGACGGTAGACCGCGGCCAGCGGCGTGAGCACGAGCAGCGCGAGCGCGACGGGGATGAGCTGCTCGAGCGTGCGCCCGTACGTGGAGCCGGAGAGCCACGTGAGCGCGAGGTTCACGTCCCACGGCGCGACGACGACCACGAGGAGCGTGATGAGCGCCATGACCCCGGCCTGGGCGCCGATGCCGATGAGCACGAGCCGGTCGGAGCTGAGGCCGCCGCGGTAGGAGAGCCCGTAGACGAGCCCGAACACCGCGAACGCCCCGATGGCCGCCGCGGCGGACATGGGCCAGATCCCGACGCCCGGGACGAGCAGGATCATCGTCACGGCCCCGAGCCCGGCGCCCGACGTGACGCCGAGCAGGCTCGGCTCGGCGAGCGGGTTGCGGCACACGGCCTGGACGATCGTGCCGGCGAGCGCGAGCGCGGCACCGGCCAGGAGCGCCGCGAGGACGCGCGGGAAGCGCTGGTCGAGGACGAACGTCACGTGCCGCCCGGCGAGCCCGTTCCACCAGTTCGCCACGTCGCCCAGCAGCACGACCCGGTCCCCGAGCAGCAGGCCCGCGACGGTGGCCGCGGCGACGGCGAGCGACAGGACGACCACGACCACGAGCACGGCCCGCCGCGAGCGCGGGCGGGACAGCGCGCCGTGCGCGCCGCGCGACGACGCCGGCCCGGAGTCGCGCAGGCGGCGCGCGAGCCAGATGAGCAGGATCGCGCCGAGGACCGTCGTCACGATGCCGGTCGGCACGGCGATGGACAGCGTGCCCGGCAGCAGCAGGCGGAGCAGGACGTCGGCGCCGAGGACGACGACGACCCCGACGATCGCCGCGAACGGCAGGAGCAGCACGTGCCGACCGAGCCCGGGAACCCGGCGCGCGACGAGCCGCGCCACGACCGGTGCGGCGAGGCCGACGAAGCCGACCGGTCCCGCGACCGTCACCGCGATCGAGGCCAGGAGGACGGCCACGAGGACCGACAGGACGCGCGTGCGGCGCACGTCGACGCCGAGCACGGTCGCGGCGTCGTCGCCGAGGCCGAGGAGGTCGAGGCGGCGCGAGAGGAGCAGGGCGGCGAGGACGCCGACCACGACGACGGGCGTCGCCAGCGAGACCGTGCGCGTGCCCGACTGGACGATGGACCCGCTCCCCCACGCGAACAGGCCCATCGTCTCCTGCTCGAACAGCACGAGGAGGACCGTCGTCAGCGAGTGCAGCGCGAGCATGATCGCCGACCCGGCGAGCACGAGCCGGGTCGGGCCGTCGGCGCCGCCGCGCGCGAGGACGAGCACGAGCCCCGCCGCGGCGAGCCCGCCGAGGAACGCCAGCCCGCCCTGGAGGTAGAACGGGATGGAGATGCCGAACGCGGCGACGACCACGACCGTGAGGTACGCGCCGGCGTTGACCGCGAGCGTGTCGGGCGACGCGAGCGGGTTGCGCGCGACCGACTGGAGCACGGCACCGGCGACGCCGAGCGCGACGCCCAGGAGCAGGCCCGCGAGGAGCCGCGGCACGCGCGAGGCTACGAGGACGGCGACGGTCTGGTCGACGCCCTCGCCGCCGGTGAGCAGCCGCAGGAGGTCCCCCGGCCCGACGTCCGCCGTGCCCTGGGTCAGGTGCACGGCGGCGAGCACCGCCGCGACCACGACCGCGACGACGAACACGCCCGCGATCCCGAGGAGCGACGTCCGCGCGCGGGGCGCGGCCGCCGTCGGGCCTGCGGGCGTGCCGTCCCCGGTACCTCCGTCGCCGGTACCGCCCGGCCCCGGGACGACGGCCGGAGCCGGGTCCTCCAGGAGGAGGGTGTCCGGCTCCGCCGTCGTGCGCTGCTCCGGGCGCGTCACGATGTCCTCGTCAGCACTGTGGTTCTCGTCAGCCTTCTCGTCGTCCCGGTCGCGACCGCGCCCGGTGGTGGTGCGGACCGGTGTCAGGCCGCGGTGAGCGCCTCGACGACCGCGTCGGCGTAGGCCGCCGCGGACAGCGGGCCGCCGAACATCCAGATGCCGTCGGGCAGGCGGTGCACGTTCCCGGCCGTGACGAACGGGAGCTGCTCCCACACGGCGTTGCCGGCGAGGCCCTCCTCGAACGGGTTGGCCTCGGACTCGCTCGCGACGTAGAGGAACTGCACGTCACCGAGCTGCGTCAGGCCCTCGACGTCGGTCTGCGCGAGGCCGTAGTCCGGGTCCCCGCCCTCGGTCCAGGCGTTGACGAGCCCGAGCTCCTCGCCGATCGCGCCGAAGAACGAGCCGGGCGTGTACATGCGGATCGAGACGGCGCCGTTCGTGATCCAGCCGTCGGCCATGACGAAGTCGACGCCGCCGACGCCGGCCTCGTCGAGCGCCGCGGTGGCCTCGGCGATCTTCGCGTCGTAGGTCTCGAGCGCGGCGGCCGCCTCGTCCTCGCGGCCCGTGACCGTGCCGAGCGTCTCGACCGTGGAGCGCATGTAGCCGATCGGGTCCTCGCCGTCGGAGCCGCGCAGCGCGAGCACCGGCGCGACCTCCTCGATCTGGGCGATGACGTTCTCCGGCAGGTCCGTCGTCGTGACGACGAGGTCCGGCTCGAGCGCGGAGATCGCGTCGAGGCTGGGCTCGCCGCGCGTGCCGACGTCGGGCGTGCTCGCGTCGATCGGCGCGACCGTGTCCCACGTGTTGTAGCCCTCGACGTCCGCCTGGCCGACGGGCTCGATGCCGAGCGCGACGAGGTTCTCCGTGAGGCCCCACTCGAGCGAGACGATGTCGGTCGCCGGGGCGTCGAGCGTGACCTCGCCACGCTCGTCGGTGACGGTGACCGGGCCGGACGCCGTGTCGGTCGTCGCCTCGGCGTCGTCGGCGGCCGCGGGGTCCTCGGTCGTGCCGCACGCGGTGAGCGCGAGCGCCGTGGCGAGCGCGAGGGCGCCCGCGGCGAGGGAACGGGTGGTCGAGCGCATGGGTGTCCTTCGGGTTCGGTCGGTGCCCGGGCCGTGCTCCGTCGGGCGGGCCGGTGGGCCGCGCGTCGGGGCCGGGCGGTGGGTCGGTGCGGGGTACGTCGTGGGGTGGTGCGTCGGGTGGTACGGGTCAGACGAGGACGGCCGCGTCGAGCCGCGCTGCGTGCCGCCCGAGCGGCTCGCAGCACGTGCGCCCCGTGAGGGGGTGCGTGTAGACGTCGACGTGGATGCCGTAGACCTCGGTGAGCAGCTCGGACGTCAGGACCTCGTCGGCGGGCCCGGTGGCGCGCACGACGCCCGAGTGGAGCAGGACGACGCGGTCGGCGACGGCGGCCGCCTGGTTGAGGTCGTGCAGCACCACGCCGACGGCCACGCCGTGCTCCGTCGCGAGGTCGCGCACCAGGTCGAGCAGCTCGACCTGGTAGCGCAGGTCGAGGTACGTCGTCGGCTCGTCGAGCAGGAGCACCTGCGTGTCCTGCGCGAGGCACGTCGCGAGCCACACGCGCTGGAGCTCGCCGCCGGAGAGCTCGTCGACGCCGCGGTCGGCCATCGTCGTGATGCCCGTGACGTCCATGGCGTGCGCGATCGCGCGCGGGCCGTCGGGGTCGTTGGCGCGGAACCGACCGCGGTAGGGGTGGCGCCCGTAGGCCACGACGTCGCGCACGCTCACGCCCGACGGCGTGGGCCGGCTCTGCGACAGGAGCGTCACCCGCCGGGCGAAGTCCTTGGGGTGCAGGGCGAGCGCGTCGGGCGCGTCGTCGAGCGCGACCGTCCCGGCGTCGGGGCGGTGCAGGCGCGCGAGCGAGCGCAGGAGCGTCGACTTGCCCGAGCCGTTGGGCCCGATCAGGGCCGTCACGGCCCCCGGGGCGAGCTCGAGCGCGGCGCCGTGGACGACCGTGCGCGCGTCGTAGGACAGCCGCAGGTCGTGCCCGGCGAGGGCCGGGGCGCCGGGCGCTCCGGCCGGGCTCGGGGCAACTGAGGTTCCACTCACATAGGTGAGGCTAATCTATGTCGCCGCGTCCGAACCAGCCCCTTGCCACCATGTGACCGGGCTCACCAGCGACCTCCGACCGTGCCCTCGGGACCGGCCGGGACCGGCGGGCGCCCTCGCGCGGCCCCGCCCGGCGGGCCATGCTGGGGCGGTGACCGAGCCCCCCGGCCGGGCCCCGCGCCCGGACGCCCGCCCCGCGCCGCGGACGAGCGCCGGCGCGAGCCCGCGGACCGGGCTGCGCCTGCGCGAACGGGCGGTGGACTACGCGTACGTGGCCGGACGCCAGGTCGCCGCCGCGCTGCGCCCTCGGCGGCCCGTCCCGACGGGTACGGGCGAACGCGGGACGGTCGTCCTCCTGCCCGGGGTGCTCGAGACGTGGCACCTGCTCGCGCCCGTCGCCGAGGCTCTCGCCGCCGCGGGCCACCGCGTCCGCGCCGTGCCCGGCCTCGGGCACAACCGGCGCCCGTTCGCCGAGGGCGCCGAGCTCGTGGCGCGCCTCCTGGAGGACGAGGACCTGCACGACGTCGTCCTCGTCGCGCACAGCAAGGGCGGCCTCGTGGGCAAGCGCGTCATGCTGTCGGCCGCAGGCGCGCGCGTCGCCGGCATGGTCGCGGTCGCGACGCCGTTCAACGGGTCGAGCTACGCGCGCTACGTCGTGGGCCGCACGCTCCGTGCGTTCTCGCCCCGGGACGCGGCGCTGCTCGCGCTCGCCGCGGAGCGCGGCGTGGACGCCCGGATCACCGCCGTCTACCCGCGCTTCGACCCGCACGTCCCGGAGACCGGGCGGCTCGAGGGCGGGCGGAACGTCGAGCTGCCGCTCGCGGGGCACTTCCTCCCGCTCGGAGAGCCGGCGCTCGTCGAGGTCGTGGCGCGGGAGGTCGACCGGCTCGCCCGGTCGACCTCCCGTGAGTGAGCCGGCGCGGTCAGCCGGTGCCGGACGGCGCGCCCACGGTGACGCGCGCGAGCTCCTGCGTGCACCGGGTCATGGCGACGTACAGCCCGTTCCAGCCGCGCGGCTCCGCGGCGATGCCGTCCGGGTCGACGACGACCACCGCGTCCCACTCGAGCCCCTTCGCCTCCGACGTGCTGAGCACGGGGACGCTGTCGACGGCGGTGCCCAGGTGCCCGAGCCGGTCGCGCGGCGCCACGACCCCGACGGAACCGCCGTCGTACCGCTCCACGAGGCGCGCGACCTCCGCGGCGACCGTCGCGCCCAGGCTCGCGCCCGGAGCATCGGCGGGCACGACGACGTCGTGCGGCGCGACCCCCGCGTCGCGCACCGCGCGGGGCGGCGCGTTGCGGCTGCCCGCCGCGCGCAGCACCGGCCCGACGAGCTCCATGACCTCGCGCGGCGTGCGGTAGCAGATCGTCAGGTCCGCGCGGTGCCAGCGCTCCCCGAAGACCGGGCCGACGACGTCCGCCCAGTCCGTGTGACGGTGCGGCGCCTCCGTCTGGTCGACGTCCCCGACGGCGGTCACCGACCGGGTCGGGCAGCGGCGCAGCACCATGTGCCACTGCATGGGCGAGAGCTCCTGCGCCTCGTCGACCACGACGTGCCCGTAGACCCAGTCGCGGCGGGTCGCGGCCCGCTGCGCGAGGAACTCGCCCTGCTCGCCCGGGGCGTCGGGGGTGCCCAGCGCGTCGGCGAGCGCGTCGAGGAGGGGGACGTCGCTCGGCGCGAGCGTCGCCGGCTCGCCCGTCACCCGGCGGACCTCCACGGGCGCGAGCTCGGGCGCGTGGCGGGCGAGAAGCACGCCGTCGCCCAGGAGGTCCGCGAGCGCCGTGCTGGCGTCGACGACGGGCCACCACGCGTCGAGGACCGCCGTGAACTCGCCGTCGCGCGCGAGCTCGCCGCGCAGCCGGTCGAGGTCGTCGTCCGTGAGCTCGCCGTCGACGTCGCCGCCGCGCGCGCCGGTGGTCGGGGCTCGGTCGTCGCGCGCGGCGAGCCCGGCGTCGATCTTCCCGAGCACGTCCTCGAACCCCTCCTCGACGCGTTCGAGCAGCTCCGCGTGCCGCGCCGCGGCCTCGTCGACGAGAGCGTCGAGCACGAGGTCCACGGCTCGACGACGCGCGGCGAGCACGCTGCGCCCGCCCGCCCGCGCGGCGCGCAGGACCTGCCCCACGCGGGCCGCGTCGAGCGTCAGCGGCTCGCCGTCGAGGCGCACCGTCAGCGCCCGCGCGTCCGGGACGAGAGCGTCGGCGTACCGGGCGACGACGCCCTGCCACAGCGCACGCCCCTTGATCTCGGCCACGTCCCGCGACTCGTCGCGCTCCGGCACGACGCCGGGCACGAGCGTGTCGCACGTGGCCGAGACGACGGCCGTCTCCCCGAGCGCGGGCAGCACCTGGGCGACGTACTCGAGGAACCGCGACGACGGGCCGAGCAGGAGCACGCCGCGCTCCGCGAGGTGCGGGTGCGTGAACAGCAGGTACGCGACGCGGTGCAGCGCGACGACCGTCTTGCCCGTGCCCGGGCCGCCCTGCACGACGAGCGTCTGCTCGGCCGGGGCGCGCACGATCGCGTCCTGCTCGACCTGGAGGGTCGCGACCGCGGTGCCCATGCGGCCGGTCCGGCGCTCGGACAGCGCGGCGAGCAGGGCGCCCTCGCCGACAAGGCCGTCCTCGTCGTCCGCCCCGGCCGCCGACCCGTCGAGCGGCTCGTCGTCCACGCCGGTGACGCGCTCCCCCGCGGTCCGCACGTGCCGGCGCCGCGCGAGGCCCTGCGGCTCGCGCGCGGTCGCGGTGTAGAAGGCGCGAGCGCCCGGGGCGCGCCAGTCGAGCACGAGCGGGTCGGCGTCGGCGTCGGGCGCGGCGATCCCGACGCGCCCGACGTGGCGCGTGACGCCCTCGACGGTGTCGACGCGGCCGAAGACGAGCCCGCTCTCCGCCCGCTCGAGCTCGTTGCGCCGACGGCGCAGCCCGGCCCGCCGCGAGCGCTCGACCACGTCCTCGGCACCGGGCAGGTCAGGGTCGGCGGGGAGGGCGAGCTGGTCGTCCAGCTCGGCGAGGAGCTGGGCGCGACGCGCGAGCGCGGCGTCGAGATGCCGCTGCTCCTCGGCGACGGCGAGCGACGCGGCGTCGGAGGGAGCGGCGTGGGACGGAGCGGTGTCAGACAGGGACGGGGAGGGCTGGACCGGCACGGAACCTCTTCTCGTACGACGTACGGACACGGGCCCAACGCGCCGTCGCGCCCGATTGTTCCCGGAGGCCGGGGTCGCCTCCGCGACAGGGCGCGGCGCGGTCAGGGCACGCGCGTCCCCCAGAACGCGACCGCCGACGCCGCGGCGACGTTGAGCGAGTCCACTCCCCCGGCCATGGGGATCGTCACGACCCGGTCCGCCGCCGCGATCGCGCCGCGCGACAGCCCGTCGCCCTCCGTGCCGAGCACGAGCGCGAGCCGCTCGGGCGGGTCCGCGACGACGTCGTCGAGGCTCACCGCGTCGTCGGCGAGCGCGAGCGCCGCCACCGTGAAGCCCTCCTCGCGCAGCACGTCCAGCCCGCCCGGCCACGTCTCGAACCGCGTCCACGGCACCTGGAACACCGTGCCCATGCTCACGCGCACCGAGCGTCGGTACAGCGGGTCGGAGCAGCGCGGCGAGACGAGCACGGCGTCCACGCCGAGCGCGGCGGCCGAACGGAAGATCGCGCCGACGTTCGTGTGGTCGACGACGTCCTCCAGCACGGCGACGCGTCGGGCCCCCGTCCCGCCGCGGGCGGCGCCGAGCAGGTCGTGCACCGACGCGAGGGGCGGGCGGTGCATCGCCGCGAGCGCCCCGCGGTGCAGGTGGAACCCCGTAATCGCCTCGAGCACGTCGGGCGCGCCGACGTAGACCGGGACCTGCTCGCCCGTGCCGCCGGGGGCGTCGTCGACCGGCAGGGCGGCGATGTCGTCGGCCAGGTCGTCGAGCCAGCGCTCCGCCATGAGGAACGACCGCGGCCGGTGTCCCGCGGCGAGCGCGCGCCGGATGACCGTCGAGCTCTCGGCGATGTACAGGCCCTTCTCCGGCTCGTGCTTGGACCGCAGCGCCACGTCGGTCAGCCGGTTGTAGTCCGCGAGGCGGTCGTCGGAGGGGTCGGTGACGTGCACGACCCGCAGGTCGGCCCGGGTGCTGGTGTCGCTCACGCGTCGATTCTCCCAGCAGCGCCGCGCGTCTCCGTCACGTACGCACCTCCGGGCGGAGGAGGTGACGAGGGGTGAGACCTCGGTCCGGGCATCACGATCTGCGGCGGCACCGAAGGTGTCTCGTGAACGGCACCCGGACCCTGCATCACCGGCCCTACCCTGGTGCCAGGGACGACGGGAGGTGGCGGATGGACTGGACCATCGACGAGGCCCAGCGGGGCCTGGACGCTCTGCTCCGCGCGGCAGAGGACGAGCCGCAGGTCGTGACGAAGGACGGGACGGCAGTCGCCGTGATCATCGGGATCGACCTGTACCGCGAGATGGTCGGCGCCGGCACCGGGCTCGCGGAGCACCTTCTCGCCGCGCCCGTCGGCGACGATCTGGAGATCGTCCGGGACACGAGCCCGCTTCGGGAGGTCCTGCTCGACGCGTGAGCCCGGCCGTGGCGCGGCTCACGGTCTTTCGTCTCTCGCGCGATCCGGGCATCGGGGGTCGAATAGGGGCATGGGATCCGCGCCGGACGCAGCATCGACCCCCGCCACGACGGTCTCGTCGACCTCCGCAGGCACGGCCGAGCGGCCGCTCGACGTGCCGTGGTCGCGCCCGCCCGACGAGGTCCTGGCCGAGCTGGGCACGGACGCGGGTGGCCTCTCGAACGCGGACGCCGCGGCACGGCTCGCGGCGGTGGGGCCCAACCGGCTGCCCCCGCCGCAGCGCGACCCGCTGTGGAAGCGGATCCTCGTCCACTTCGACGATGTCCTCATCTACATCCTGCTCGTCTCGGCGGTGCTCAAGGCGATCCTCGGCGACTGGGTCGACTTCACGGTCATCCTCGCGGTCGCGGTCATCAACGCGGCGATCGGGTTCATCCAGGAGGGCCGCGCGGAGAGCGCCCTGGAGGGCATCCGCAACATGCTCTCGGTCCACGCGGAGGTCCGGCGCGACGGTGCGTGGGCGCGCGTGGACGCCGACGACGTCGTGCCGGGTGACGTCGTCCGCGTGCGCTCGGGCGACCGCGTGCCCGCGGACGTGCGGCTGGTCCAGGCGACGAACCTGCGCGTCGAGGAGTCGGCGCTGACGGGCGAGTCGGTCGCGGCGGCCAAGAAGGTCGACGCGGTCGGCGCCGACGCGGGCGTGGGAGACCGGTCGAGCATGCTCTTCTCGAGCACGCTCGTGGCCGCGGGCCAGGGTGTCGGGGTCGTCACCGCGACCGGCACGGCGACCGAGATCGGCCGGATCCAGACGATGATCTCCGAGGTCCGCAGCCTCGCGACGCCGCTCACGCGCCAGCTCGACCGGTTCGGCAAGCTGCTCGCGGTGCTCATCCTCGCGATGGCCGTCGTCATGGTCATCATCGGCCGGGTCTTCCACGACTTCACCGTCCCGGAGCTCATCTCGGCGTCGATCGGCTTCGCGGTCGCCGCGGTGCCCGAGGGCCTGCCCGCGCTCGTGACCATCACGCTCGCGCTGGGCGTGCAGCAGATGGCCCGCCGCCGGGCGATCACGCGCAAGCTGCCCGCGGTCGAGACGCTCGGGTCCGTCACGACGATCTGCTCGGACAAGACGGGAACGCTCACCAAGAACGAGATGACGGCGCGCACGGTCCGCACGAGCGCGCGCACCTTCGCGGTCGCGGGCGCGGGGTACGCGCCCGTGGGAGACGTGACCGTGCCCGACGACGCGTCTCGCCCCGGACCGACCGGCGCACCCGGTGCGGCGGGAGACCCGGGCGACGGACCGGGTTCGGGCACGCGGCACGCGGACCTCGCCGACGACCGCGACCTCGCGGCCCTGGCGACCGTCATGATGTTCTGCAACGACGCGCGGATCGTCCCCGACGCGTCGGACGCCGACGGCTGGCGGCTCGTGGGCGAGCCGACCGAGGGCGCGCTGCGCACGCTCGGCATGAAGGCGGGCGTCGACCCCACGGGGTGGCGGCGCGTCGCCGTCGTGCCGTTCGAGTCCGAGAACAAGTTCATGGCGACGCTCGACGCCGACCCCGACGGCGGCCTGCACGTGCACGTCAAGGGCGCGCCGGACCGCGTGCTCGACCGCTGCGCGACGCAGGTCGGCACGGACGGCGGCACCGAGCCGCTCGACCGCGCGTTCTGGGACGCGCAGATCGACGCGCTCGGCGGGCGCGGGCTGCGCGTGCTCGCCGCCGCCCGGCGGACCGCCGCGGACGGCACGGCCGACCTGGACGTCGACGACGTCGCGGACGGGCTCGAGCTGTGCGGGCTCGTCGGCATCGTGGACCCGCCGCGGCCGGAGGCGATCGAGGCCATCGCCGAGTGCCGCGACGCGGGCATCCGCGTGAAGATGATCACCGGCGACCACGCGGGCACGGCCCTCGCGATCGGCCGCGAGATGGGCATCGTGGACCCGCACGACGAGACCGGGCAGACCGCGGCGCCGGACGTGCTCACCGGCCCGGAGCTCGAGGAGATGAGCACGGAGCGGCTGCGCCAGGTGGTGCGCGACGTCGACGTCTACGCGCGCACGAGCCCCGAGCACAAGATCCGGATCGTCTCGGCCCTGCAGTCGCACGGCGAGGTCGTCGCCATGACGGGCGACGGCGTGAACGACGCCCCCGCCCTCACCCAGGCGGACGTCGGCGTCGCGATGGGCATCAAGGGCACGGAGGCGACCAAGGAGGCCGCGGAGGTCGTGCTCGCGGACGACAACTTCGCGACCATCGAGCGCGCCGTGAAGGAGGGGCGGCGGATCTACGACAACATCCGCAAGTCCGTGCTCTTCCTCCTGCCGACCAACGGCGCGCAGTCGCTCGTCATCCTCGTCGCGGTCCTGTTCGGCCTCACGCTGCCGCTGCAGCCGGTCCAGGTCCTCTGGATCAACATGATCACCGCCGTCACGCTGTCGCTCGCGCTCGCGTACGAGAAGGCGGAGCCCGACGTCATGCGCCGCGCCCCGCGCGACCCGAAGGCGTCGATCCTCGACGGTGCCTACGTGCGGCGCATCCTGCTCGTCTCGCTCCTCATCGGCGGCGCGACGATCCTGCTGTTCTACGTCGAGCGGGCCCAGGGAGTCCCGATCGCCGAGGCGCAGACAACCGCCGTGACGATGCTCGCGCTCGGCCAGCTCGCGTACCTGTTCAACTGCCGGTTCCTCGACCGGTCGAGCCTCACGCTCGACGTGCTCCGCGGCAACCGGGTGATCTGGATCTCGGCCGTGACGCTCCTCGCCCTCCAGGCCGTGTTCGTCTACGCCCCGTTCATGCACTCCTGGTTCGACTCGGCCCCCATCGACGTCGTCGAGTGGGGCAAGACGCTCGGGCTCGCGATCGTCGTCTTCCTGCTCGTCGAGGTGATCAAGTGGATCGGCCGGCGCTGGACCGCGCGCGACCACGTGCCCGCGCTCGTCGAGCGCCACGACGCCGGTCAGCGCGCCGTCCAGGGGTGAGGCGAGCGAACACCACCCGCCGCTGCACCTCGTAGCTCGTCGCGAACAGCGCGGCGTCGGTGCCGACCTTCGCCGCGAGGAGCGGGACGCCGAGACCGGTCAGCAGCGCGAGCAGCCCGTAGCTCGCCGCGAGCAGCACGACCGCGAGCGCCGCGTACCGCACGACGGCGGCGCGCAGCGGGACGCCGCGCCCGCCGGCGAAGACGAGGCGACGGTTCACGGAGAAGTTCACGCCCGCGCTGAGCAGGCGCGCGCCCACCGCGGCCGCCAGGAGCGACCCGGTGAGCGCGTGCAGCACGAGCAGCGCGACGACGTCGACCACGGCCGACCCGAGCGACGACGCGGCGAACCGCAGCAGCGGCACCCACACGCGCAGGGAGTCCGCGACGGGCCGGAAGTGCGAGGACGCGTTGTCGTCGAGGTAGACCGTCGCGACGTCCACCTCGACGATCCGGCGGCCCGTGCGGGTCGCGTCGAGGAGCGCGCGCAGCTCGTACTCGTACCGGTCGCCGCGCACGGCGAGCAGGGCGTCGAGCAGGCCAGGCCCGTAGGCGCGCAGCCCGGTCTGGGTGTCGCGCACGCGCGTCCCCGTCGCGGCCGTGAACGCCCAGCGCGTCGCGGCGTTGCCCACGCGGCTGCGCAGCGGGACGACACCGGCGAAGCGGCGCGCGCCGAGCACGACCGCGTCGGGTTCGGCCTGCGACCGCGCCGCCACGCGCAGCACGTCGAGGACCGTGTGCTGCCCGTCCGCGTCGGCGCACACGACGCCGTGGCCCGGCAGGCGGTCGCGCACCCACCGGATCCCCGTGCGCAGCGCGTGGCCCTTCCCGCGGTTGACCGGCACCGCGAGCACGACCGCGCCCAGCGCGCGCACCGCGCGGAACACTCCCCCGCACCGCCGGTCGCTCCCGTCGTCGACCACCACGACCGGCAGCCCGGGGACCGCGGCGCCCAGCGCGTCCACGAGGGCGACGAGGCGCGCGTCCGGCTGGTACGCGGGGACGACGACGGCGGTCCGGGCGGCGCCCGCGCCGGGCAGCGCTGCGGGGGCGTGCGTGGTCGCGGCGGCCATCACGCACCGTCCGCGACGTAGAGGACGTCGGACGTGCCGCGCTCGCGTCCCTGCGACGGGCTGTTGACGACCTCGCCGTCGAAGTACAGCGTCGAGGATCCTCCGCCGTCGAGGTTGTACGCCGTCGTCGCGCCGAGGTCCTGCAGGATCTCCGCGAGCCCGGTCATGGTCACGCCCCGCGAGTAGCCCTCCTGACGGCCGTCCACGACGACGAGGACGAGGTGGTTCTCGTCGATCACGCCGATCGCGGTGCGCGGCTGCTCCCCCTGGATCGAGTGGTTCCCGACGTTCGTGTCGACCTCGACGTCGTCGATCCCGGCCACGACCTCGCCGTCCTCGACGAGCGCGGGCCCGAACGACAGCGTGTTCCAGACGCCGGCGTCGACGAGGCTCTGCGCGTCGGTCGTCGACTCGTCGTAGACCTCGACGTGGCCGTCGCGGTAGAGCGCCAGGCCCTCGCGCGCGCCCTCGTCGCGGTACACGACGCCGTTGCGGATGACGATGCCCGTGTCGCGGAACCCGTAGTAGTCGCCGTTGATCGCCAGGACCGCGTCGTTGTCGGCGGCGATGTCGGACGTCGTCTCCGTGATGTTCGTGCCGAACGCGTCCTGCGCGAACGCGGAGCGCAGGTCCGTCATGTCGGAGAGCGCGACGTCGGCCACGTAGTACGTCACGGTGTCGTCGCCCGAGCCGGTGGTCACCCGGGAGACCGTGATGCTCGTGCCGTCGGACGTGTACGTGTCGCCGTCGATGCTCGCGCCGCCGTCCGAGGTGCCGGTCGAGCCGCCGTCCGGTGCGCCCGCGCTGCCGTCCGCCGTCGTGCCCTGCTCCGACGCCCCGTCCGCGTCGGCACCCTGCGACGCCTCGTACGCCGACACGTCGGCGATCTCGACGTGCTCGACGACGAACCGGTCCAGCGCCCACGCCGTCGCGCCTCCCAGCGGGAGCAGCACGGCGAGGGACCCGACGAGCGCGACGCGCCATCGTCGTCGGCGCCGGGCGGTGGGCGGGTCGTGCGGGATCTGGTCGTGCGGGGTCGGGGCCGGGGTGCTCGTCGAGGTCGGGGTGCTCATGGTCCGTGTCTACGGAGCGGGTGTGTGCCACTCGGATGGCGTGGCTGTTCGTCGGCTGTGAGCGGCCGCGCCCGCCGCCCCGGACGTCCCGTGACGGACCTCTCAGCCCGACGGTTTGCGTCAAGGGATACCCCCCGGGGTATCGTGAAGTCATGATCACCTCGACTCCTGCTTCGACGACCCGTCCGTCCGACACCCACGGCGCACGCCGCGTCGTGATCGTCGGGGGCGTCGCGGGCGGCATGAGCGCCGCAGCGCGCGCCCGCCGCCTCGACGAGCACGCGTCGATCGTCGTGCTCGAGCAGTCCGACCACGTCTCGTTCGCGGGCTGCGGCCTGCCGTACCAGGTGTCCGGCGAGATCGCGGACCGCGACGCCCTCCTCCTGCACTCTCCCGCGTCGCTGCGCGCGAGCCTCGACCTCGACGTGCGCACCCGGCACCGCGTCACCGCGATCGACCGCGCCGCGCGCACGGTCACCGTCGCCGCCGCGGACGGGACGTACGAGCTCGGGTACGACGCGCTCCTCCTGGCGCCGGGCGCGACCACCGTGCTCCCGCCGGTCGAGGGGATCGACCACCCGGCCGTGCACACGCTGCGGACGATCACGGACCTCGACGCGCTCGCGGGGCGGCTCACGGACCTCGAGGCCGACGTCACCGCCGGGCGCACCGCACCGGTGCGGGCCGTCGTCGTGGGCGCGGGGTTCATCGGCCTGGAGGCGGTGGAGGCGCTCGTCGCGCGCGGGCTCGTGGTCGACGTCGTCGAGCGCGCCGAGCAGGTCCTCCCGCCGCTCGAGCCCGACCTCGCGCCGCTGCTCGCGGACGAGCTGCGCGACCACGGGGTCGGGCTGCACCTCGGGACGTCCGCGACCGCCGTCGTGCCGCGGCCGACCGGCGACGCCCACGCCGTCACGCTCGAGCTCGAGGACGGCACCGCGCTCGACGCGGACGTCGTGCTCGTGAGCGTCGGCGTCCGACCCACGAGCGACCTCGCCGCGGCCACCGGGCTCGCCCTCGGGGAGCGCGGCGCGATCCGCGTCGACGCCGACCAGCGCACGTCCGACCCGCACGTGTGGGCGGTGGGCGACGCGGTCGAGGTCGTGCACGCCGTGACGGGAGCGACCGGCCCGGTCCCGCTCGCCGGACCGGCCAACCGCCAGGGACGACGTGCCGCCGACTCGATGCTCGGCCGCCGCACCACGCCGCAGGCGCCCGTGCTCGGCACCGCGATCGTGCGCGTGTTCGGTCTGACCGCCGCCGTGACCGGGCCGAGCCGCACGACGCTCGCCGCTGCCGGGATCGCGCACGAGCAGGTCCGCGTGCACGCGGCGCACCACGCCGGCTGGTTCCCCGGCGCCGAGCCCGTGCACGTCACGGCGAGCTTCGCTCCCGACGGACGCCTGCTCGGCGCCCAGGCCGTGGGTCGCGCCGGGGTGGACAAGCGCATCGACGTCCTCGCGACGGCGCTGCGCGCCGGGTTCACCGCGGACGACCTCGCCGAGCTCGAGCTCGCGTACGCGCCGCCCTACGGTGCCGCCAAGGACGTCGTCAACATGCTCGGGTTCGTCGCGCAGAACGTGCTCGACGGCACCCTGCCGCAGTGGCACGCGACCGACCTCGACGAGGTCGTCGCGACGTCGCTCGTGCTCGACGTCCGGTCGCGCGCCGAGCACGCCGGTGGCCACCTCGACGGCGCCCTCAACGTGCCGCACACCGAGCTGCGCGAGCGGCTCGACGAGGTGCGCGCCGCCGCGGCGGGGCGCCCGGTCGCCGTGCACTGCGCGAGCGGCGTGCGCTCCTACCTCGCGACCCGCATCCTGCTCGCCGCCGGGCTCGACGCGCGCAACCTCTCCGGCGGCTGGCTCACCCTCACCACCACGCCGCGCGCCGCGCGCGACCTCGAAGGAGTCCCCGCATGATCGACCGCCTCCGCCGCCTCTTCTCCCGCCCCACCGACGACGGCGTCCGCCCGACGGTCGACGCGCCCACCGCGCTGCAGCTCGTCCGCGACGGGGCGACGCTCCTCGACGTGCGCGAGCGCGACGAGTGGCGGTCCGGGCACGCGCCTCAGGCCGTGCACGTGCCGCTCGCCGACGTCTCGACCGCCGGGCCGCGTCGCCTGAAGGACGGCGCGACCGTCGTCGTCATGTGCGCGTCCGGGATGCGCTCGCGCACCGCGGCCCGCCAGCTCCGCTCGCTCGGGTACGCCGCGACGAGCCTGTCCGGCGGGATCGGCGCGTGGCAGGCCGCGGGCGGAGCCGTGCGACGCTGATCCTGCACCACCCGGCCGAGCGCCGACCCCCGCACCCGAACCGCTGAAACCTCCGAACCCCCGAACCCCCGAACCGAGGAGACACACCGTGTGCAGTCCCGCCCTGTGCCGCACGTGCGGCAAGACCACCTGGACCGGCTGCGGCATGCACGCCGACGAGGTCATGGCCGAGGTGCCGCCCGAGCAGCGCTGCACCTGCGGCTGACACCGGCCGCCACCGCTTCCCGACCCCGACGAGCACGCCCCGGCAGCACGCCCGCTGCCACCGCCGAGACGAACGCAGGAGAACACCGTGGAGCTCGACCGCACCGACATGGACAAGGTCGTCAACCGGCTCAAGCGCGCGCAGGGCCAGCTCGCGGCCGTCGTGCGCATGATCGACGAGGGGCGGGACTGCGAGGACATCGTCACGCAGCTCTCTGCCGTGTCGCGCGCGCTCGACCGCGCGGGCTTCGCGATCATCGCGTCCGGCATGCGCCAGTGCCTCACCGAGCCGGCCGAGGACGGCGAGGACCCCACGCTCGACGTGGCGAAGCTCGAGAAGCTGTTCCTCTCGCTCGCCTGAGCCCGGGCAGGTCGCCGCCCGACCGCGGCCCTGGTCGTGCCCGCACGCGGCCCGCGGCGGTCCGCCCTCCGGTGGACCGCCGCGGGCCGAGCCGTGTCAGGCGCCGGCCGGCCGCCCCGCGGGAGCCGCGGCGGCGTCCACCGCGTCGTCCTCCGCCTCGGCGCCGACGGGCGCCGCGAACTGGCTCTCGTACAGCCGCGCGTACGCGCCGCCCGCCGCGAGCAGCTCGTCGTGCGAGCCCTGCTCGACGATCGAGCCGTGCTCCATGACGAGGATCGTGTCCGCATCGCGGATCGTCGACAGCCGGTGCGCGATGACGAACGACGTGCGGCCCTCGCGCAGCGCGTTCATCGCCTGCTGCACGAGCACCTCCGTACGCGTGTCGACCGAGCTCGTCGCCTCGTCGAGGACGAGGATCGCCGGGTCGGCGAGGAACGCGCGCGCGATCGTGAGCAGCTGCTTCTCGCCCGCGCTCACGCTCGACCCCTCGTCGTCGATCACCGTCGCATACCCGTCGGGCAGCGTGCGCACGAACGGGTCGACGTGCGTCGCACGCGTCGCCGCGAGGAACGCCTCGTCGTCGAGCTCCCGGCCGTCCCGCACGCCGTAGCGCAGGTTCTCCTCGATCGTGCCCTTGAAGAGCCACGTGTCCTGCAGGACCATGCCGATGTCGGAGCGCAGGTCGTCGCGCGTCATGTCGCGCGTGTCCACGCCGTCGAGCGTGATCCGGCCCGAGTCCACGTCGTAGAACCGCATGAGCAGGTTGACGAGCGTGGTCTTGCCCGCGCCCGTCGGCCCGACGATCGCGATCGTCTGGCCGGGCTCCACGACGAGGTCGAGGTGCTCGATGAGCGGGGTGTCCGGGGTGTAGGAGAACGACACGTCGTCGAACGCGACGCGGCCGCGCACCGGGTCGACCGTCGCGGCGGGCGACGGGTCCGGCGTCTGCTCCTCGGCGTCGAGCAGGTCGTAGACCCGCTCGGCCGACGCAACACCCGACTGGAGCAGGTTCATCATCGACGCGATCTGCGTGATGGGCTGCGTGAACTGGCGCGAGTACTGGATGAACGCCTGCACGTCACCGAGCGTCATGGTGCCCGACGCGACGCGCAGCCCGCCGACCACCGCGACGATCACGTAGTTGAGGTTCGCGACGAAGCCCATCGCCGGCTGGATGGTGCCGGAGATGAACTGCGCCTTGAAGCTCGCGTCGTACAGGGCGCCGTTCTCGCGCTCGAAGTCGTCGATCGCGGCCTGCTGGTGACCGTAGACCTTGACCAGCGTGTGCCCGGTGTACATCTCCTCGATGTGGGCGTTGAGGCGCCCCGTGGCCGCCCACTGCTGGATGAACTGCGGCTGCGAGCGCTTCGCGATCTGGGCCGTGATGATCACGGACAGCGGCACCGTCACGAGCGCGACCACCGCGAGCAGCGGCGAGATCCAGAACATCACGCCGAGCACGCCGAAGACCGTGAGGACCGACGTCACGAGCTGCGAGAGCGTCTGCGTGAGGGTCTGGGAGATGTTGTCGATGTCGTTCGTCACGCGCGAGAGGATCTCGCCGCGCGGGTTGCGGTCGAAGTACGACAGCGGGAGGCGCCCGAGCTTGGCCTGCACCTCGCCGCGCAGCCGGTAGACGGTGCGCTGCACGACGATCGCCGTGATGCGCCCCTGCAGCCAGCCGAACAGGAACGAGCCGACGTAGACCGCGAGCACCCACGCCAGCACGGTCGCGAGCGCCGTGAAGTCGATGCCCTCGCCCGGGACGAGACCCGGGACACCCGAGACGAGGTCCGCGATCTGGTCCTGCCCCTGGGCCCGCAGCGCGTCGACGGCCTGGGCCTGCGTCACGCCCGCGGGCAGCTGGGACCCGACGACGCCCGCGAAGATGATGTTCGTCGCGTTGCCCAGGAGCTTGGGGCCGGCGACCGCGAGCGCCACCGACACGACGCCGAGGATCACGACGGCGACGATCGGCACGCGCTCGGGCCGCAGCGACGCGGCGAACCGGCGCAGCGAGCCCTTGAAGTCGAGCGCCTTCTCGCCGGGCACCCCCATGCCGCCCATGGGGCCGGGGCCACCGCCGCGCGGCCGTCCCGCCATCCGCGTGGACGCGACGTCGCGGCCCTTCGCGGCGGGCGTGTCCGGGCCGGGGGCGTCCGGGCCCGACGGCGCGGGCGTGCGCGAGGCGTCCTGCTCGCCGCTCATGCTGCCTCCTCGATCGAGAGCTGGGAGTAGACGATCTCCTGGTACGTCTCGTTGGACTCGAGGAGCTCGGCGTGCGTGCCGCGGCCGACGATGCGGCCGTGGTCGAGCACGAGGATCTGGTCGGCGCCGCGGATCGTCGCGACGCGCTGCGCGACGACGATCACCGTGGAGTGCCGGGTACGGGGCGCGAGGGCCGCGCGCAGGCGCGCGTCGGTCGCGTAGTCGAGGGCGGAGAACGAGTCGTCGAAGAGGTAGACCGCGGGGTCGCGCACGATCGCGCGGGCGATGGCGAGCCGCTGGCGCTGGCCGCCCGAGAAGTTCGTCCCGCCCTGCGCGACGGGCGCGTCGAGCCCGCCGTCCAGCGCCTCGACGAACTCGCGGGCCTGGGCGACGTCGAGCGCCTCCCACATCTGCTCCTCGGTCGCGTCGGGGCGGCCGTACCGGAGGTTGTCCGCGACGGTGCCGGAGAACAGGTACGCCTTCTGCGGTACGAGGCCGAGGAGCGAGCCGAGGTCCGCGCCCGTGAGGTCGCGCACGTCGGTCCCGTCGATGCGCACGGACCCGCCCGTGACGTCGAACAGGCGCGGCACGAGGTTGAGCAGCGTCGTCTTGCCGGAGCCCGTCGAGCCGATGATCGCCGTCGTCTGCCCGGGCTCGGCCACGAACGAGACGTCCTGCAGGACCGGGTCCTCCGCTCCCGGGTAGCCGAACTCGACGCCGTCGAGCTCGACGCGGCCGGTGCGCGACGTGAGGGCCACGGGACGCTCCGGCTCGACGACCGTGGCCGTCGTGCGCAGGACGTCCGTGATGCGCTCGGCGGAGACCGCCGCGCGCGGCACCATCATGAACATCATCGTCGACATCATCACGGCCATGAGGATGTACATGAGGTAGGACAGGAACGCGGTGAGCGCACCGACCTCCATGTCTCCGGCGTCGATCTGCCGACCGCCGAACCACAGCACCGCGATGCTCGACGCGTTCATGACGAGCATGACGGTCGGGAACATGAGCGCCATGAGCTTGCCCGCCTTGAGCGAGACGTCGAACAGGGCGTCGTTCGCGACGTCGAACCGCTCGGCCTCGCGCCGCTCGCGCACGAACGCGCGGATCACGCGGATGCCCGTGATCTGCTCGCGCAGGACCGCGTTGATGCCGTCGATCTTCTTCTGCATCTGCCGGAAGTACGGGACCATCCGCCAGATGATGAGCCCGACGCTCACGCCGAGCACGGGCACGATGACGAGGAGCAGACCGGACAGCTCGACGTTCTCCTGCAGCGCCATGACCACGCCGCCGACCAGCATGATCGGCGCCATGACCATGATCGTCAGGGACAGCAGCACGAGCATCTGCACCTGCTGCACGTCGTTCGTCGTGCGCGTGATGAGGGAGGGCGCGCCGAACTGGCCCATCTCCTGGGCGGAGAAGCGCTGCACGTTGGTGAACAGCCCGGCGCGCACGTCGCGGCCGAACGACATCGCGACCCGCGCGCCGAAGTAGACGGCCGCGACCGCGCACACGACCTGGCCCAGGCTCACGAGGAGCATGAGCCCGCCGGTGCGCATGATGTAGGCGGTGTCGCCCTGCGTGACGCCCTGGTCGATGATGTCGGCGTTGAGGCTGGGCAGGTACAGCGACGCGAGCGTCGCCACGAGCTGCAGGCCGAGGAGGATGAGGATCGGTGTCAGGTAGGGACGCAACCGCGTCCGCAAGAGGCTGACGAGCATGGGGTTCCTGTCCGGGTGGGGGCTACGGGACGGGCGGTCGGGCCGTGGACGCTCCCGGCACGCCGGGGGGCTCGAACCGGGAGCGGGGCCGAGCGAGGGCTTCCGCGGGAGGTGAGGCCGGAACGCCCGTCAGGGCGAGGGGTCGGTGGTGACGTCCGCTCCGATGCCGCCCAGGATCAGGTCGGCGAGCTGCACGGCGTCGAGCCTGTCACCGCCCGACAGGTGCGGCAAGGCGTTTCCGAACACCAGGGAGAAGACGGCGCGCGCCGCGAGCCCCGGGTCCACGCGCAGCCGGGCGCGGTGGTCGGCGAGCTTGCGCTCGATCGCCCCGACGATCTCGCGCGCGGAGCGCTCCCGCGCGTCGAACCCCGCGCGTCGCGCGTCCGGGCCGTGACCGGCGCGCATCCGACGCGCGGTGTCGTCACGGAGCTGGCCGTCGGTCCGCGGGTCGCCGTCGGGACCGGCTCCGTGCCCGGACGCCCGGTGCGGCTCGAGCACCTGGTGCGCCGCGGAGAAGATCCGCATGCCGACGCGCTGCGCCTCGAGGAGGAACTCGACGATGCTCACCACGAGGGGGCGCAGGCCGTAGTCGTCGGGGAGGGACTCGATCGCGGCGACCGCGGGCGCCGGGTCGAGCGAACGCACGACGGCGGCGTGGAGGATCTCGTCCTTGTCGGCGAACGCGCGGAACAGCGTCCCCTCGGCGACCCCGGCGGCGTCCGCGATCTGCCGGGTCGTCACGGCCGCGCCGTGCTGGACGAGCAGCGGGATCGTCGCGGCCGCGATCGCGTCGCGCCGCTCCTCGCGCGAGAGCGGGCGGGCGCGCGTGCGCTCGGGAGCGGGTGCGTCCGGGGGCGCCTCGGGCATCACGTCGGACGACGTGTCGGGCGGTGCGTCCGACGGGACGGGGAGCGGTGTCACGAGGGCGACGGTAACTGAGTGAGCACTCACTCGCAACGCCGTCTGCTCACGGCGGAACCCTCGCGCGACCGACGACGCGTCCCCGGCGCGACGCGCGAGAGCCCCGCACCCGGGAGGTGCGGGGCTCTGTGGTGCGGGTCCAGCCCCGCCGCGCGTCACCAGGACGGTGCCGGCGACGCGGGCGTCAGCGCCGCGATGCCGCCGCCGTCGGCCGCCCGGCGCCGACCACGGAGGTCAGCGGTGCGGCGGGAACGACGGCGGCTGCTCGTCGGAGGGCGGCTCGTCCGCCCCTGGCGCGTCCTCCACGGGCGGCGGCGGGGGCGGTGCGTACTGCGACGGGCCGCCCAGCGGGCGCGGCGTCGCGGCACCTGGCTCCGGCGGGCCAGCGCGGTGCTCACCGGCACCGCCCGGGTGCTGGCCGCGCTCCGTCTGCGGGTCGAACGGGAGACCGGAGCGCGTGCCCGCGCTCGTGGCGTCCGCGGTGGCCGCCTCAGCCTGACGACGCGCCTCGGCCAGCGCCTCCGACGGGTCGGTCAGCGACGGCACGCCGAACTTCACGCGGTCGCGCTCGCGCTCGCGGCGCGCCTCGGCGCTCGCCTCGGCGGCCTCCGCGTCCTCGGCGGGCGTCGCGGTCGGCACGCCCCCGCCGTCGATCCCCGGCACGCCGCCGAAGCCCTTGGCGATGGACCCGAGCGCCGCCGTGAACTCCGTCGGCACGACCCACAGCTTGCTCGCGGTGCCGTTCGCGATCTGCGGGAGCATCTGCAGGTACTGGTACGCGAGCAGCTTGGGGTCGGCGTCGCCCTCGTGGATGGCGTCGAACACCTGCAGGATCGCGCGGGCCTCGCCCTCCGCGGTGAGGATCTTCGACTGCGCGTCACCCTCGGCCCGCAGGATCGCGGCCTGCTTCTCACCCTCGGCCGTGAGGATCTGCGACTGCTTGACGCCCTCCGCGGTGAGGATCGCGGCACGACGGTCACGCTCGGCCCGCATCTGCTGCTCCATCGAGCCCTGCACGCTGGGCGGCGGGTCGATCGACTTGAGCTCGACGCGGTTCACGCGGATGCCCCAGCGGCCGGTCGCCTCGTCGAGCACGCCGCGGAGCTGACCGTTGATCTGGTCGCGGCTCGTGAGCGTCTGCTCGAGGTCCATCGAACCGATGACGTTACGCAGCGTCGTGACGGTGAGCTGCTCGATCGCCGTGATGTAGTTCGCGATCTCGTAGACCGCCGACTTGGGCTCGGTGACCTGGAAGTAGATCACCGTGTCGATGCTGACCACGAGGTTGTCCGACGTGATCACGGGCTGCGGCGGGAACGACACGACCTGCTCGCGCAGGTCGACCGAGGCGCGCACACGGTCGATGAACGGCACCAGCAGGTGCAGACCCGGTTCGAGCGTGCGGGAGTACCGGCCCAGGCGCTCGACGATGATCGCGACCGCCTGCGGCACGATGCGCACCGCCTTGACGAGCGCGACGATCACGAAGATCAGGATCAGCGCGAGGACGACGTACGCGAGGATCGTTCCGGGGCTGGGGTCGTTCATCGACTACCTCCTGGTCGTCGGCGCGACCGGTCGCCCGGCGGCGCGGTGCGGGTCGTGCCGGTCGGTCACGACCCGGTCGGGTGCTGCGCGGGCAGCGGCGCGACGACGGCGGTCGCGCCGTCGATCCGGACGACGCGCACCTCCGTCCCCACAGGGATCTGGGGCGCGTCGGGCTCGGTCCGCGCGGTCCAGACCTCGCCGACGAGCTTGACGCGGCCGCCGAACTCGCTCACGCGGTCGACGGCGAGCGCCGTGCGACCCACGTGGGCGGCGACGTTCGTCTCCGTGAGCGGGACCCGCGAGCGCAGGTGGCGCAGGAGCCAGGGCCGCAGCGTGAGCAGCAGGACCGCGCTCACGACCGCGAACGCCACGATCTGCAGCCACAGCGGCCCGCCCGCAGCGTTGACGCCGGCCGCGGCGAGCGAGCCGCCGGCCAGCATGATGAGCACGAGGTCGAGCGAGATGATCTCCACGAGACCGAGGAGCAGCGCCGCTCCGACCCACCACAGCCAGTCCATCTCGACCCCCGTTCCCACGTGCGCGCTTTACGCGTACTTTACCGAATTTCCGCCCGGAGTGCACGCATCCCGACGCACCCGGTCGAGTGCGGGTACGTCACACTCGCGCGGCGCGCGCCATCCAGCGTCCACCGCCGTGCGCGACGAGGAGCGGCATGCCGAACGCGTCGCTGAGGTTCTCGGCCGTGAGGACCTCCTCGACCGGGCCGGCCGTGTGCACGACGCCGTCCTTGAGCAGCAGCAGGTGGGTGAACCCCGGCGGGATCTCCTCGACGTGGTGCGTGACGAGCACGAGCACCGGAGACGCCGGGTCGCCCGCGAGCTCGGACAGCGCACCGACCAGCTCCTCGCGGCCGCCGAGGTCCAGGCCGGCGGCCGGCTCGTCGAGGAGCAGGAGCTCGGGGTCGGTCATGAGCGACCGCGCGATCTGGGTGCGCTTGCGCTCGCCTTCGGAAAGGGTGCCGAACAGGCGGTCCGCGAGGTGGTCCACGCCGAACGCGGCGAGCAGGTCGCCCGCACGCTCCGCGTCGAACTCCTCGTACTCCTCGCGCCAGCGCCCGGTGACGCCATAGGCGGCCGTGAGCACGACGTCGCGCACCGTCTCGTCCCCGGGGATCTGCTCCGCGAGGGCCGCGGACGCGAGCCCGATGCGCGGCCGGAGCTCGAAGACGTCGACGCGGCCCATCCGCTCGCCCAGGATGTCGGCGGTGCCCGCAGTGGGGTGCATCCGCGCGGACGCGACCTGGAGGAGCGTCGTCTTGCCGGCACCGTTGCGGCCCAGCACGACCCACCGCTCGCCCTCGTTCACCTGCCAGTCCACCGCGTCGAGGATGGTCTTGGGGTGACGTCGGACGGTGACGCCCTTCAGGTCGAGAACCGCGCTCATGGTCACCGACCCTATAGGTTGGCCGTCGTGGTCTCACACTCGTCCGAGGGTCCGCACGACGCCTCCGGTCCCGGTCCCGGACCCGGCTCTGCCTCGAGCGCGGGCGCCCTCCCCCGCAGCGCGCTCCTCGCGCTCTGGCTGCGCGCGGTGCGCCTCGGCGACGACGACGGTCTGGCCCGCCTGCTCCGCGCGGTGCAGCGCGACGACGAGCCGCACGTCGTGTCCGGGGCTCTGGGCGACCTCCGCCTGGAGGACCTGGCCGGTGCCTGGGCCGGCGACGCGCGCGAGGTCGTCGCGCTGGCCCCGGTCCCCGGCGACGTCGCCGGCGTCCCGCCGGAGACCGCCGCCCGCGCGACCGACGCCGGAGAGTGCGTCGTGGTCACCACGTCGTCCGGGTCCTGGGCGCTCGTGCCGGAGGTCACCGAGTTCGGCAGCGACCTCGAGCCCGGCCACCTCGTGACGTGGCACGTGACGTCGGTCGGCCCGTGGAGCACGCGCGTCCTCGGCGCGCTCGGCTCGCTCGCGGAGGCCGAGCGCGACCTGCGCACCGCGCTGCTCCTCGCGACCCGCGCCCTCGACGAGCTCGACGTCGCGCGCTGGCGCGACGACGCCGCCGGCGCCCTCGCCGACCTGCGCGCCGGCGGCGCCCCCGCCTGGCAGCTCCCCCCGTCCGTCCCACCGCGCGCCGTCCAGGTCCTCACCCAGGCCGTGCGCCTGCGCGCCATCGTCGACCTGGCCACCGCCGACGACGGCGGGTCCGTCAACCTCTGGCAGGCCGACCAGCGCTCGACGGCCCTCCGCGAGGTCGACCGCGCGTCCCGTCACGCCGTCGGCGCCGCCACCCTCTGGATCGCCTCCTGACGCTCCGCGAGATCGACCCGTGCGTCGTGAGATCGACCCCAGAGGGTCGATCTCGAACGTTGGGGTCGATCTCGCGAGGGTGCGGCGCCCGGGCACGACGACGTCCCGCGTCCTGGTTCCCGGGGCGCCCCGGGCGGACGTGAGATCGGGGTGCGGGAGGTGGGCGGCGATGGCAGCAGAGAGGACGACGGTGCGCGCAGGCCCAGGGTGCGTTGATCGATGTGGTGCTGCGGGGCTGAAAGTCGTTGCGGTCCATCCCGATAGAATTGAGGGCGTGCGCGAGGAGCATCTGTTCGGTATCCACCTCTACCCGGCGACGGTGAGAACGGACGTCGTTTCCGGGACTCGCGAGATCGGCAGTGTCCACGACGGAGAGTTTCTGGTCATGGAGGACAGCGACGGGACGACATCTGTGTGCGATGTTGCGACAGGCGAGTGTTCCCCGCTCAACCGCGACCGGAGGGCCACCGAGGGCTTCCTGGAGGCCTTCGCGGAGTATCTGAGCTCCGGACCGCCTGCCCCGGCACCGGTGACAATGACGGCTGAACAGGCCGCGGAGCGTCTTCGTGCTTTCCGGGAGGGGCGGGTTCGTCCTCGCGTCCTCCCAGCAGGCAATGGGCTCTCTCACCGCGCACGGCTGAGGAAGCTCCGAAAGCGGCTGCACGCGATCGATCGCACCGCGACCGGGCCGGACTCATGGTGGAGCGGCCTCATCGAAGAGGCGGAGAACGACCTGCTCTGAGGGGCGTCACAGTGAGATGGTGCGTCGCCAGGTCGAGGTGGCGGCGCGGCGGTTGCGGGCGTCGGTTCGCGTCGCGTGCCGGGCCACCCCTTGAGCTTGTTGACGTAGCGCTCGACGACGTCCCGGTCGCGGTAGCGGACCTGCTGCTGGCGCCGACGTCGATCGGCCGTCCGGGCCTCTGCAGTGGGTGCGGCCGGGTGGGTGGCCGCGTCAGTCGGGCAGGTTGTCGGTGACGAGGCGGGAGCGGGCTTCGTAGACGCGCAGGGGGTCGGCGGTGCTGGTGGTGGTGGCGGTGCCGGTGACGTCGGTCCAGGTGGTGGTGCCGGTGATGCGGAACTGCCCGGACCAGGTCGTGGTGAGCGTGATCTGGACCTGCTCGGCGGGTTGGTCGTAGGTGTGCGCGACGGTGTCGTGGGGGTAGGCGGCACCGGGGTCGGTCGTGGACAGCGGGGTGGTGCCGTCGCCGTAGTCCCACGCGTACGTGCGTGGGGTGGCGCGGATCTGTACGGGGATGCCGAGCAGGGTCGTGTCGAGGGTCTGCTCGCCGGGCTGGGTGTAGGTGATGGTGGGGACGTTGACCAGGGTCCACCCGTCCGGGGGCTGCACGACGATCGGGGACGGGGAGATGGTCAGGGTGCGGAACGCGGCCTCGGCCTCGCCGGCCAGGTCGGCCGCGCCGACGCAGGACGCGTCGGCGACGAGCTCCCAGGCCGAGACCGCGGTGCGGGTGCCCTCGTCGGTGTTGGTCCAGGTCTGGCGGAACAACGGTTCCATCGCGACCTGGTCCGGGGTGCACCCGGGGTCGAACCCCGCCGCGTTCTGCCCGTCCGGGCACGCCGCGACGAGGCCGGGGAACGTCGTGGCGTGGTCACCGTCGTAGCACCGGTACGCCGGCCCCCGCCGGAACGCCTCCGACGCCGGACCACCGCCCGCCGCCGCGGGCACGTACTCTGTGCCGCCGTCCGGAGCATTCTCCCCGTGGATATAGGCACGGTCATCCTGGAAGTGCGAATCGAGAGCAGTATTTCCTTCTCCGGCGTGCGCCGGAGCGCACAACGAGGTCAGCAGTCCTGCAATCAGGGCGCCCAAAAGAGAAGATCGCCAGTTCATTCGACGCTCGTCACAGCGAGGACGAGCCAGTCACCGGTGGCCACCGACACGTCGATCTGCAGCCGTCCGCTGCCGCCGCGGTCTTCGGATACGACCGATCCGTCAGGGGCAGTGCGGAGATGAGGAGTCTGTTGAAAGTCGAAAAGAACCGGAAAGCCACCGCCGAAGTCGTCGAACTCGACGTCCGGATTTGAAACAGTGATCTCGGCACCCTCGTAGGTATCACCTGAGGCGGCGATCTCCTCGGCATCGGACTTGACCCTCGCGCAGAACTCGCACGTCTCGGTCCAGGTCATCGCGTCCCACTCGGCGGTGTCACCCGTCGCGAGGACGTACCCGTACAACGACAGGAAGTACTCCGCCGCCGCGGCGGCACCCTCCGCGTCGTCGCGGTCCACCGCCGCGGGACGTTCCGGCTTCACCGGTCCGGTCTCGGTCGGCGACGGTTCGGGCGACTCCGATTCCGACTCTGACGGCGACGGCACGACCGGCTCGTCGACCGATGGCGACGGACCGGGGTCGTCGCCACCGGTGCACCCGGCGACCACCCACCCGACCGCGACGACGACGCCCACGGCGAGCGACCGCCGTCGGGCACGGGACAGCACACGAGAACGACGCACGAGACCCCCTGCTGATCGATGCGAACCACCCGGCACGTCACTTCGACGAGGCGTGCGGGCTGCCCAGCAACCTAGCGAAGTCGCCCGGCCGACGGAACCGCACGTCCCGCCCTGTGGACGACGAGGGCGCGTCGGCCCGCTCCCCCGCAGATGGGCGTCGCGGACCCGCGGACCGGTAGGTCCCGGGCGACGTCTCCTCGGTCGCGGGGGTGAGAAGCGAGACGTGGCCCCGTGGGGCGACCCGGAGGGCCACTTCTCACGACTCGCCGACTGCCGGCCCGTGACGCCCCGCGCGAACCCGCCGTCAGGTGCGCGACGTCAGGTGCGCGTCGAGGTGCGCGAGCGAGGACGCCATCCCGGCGGCGTGGTCCTCCGGGGAGATCCCCGGCGGCACGCCCGTGGCCCGCACGGTGACCCGGGCCCCGTCGTCGGCGGGCTCGACGGTCCAGGTCATCGTCATGGTCCCGGCGAACGCCGGGTCGTCGGACGCGAAGTCGACCTGCTGCACGACCTTCCGGTCCGGGACGAGGTCGACGATCGCGACGTCGACGACGTCGGTCCCCTCGCCGGTCTTGCCGGGGTCGACCCGCGGGTCGTCGTAGGCGAGGACCATGCGGTATCCGCCCCCGGGGCGCAGGTCGAAGTGCTCGAAGCGGCCCGTCATGCCGTCGGGGGGCAGCCACGCGGCGAGCGCGTCCTGGTCGACGAGCGCGCGGTAGACGTCGCGGGGCGCGGCGGCGACGAGTCGTGACGCCTCGTCGACCCGGCCGGCTCCCGCGGTGGTCACGACTGCCCCAGCACCGTCCGGTAGACGTCGAGCGTGCGCTCGCCGATCGCGTCCCACGCGAAGTGGTCCTCGACCCGCTGCCGGGCGGCACGGCCCATCGCGGCGGCGCGCTCGGGGTCGCTCACGACCTGGGTCAGCGCGGCGGCGAGGTCCGCGACGAACCGGTCGGGGTCGAGCGGCGTGCCGGTGCCGTCGTCGGCCTGGTCGATGGGGACGAGCAGGCCCGTGACGCCGTCGTCCACGACCTCGGGGATGCCGCCCGTGGCGGTCCCGACGACGGGCAGCCCCACGGCCATGGCCTCGAGGTTGACGATGCCGAGCGGCTCGTACACGGACGGGCACACGAACACGGTGGACGCGGCGAGCACCGCGACGAGCTCGGCGCGCGGGAGCATCTGCTCGATCCAGACGACACCGCTGCGCTCCTTCTGCAGCTCGGCGACGGCGCCGCTCACCTCCGCGGCGATCTCCGGGGTGTCGGGCGCGCCGGCGCACAGCACGAGCTGGACGTCGTCGGGCAGCGAGCGCGCGGCGCGCAGCAGGTAGGGCAGGCCCTTCTGCCGCGTGATCCGGCCGACGAACACGACGGCCGGACGGTCGGGGTCGATGCCGAGGCCGCGGACGACGCCGTCGGCGCCACCACGCTGCGTCTCGGACCCCGGGCGCCGCCAGCCGTCGAGGTCGATGCCGTTGTGCACCACGTGTACCCGGGCCGGGTCGACCTGCGGGTACACGCGCAGGATGTCGTCGCGCATCCCGCCGGACACGGCGATGATCCCCGCCGCGCCCTCGTACGCGGTGCGCTCGGCCCAGGACGACAGCGCGTACCCCCCGCCGAGCTGCTCGGCCTTCCACGGGCGCAGCGGCTCGAGCGAGTGCGCGGACAGCACGTGCGGGACGCCGTGCAGCAGGCCCGCCAGGTGGCCGCCGAGGTTCGCGTACCAGGTGTGGGAGTGCACGAGGTCCGCACCTGCGACGTCGTCGGCCATCTGCAGGTCGACGCCGAACGTGCCGAGCGCGGCGTTCGCCCCGGACAGGACGCCCGGCACCGAGTAGCCCGTCACGCCGTCCTCGCCGCGCGGGCCGTCGAAGCAGCGCACGCGCACGTCGACGTGACGGCGCAGGACGGCGGACAACTCGGCGACGTGCACGCCGGCGCCGCCGTAGACGTGCGGCGGGTACTCACGGGTCAGCAGGTCCACTCTCACGCGCCACACCGTAGCCGAGTCCCCCGTCGCGGTCCCGTGATGACCGCCGACGCGGGGTGCCCCGGACGCGCCGCGCCCAGGATGCGGGTCCCTGCTGCGTGGTGCCACCCCGAGGCGCTACCGTCTGGGCATGGCCGCCGCACCACGAGTCCTCGCCATCGTCCTCGCCGGGGGCGAGGGCAAGCGCCTCATGCCGCTCACCGCCTCCCGGGCCAAGCCCGCGGTGCCGTTCGGGGGCATCTACCGCCTCGTGGACTTCGCGCTGTCCAACCTCGTGAACTCGCACTACCTGCGCATCGTCGTGCTCACGCAGTACAAGTCCCACAGCCTGGACCGGCACATCACCAAGACGTGGCGCATGTCGTCGCTCCTGGGCAACTACGTGGCGCCGGTGCCCGCGCAGCAGCGCGTCGGCAAGCACTGGTACCTCGGTAGCGCGGACGCGATCTACCAGTGCCTCAACATCATCGACGACGAACGGCCGGACATCGTCGTCGTGGTCGGCGCGGACCACGTGTACCGCATGGACTTCTCCCAGATGGTCGACGCGCACGTCGAGTCGGGCGCACAGCTCACCGTCGCGGGCATCCGCCAGCCGATCTCCATGGCCGACCAGTTCGGCGTCATCGAGACCGACCCGAAGGACCCGACGAAGATCGCGGCCTTCCGCGAGAAGCCCCAGGACCCGGTCGGCCTCGCGGACTCGCCCGACGAGGTGCTCGCGTCGATGGGCAACTACGTGATCGACACGGACGCGCTCGTCGAGGCCGTGACGTCGGACGCCGCGAACGCGGACTCGCGCCACGACATGGGCGGCGACATCGTGCCCGCGTTCGTCGAGAAGGGCACGGCGGCGGTCTACGACTTCATCCGCAACGACGTCCCGGGCTCGACCGACCGCGACCGCGACTACTGGCGCGACGTGGGGACGATCGACTCGTACTACGACGCGAACAAGGACCTCATCGCCGTCACGCCGGTCTTCAACCTCTACAACGAGGAGTGGCCGCTGCACACGGGCTACACGGGCCTGCCGCCCGCGAAGTTCGTGCACGCGGGCCGCGGGCGCCTCGGGCACGCCGCGGACTCGCTCGTCTCGCCCGGCGTGATCATCTCGGGCGCGACGGCGGTCGGCTCGGTCCTCTCCCCCGGCACCTACCTGCACTCCTGGTCGTCCGTGTCGGACTCCGTGCTCATGGACGGGGTGCAGGTGCACCGGCACGCGCAGGTCCACCGCGCGATCATCGACAAGAACGTCGTGGTGGGCGAGCAGGCCCGCATCGGGCTCGACCCCGAGCAGGACCGCGCCCGCGGGTTCACCGTCACCGAGTCCGGCATCACGGTCGTGCCCAAGGGGACGGTCGTCGAGTGACGCCCTCCCCCGCCGGCGTCGTGCCCGACGCCGTGCGCACCGTGCTGCCCGCCGACGAGACCACCACCGCGAGGAGCCCCCGCGTGACCCCCGAACCCCCGAGCGGTCCCGTCCGGCTCCTCGTCATGGACGTCGACTCGACGCTCATCGAGCAGGAGGTCATCGAGCTCCTCGCCGACCACGCGGGCACGCGCGCGGAGGTCACCGAGGTGACCGAGCGCGCGATGCGCGGCGAGATCGACTTCGGCGCGTCGCTGCGCGAGCGGGTCGCGACCCTCGCCGGGGTCCCCGTCGAGGCGTTCACCGACGTCCGCGCCCGTGCGACGTTCACGCCGGGCGTGCGCGAGCTCGTCGCCGAGGCGCACCGCCGCGGCTGGGAGGTCGGGCTCGTGTCGGGCGGCTTCGAGGAGGTCGTGGCCGACCTCGCCGCGGAGCTGGGGATCACGCGCTTCCGCGCGAACCGGCTCGAGGTCGCCGACGGCCGGCTCACCGGTCGCACGACCGGCCCGGTCGTGGACCGCGCCGCGAAGGAGGTCGCGCTGCGCGAGTTCGCGGCCGAGCTCGGCCTGCCGATGAGCGCGACGATCGCCGTGGGCGACGGTGCGAACGACCTCGACATGATCGGCGCCGCGGGGATCGGCGTCGCGTTCGCCGCGAAGCCGGTCGTGCGCGCCCAGGCCCCGTACGGCGTCGACGGCCCCCGCATCGACGCCGTCCTCGACGTCGTGGACCGGGTGGACGCCGCGCGCTGAGCCGCGCCCCGCACGCGCGGGACGCCACGGTCAGGACGGGCGACCCACGTAGGTGAGCAGCGCCCCGCGGGGCACCCAGGCGTCCCAGGCCGTCGCCGACTCCAGCACGGAGTACGTCGCGGTCGGCACGCCGACGCGCACCTGGGCGAGCGCCCCGCCGTCGGAGGCGGGGTCGGCCAGGTGCGACGCCGTCGCCGCCATCGTGGGCTCGTGCCCGACGACGAGCAGCGTGCGCACGCGCGAGTCCGTCGTCCGGACGAGGTCCAGCACGTCGGTCACGTCCGCCGCGTAGAGGTCGTCGCTCACCAGGACCTCCGGGTCCACGTCGCCCAGGTGGGCGGCGAGCAGCTCCCAGGTCTGGCGCGTGCGCAGCGCCGACGAGCACAGCACGCGCTCGGGGACGAGCCCCGTCTCGCGCAGCGCGCCGCCGACCCGGACCGCCTGCCGCCGCCCGTTGAGGGCGAGGGGGCGCAGCACGTCGTCGACGCTCCCGCCGCCGGGCTCCGCCTTCGCGTGGCGCAGGAGGACGAGGCGGCGCACGCCGCCGTCGGTGGTCTCCGCGCCCATGCTCTCCTCCTGGGTCACTGCCCCATGGCGTGCACGCCGCCGTCGACGTGCACGATCTCACCGGTCGTCGCCGGGAACCAGTCGGACAGGAGCGCCACGACCGCGCGCGCGGCGGGCTCCGCCGTCGTCTGGTCCCAGCCGAGGGGCGCGCGCCGGGGCCAGCCGTCCTCCATCTGCTCGAAGCCGGGGATGGACTTGGCGGCCGTCGTGCGGATCGGGCCCGCGGAGACGAGGTTGGCACGGATGCCGTCGGGGCCGAGGTCGCGCGCGAGGTAGCGGTTCGCGGACTCGAGGCCGGCCTTTGCGACGCCCATCCAGTCGTACACCGGCCAGGCGAACTGCGCGTCGAACGTGAGGCCCACCACGGCGCCGCCGTCCGTCATGAGCGGCTTCGCGGCGACCGCGAGCGACTTGTACGAGAACGTGGAGACCTGGAGCGCGGTGGCCACGTCCTCCCACGTCGCGGCGAGGAAGTTGCCGCCCATGACGCTCTGCGGGGCGAAGCCGATCGAGTGCACCACGCCGTCGAGGCGGTCGGTGTGCTCGCGGAGGGCGTCGGCGAGCCCGGCGAGGTCGTCGTCGTTCGTCACGTCGAGCTGGACGACGGGCGCCTCGACGGGCAGGCGCTTGGCGAAGGCCTGCGTGAGCTTCATCTGGCGGCCGAACGAGGAGAGCACGACCTCGGCCCCCTCCTCCTGCGCGAGGCGCGCCGCGTGGAACGCGATCGAGGAGTCGGTGAGCACTCCCGTGATGAGGAGCTTCTTGCCGTCGAGCAGACCCATCGGTTTCCTTCCGTCGTGCACCCGCCGTGCGGGCGCGCTGAGGCTGAGCGTACTGAAAGAGAGGGGGCGCGGGCGCGCCGGTGACCGCCGTCGTGACCGGCTCCACGGGTGGGGCCGGTCACGGTCGGGTCAGTGGCCCATGCCGAGGCCGCCGTCGACGGGGATGACGGCCCCGGAGACGTACGCGGCGTCGTCGGACGCGAGGAACTGCACGACCCCCGCGACCTCGTCGGCCTGGGCGAAACGCCCGGCGGGGATCGCGGCCTTGTAGGCGGCCTGGCGCTCCTCCGGCAGCTCGGCCGTCATCGCGGTGTCGATGAAGCCGGGCGCCACGACGTTCGCCGTGATGTTGCGCGACCCGAGCTCGCGCGTGATCGAGCGAGCCATGCCGACGAGCGCCGCCTTGGACGACGCGTAGTTGACCTGACCGGCGCCGCCGTAGAGGCCGATCACGGACGACACGAGCACGATACGACCGCGGCGCAGGCGGATCATGCCCTTGCTCACGCGTCGCACGCAGCGGAACGTGCCGGTGAGGTTGACGTCGATCACGGACTCGAAGTCCTCGTCGGTCATGCGCAGCAGGAGCTGGTCGTGCGTGACGCCCGCGTTCGCGACGAGCACCTCGACCGGCCCGAGCTCCTTCTCGATCTCGGTGAACGCCGCGTCGACGGCGGCGGTGTCGGTGATGTCCGCCACGGCGCCGAACACGCCCTCGGGCAGGTCGCCGCCGCGGTAGACGGTCGCGACGCGGTCGCCGTTCGCCACGAACCGCTCGGCGATGGCGCGGCCGATCCCCCGGTTCGCGCCGGTGACGACGACGGTGCGCGGGGCGGGTGCGGTGGCTTCGGACACGGTGCGGCTCCTCGGGACGGTCGGGTGGGTCGGCGGCCGGGGACGGGTCCCGCACGGCCGGTGCCGGGTGGGCCTGGCGCGGGCTCGTGACAGGCCCGCGCGAACGCGCCGCACCGACCGTACCGTGCCCTGGCGCCGCCGTGCGCGGTGCGGCACGGTCACAGCGCTCCCCCACACTTTGTGGGGTCCCGACAAACGTAGACTGGCCGTGTGAGCACACGACGCACGGCCCGGAGGTCGGCCGAGGCGGTCCCGAGCATCACGTCAGCCCCGGAGCCCCTGGCCGCGGACCAGGCGCGGCGTGAGCGCAAGTACCTCATCCAGATGGGCATCCGTCTGGTGTGCATCTTCGGCGCCATCCTCGCCCAGGGCAGCTGGCTGACCTGGGTCCTCGCCGTCGGCGCGATCGTCCTGCCGTACAGCGCGGTGCTCATCGCCAACGCCGGGCGTGACCAGGCCCAGTACGACACCTCGCCGATGGAGCACCGCGCGCTGCCCGCGGCCGGGGTGCCGGGATCCCACGGGATCGCCGGCGGAGAGTCGCGCGACGCGCAGGACCACGAGGAGGACCACCGGTGACCGACGTCCTGGGCCTCGCCGACCCCGTCGGCGAGGAGGAGCTGGTGTGCAGCGCCAAGGGCTGCCGCGAGGAGGCCGTCTGGGGCCTGCTGTGGAACAACCCCAAGATCCACACGCCCGAGCGGCGCAAGGTCTGGCTCGCGTGCGACGCGCACCGCGAGCACCTGGAGACGTTCCTCGGCGCCCGCTCGTTCTGGCGCTCGACCGTGCCCGTCGACGAGCTCGAGCGCAGGGCGGCCCCGTGACGCAGGCCGCACCACCCGGCCCGGCACAGGTCTCCCCCGGGGGCCCGACGCCGGAGCGCGCCACCGCGGACGCCCACCAGCCCCGCACGCCGCGGCAGTGGGTGACCCTCGCGGTCGGGGTCGTCGTCCTCGTCGCGCTGTGCCTCGTGGCGGGGCGCTGGCAGTGGAACCGCTACGTCGCGCGCGAGGCGGAGATCGAGCGCATCGAGACGAACTACGCGTCCGAGCCCGTGCCGGTCGACGCCGTCCTCGACGGACCGGGCGCCACGCTGGATGAGGCCGACCTCTGGCGCCCCGTGACGCTCGTCGGCCGCTACGAGACCGACGCGACCGTCCTCCTGCGCAACCGCCCCGTCGGTGGCAGCCCCGGGTTCCACGTGCTGGTCCCGTTCGTGACGAATCCCACGGCCGCCGCGCCCGACGGGCTCGTCGTGGTCGTGGACCGCGGGTTCGTCCCGCTCGGCACGGACGCCGTCACGCCGGGGGACGTCCCGGCGCCCCCGGAGGGCGAGGTCGAGGCGACCGTCACGCTGCGGGGCGACGAGCCGCCGTCGGGCCGGGACGCTCCCGACGGGCAGGTCCAGGCGATCGCGACCGACCAGGTGCTCGCCGCCGGACCCGACGGCACCGCGTGGGCCGAGGGCCGGACCGTCGGCGCGTACGGCCAGCTCCGCATTGAGGTGCCGCCCGCGGCCGAGGCGCTGGAGGCGCTGCCCAAGCCCGACACGGACCCCGGGTCGCACCTGTCGTACGCGTTCCAGTGGGGCGTGTTCGCGATCGGGGCGCTCGCCGGCTTCTGGCTCCTGGTCCGCCGCGACCGGCGCGACGCGCGCGGCGAGGAGACGACGCTCACCGCCGGCGACCTGCTCGCCGCCCAGGACCCGGATGCCGCCCGGGCGCGTCGCGAGCCGCGGTCCCGCCGCCCGAGCGCCGAGGACGAGGAGGACGCCCTCATCGACGCCCAGCTCGGCGCAGGGCGTGAGGCCGCGCCGGACCGACGGCCCGCTCAGGCGAGCGAGACGAGCTCCGCGTAGTCGTCGCTCCACAGGTCCTCGTCGCCGTCCGGCAGCAGCAGGACGCGCTCGGGCTCGAGCGCCTCGACCGCGCCGTCGTCGTGCGTGACCATGACGACGGCGCCCTCGTACGTCTTCAGCGCCCCGAGGATCTCGGCGCGCGACGCGGGGTCGAGGTTGTTCGTCGGCTCGTCGAGGAGCAGCACGTTCGCGGCCGACACGACGAGCGTCGCGAGCGCGAGGCGCGTCTTCTCCCCGCCGGAGAGCACGTTCGTCGGCTTCTCCGCGTCGTCGCCGGAGAACAGGAACGACCCGAGCACGGAGCGCACCTGGGTGTCGGTGAGGTCCGGCGCGGCATGACGCAGGTTCTCGACGACCGTCGCGTCCATGTCGAGCGTGTCGTGCTCCTGGGCGTAGTAGCCGATCTTCAGGCCGTGCCCGGGGTGGACCTCGCCCGTGTCCGGCTTCTCGACTCCGCCGAGGATGCGCAGGAGCGTCGTCTTGCCGGCGCCGTTGAGGCCCAGCACGACGACGCGGCTCCCCCGGTCGATCGCGAGGTCGACGCCCGCGAACACCTCCTGCGACCCGTACGCCTTGGACAGCCCGCTCGCAGTGAGCGGCGTGCGCCCGCAGGGCGCGGGCTTGGGGAACCGCAGCTTGGCGACCTTGTCGGACTGCCGCTCGCCCTCGATGCCCGCGAGCATCTTCTCCGCGCGGCGCATCATCTGCTGCGCGGCGACGGCCTTGGTCGCCTTGGCGCGCATCTTCTCGCCCTGGGCGAGCAGCGCGCCCGCCTTCTTCTCGGCGTTCTGCCGCTCGCGACGACGGCGACGCTCGTCCGACTCTCGCTGCGCGAGGTACGCGTCCCAGCCCAGGTTGTACTGGTCGAGCTCCCCGCGGTTCGCGTCGAGGTGGAACACCTTGTTCACGGTCGCACGCAGCAGCTCGACGTCGTGGGAGATCACGACGAACCCGCCGCCGTACGACTTGAGGTAGTCGCGCAGCCAGATGATCGAGTCCGCGTCGAGGTGGTTCGTCGGCTCGTCGAGGAGCAGCGTCTCGACCCCGGAGAACAGGATGCGCGCGAGCTCGATGCGGCGGCGCTGACCGCCGGACAGCGTGCTCAGCGGCTGGCCGAGCACACGGTCGTCGAGGCCGAGGTTGCTCGTGATGCGGTGCGCCTCGCTCTCGGCCGCGTACCCGCCCGCGGCGAGGAAGCGTGCCTCGAGCTTCGGGTACCGCTCCATCGCGGCCTCGTGCGTCTCGACGTCCGCGCTCGCCATCGCGCCCTCGGTCTCGCGCATCTGGCGCACGATCTTGTCGAGGCTGCGGGCCGAGAGCACGCGGTCCATCGCGATGACGTCGAGGTCGCCCGTGCGCGGGTCCTGCGGCAGGTAGCCGATGTCGTTGCCGCGCGTGATCTTCCCCGCCGTCGGCTGGGTCTCCCCCGCGAGCGTCTTGGTCAGGGTCGTCTTGCCGGCGCCGTTGCGCCCGACGAGACCGATCCGGTCGCCCGAGGCGATCTGGAAGGTCGCCTCGTGCAGCAGGACGCGGGCGCCGACGCGCAGCTCGACGCCGTGAGCGGTGATCACGGGAGGGTCCTCTCGGGTGGTGCGGGTGCCCGACGACGGCCCTCGGCCGACCGGTCGGCCGGCGGCTCGTCGTGGGGCCGGGGCGCGTGCGCCCCGGCGTCCGGGCCTCGTCGATTCTACGGGGGCCCGGCGTCGCGTCCCACCCCATTCCGCCGACGGCGCGCGTGAGGTCGGTCGCGCGCGTCGGGAGCGTGCTCGGCCGCCGGGCGCCCCCGTACCAGGACGCCTCGTGCGTGGCCCGGCGGTAGCGTTGACCTGTGACTTTCCAGGAGGGTGGCTCGTTCGAGGGCGGACGGGTCCGCAAGGGCGGCGGTCGGCGCGGCACGATGATCGCGGGCGGCGGGATCGGGGCCGTGCTCGTCGCGCTGCTCATCGCGTTCGTGGGCAACCAGACCGGTGTCGACCTCAGCGCGCTCACGGGCGGCGACGGGTCGGACTCGGGCGCTTACGGCGACGGCCAGCAGGAGTACATCGACACGTGCACGGCCGAGGAGGCGAACACGACGCGCGAGTGCCGCCTCAACGGCACCGTCCAGTCGCTCGACGCGTACTGGACCGACGCGCTCCCCGAGCAGGCGGGCGTCACGTACGACCTGCCCCAGGTCGTGAGCTTCACCGGGCAGGTCTCGACGGGCTGCGGCGCGGCGACCAGCGCCGTCGGGCCGTTCTACTGCCCGCCCGACCAGACCGTCTACATCGACCTCGGCTTCTACGACGACCTCACGACCCGGTTCGGCGCGAACGACGGCGGCCTCGCGGAGATGTACGTCGTCGCGCACGAGTTCGGGCACCACATCGAGCAGCTCGTCGGAGCCATGGACGCGGCCGACCGCCAGGGCACGGGCCCCGAGTCCGACTCCGTCCGCATCGAGCTCATGGCCGACTGCCTCGCCGGCATGTGGGCCGGCCACGCCGCGAGCACCGTCGACCCCGACACCGGCGTGACGTTCCTCGCCCCCATCACCGAGCAGGAGCTGAACGACGCGCTGTCCGCCGCGTCCGCCGTCGGCGACGACCGCATCCAGGAGGCCGCCACCGGCCAGGTGAACCCCGAGGGCTGGACCCACGGCTCGAGCGAGCAGCGCCAGCGCTGGTTCACCATCGGCTACAACGGCGGCACCCTCCAGGACTGCAACGCCCTCTCGGCGTCGACCCTCTGACCCGGGACGCCCGTCAGCCGACGAGCGTCCCGAGCCGTGCGAAGCAGTCGCGCCACCCTTCGGCGTAGGGGTCCCGGTTCTCCTCCGCCGTCTCGTGGACGACGCGCACGAGCGTCTCCGCGCCGGACGGCGCGAACGTCACGGTGACGGGGTCGGGTCCGCCGTCGTCGGCGCCGTGGTCGAGCCACGTCCAGGTGAGCACGAGGCGGTCCGGGCGGTCGGCGACGACGACGTCGCCGCGAGCGCCGAACCCGCCGGTCGCCGTCTCGAAGCGGTACCTCCCGCCTGGGCGGGCGTCGAGGTCGTAGACCGTGTCCGGGAACATGGGCCACCACCAGGTCGCGAGCCGGTCGGGCCGCGTCCAGGCCTCCCACGCCCCGTCGGGGCCGAGCGGCACGAGCGTCTCCACGATCACCTCGGGCATGGTCGCCACCTCTCCCGGCGTCGCACGCCGGTCCCGGACCCCCGGCAGGGGCTCTAGAGCTCGATCGAGTACATGCGCGAGCCTGTCACCTTCTCGTAGCCCAGGCTCGCGTAGAGGCCGTGCGCGCCGGACGGGTTCTCGGTGTCGACGTCGAGCGCGGCGTACTGCATGCCGTCCGCGGCGAACGCGCGCATCCCGGCCGCGAGCGCCGCGACGGCGACCCGACGCCCCCGGTACGCGCCGCGCACGCCGAGGATCTCGGTGTAGCCGAAGGTGTAGCCCCGCACGGGGAAGTCCTCGTCGTAGCGGCCCGCCATCTCGTAGCCGACGACGAGCGGCTCGCCGGCGCGCAGGGCCGCGGCGGTCTCGGCGTCCGTCGTCGGGTCGGCGAGGAGCGCGTCGATGTCGGGCGCGTCGTCGACCACGAGGAACGACCACTGCGGCGCGAACTCGCTGCGCCCGTGCGTCCATGCCTCGGAGGTGCGGGGCTCGCTCCCCCAGTGGTCGCGGAACGCGTCGTTGTGCGCGAGCCGGGTCGCCTCGTCGAGCTCGTCCGACCACGGCACGAGGCGCAGCGACCCGTCGAGCGGCACGTCGGGGAGGGGCGCGGACAGGTCGCGGCGCAGGTCGGAGTAGAAGCGCCGGGTCTCGAGCCCGAAGCGCGCGTAGAGCCGCGCCTTCGCGGGCGGGTCGGTGTCCTCCCCGTAGGTGAGCAGGCGCCCGGGCAGCTCCTTGCCGCTCGCCGCGAGGAGCTGACGCCCCCGCGCGATCTCCCAGGCGAACAGCTCGCGCCCGACGCCGCGGCCGCGGTGCGTGGGGTGGACGCCGCCCCAGAGGAACGCGCGCACGGTGTTCGCGTCGCCCGGGTTGGTGTCGACCAGCGCGTACGCGCGCAGCGTGCCGTCGGCGTCGACCCCGACGAGCGAGTCGGTCGCGAGGTCGCGCCACGGCGCGGTGAACAGCTCCTCGATCTCGCCGATCGTCTCGCGGTACGGCTCCTGGTCCGCCTCGGCGATGCCGTTGCGCAGCGCCAGCAGCGCGGGCGCGTCGGCCGGCACGGCATGCCGCCAGGTCAGGTCGCCCGCCGTGACGGCCGGGAGGGTCGACGGCGCGGCGGCGCGCTCGGCGATCGGGGCGAGCGTCGCGGGGGCCGGGTTCTCGACCTGGTCGGTCGCGGGAGAGGACATGCCGACCACGGTAGGTGCGCCCGCGCCGTCGGGCACGCGCATTTTTCTGCCCGCCCCGGACGCCGAGAGATGCGTCCGTGCTCGAGCGATGCGTTCGTGGACGCATCGCTCGCCCCGAGACGCGTCGCTCGGCGGCGAGCGGGTCCCGCTGAGACGGCATCCCGCGACCGGGCGCGGGCGATCTACGCTGCGAGCATGCCGATCGTCGTACCCCAGGACCTCGCCGACGCCCGTTCCCGGGCCCTCGCCGACGCGCTGCGCACGCGCGTCGTCGTCGCGGACGGCGCGATGGGCACGATGATCCAGGAGCAGGACCCGACGCTCGAGGACTACCAGGGGCTCGAGGGCTGCAACGAGATCCTCAACGTCTCGCGGCCCGACATCATCGCGGCGGTGCACGACGCGTACCTCGAGGTCGGGGTCGACGCGATCGAGACGAACACGTTCGGGGCGAACTGGTCCAACCTGTCGGACTACGACATCGACGACCGCATCCGCGAGCTCGCCGCCGCGGGGGCGCGGATCGCGCGCGAGCGAGCCGACGCGTTCGCGACGCCCGAGCAGCCCCGCTGGGTGCTCGGCTCGATGGGGCCGGGCACCAAGCTGCCGAGCCTCGGCCACACCACGTACGCGCACCTGCGCGACACGTTCGCCGAGCAGGCCGCGGGACTCCTGGAGGGCGGGGTCGACGCGATCCTGGTCGAGACGAGCCAGGACCTGCTCCAGGCGAAGGCCGCCGTGACGGGCTCGCGGAACGCGATGCGCGACGTCGGGCGCGAGGTCCCCGTCATCGTCCAGGTCACGGTCGAGACCACCGGGACCATGCTCATGGGCTCGGAGATCGGGGCCGCGCTCACGACGCTCCAGGCGCTCGACGTCGACGCGATCGGCCTCAACTGCGCGACCGGCCCGGCCGAGATGAGCGAGCACCTGCGGCACCTGTCGCGGCACGCGGAGATCCCTGTGACGTGCATGCCTAACGCGGGACTGCCGGTGCTGGGCCCGAACGGCGCGTCGTACCCACTGACGCCGGACGAGCTCGCGGCCGCGCACACGCAGTTCGTCACCGAGTTCGGCCTGGGCCTCGTGGGCGGCTGCTGCGGCACGACGCCCGAGCACCTGCGCCGCGTCGTCGAGGCGGTGCGTGCCCGGCCGGTCGTCGAGCGCCACCCGGAGCGGGAGAACGGCGTCGCGAGCCTGTACTCGCACACGGACCTGCACCAGGACGCGTCGTTCCTCGCGATCGGCGAGCGCACCAACGCCAACGGGTCCAAAGCGTTCCGCGAGGCGATGCTCGCGGAGAACTGGGACGAGTGCGTCGAGATCGCGCGCGCCCAGACCCGCGACGGCGCGCACCTGCTCGACGTGTGCATCGACTACGTGGGGCGCGACGGCGTTGCGGACGTGAAGCAGGTCGTCTCCCGCCTCGCGAGCGCGTCGACGCTGCCGCTCGTCATCGACTCGACCGAGCCCGAGGTCATCGCGGCGGGCCTCGAGCTCGTGGGCGGGCGCGCGGTCGTGAACTCGGTGAACTTCGAGGACGGCGACGGGCCGACGTCGCGGTTCGCGCGGATCATGCCGCACGTCGTCGAGCACGGGGCGGCCGTCGTCGCGCTGACGATCGACGAGGAGGGCCAGGCGCGCACCGCGGAGACGAAGGTCGCGATCGCGACCCGGCTCGTCGAGACGCTCACGCGCGACTGGGGCCTGCGCGTGGACGACATCATCGTCGACGCCCTGACGTTCCCCATCGCCACGGGCCAGGAGGAGACGCGTCGCGACGCGATCGAGACGATCGAGGCGATCCGCGAGATCACCCGCCGCTACCCCGGCATCCACACGACGCTCGGGGTGTCGAACGTGTCGTTCGGCCTCAACCCCGCGGCGCGGACGGTGCTCAACTCGGTGTTCCTCCACGAGGCCGTCGAGGCCGGGCTGGACTCCGCGATCGTGCACGCCGCGAAGATCCTGCCCCTCGCGCAGATCCCCGACGAGCAGCGCGAGGCCGCGCTCGACCTCGTGTGGGACCGGCGGGTGTACGACGACGAGGGAAACCTCACGCGCGACCCGCTCGCCCGGCTGCTCGACCTGTTCGAGGGCGTCGACTCGGCGGCGCTCAAGGACCAGCGGGCGGCGGAGCTGGCGGCGCTTCCCGTCGGCGAGCGGCTCGAGCGGCGGATCGTGGACGGCGCGCGCAAGGGTCTCGAAGAGGACCTCGACGCCGCGATGGCGTCCGGCATCGCGGCCCTCGACATCGTCAACCAGCACCTGCTCGAGGGCATGAAGGTCGTGGGCGACCTGTTCGGGCGCGGCGAGATGCAGCTCCCGTTCGTGCTGCAGTCCGCCGAGGTCATGAAGACCGCGGTCGCCTACCTCGAGCCGCACATGGAGAAGATCGAGGGCTCGACCGGGTCCAAGGGCACGATCGTGCTCGCGACCGTGCGCGGCGACGTGCACGACATCGGCAAGAACCTCGTCGACATCATCCTCACGAACAACGGCTACACGGTCGTGAACATCGGCATCAAGCAGCCGATCTCCGCGATGATCGAGGCCGCCGAGGAGCACGGCGCCGACGTCATCGGCATGTCCGGCCTGCTCGTGAAGTCCACCGTCGTGATGAAGGAGAACCTCGCGGAGCTCACGTCGCGCGGGCTCGCCGGCCGCTGGCCCGTGCTGCTCGGCGGCGCGGCGCTCACGCGCACGTACGTCGAGGACGACCTCGCCGGCCAGTTCCCCGGCGTGGTCCGGTACGCACGCGACGCGTTCGAGGGCCTGCGCCTCATGGAGCCGCTCGTGCGTGTCGCTCGCGGCGAGTCGCCCGACGCCGTCGGGCTGCCCGCGCTCAAGAAGCGTCGGCACGCTGTGGTCACCGTGACCGAGACGCCCGTCGAGGACCTGCCCGCGCGGTCCGACGTCGCGGCCGACAACCCGGTGCCCGCTCCCCCGTTCTGGGGCACGCGCCTCGTCAAGGGCGTCCAGCTCGCCGAGTACGCGGCGTTCCTCGACGAGCGCGCGACGTTCATGGGCCAGTGGGGCCTGAAGCCGGGCCGGGGTGACGACGGGGCGTCGTACGAGGAGCTCGTCGAGACCGAGGGCCGCCCGCGGCTCAACGCGTGGTACGACCGGATCCGCACCGAGGGCGTCGTGGACCCGTCGGTCGTCTACGGCTACTTCCCGGTGTGGTCGGAGGGCGACGACGTGGTCGTCGCGCACCACGGTGCCGGGCTGGCCGGGATCGGCGCGCCGGACGGCGGGTCGGGCGGGCCTCTGGGCGAGGAACGCCTGCGCTTCACCTTCCCGCGCCAGCGCCGCGACCGGCACCTGTGCCTCGCCGACTTCGTCAAGCCCCGGTCGTGGGTCGAGGAGACCGGCCGGTACGACGTGCTGCCCGTCCAGCTCGTCACCATGGGCGCCTCCGTCGACCAGCACACCGCGAAGCTGTTCGCCGGGAACCACTACCGCGAGTACATGGAGCTCCACGGCCTGTCCGTGCAGCTCACCGAGGCGCTGGCCGAGATGTGGCACTCGCGCGTGCGCGCCGAGCTCGGGTTCGCCGACGAGGACCCGACCGAGGTCGAGGGCATGTTCAAGCTCGAGTACCGCGGCGCCCGCTTCTCGCTCGGCTACCCCGCCTGCCCCGACATGGAGGACCGCACCAAGGTCGTCGAGCTCCTGCGCCCCGAGCGCGTGGGTGTCGAGCTCTCGGCGGAGCTCCAGCTCCACCCGGAGCAGTCGACCGACGCGTTCGTGTTCCACCACCCCGAGGCGAAGTACTTCAGCGTCTGACCGCGCTGCGAGGTCTCGGGCGCGTGCCGACCGGCCCGCCGGCGATGTGCCAGCGGGCCGGTCGTGGGTGCTACCGCGTCACTTCGACGTGGCCGCGACGTTGATCCCCACCGTCGTCCAGTCGCGGGTGCCGGCGCTGTCGGTCGCGATCAGACGGGCGGTGTACCTGCCCGGCTGGGTGTAGACGTGGGTCGCCTCGGCGCCCTCCGCCGTCGTCCCGTCCCCGAAGTCCCAGACGTAGGACCCGATGGTGCGACCCTCCGGAGCGACCGCGGAGCCGCTGAGCGTGACCGCGATGCCGGCGGGGCCGCCTCCGCGGCTCGCCTGCGCCTCGACGACCGGGGCCGTCGCGTCGGCGACGCCGCGCCCGTGGAAGACCAGCCAGTCGAGCGCCACGACGCCCGCCTCGGCGTCGGCCCTGCCCCTGCTGGAGGCGACCACGTACAGGGACGTCTCCCCGCCCTCGGCGTCGATCTCGATGGTGGGCGACACCACCTGGCCCGGTGCGGTCGCCGGGGCGATCTTGACCTGCCCCAGCTTGGGCCCGGTCGGGCTGCCTGTGCGCACCTCGAGCGTGGTCTCGGCGGCGCCACGCACGGCTCCGACGGTCAGGCCCGAGATGCCCGTCAGGTCCACACGATCGAAGGCGATCCAGTCGCCGTCGTCGAAACCATCGACCCACCGTCCACCCCGGGCGGCGTCGTCGTCGACGATCTGGACCCCGGATCCCCTGCTGAAGAACTCGGCCTCCTTGTCGCGGACCTGCAGGCGGATGATCTCCTGCGCAGCGAGCTCCGGAACACCCGGTGCACCGAGGTCCTGGTATCCGGCGCCCAGCACCGCGTACACGTTCTGACCCACTCCGTGGTCGGCAGGGTCGAGGAAGACCTCGCCGGAGCATCCCTCGTAGTTGTCGAGAGGATGCGCGTGGTCGTCGTGCCCCAGCTGGGTCGCGACCGTGACGAGGCTGCAGTCGATCGTCCCGTCGGCCGTCGAGCCGTCCTCGGCGTCCACGACGTCGACCGCGTACGGCACCGTGTCGCCGAGCTCCGCGAAGCCGCCGGCGAGCGGCCGCGCGAAGGAGACCTCGGGACGCGTGTTCCCGACCGTGATCTTCTGGACGGAGACGCCGCTGAGACCGTCGGCGTCGGTGACCGTCAGGCGCGCGGTGTGCTGCCCGTTCTCCTCATAGGTGTGGACGGGGTCACGTTCCGTCGAGTCGACGGTCCCGTCGTTCTCGAAGTCCCACTCGTAGGTGATGTCGAGCCCGTCCGGACTCTCGCTCGCGCTGCCGTCGAACGCGACGGTCAGCGGCGCGGTGCCGGAGTCGACGTCGGACGTGAACTGGGACACCGGGCGTCGGCCGTCGGCGGCGTAGTCGATGCGGTAGATGCCGGCGTCCGTGTTCGTGCTGCCCCGCCCCGCTCCGCTGCCCCGCCCGAAGTCGATGACGTACAGCGAGCCGTCCGGCCCGAACTCCGCCTCGAACGGTGCGACGAACCTCTCGCCGGGCAAGAACGGGTCGATCGAGAGCAGCTCGCCCGTCGTCTCGTCCAGCGAGAGCACCTTGTAGTAGTGCCGCGCGTACTCCGAGACGAACCACCGCCCGTCGTACGACTCCGGGAACTTCGTCTTGACGTCGAGCTCGGCGTCATAGCGGTAGACCGGGCCGGCCATCGGCGCGGCGCCTCCCGAGCCGAGCTCGGGAAACTGCTCCGAGACCCCGTAGCCGTACCAGACCAGGGGTTCCTGGGCCGGCGGCAGCTCCCGCAGGCCGGAGTTGTTGGGCGAGTCGTTCACCGGGTGGGCGCAGTCGAACGTCTCGCCGGACACCCCGGTGGCGTAGTCGTAGTCGACGTACGGCTGGTTGTCCCCGTGGCAGTACGGCCAACCGTGGTTCCCGGGTCCGGTCATCCGGACGAGCTCGACCAGCCCCTCCGGCCCTCGCAGCGGGTTCGCCACCCGGGCGTCAGGCCCGTAGTCGCCCACCAGGACGGCGTCGGTCGCCGGGTCGACGGTGATGCGGAACGGGTTGCGGAAGCCCATGCCGTAGATCTCCGGTCTCGTTCCCTCCGTCCCGGGCGCGAAGAGGTTCCCCTCGGGGATGGTGTACGTCCCGTCGTCCTCCGGCGTGATCCGGAGGACCTTGCCGCGCAGGTCGTTCGTGTTCGCCGAGGTCGCCTGGGCGTCGTACGCGCGGCGACCCGGTCGTTCGTCGATCGGGGTGTACCCCTGCTGGTTGAAAGGGTCGGTGTTGTCACCGGTGGCGACGTAGAGGTTCCCGTCGGGACCCATGGCGAGCGAGCCGGCCATGTGCGAGTTGGCGCGACCTTCACCGCGCCAGATCGTGAAGTCGAGGAGGCGTTTCTCGGAGTCCCGGTCGATCCTGTTGTCGGGCCCCATGGTGAACCTCGACAGGTTCATCTTCGCCACGTCCGGGTCGCTCCAGAGGAGGTAGAGCCAGCCGTTCTCGGCGAAGTCGCCGTCGAGCGTCAGGCCGAGCAGACCGTCGGACTGCGTGAGCAGGTCGAGGCCGTAGTCGAGGTCGAGCGCGGTGAACTGGCGGAGCGTGTCCTGCTCCAGCACCTTCACCTGTCCCGTCCGCTGGATGTAGACCACGCGGCCGTCCTCGGCGACGTCGAGCTCGAACGGATCGGCGAGGCCCTCGGTGACCAGTGGCACCTTGTCGAAGACGTCCTCCGCGACCTCGGCGGAGGGGTGCGCGTCCTCGTGCGCGTGAGCGACGGGGACAAGAGCGACCGCGCCGATCGCGACGGTCACCCCGACCGTCGCGCTCAACGCTCTGCTGCGTCTCGCAGACATCATCAACACTCCCTTGTGCTGTCAGGTGCCCTGGCGCGACCTGCGGCGATCGCGCAGGGCACACGTTCGTCACGGGTCGGTCCCGGACGGACCGCCCCATCGTTCGTCGTGGGTTCTGGCGATGGATCCTCGGCGCCGTGCGGCGCCGGGATGCGCGCTGCCGGCCCACGGAACGGGCCGGCAGCGGTCGGGTCAGTACCGGAGGTCGCTCAGGTATGCATGGCTCGTGCACGCCGACGTCACGCCGTCAGGGCGTGGCTGGTCGTTCTCGGTAAACGAGTACTCGACGCCGGCCAGGGACGCGTTCGCGAAGATCTCGGCGAAGTCGATGCTGCCCGACCCGACGTCGGCGAAGGAGCCGTCAGGAGCGATGTCCTTGAGGTGGAGCAGCCCGAACCGGCCGGGGTAGGTCTCGAAGAGGCCGACCGTGTCGACCCCGACGCTGGCCGCCCAGTAGACGTCGAGCTCCATGGTCACGAGCTCGGGGTCGGTCTCGCGGACCAGGACGTCGTACCCGGTCACCCCGTTCTCCTCGGTCTGGAACTCGAAACCGTGGTTGTGGTAGGCGACCGTGATGCCGGCCTCCTTGAGCTGCGCGCCGGCCTCGTTCAGCACGGCCGCGGTCCGGGAGTAGTCGGCGAGGGTCCACCGACCCGAGCCGGAGATGCGCACGTACTCGGCGCCGATGGCCCGCGCTTCGGCGATCACGCCGTCGATGTCGTTCTCGAGGTTCGCCTGACTGATACCGAGCGACGGCACCGCGATGCCCGCGGACTCGGTGAGCGGCGCGAGCTGGGCGGCCGTGTAGCCGTAGAAGCCGCCGACGGCGCCAGACGGTTCCATGTTCTGGAAGCCGCACTCGGCTAGGGCCGCCAGGGTCCCCTCGGCGTCCGACGGCATCGTCGCACGGACGGTGTAGCCGACGAGACCGATCCGGCTCAGGTCGACGGAGCGTGTCCCGGTCACGGGATGGGGTTTCCCGACCTCGGACGCAGCCGCTGCCGAGACGATCGCGGCACGCTCGGCGTCGGAGATGACGCCGTCGCGTACCTGCCCGGTGGCGATGCGTCCGATCCTGCTGACGAACTGGCCGTGGTTGGCGAACGGCGCCTCCGCCATGAAGACGTCCATCAGCGTGCACCCGTCGCCACGATCGACGTTCGCGACCCCGGACGCCGCAGCGCCGTCTCCGAAGAACACGCTCGAGTCCGGCGAGTAGCCGTACGTGCACGCGTCCGACTCCGTCGCCGCATACGCGCCCGACGAGATGAGCGGGAGCATGAGCGCTCCGGTCGCGGCGGCGACGAGCCGAGCTCGCCGGCTCCAGCGTCTACCGGCGCGAGGGGATGTTGCGAGTGCCATCAGTCTGCCTCTCCGTTGAGGAATGCCTGCTCAGGACGTGCGTCCCGTGGCTGCGCAGTGCGCGTGACCCCGACGCTAGGTCGCCCCCGAGACGGCAACAACGAGTTGCCACTTGTTGCCCCTGAGCCCCGGAACCGCGGTGTTGCCGCGACCCGCGCGGCAACTGACGGCAACTCGGCAACCGACGGCAACTCCTTGCCCGCGCACCGAGCGCCGAGGTCGAATCCTGACGTGACCACTGCCCAGCCGTTCACCTCACCGGGCGCGCCGATGCGCCATCACGCTGCTCGCGACCTCACGCCGTCCACCGGGAGCCCCGGGCACGCCGCACCGACGGAGCGGACGGGGCTGTGGCTCGTGGGCGCCCGTGGTTCGGTCGCGACGACGGCGACGCTCGGGCTGGCCGTGCTGGCCCCAGGTCACGCGGCCCCGACCGGGTGCGTGACCGCGCAGCCGGAGTTCGATGCCGTACCGCTGCCCCGGTTCGACGACCTCGTCGTCGGCGGGCACGACCTCTCCCCCGGCCCGATGGTCAAGCGGGCGGAGGCCTTGGTCGAGGCCGGGATGATCGCTCCCCGCCTGCTGTCCGCGGCACGGAACGGCCTGGAGGCCGCGGATGCCGAGGTCAGGCCCGGCTACGACCCGCGTGGGCACGACGGTTCCCAGCTCGAGGCGGCCGAACGGCTCGCGGCGGACATCGTCGCCTTCCGCGACCGGCACGCCCTGGCCCGGGTCGTGGTCGTCGACCTGGCGTCGACGGAGCCGCCGGTCGAGCCGCGACCTGAGCACGACGACGTCGCCGCCCTGCTCACGGCGCTCGCCGATCCCGCCCAGGCGGTCCTGCCACCGTCGTCCGTGACCGCGTACGCCGCCGTGCTCGCGGGCACGCCGTACGCCGCCTTCACACCGTCCGCAGGGATGACGATCCCGGCGCTGACCCGGCTGGCCACGCAGGCCGGCCTGCCGGTCGCCGGCCAGGACGGCAAGACGGGTCAGACCTGGCTGCGGACCGTCCTGGCACCTGCGTTCGCTGCCCGCGGCCTGCGGGTGCTCTCGTGGGCCGGGTCCAACCTGCTCGGTGGTGGCGACGGAGCCACCCTGGCCGACCCGCAGAACGTCCGCAGCAAGCTCGCGACGAAGTCGCGCGGACTCCGTGACCTCACCGGCTCCGACGTCACCCCCCTGCACATCGACAACGTGCCCGACCTCGGCGACCTCAAGGTCGCGTGGGACCACGTGCACGTCGAGGGCTTCCTCGGCACCCGCCTGACGCTGCAGACGACGTGGAGCGCGTTCGACTCGATGCTCGCCGCGCCCTACGTGCTCGACCTTGCCCGCCTCCTCGCCCTCGCGCACGCCGCGGGGCTCGCGGGCCCGGTGCCCGAGCTCGGCTTCTTCTTCAAGGAGCCGTGGGCCTCCGACACGCACGACGCTGCCGCGCAGGCTCGCGACCTGCACGCGTGGGCGGGCGGGCTCGGTGCGCTCGTGGCGTCACGGACCGGTGCGTGACGCCACGTCGGCCTCGGGTGCCGTCCGACCGGTCGCACGGGGCTTCTGCACCGAGGGTCGCCTCCGCGATGACTTCTCGCTGAGCGCGAGGTCTACTCCTCGACAGAACCACGCGATCACCACGGAGCGGACTCATGGGATCCATCGAGATCGAGCTGTTCACGACCCTCGACCTCGTCGGGCAGGCACCCGGCGGGCCGGAGGAGGACCCGGAGGGCGGGTTCGCGTTCGGTGGCTGGCAGGCGCCGTTGCTCGACGACGTCGCGGGCGCGCAGATCGCCGCGGCGTACGAGGGCACGGACGCGCTGCTGCTCGGGCGGCGCACGTACGACATCTTCGCGTCGTACTGGCCGTTCCAGGAGGGCGGGCAGGACGACGACTTCGCCGCACTGTTCAACCGCATCCCCAAGTACGTGGCGTCTCGCGGCACGCCCGACCTCTCGTGGGCCGGGTCGACGCTGCTCGGCCCGGACCTGCCCGCGGCGGTGCGCGAGGCGCGCGACCGGCACGAGCACGTCAAGGTCGTCGGCAGCCTCGACCTGGTGCAGACGCTGCTGCACGAGAGGCTGTTCGACCGCCTCGACCTGTGGGTGCACCCCATCGTGCTCGGCACGGGCAAGACTGTGTTCGACGGCGGCGCCGTCCCCACCAACCTCAGCCTCCTCGAACCACCGGCACCCAGCCCGACGGGCACCGTCCTCCTGCGCTACGGCCTCGCGGACGGCACCCCCGGGACGGGCGACATGAGCGAGCCGGGCCGCGGCGTCGACCAGGACGGGTGACCCTGGAACCGGACCACACCGTCCCCAGACCCAGGAGGCACCGCACATGACGATCCAGCGGCTCGACAACGTGGCCGTCGTGGTCGACGACCTCGACGCGGCCGTCGCGTTCTTCGCCGAGCTCGGGATGGAGCTCGAGAACCGGATGACGATCGAGGGCCGGTGGGCCGAGCGCGTCGTCGGCCTCGACGGTCTGCGCTCGGAGATTGCGATGATGCGCGTGCCCGGAGGCCACGGGCGGCTCGAGCTCACCCGGTACCACGCGCCGTCGTCGCTCGACCTGGGCCTGGGCACCGCCCCGCCCAACGTGCTGGGCCTGCACCGGGTGATGTTCGCCGTCGACGACGTCGACGACACGGTGCGGCGCCTCGGGCCTCACGGCGGGGAGGTGATGGGAGAGATCGTCCAGTACGAGGACGTCTACCGGCTCTGCTATCTGCGCGGGCCAGGTGGCGTCATCGTCGGGATCGCGCAGCAGCTCGGCTGACTCCCGGCTACGAGGCGGCCGCGGTCTCCCCGCGCAGGATCGACGTCATCTTCTTGCCGCGCGCGACCTCGTCGACGAGCTTGTCGAGGTAGCGGATCTTCTGCATCAGCGGGTCCTCGATGTCCTCGACGCGGACGCCGCAGATCACCCCGGTGATGAGCGCGGCGTTCGGGTTCCACGCGGGCGCCCGGTCGAAGAACTCCTCGAGCGTGACCTCGTCCGCGATCGCCTGCGCCAGGCCGGCGCCGTCGTAACCGGTGAGCCAGCCGATGACCTGGTCGAGCTCGTCCGTCGAGTGCCCCTTGCGCTCCACCTTGGTCGCGTAGAGCGGGTAGATGCTCGCGAAGCTCATCCCGAAGATCCGGTGTCCCGCCATGGGTGTCCTCCTCCTGCCCGGCCGAGCCGGTCGCCGGTTCAGCCCGTGCGGCCGGCCGGCACGACCACGCTACCGCGCGGGTCAGGCGGGTCGGGCTGCGACCATCCCGTGCGACGCCTCGAGCCGGTCCACGAGCAGCGTGCCCGCGGCGACGAGCGGCACGAGCACGAGGTTTCCCAGCAGCATGGTGCGCAGGAACGGCAGGCCCGCGACGTAGCTCGCGACCAGCCCGTCGACACCCGCCGGGTACCAGACGCCGCGGCCCTGGAGCCAGACGCCGAAGTTGGTCCAGACGAAGAACCACAGCGAGCCCGCGACGCCGAACGCGGCGCCCGCGCCCACGCGGCGCCATCCGGTCGTGTCCCGCGCGAGCAGCGAGCCCAGCCCGACGACGAGCCAGGCGCTCCACGTGAAGAGCGCGATCGCGGTGTTGCCGAGGACGACGTCGGACACGACCGTCACGGCCAGCGGCACGACGAACGCCCAGCGCGAGCGCAGCAGGAGCGTCGCCGCGAACGTGGCGGCGGTGACGAGCTCGAGGTTCGGCGGCGCACCGAGGTCGGCGCGCACGAGCCGCCACACCACGGCGAGCGCTGCGAGCGCCACGACGAGCGCCGGGCGCCACCAGCGGGTCGCGGGCGAGGTCTGCGAACCCGTCACGAGGTGAACGTCTCGAGCTTCCACGTAACCTCGTCCCCGTCCTTCGTCTCGAGCGAACCTGCTCCCACGGTAGCCATCTCGCCGTTGACGTACAGCGCCCAGAACTCGCTGTCCGGGTCGGCCACGACGCCGTCGATCGCCGTGACGAACGCGTTCTCGCCCTCGCCGGTGACCTGGGCGGACGGGTCTGCCTCGAGGAGCAGGTCGAGCGCGGTCGTGCCGGCGCGGCCCTCGTAGGAGAACTCCGGAGCGTCGTCGGTGTCGCCCGACTCGTCGTCGGGCACCTCGTCCGTCGCGTCGTCGGCGGGCGCGCTCGTCTCCTCGCTCGCGGTCGACGTCGTGGCGTCGGTCGCGGGCTCGTCGGTGGACGAGCACCCGGCCAGCAGGCCCGCGGTGAGCAGGACGGCGGTCAGTGCGGTGAGCGGGCGCGCGGAGGCGTCGCGGAGCGTTCGGAGGGTCACGACCCCAGCGTACGGAGCGCGCGCCGACACGCGCCCGAGCGCCCGCCAGTCGGACGACGCACCGTCATCCGATCTCCTCCCCTGCGACGGCCTTGGCGGCGAGCCGTTCCTCCTCGCTGACCTCCCAGACCTCGTAGGCGGAGTGGAAGGCGAGGAGGATGATCCCGCACCCGAGCACGAGGTCCGGCCAGCCCGACCCGGTCCAAGCGGTCACGAGGCCCATCGCGATGATGGCGACGTTCACGAGGACGTCGTTGCGCGCCGAGAGGAACGCCGCCCGGCTGAGCGACCCGCCGTGGTGCCGGACGCGGACCAGGAGCCACGCGCACGCACCGTTGACGACGATCGCCCCGAGCGAGGCGAGGACGAGCGGCACGACCTGGGGCGCCGGCGGGTCACCGAAGCGCTGCACCGCCTCCCAGGCCGCGAAGAGGGCGGGGCCGAGGATGAGCAGCGCCATGACCTTGCCCAGCACGGCGCGCCGCGCGAGGGGGAAGCCCAGCGCGACGGCGATGAGCAGGTTGATCGCCGTGTCCTCGAGGAAGTCCACGCTGTCGGCGAGCAGCGACACCGACCCCGCCGCGAGCGCGACGGTCAGCTCGACGACGAAGTACGCGAGGTTGAGCGCCGCGACCACCAGCACGACGCGACGCAGGCGGCGCGCGACGTCGGCCTCGTCGGGCCGGCGGGCGCCCTGGCCGGTGGTCACCGTCAGACGTCGATGCGTGCGTGATCCAGCTCGGCGGCCCCCGCGACGATGAACTCCTTGCGCGGCGCGACGTCGCTGCCCATGAGCAGCTCGAACACGCGCTCCGCCGCCTCGGCGTGCTCGGCCGTGACGCGGCGCAGCGTGCGGTGGCGCGGGTCCATCGTCGTCTCGGCCAGCTGGTCGGCGTCCATCTCGCCCAGGCCCTTGTACCGCTGGATGTCGTCCTTGTAGCGGCGCCCGGCCTTGTCGAGCTTCTTGAGGGTCGCGGCGAGCTCAGCCTCGGAGTACGTGTAGATGTACTCGCTCTTGCGGCGGCCGGCGCCGATGACCTCGATGCGGTGCAGCGGCGGCACGGCCGCGAACACGCGGCCCGCCTCGACGAGCGGCTTCATGTACCGGTAGAAGAGCGTGAGCAGCAGCGTGCGGATGTGGGCGCCGTCGACGTCGGCGTCCGTCATGAGCACGATCTTGCCGTAGCGCGCTGCCTCCAGGTCGAACGACCGTCCGGAGCCGGCGCCGAGCACCTGGATGATCGCGGTGCACTCGGCGTTGCGGAGCATGTCGCTCACGGACGCCTTCTGCACGTTGAGGATCTTGCCGCGGATGGGCAGGAGCGCCTGGAAGTCCGAGCTGCGGGCGAGACGCGCGGTGCCGAGCGCGCTGTCGCCCTCGACGATGAACAGCTCGCTGCGCTCGACGTCGTCGCTGCGGCAGTCGACGAGCTTGGCCGGCAGGGAGGACGTCTCGAGCGCGTTCTTGCGGCGCGAGATCTCCTTCTGCTTGCGCGCGGTGATGCGTGCCCGCATCTCCGCCACGACCTTGTCGAGCAGCAGCGCGGCCTGCGTCTTCTCGTCGCGCTTGGTCGACGTGAGAAGAGCGTTGAGCTCCTTCTCCACCACGCGCGACACGATGCCGCGCACGGGCGCGGTGCCGAGGACCTCCTTGGTCTGGCCCTCGAACTGCGGCTCCGCGAGGCGGACGGTCACGACGGCGGTCAGGCCCGCCAGGACGTCGTCCTTCTCGATGCGCTCGGACGCGTCCTTGGTCGAGACCTTGAGGCGGCGCGCGTTCGTCTCGACGGACTTGCGCAGCACCTTGAGCAGGCCCTGCTCGAACCCGCCGAGGTGGGAACCACCCTTGGGCGTGGCGATGATGTTGACGAAGCTCCGGACCTCCGTCTCGTACCCCGTGCCCCAGCGGAGCGCGACGTCGACCTCGCAGTCGCGCTGCACGGCCTGCGGGGTCATGTGCCCGCGGTCGTCGAGCACCGGGACCGTCTCGGTGAACGACCCCGAGCCGGTGAGGTGCCACGTCGCCGTGACGGGCGTGTCCGGCGCGAGGAAGTCGACGAAGTCGACCGACCCGCCGGTGTGCACGAAGGTCTCCTCGTGTGGCCCCGCCTCCCCGGGCGTCCCCGGCACGCCGCGCTCGTCGCGCACGGTGATCTCGAGCCCGGGGACGAGGAACGTCGTCTGGCGCACGCGCGTGACGAGCTCGTCGTAGGAGAAGACGGCGGTCTTGAGGAAGATCTGGCGGTCCGCCCAGTAGCGCACGCGTGTGCCGGTGACGCCGCGCTTCGTCTTCCCGACGACGGCGAGCTCCGAACCGGAGACGAACGGCTCGAACGGCGCGTCCGGCGTCGGGCCCGACTTCGGGTCGGTGAAGGTACCTGGCTCGCCGCGGTGGAAGGTCATGCGGTGCGTCTTGCCGCCCCGGTCGACCTCGACGTCCAGGCGCGAGGACAGCGCGTTGACGACGGAGGCCCCGACGCCGTGCAGGCCGCCCGACGCGGTGTACGAGCCGCCGCCGAACTTGCCGCCCGCGTGCAGCTTGGTGAAGACGACCTCGACGCCGGACAGGCCGGTCTTGGGCTCGATGTCGACGGGGATGCCGCGGCCGTCGTCCTCGACCGTCACGGACGAGTCGGCGTGCAGCACGACGAGGATCTTGGAGCAGTTCCCGGCGAGCGCCTCGTCGACCGAGTTGTCGATGATCTCCCACAGGCAGTGCATGAGACCGCGCGAGTCGGTCGTCCCGATGTACATGCCCGGGCGCTTGCGCACGGCCTCGAGACCCTCGAGCACGGAAAGGTGCCGAGCGGTGTAGCTGGACTCAGCGGAGGTGGTCGTCACGGCGGCAAGCCTAGACGAGCGCGCCCACACCGTTGCGCTCCCCCGCCGGGGCCCCGGGGCCGCCTCCACGCGGACCCGGCACGGACTCGGTGCGGGCCCGCCGCGCTTCGCGGGTAGCGAACCCGGCACCCGCGGGGGACGAATCCTCAGGAGCGGATGGTTTGATGTTCATGTGACTGCTACGACGACCACCACCGAACCGCTGACCGCGGCCGACCGCTGCGACCGCTGCGGGGCCCAGGCGTACGTCCGCGTGGTCCTGCCGAGCGGTGAGCTGCTGTTCTGCGGCCACCACGCGCGGGCGCACGCGGACGCCTACACCGACCTCGCGACGTCCATCCAGGACGAGACCGACAAGCTGCTCGCGGAGCACGGCGCGCGCTGACGCGCCGCGCGCACCCGCGCCGGAGCGCGGGCCACGAGGACCGGCTCCACCGCCCGGTCCCGCGGCCCGACAGCCGACGACACGACGAAGGCCCCGAGGAGATCTCCTCGGGGCCTTCGTCGTGTCGCGACGCTGCTCGCCGTCGGGCCGCCCGGCCGCAGCCGGCCGGACGCCCGACGGCGGGGCGTCAGTCGAGGTAGTCGCGCAGCACCTGCGAGCGGCTCGGGTGCCGCAGCTTCGACATGGTCTTCGACTCGATCTGGCGGATGCGCTCGCGCGTCACGCCGTAGACCTTGCCGATCTCGTCGAGCGTCTTGGGCTGCCCGTCGGACAGGCCGAACCGCATCGAGACGACGCCCGCCTCGCGCTCGCTGAGGGTGTCGAGCACCTGGTGGAGCTGCTCCTGCAGGAGCGTGAAGCTCACCGCGTCGGCCGGGACGATCGCCTCGGAGTCCTCGATGAGGTCGCCGAACTCGCTGTCGCCGTCCTCGCCGAGGGGCGTGTGCAGCGAGATGGGCTCGCGGCCGTACTTCTGGACCTCGACGACCTTCTCCGGCGTCATGTCGAGCTCCTTGGCGAGCTCCTCGGGCGTGGGCTCTCGACCCAGGTCCTGCAGCATCTGCCGCTGCACGCGCGCGAGCTTGTTGATGACCTCGACCATGTGCACCGGGATGCGGATGGTGCGCGCCTGGTCCGCCATCGCGCGCGTGATCGCCTGGCGGATCCACCACGTCGCGTACGTCGAGAACTTGTAGCCCTTGGTGTAGTCGAACTTCTCGACCGCACGGATCAGACCGAGGTTGCCCTCCTGGATCAGGTCCAGGAACAGCATCCCGCGGCCCGTGTACCGCTTGGCCAGCGACACCACCAGACGCAGGTTCGCCTCCAGCAGGTGGTTCTTCGCCCGCTTGCCGTCGTGCGCGATCCACTGCAGCTCACGCTTGAGCTTGCGGTCCAGGTCGTCGCCCTCGGCGGCGAGCTTCTCCTCCGCGAACAGGCCGGCCTCGATCCGCTTGGCGAGCTCGACCTCCTGCTCCGCGTTCAGCAGCGCGACCTTGCCGATCTGCTTGAGGTAGTCCTTCACCGGGTCCGCGGTCGCACCCGCGGTCACGACCTGCTGGACCGGCGCGTCGTCCTCGTCGGCGTCCGACACGACGAAGCCCGTCTCCTCGGGCTCCTCGGACGCGGCACCCGCGGCGGGCTTCTTCGCGCCCGAGTCCGCGGCCTCCTCGTCCTCGGTCACGTCGATCTCGAGGTCCTCGACCTCGGCGTCGTCCTCGCCGTCGTCCTTCTTCTTGGCGCGGGCGGGCGTCGCCTTCGCCTTGGCAGGAGCCTTGGCGGCGGTCTTGCGGGCGGCGGGCTTCGCCGGGCCGCCGGACGGCGCGGCCTCGGCCGCGTCACCCTCGGCGACCGTGGTGGCGGCCGTCGTGCGCCGCGTCGTCGACGACGTCGACTTCGTCGCGGCGGTCTTGGTGCGCGCCGTCGTGGTGCTGCGCGGCGACGCCGCGGCGGCGACCTTCGTCGTGGTCGGGATGTCGACCTCGACGCCGGCGCCCGCGAGCGCGCGGAAGACCGCCTTCAGCCGCTTGGCGTCGTTGACGGCGGCCTGCTCGCACGCGGTGCGGAAGCTCTCGGCGTCGACGCGACCGTTCGCGCTGCCGCGCCGCAGGAGCTCCTGCAGGGCGGGGTGCTCGAACTCTCGCGGGAGTGCGGAAATCGGGGTTGAGGGCGCCACAAACCGACCTTTCGGCAATCATGGGGGGCGGTAGGGCCGCCGGAGCGGGGACGTGAACCGTGAAGTTCGGGCTTCTCGTGGACTCTCACGGTGAGTCGTCGGGCTCTAGCGGATACCTATATTGTACCGGCGATCCGTGCACCGGACGCCGCGACACGGGGTGAGCTCGGACCTGACCGCCGCTCGGCGGCCCCGCCCACCACGTCTCGGCGACGTCCGACACCCGGGTCCTGGCCTGTACAACGGCCGGGCACCCGCGAAGATTCCCTGCTCAGGCCCCCGCGGGGCGCTCGGGCTTGACGGCCAGGACCGGGCAGGGCGCGTCGAGCAGGATGCGCTGCGCGTTCGACCCGAGGATGAGCTTGCCGACCGGGCTGCGGCGGCGCAGGCCGATGACGATGAGGTCCGCCGAGGCGCGCTCGGCCGCGCTCACGAGGTCGTCGGCGAGGTCGGACGTCCCCTGCTCGCGCCGCAGCGTCGTCCCCGTCCCCGCGAGCCGCTCCTCGACCCGGCGCAGGTCGTCCTCGTGCGCGGCGGCGAGCTCGGGCGTCGCCGTCGAGCCCTCCGTGACCACGACCACGAGCTCGGTACCGCGCCGGACCGCCTCGGTGGCCGCGCTGTCGAGAGCCTCGCGACCCTCGGGCGTGCTCAGGTGCGCGACGACGACGCTCATGTGTCCTCCGGGAACGGCTCGTGGGCGCGGCCTGCCGCTGGCGGCGACCGCCGGTCGTGTTGCGGTCGAACCTACCCGAACCCGCGCACCGCGGCTCACACGTCGGCGCGGATCCAGCCAGGCGGCACCCCGGCGTCGAGCGCGCTCGACAGCAGGAGGGCGAGCCGGTACGTCGGGTCCTCCGCGAGCGCCTCGTCGAGCCGGCGCCCCGCCCGCCCACCGTCACCGTGCCACCAGGCGAGGAGCGCGAGGAGCGTGAGCGCCGGGGCGGTGCTCCCGCGCGGCGCGTGGGCCACGACCGCCTCGAGCACGGAACGGGCCGGCCCCGTGACGGCCGGGTCGGGCGCCAGCCCGGCCGCCGGGTCGACGATCGACGCGATCGCGTGCGCCGTCCCGGCGTCGACGTCCCCGCCACGGACCGTGCGGTCGGCGAGGTCACCCGTCCCGGGCACGAGCGAGACGAGCACGGCGTCGCGCACCGGGACCGCCTCGAGCCCGGCCGCGAGCCGGCCGAGGACCGTGGCGGGAGGCAGCCCCGCCGCGTTCCCCGCGCCGGGGCCCTCGCCCGCCGCGCGCTCACGCTCGTGCACCGCCACGCGGGCGACCGCCGCGCGCCACTCGGCCAGGCTCTCGACGCGGCGACCCACGGCGGTGTCGTCCGGATCGGCCCAGGTGTCGAGAGGACCGCCCGCGCGGGCGCGGTCCCGCACCCGCCGCGCGGCGCGCGCCGCACGCCGCCGCTCGTCGGCGCCCGCGCGCGGGATCCGCAGCGCCTCCTCCCGCGAGTCCGCGAGCGCGGCCCCGGTGAGGACCATGTGGGCGCCCACCTCGCTCGACTCGAGCTCGCGCAGGGGGCGTCCGCCCGGCGGGCAGCACTCGTCCTCGGCGCAGTCGAGCGCGTACCAGCCGCTCGACGCCACGACCCAGACGTCCGCCGGACCATGGTGCGGCTCGACGGCGTCCCGGCAGTGCTCGACGGCCGCCCTCGTGACGGAGGCCTCCACGCCGCCGGACCGCAGCGGCGCGTCCGTGTAGACGACGAGGACGACCCGCTGCGCGCCGTCGGCGGCGAGGTGCCCGACCACGGAGCGCGCGAGCTGGGGACCGTGCTCGAGGTCGGCGACGTCCGCCACGTCGACACGGACGACGAGGCCGACCCGCCCGCGAGGCGGTCGCAGCCCGACGAGGACGACGCTGTCCTGCGGCCGGTAGCCGAGCCGGTAGGGGACGTAGGAGAGGAGCTCGCGCGGGCCCTGGGCCCGGATCAGGGTGGTCATGAGCCCATCCCAGCCCGTCCCGAGGTCCCGCGGGGAGAGCGGTCGGGTGCCTGTGGACACGCCGGGTCCGGCGCCGGAACGGGACGGCCCTGTGGTCCACCTCGGGGGCCGGTGGTGGCCCGCGAGCGCCCCGATGACTACGGTGTGCGCGTGCCACCACGAACCCGAGCCCGCGCGCGGCGAGCGGCCCCGTCCGCCCGGCCGGCCGCCGTCGTCCTCGTCGTGGCGCTGCTCGGCACGACGCTCGCGGGCTGCCAGGCCGGCCCGGACGACGTCCAGGGTGCCGCCGGGCCCCGCGACGCGCAGGAGCCCCCCGCCCAGGACGCGTCCGGCGCCCCGGGGACGCCGCTGCCCGACTACGACGCGGCGTCGGCGGTCGGCGACCTCGTGGAGGGCTTCCCGGCGCAGCTCGTCACGGTCCCCCCGGGCGCCCAGGTGCTCGCGAGCTCCGCCCGGCCGTCGGACGACGGCACGCTGGTCGACGTCACCCTCAACCTGCGCTCGGACGAGCCCGTCGACGCCCTCACCGCCTATTACACCGACGCGCTCGGCGCAGCCGGGTTCGCGGTCTCGCCGTCGAGCGTCCCGAGCGCGCTCACCTCCCTCACGACGTTCGTCCGGACGCCCGCCCCCGAGTCCCCCACCGAGTCGCTGGCCGTCGGCGTGTTCGACGACGAGACCGAGCGCCTGGTGACGATCAGCGGGCAGGTCGCGGCCGGCTGACGGGTCCGACCGTGGGACGACGCCTCCCGGTGCCGTACCGCATAGGCTGCCTCCGTGCCGAACCCGTCGCTGCCGACCACGCCCCCGCCTCCTGGCCCGGGGACGCCCTCGGGCGTCGCCGACCCGAGCCCGAGCACGCTCGTCGACCGGGAGGGCGTGCGCGCCGGGGTCGACGAGACCCTGCACGTCTCGACCGCGGCGCTGCGCGACGAGCTCTCCTCCACGCACCCCGACGCCGACCCGCTCGCCGACGCGACGGACGAGCTGCTCGCCGGGGGCAAGCGCCTGCGCGCCGCCTTCTGCTACTGGTCCTGGCGCGCGCACGGCGGCGACCCGGACGGCCCGCACCGCGACGTCGTGCTCCGCGCGGGCGCGGCGCTCGAGCTGTTCCAGGCCGCGGCACTCTTCCACGACGACGTCATGGACGCCTCCGACACGCGACGCGGGCACCCGACGGCGCACCGCGCGTTCGGGGCGCGGCACCGCGAGCTCGGCTGGTCGGGCGACGCCGACCGCTACGGCGAGAACACGGCGATCCTGCTCGGCGACCTCGCGCTCATCGCGAGCCACCGCGAGCTGGGCGACGCGCTCGACGCCCTCCCCGCGGACGTCGCGACGCGGTCACGCGTCGTCTTCGGCCGCATGCAGACCGAGGTGATCGTGGGGCAGTACCTCGACGTGCAGGCGCAGGTGCTGCCGTGGGGCGACGATCCCGCGACCGACGAGGAGCGCGCGCGGGCCGTGATCCGGTCGAAGTCCGCGCGCTACAGCGTCGAGCACCCCATCGCGCTCGGCGCGGCGCTCGCCGGGGCCGACGACGCTGCGATCGCCGCGACGAGCTCGTTCGGGCTGCCCGTGGGCGAGGCGTTCCAGCTCCGCGACGACGTGCTCGGCGTGTTCGGTGACGCGCGCGTCACGGGCAAGCCCGCGGGCGACGACCTGCGCGAGGGCAAGCGCACGGTGCTCGTCGTGCGTGCGCTCGCCGCGGCGACGCCCGCGCAGCGCGACCTCCTGCTCACGCACCTGGGCGACCCGGACCTCGACGCGGGCACGGTCGAGGACCTGCGCGCCGTGCTCGTCGAGACGGGAGCGCGCGACGCCGTGGAGTCGCTCATCGCCGAGCTCACCGAGCGCGCGACCTCGGCCCTCGCGGGTGCCGGGCTCGCGGAGCCCGGGGCCGCGATGCTCGGGCTGCTCGCGCGGGCCGCCGTCGAGCGCACCGCCTGACGCGGCCGCCTCGGGTCCGGGTCAGAGCTCGGACTGCGCGACGCGGCGCACGCGCGCCTTGTGGCCGCTCAGGAGCGTGTCGAACGGGGGCTCGCCCAGCTCGGCGTGCGGCGCGAAGAGCCACTCGAGGATCTCGGCGTCGTCGAAGCCGACGTCGGTGAGCACGACGATCGTCCCCTGCAGGCTCGACAGGACGCCCACGCGGCCGCTCTCGTCCGGGCGGCCGGCGTTCGCCGGGTCGACCAGGTGCAGCGGCACGAGGAAGCGGGCCGGGATCTGGAACGTCGTGCGCTCGCCGCGCTTCACGCCGACGACGCGGCGCTCCTGCACGATGCGGCGCACCTTGCCGACGTCGGTGCCGAGCGCCTCGGCGACGTCGGGGAGGGTCAGCCACTCGCCGACCAGGTCGTCGAGGGTCGGGCGGGGGCTGGGGTCGCGGTCGGTCACCGGGCAAGCCTACGGCGTGCCTCCACACGACTCCCACGCCGTGCGCGCCGGGCTCACCGGATCGCGACGCCCGGCCACCTAGACTCTCCCCGTGGCCACCGTGACGACCGATCCCCTCGTCGGCCGCCTGGTCGACGGGCGGTACGAGGTCGTCTCGCGCATCGCGCGAGGCGGCATGGCGACGGTGTACCTGGCCGTCGACCGTCGGCTCGAGCGCGAGGTCGCGCTCAAGGTCATGCACGCCCACCTCGCCGAGGGCGCGTCCGGCGCGGACTTCGTCTCGCGCTTCCGTCGCGAGGCGCGCGCGGCGGCCCGTCTCACGCACCCCGGCCTCGTCGCCGTGTACGACCAGGGGCTCGACGGCGACACGAGCTACCTCACGATGGAGTACGTGGCGGGCTCGAACCTGCGCCGCGCGATGCTCACGGAGCGCACGCTCCCCCTCGGTCGCACGCTCGACGTGCTCGAGGACGTCCTCGACGCGCTCGCCGCCGCCCACCGCGCCGGGCTCGTGCACCGCGACATCAAGCCGGAGAACGTGCTCGTCGACACCGAGGGCCGGCTCAAGGTCACCGACTTCGGGCTCGCGCGCGCGGTCAACGAGGTCACCGCGACGACGACCGGCACCATCCTCGGGACGGTCGCCTACCTCTCCCCCGAGCTCATCGCGACGGGCGCGTGCGATGCGCGGACCGACGTCTACGCCGTGGGGATCCTCGCCTACGAGATGCTGCTGGGCACGGTCCCGCACACCGGCACGACTCCCATCCAGGTCGCGTTCCAGCACGTCAACAACGACGTGCCGCCGCCCTCGGACGTCGCCCCGTGGATCCCGCCGGAGGTCGACGACCTGCTGTGCGCGCTCGCCGCGCGCGACCCCGCCGACCGCCCGGCCGACGCGGGCGCCGCGCTCGCGCTCGTGCGCTCGGTCCGCGCGGCGCTCGACCCGGTCGACCTCGAGCGGCGCGTCGACCCTCCCGAGGCCGCCGACGGCCCCCCGTCGGAGGGCGCCGCGCCCGGCCCGACGGCGGTGCACCGTTCCGCGGCGACCGCACCCCTCGCCGCGCTCAGCCTGCAGGACCGCGAGGCCGCCGGCCTCACGGAACCGCTCGCCGTGGGGCACGTCGTCGCCCCGACGACGCGGCCGGGCCCGCCGCCACCTCCTGCTCCCCCGGTCACGGCTCGACGCCGCGGACGGGGCCGGGCGGTCGTGTGGTCGCTCGTCGTCCTGCTGGTCCTGGCCGGGGTCGGCGGCGGCGCGGCCTGGTGGTTCTCGTCCGGGCCGGGCGCATACACGCAGGTCCCGGACGGCCTCGTCGAGGTGTCCCGGGCCGAGGCCGCAGCGATCCTCGACGGCGCGGGCCTCGAGCACACGGTGGAGGAGCGCTACGACGACGCCGTGCCCGAGGGGGCCGTCGTCGAGACCGACCCTCCGTCCGGCGAACCGGTGCGCAAGGACGGGAGCGTCCAGCTCGTCGTCTCGCAGGGCGTGCGGATGCTCACGGTGCCGACCGGTCTCGTGGGTGCCACGCAGGTGGAGGCCACGTCCGCGCTCGAGGGCGCCGACCTGACGGTCGGCGAGCCGGTCGCGCAGGCTCACGACGAGATTCCCGCGGGCCAGGTCATGGCCGTCACGGACGCCGACGGCAACCCGATCGAGGAGGGCGCCACGATCCGGCACGACGTCCCCGTCGTGCTCACGGTCTCCTCCGGCCCGGCGCCCGTCGTGGTCCCGCAGGTCACGGGCTCCCAGAAGGACGCCGCGGTCCAGGCGCTGGAGGACCAGGGCCTCGTCGCCGCCGTGACCGAGGAGTACTCCGAGTCCGTCGCCCCGGGCCTCGTGATCCGGCAGGACCCCGAGCAGGGCACCGACGCGCACCGGACGGACACGGTGAACGTCGTGGTGTCGCTCGGCCCTCCGCTCGTCGAGGTACCCAACACCTACTCGATGAACGTCAAGGCCGCCGAGAAGGCGCTCACCGACGCGGGGTTCACGGTCGAGGTCCGGCACCCGCAGGGCATCAGCCCGCTCAACATCGTCTACGCCCAGGACCCCCCGGGCGGCGACGGCCGCACCGCTCCCAAGGGCTCGACGATCGTCATCAACGTCTTCTGACACCGACACCCGAGCATGTGGCTGTGGCCCGCCCCGACGTCGGGACGGGCCACAGCCACATGCTCGGCGGGAACGCCGTGCCTTTCAGCGGCGGAGCATCTCCGCGACCTGGAACGCCATCTCCAGCGACTGCTGGTGGTTGAGCCGCGGGTCGACCAGGGTCTCGTAGCGCAGGGCCAGGCCGGCGTCGTCGATCTCCTCGCTGCCCCCGAGCACCTCGGTGACGTCGTCACCCGTGAGCTCGACGTGCAGGCCGCCCGGGACGGTGCCCGCCGCACGGTGCACCTCGAAGAACCCGCGGACCTCGTCGAGCACGTCGTCGAAGCGCCGCGTCTTGTACCCGCTCGCGGACGTGATGGTGTTCCCGTGCATCGGGTCGGTGACCCACGTGACGGGCACGCCCGCGCGGGCGACGGCCTCGACGAGCGGCGGCAGCGCGTCGCGCACGTTCCCCGCGCCCATGCGCGTGACGAACGTCAGGCGACCCTCGACGTCGTCCGGGTTGAGCCGGCGCGCGAGCTCGAGCGCGACCTCGGGCGTCGTGGTCGGCCCGAGCTTGACGCCGATCGGGTTGGCGACGCGCGACAGGAAGTCGACGTGCGCGCCGTCGAGCTGGCGCGTGCGCTCGCCGATCCACAGGAAGTGGGCCGACGTGTCGTACGCGTCGCCCGTGCGCGTGTCGCGGCGCGTGAGCGCGCGCTCGTAGTCCAGCACGAGCGCCTCGTGGCTGACGAAGAACTCGACCGTGCGCAGGGCGTCGAAGTCGGCGCCGCACGCGTCCATGAAACGGATGGCGCGGTCGATCTCCGACGCCGTCTGCTCGTAGCGCGCGTACGCCGGGTTGCGCATGAAGCCGCGGTTCCACTCGTGGACCTGGCGCAGGTCGGCGAACCCCCCGGTCGTGAACGCCCGCACGACGTTCCAGGTCGCCGACGAGATCTGGTACGCCTGGACGAGGCGCTCGGGGTCGGGCACACGCGCCTCGGGCGTGAACGCGTGCCCGTTGATCATGTCGCCGCGGTACGCGGGCAGCGTCACGCCGTCGCGCGTCTCCGCGTCGGAGCTGCGCGGCTTCGCGTACTGCCCGGCCATCCGGCCCATCTTCACGACGGGCATGCTCGCCCCGTGCGTGAGGATGACCGCCATCTGGAGGATGGTGCGGATCTTGTTGCGGATCCGGTCGGCGTTCGCCTCGGCGAACGTCTCGGCGCAGTCGCCCCCCTGCAGGAGGAACGCCTCGCCCCGCCCGGCCGCGGCCAGGCGGGAGCGCAGCGTGTCGGCCGCGGCGGGCACCACGAGCGGCGCGGAGGCCGCCAGCCGGTCCCGGACGGCGTCGAGCGCCGCCTCGTCCGGCCACGTCGGCTGCTGGAGCGCGACGAGCGTGCGGAAGTGGTCGAGCCCGGCGTCGGTCCCCGGCTCGCTCGTGGTGGTCATCCCGCTGCCCGGATCAGTGCGCGGCGGGAGCCGCGGCGACGAGCGGCTGGCCGATGCCCTCGAGGAGCTCGCCGAACCACTGCTGCGTGACGTCGAACGCCTTGCCGCCGGCGATGCGCGGGAACTCGATCGCGCGCAGGCGGTCGCCGTTCTCCTCGTCGTGCCCGATGACGCCGGACTCGCCGCGCAGCGCGCACTCGACCGCGAGGTCGGTCATCGACTTGATGAGGCGCAGGTCCTCGGCGTTCGCGGCCGCGGCCCGCGAGAAGTAGCCGGACTTCTGGACCATGACCTTCTCGGCGCCCAGCTTGTCGGCGAACTGCTTGGCGAACCACTGGCCCGGGTTGACGGTGTCGAGCTTGACGTGGCCGAACGGGTCGCGCTGGACCTCCTCGCCCGCAGCCTCGAGCTGGGCGACGATCTCGTGCATGCCGGCGCCCTCGGACAGGAAGATGTTGACGTTGCCCTGGGAGTCCATGATCGCCTTGAGGCGCTCGGCCTCGGCGTCGATGTCGAGCGCGAGCTCCGGCAGGAAGACGGCGTGGACGTCCCAGCGCTCCCGCGACAGGCCGAGGGCCGGGGCCCACTCCTGCGCGTCGAGCCACTTGCGGTACTCGGCCGCGGACGCGGCGGTGAGCCACCCGCAGTGGCGGCCCATGACCTCGTGCACGATGAGCATGCGCGGGCCCGAGCGGTGCTCGCCGATGACGTTCGCGGCGAAGCCCGCCGCCTCCTCGGCCGCGGTCCAGGCGCCGAGCGACTGACGGATCGGGATCACGTCGTTGTCGATCGTCTTGGGCAGGCCCACGACCGTGAGCTCGTAGCCGTTGTCGTGCAGGTACGCCGCGAGGTCGGCGGCGGTCGTGTTGGTGTCGTCGCCACCGATGGTGTGCAGGACGTCGACGCCGTCCGTCTTGAGCTGCTCCGCCGCGACCTGCAGCGGGTCCTGGCCCTCCTGGACCAGGCCGCGCTTGACGCAGTCGGCCGCGTTCGTCAGCTTGACGCGCGAGTTGCCGATCGGCGAGCCGCCGAAGCGGTGCAGGATGCCGGCCTGCTTGCGGCCCTCCTCGTCCACGACGATCTTCGTGCCCGTCAGCAGGCCGTGGTAGCCGTACTGGTAGGCGATGATCTCGATCTCCGGGTCGAGCTCCGTGTACCGCTCGATGAGACCCCCGACGGCGGAGGACAGGCACGGGGCGAAACCGCCCGCGGTGAGGAGGGCGACGCGACGAACCGACATGTGAACTCAGAACCTCTCGTAGGACGGATCCTGCGCCGGACGGACGCGGTCCGGCGGGGTGGCGGCGACGGCGGCGGGCACGTGCCCCGCGAGGGGCACCACGAGCACTGCGCGACCGGCCGTCGCTCAGTCTACTGACGTCGCGCCGGGCTCCGGCGGCGGTTCCGGGACCTGGACGTCGGGGGCCGGGCGGCCGCCGGGCGCCCCGCCCGCCTCCTCGGACTCGGTGTGCCCCGCGGCGAGGCGTGCCTTGGCCGTCGCGGCGTAGATGTCGACGTACTCCTGGCCCGACAGCCGCATGATCGCGTACTGGATCTCGTCCGCGACGGCGCGCAGGATGAAGCGGTCGTTCTCCATGCCCCGGTAGCGCGAGAAGTCGAGGGGCTCGCCGATGACGACCCCGATGCGCATGGGCTTGGGGATGACCTTCCCGATCGGCTGGGCGATGTTCGTACCGACCATCGCGACCGGGACCACGGGGGCACCCGACTCGAGCGCGAGGCGCGCGACGCCCGTCTTGCCGCGGTACAGCCGCCCGTCGGGGCTGCGCGTGCCCTCGGGGTAGATGCCGAACAGGTCGCCCTCGCGCAGGACGCGCAGCCCGGTCTCGAGCGCGGCCTCGCTCGCCTTGCCGCCGGCCCGGTCGACGGGGATCGTGCCGACGCCGCGCATGAACCCGGCCGTCAGGCGTCCTTTGACCCCCGTGCCCGTGAAGTAGTCGGACTTGCCGAGGAACTGGACCTTGCGGTCGAGGACGAGCGGAAGGATGAAGGAGTCGATGACCGCGAGGTGGTTGCTCGCGAGGATCGCACCCCCCTCGTCCGGCACGTGCTCGACGCCCCGCGTCCAGGGACGGTAGAGGACCCGCAGGATCGGGCCGACCATCACCTGCTTCATGAACCAGTAGAACAACGTTCCTCCTCGCGGGGTCCCGGCGCGGGACGTGCATCCGACTCTAGAGTGATTCCTATGGCCGCACCGAACGCCCAGCCGGACTCCCCGCAGCCCGACGACGCACCCGACCCCACGCCCGACGACGCGTCGCGGGGCCCCCAGCGCCCCGAGCCCGACGACGAGGGTGGCCAGCAGGACGACGTGCCGCGCGAGCCTGCGCTCGACGTGGACGCGCAGTGGGCCGGCATCGTGGCCGAGCTCTCCGACCTGTCCGACCTCGACCGCGACGGCGCGCGCCCCTCCGAGGACGGGGACGGTCCCGCGGACGCTCCGGACGGGCCCGCGCCGACGCCGCGCGACGGCCGCGACGTGCTCGGGTCCGTGCCGGTCGCGCCCTGGGTCCGCACCAGCGGTCCCCGCGACTGGCCGACGACGCCGGAGGTCGAGGACCTCGAGGAGGCCGAGAGCCACTTCGTGCCGCCGGACCCGCCGCTCGTCCTCGGCCGCGACCCGCTCCTCACCATGGCGTGGGCGCTCGTCGTCGGCGTGCCGATCCTGCTGCTCGTCGTGCTCGTCGTGGTGCGCCCGTACCCGGTGATCGTGGCGCAGGTGGGCGGCGGGGCGTTCCTCGCCGGGCTCGCGATCCTCCTCTGGCGCATGCCGCACCGCCGCGACGACGACGACGAGGGCCCGGGCGCCGTCGTCTGACGCCCGGGCCCCGCCCGTCCCTGGTCGTGCTGCCCGTCTCGGCCGGCCCCTCGCAGCCGGTCAGCGGCGGGCGAGGTCCGCCGCGCCGACGATGCCGGCCTCGTTGCCGTGCTCGGCGAGCTCGATGCGCGCCTCGGGACGGTGCCCGCGCGCGGAGAGCTGGTCCGCGAACGCGCGGCGCACGGGCTGGAGCAGCAGGTCGCCGGCCGCGCCGACGCCGCCGCCGATGACGATGAGCTCCGGGTCGAGCAGCGCCGTCACCGAGGCCGCGCCCTCCCCGATCCAGCGGCCGAGGGTCGCGAGCAGCTCGACCGCGAGGTCGTCGCCCTCCTGCGCGGCCTGCGTGATCTGGGGACCGTTGAGCTTGTCCGGGTCGCCGCCGCAGATCTCCAGGAGGCGCGTCGCGCGGTCGGGCTGGGCGATGAGCGCGTTCTGTCCGTCGCGCACCAGGGCGCGGCCGGACGCGTACTGCTCCCAGCAGCCCTCGTGGCCGCAGCCGCAGTAGTGGCCACCCGGGACGACGCGCATGTGCCCCACCTCGGCCGCGACGCCCCACTTGCCGCGCACGAGCTCGCGGTCGACGACGATCGCGCCGCCCAGGCCCGTCCCGACCGTCAGCATGAGCATGTCGGTCGCGTCGCGACCGACGCCGAACTGGAACTCCGCCCAGCCCGCCGCGTTCGCGTCGTTCTCGACGACGATCGAGACGTCGGTGTCCCCGATGAGCTCGCGCACGTTGCGCGCGAGCGGGTACTCGCGCCACGCGATGTTCGGCGCGAAGAGCACCGAGGTGCGGTCGGGGCTGACGAAGCCCGCCGCCGCGAGACCCATCGCGCCGACCTCGTGCTCGGCGGTCAGCTCGGCATACACGTCGGCGATGGCACGGTCGATGCTCGCGACGTCGTCGGGCTCGGTGTCGCGGCGCGTCTGGACGAGGATCTCGCCCTTCTCGTCGACGACCCCGGCCGCGATCTTCGTCCCGCCGATGTCCACACCGATGGCGTGCATGTCCCGTCCTCACTCGCTCGGTAACCGCTGACTAACCGCTGGCTGGAAGCCTCACGCTGCGGGTGCTGCCCGCGCACGGGCGACGCACGACGACGGCTCGCGACCCCGCGCCCGGGTCGTCCTGCCGGAACTCCGCGCCCGCGCGAAACGTTGCGCAAGCAGCGCACAGCACCTGAAGCCTACCGACATCGACAGGTCCCGGGCACACACCGCCACTGGGTAGGGTTCTCCCACCGTCGACTACTGCCACTGGAGCCAGCATGGACGAGATCAGCGCCCCACGGATCGTCGAAGTCGATCCCTCGAAGAACCTCAACGACCTGCTCGCGAGCCGTGTCGCGGCCGACCCGGCGGCGCCGATGGTCGAGCGCCGCGCCGGCTCCGACGGCGCGTGGCAGGCCCTCAGCGCGCGCGGGTTCGACGCCGAGGTCGTCGCCGTGGCGAAGGGGCTCGTCGCGCGCGGGATCCAGCCGGGCGACCACGTGGGCATCATGTCGCGCACACGGTACGAGTGGACGCTCCTGGACTGGGCCACGTGGGCGGCCGGCGCGGTGCCGGTGCCGCTGTACGAGACGTCCAGCGCGGAGCAGGTGCAGTGGATCCTGTCGGACGCCGACGTCCGGCTGCTCGTCGTCGAGACCGAGGCGCACGCGGCGACCGTCGGCGAGGTGCGCGACCAGGTCCCCGCGCTGTCCGACGTCCTCGCGATCGACTCGGGCGCGATCGCGACCCTGACCGCCGACGGTGCGGACGTCGAGGACGCCGAGATCGCGCGGCGCCGCGGCCTGGCGAACCTCGACGACGTCGCGACGATCATCTACACGTCGGGGACGACCGGGCGCCCCAAGGGCGCGGAGCTCACGCACGAGAACTTCTACTCGCTGACGGTCAACGCCGTGAAGGCGGTGCCCGAGGTGTTCGGCGAGCCGGGCGGTCGCACGCTGCTGTTCATGCCGCTCGCGCACGTGTTCGCGCGGTTCATCGGCGTGCTCGTCGTCGCCGGCGGCACGGTGCTGGGACACACGCCCGACACGAAGACGCTGCTCGACGACCTCGGCACCTTCAAGCCGACGTACATCCTGTCCGTGCCGCGCGTGTTCGAGAAGGTCTACAACTCGTCCGAGCAGAAGGCCGCCGCGGGCGGCAAGCTGAAGATCTTCCACTGGGCCGCGGCCACGGCGATCGCCTACTCGCGCGCGCTCGACGAGCCGTCCGGCCCCGGCGTCGGGCTGCGCCTCCAGCACAAGGTCGCCGACGCCCTCGTGTTCAAGAAGCTCCGCCACGCGCTCGGCGGCCGCGCCAAGTACGCGGTCTCCGGCGGCGCGCCGCTCGGCGAGCGGCTGGGGCACTTCTACCGCGGCATCGGCGTGCGCATCCTCGAGGGCTACGGGCTCACCGAGTCGACGGCGCCGACGAGCGTCAACCGCCCCGCGACCACGAAGATCGGGACGGTCGGCGAGCAGCTCCCGGGCTGCGCGGCGCGCATCGCCGAGGACGGCGAGATCCTGCTCAAGGGCGACCACATCTTCCGCGGCTACCACAACAACGAGCAGGCCACGGCGGACGCGTTCGTCGACGGGTGGTTCCGCACGGGCGACCTCGGCTCGCTCGACGAGGACGGGTTCCTGCGCATCACCGGGCGCAAGAAGGAGATCATCGTGACGGCGGGCGGCAAGAACGTCGCGCCCGCCGTCCTCGAGGACCGTATCCGCGCGCACGCGCTCGTCTCCCAGTGCGTCGTCGTCGGCGACCAGAAGCCGTTCATCGGCGCGCTCGTCACGCTCGACCCCGAGGGGCTGCCGGGCTGGGCGAGCATGCACGGCAAGGAGCCGATGTCGATCGAGGACGCGGCCAAGGACCCCGACGTCCTCGCCGCCCTCGACGCCGCCGTGACGCGCGCCAACCAGGCCGTGTCGCGCGCCGAGTCCATCCGCAAGTTCACCGTGCTCACCACCGACTTCACGGTCGAGAACGGCTACCTCACGCCCTCGCTCAAGGTGAAGCGCAGCGAGGTGCTCAAGGACTTCGCGGCCGACGTCGAGGCGATCTACGTGGACGGGCCCGCCCCGGTCCGCTGACGCTCGACGGTCGTCGACGACGCCCCCTTCGGCCCTCCTCGGCACCCGCCGGGGAGGGCCGTCGGCCGTGCGGGCGTCAGCGACGCGCGAGGCGCGCGAGGAGCGCCTGCGCCGGGACGCTCACGGCACCCATCGCCTGCACGTCGTCCGACACGGCGCGGTCGCTCGTCACGACGACGACGGGACGGCCCGCGGGCTCCGCCGCGACGAGGCGCCGGATGAGGTCGTCGGCGATCTCCCCCGACGAGAACAGCACGCGCACCCCGCGCGGGGCGTGCACGGGGCGGACGGCGGTGTCGGCCCCGTCGAAGCACACTGTGACCTCCGTGCCTCCCGCCGCGACGCGCAGGAGCCCGCTGAGGAGCCGGTCGCGCTGCTCGGCGAGCGTGAGCTCCCCGAAGCCCGTCTTGGTCACGTTGTAGCCGTCGACGACGAGGTGGGTGCGCGGGACCGACAGGAGGTCGCCGAGCAGCGCGGGATCGTCCGCCGCGCGCCCGCGCGACCCGGGCCTCGCTCGTGCGGTCGTGTCCAGCAGAGCGGCGGCGACGTCGTCGGCCGGGGTCGTCGTGGCAGGCCCCAGCGCGAGCTCGCGCCGCAGCCCGGCCGCCGCGTCGACCACCGTGTCGAGCAGGAGCCGCGCGCGTGCCGTCGCGACGTCGGCCGCCGACGTCCTCGCCCGACGTGCCTCGTCCCGCTCCGCGCGCGCCCGAGCGAGCTCGACGCCCGCGGCGCGGCGCTCCTCGCGCGCGTCGCACAGCGCCCCGTCCGCCTCCGCGCGCTCGGCCGAAGCCGCCTCCAGGGCCGCCCTGGCCTCGGCCCGCGCCCGGTCGGCGTCCGCCCGCAGCCGACGCTCGGCGCGGCGCGCGCCCGCGAGCTCCGCCGTCGCGGCGTCCGCGCGCGCGACGGCGTCCCGCGCCTGCGCCCGCAGCTCCTCGACCTGCGCGGCCAGCCGGTCGCGGTCGCGGCGCAGCCGGGCGGCTTCTCCACGCTCCGAGCGTTCGGACCGTAGCGTCGTGTCCAGCGCGCGGGCGCGCTCCACGGCCGTCTCCCAGCCGTCCGGGCGCAGCAGGAAGGCGCCGGCGGCGCGCTCACGGACGAGCGCGGGAGCGGTCGTCCCCTCGTCGCCCGGTCCCGCCGCGGCTTCCTCCCGTGCTGCCGCGACGCGTTCGTCGGACGGTTCCTGGCCGTCGGTGACCGGGACGTCCCGCGGCGCGATCGACGCGGTCTCGTGGTCGCGAGACCAGGCGGCGGCGACGGCGTGGCGGAACCCGGCGTCGTCGACCAGGGCACGCCACAGCGGCGCCGCACCGGCCGACGCGCGCCGGCGGGGCGCGAAGGCCTTGACCCGTTGCAGGGCGACTGGGACGAGGACCGGGTCGAGCGAGCCGAGCACGTCTGCCGCCGCCTCGACGAGCAGCGCGCGCACCGCAGGCGGGACGACGCCGGCGAGCCCCTCCTCGTCCGACCTCTCGGCCACCATCCCCTGCGCCTCCTGCGTGTCTGCCGTCGGGAGCGCCACCGGACATTTCGTCCCTGATCGTCCCGATTCCCCGTGGCACCACCCTATGCCGTGACCGTGCCGCACCGAGGACGTCGTCGCGTCCCGCCCCGGCCGTGTCGGTGGCCGTCGCTAACCTCGCCGCCATGTCGTCCGGACCCCTCCTCGCCTCCTCGCGCGAGGGGTCCGCGCCTCGCGGCGTGCCCGTCCAGCCCACGCTCGACGACCTCGGGACGCCGCTGCGCGACGTGACGTTCGTCGTCGTCGACCTGGAGACCACGGGCGGGTCGCCCGCGGGGGCCGGGATCACGGAGATCGGCGCCGTCAAGGTGCGCGGCGGCGAGGTGCTCGGGGAGTTCCAGACGCTCGTGGACCCCGGAGTCCCGGTCCCGGCCTTCGTGGCCCGGCTGACGGGGATCACCTCGTCCATGGTCGCGACCGCCCCGCGCATCGAGGCCGTGCTGCCGAGCTTCCTGGAGTTCGCGCGCGGCGCCGTGCTCGTCGCGCACAACGCGCCGTTCGACATCTCGTTCCTCAAGGCCGCGTGCCGGGCCGCGGGCTACGAGTGGCCCGGGAACCAGGTGCTCGACACGGTCCCGCTCGCGCGCCGCGTCGTGACGCGCGACGAGGCCCCGAACCACAAGCTCGCGACCCTCGCCGCACTGTTCCGGGCTACCGTGACGCCCGACCACCGCGCGCTCGCCGACGCGCGCGCCACGGTGGACGTGCTGCACGCCCTCCTGGCGCGGCTCGGGCCGCTGGGCGTCACCCACCTCGAGGACCTCGCGGGCGCGACCGACCCGGTCCCGCAGGACGTGCGGCGCAAGCGGCACCTCGCGGACGACCTCCCGGACGCCCCGGGCGTCTACCTCTTCCGCGGGCCCGGCGAGGAGGTGCTCTACGTCGGCACATCGACGTCGATCCGGCGCCGCGTCCGGTCCTACTTCACCCGCTCGGAGAAGCGCAGCCGCATCACGGAGATGGTGCGCATCGCGCACGCCGTCACCCCGGTCGTGTGCGCGACGCCGCTCGAGGCGCAGGTGCGCGAGCTGCGCCTCATCGCGGAGTACGCACCGCGCTACAACCGGCGGTCGCGCCACCCCGAGCGCATGACCTGGGTCCGGCTCACGGACGAGACGTACCCGCGCCTGTCCGTCGTGCGGGACGTCCGCGCCCCGGCGGCCCACATCGGGCCGTTCGCGTCCAGGCACCAGGCCCAGGCTGCGGTCGACGCCCTCCACGACGCGTTCCCGCTGCGCCAGTGCACGCGCCGGCTCCCGGTCGTCGCCTCACCGGGGGCCACGGCGTGCGTCCTCGCCGAGATGGGGCGGTGCTCGGCGCCGTGCACGACCGTCGAGCGCGACGCCGGCTACGCGGCCGTCGCGGTGGGCGTGCGCGAAGCGTTCGAGGGCGACCCGTCCCACGTCGTCGCGGAGCTCGGGCGACGGATCGTCGCGCTCTCGCGCGACGAGCGGTTCGAGCAGGCGGGCGAGCTCACGCACCGGCTGCGGGCCTTCCTCACGGGCGCCGCGCGGGCCCAGCGGCTCGCCCCGCTCGCGGCGTGCGCCGAGCTCGTGGCAGCCCGCGCGACGGACGCGGGCGGGTGGGAGATCGTCGTGGTGCGCCACGCGCGCCTGGCGGCGACCGGGGTGAGCGACCCCGGCGCGGACCCGTGGCCCCTCGTGGACGCGCTCGTCGCGACGGCGGAGACCGTGGCCCCGCCCGTGCCGCCCGCCCCGGCGAGCCACCCCCACGAGGCGGAGATCCTGCTGTCGTGGCTCCAGGAACCCGGCGTGCGGATCGTCGACGTCACCGGTCCGTGGGCGTGCCCGGTCCGGTCCGCGGGCTCGCACGTGGACCTTGCCGCCACGGCCCGGGACGTCGCGCGTCGTGCAGGCGTCGAGGACGGCCCCGACCTGACGCACGCGGCGCCCGGCGTGACCGTAGAGTGGTCGCCAGTCGACGACCCGACCCCGGAGGAACCATGCTGACCGCCATCGTCCTGATCGACACCGACCCCGCCCGCATCCCCGAGGTCGCGTCCGAGGTCGCGGACCTCAAGGGCGTCAGCGAGGTCTACTCGGTCACGGGCAAGGCGGACCTGGTCGCCATGGTCCGGGTCCAGGAGCACGACCAGCTCGCCGACGTCATCGCGGACCGCATCAGCAAGGTCCCCGGGGTCGTGCGCACGGAGACGTTCATCGCGTTCCGCGCCTACTCGAACGTCGACCTCGAGCAGGCGTTCGCGCTCGGTCTCGACGACTGACGAGCCGCCCGGCACCGCCGGACGGCTCGTCCGTGCGAGCGGGTCAGTCCCGCGCGGCGGCCTCGGCCCAGCGCGCGAGGACGTCGCGGGCCGCGCCCGTGTCCACGCTGCGCGCGGCGATGTCGTAGGCGGCGCGGAGCCGCTCGGCGAGCGTCCCCGCGGCGGTCCCGGGCAGCGTGCCGTCCGCGACGAGCCCGGCGGCCGCGTTGAGCAGCACCGTCTCGCGCACGGGACCGGTCTCGCCCGCAAGGAAGCGTCGCGCCACGTCGGCGTTGTGCGCCGCCTCGCCGCCCCGCAGGTCGGCGACCGTCACCGGCGCGAGGCCCAGGTCCGCGACCGGGTCGAGGCGGTGCTCCGTCACGACGCCCTCGCGCACCTCCCACACCGTCGCCCCGCCCGTCGCCGCGAGCTCGTCGAGCCCGTCGTCGCCGCGGAACACGAGCGCCGAGGTCCCGCGCCCCGCGAGCACCCCGGCGATGAGCGGCGCCATGCGCGCGTCCGCGACGCCGATCGCGGCCGCACGCGGCTGCGCGGGGTTCGTCAGCGGGCCGAGGACGTTGAACGCCGTCGGGATGCCGAGCTCCTTGCGCGCGACGCCCGCGTGGCGCATGGACGGGTGGAAGACCATGGCGAAGCAGAAGGTGATCCCCGCCTCCTGCACGATGCGCGCCACCCGCTCGGGGCCGTGGTCGAGCCGGATGCCCAGCTCCTCGAGCACGTCCGCCGCGCCCGACGACGAGGTCGCGGCCCGGTTGCCGTGCTTGACGACCCGCACGCCCGCGCCCGCGATGACGAGCGAGGCCATCGTCGAGATGTTGACCGTGTGCGCGCGGTCCCCGCCCGTGCCGACGATGTCGACCGCCGGACCGTCCACGGTGAACCGGCTCGCGTGGGCCAGCATCGCGTCGGCGAGGCCGGTCAGCTCGGCGACGGTCTCGCCCTTGGCGCGCAGGGCCACGAGGAAGCTCGCGAGCCGCACGGGCGACACCTCGCCCGACATCACCTGGTCCATCGCCCACGCGGTGGAGTCGGTGTCGAGGTCGTGCCCCGCGACGAGCTCGGTCAGCAGGCCGGGCCACGAGAGCCCCGTGCCCGTCGAGTCGCTCGTGGTCGAGGCGGCGGGGTGCGGGGTGGCGGTCACGGGTGGCCCTTCGGCTGGTCGGTCTCCTGTCGGCTACCGCGTGCCGGAGGCACGCAGCAGGTCGGCGACGGCGCGCTGGAGCGCGACCGCGTCGAACGGCCGGGGCACCGCGTCGTCGGCGAGCGACCACGATGCTAGCCAACCGTCCTGCGGCCTGCCGGTGAGGACCAGGACGGGCGGGCAGCGGTAGACCTCGTTCTTGAGCTGGCGGCACAGACCCATGCCGCCGGCCTTGTCGGCCTCGCCGTCGAGGACGAGCAGGTCCCAGCCGCCTGCGTCCGCGGAGGTCACGACGGCCGCCGGGGTCGCGACCTCGAGCCACTCGATGTCCGGCTGACCCGCACCCAGCCGCCGCCCGACGGCGAGGCGCACCTGCTCGCGCACCGTCACGTCGTCGCTATACAGGAGGATGCGCGGCGCGCACGGGGTCACGGTCGTGTCCCCGTGCGTCGTCGTCACGGTCGTCGTCATCGTCGTCACCGTCGCCTTCGTGGTTCTCTCGGGTGGTCCCGGGGGCGCGCCCCAGCAGCTGCGGCACGCGCGTCCCGAATGGCATCTTGGCACGTCGGAGCCGATCGCAGCACCCCCTCGCGCGGTGCCCGCGCCGACCGGCACGGGACCCGGGACCAAGGGCCCTGGCCGGCCCCGTGAGCGTGCCGGTTTCATGGCACTCAGCAGCGATCCGTCACCAAGTGCAGGTCTCCGTGGGAAGATCTGGAGACATTGTGAGATTCACCGCCTCCGGGCGGCAGTCTGCGTGCCGCGAACGGGCCGTTCGTCGGCCATAATGGCTTCTGTGTCGACCGCAACGGCTGCCCCCCACGCCCATCAGCACGTGAGCGTCAACCGACCGAACCCCGTCTCGGTCGGGACGATCGTGTGGCTGGCCAGCGAGCTCATGTTCTTCGCCGGCCTCTTCGCTATGTACTTCACGGTCCGCGCCGTGATGCCCGCCGACGAGTGGGCCCTGCAGGCGGACAAGCTCAACCTGACCTTCGCGGCGATCAACACGACCGTCCTGGTGCTGTCGTCGGTGACGTGCCAGATGGGCGTGTGGGCCGCCGAGCGCTTCCAGCCCGTGCGCACCGGCTCGATCTTCCAGGTGAACCGCTGGGGGATGAACGAGTGGATGACGCTCACGTTCCTCATGGGCGCGTTCTTCATCGGTGGTCAGATCTTCGAGTACGCCGAGCTCGTCGAGCACGGGGTCTCGATCTCCTCGACGCCCTACGGCTCCGTCTTCTACATCACGACCGGCTTCCACGGACTCCACGTCGTCGGTGGCCTGATCGCCTTCCTGTTCCTTCTCGGCCGCTCGTTCTCGGCCAAGAACTTCGGGCACCACGAGGCCACGACGGCCATCGTGACGTCCTACTACTGGCACTTCGTCGACGTCGTGTGGATCGCGCTGTTCTTCGTGATCTACATCTTGCGCTGACGACGCTCCCGGGGTCCGCCCCGGCCCGCCCACCCGCCCCCTGCTCCCCCACCTGCGAGACGAGGATCATTTCGTGAAGGCACTCGCCGCCCGCAGACACCACCGCTTCGCGCCGGTCGTGCTGCTGCTGCTGGCGCTGCTGGTCACCGGTGGCGTCTACGCCGCCTTTGCACCGACTCCGGCCAACGCCGAGACCGCCAGCACCGAGGACATCGAGACCGGCCAGAAGCTGTTCCAGGCCAACTGCGCCACGTGCCACGGCCCGAACGCCGAGGGCACGGACACGGCTCCGTCGCTCGTCGGCGTCGGAGCCGCGTCGGTCGACTTCCAGGTGTCCACCGGTCGCATGCCCATGCAGATGGACGGTCCGCAGGCCATCCAGAAGCCTCGCCAGTTCAACGAGGAGCAGACGGCGCAGCTCGCCGCCTACGTCGCCTCGCTCGGTGCCGGCCCGGCGATCCCGACGGACGAGCAGGTCGACGCCTCGCTCGGCGACGTCGCGAACGGCGCCGCGATCTTCCGCACCAACTGCGCGATGTGCCACAACGCCGTCGGGGCGGGCGGCGCGCTCTCCGAGGGCAAGTTCGCTCCCCCGCTGTGGGAGACGTCGGAGCGCAACATCTACCAGGCGATGCTGACGGGCCCGCAGTCGATGCCGGTCTTCAACGACGCGACCATCACGCCGGAGGAGAAGCGCGACGTCATCGCGTTCCTCGAGTTCCAGCGCGAGGGCTCGGCCGGTGGCCTGTCGCTCGGCTCGCTCGGCCCGGTCAGCGAGGGCCTGTGGGCCTGGATCGTCGGAATGGGCCTCCTTATCGGGGCCGCAGTGTGGATCGGAGCGAAGTCCTCGTGAGCGACTACCAGAACCCCCGGTCGCCCGAGTCCTCGCACCGCGAGGTCGGGCACCGCGAGGAGCACGGCACCCTCGACACGTTCCCGGACCCCGGTCTGCCGGAGCACAAGAGCCGCATGGCCGACCGCGACCCGAAGGCGTCGAAGCGGGGCGAGCGCCAGGTCGCGACGCTCTTCGGCATCTCGGTGATCGGCACGATCGCCGCGCTCGTCGTCTACTTCGTCATCCCGCCGGACGGGACCACGGCGGGCGTGCGCCTGTCGACGCTCTCGCTCGGCGTGGCCATCGCCTTCGCGCTGCTCGGCATCGGCCTCGGCGCGGTGCACTGGGCGAAGGTGCTCATGTCCGACCACGAGAAGGTCGACGAGCGTCACCCGATCGCGAGCGACGCGGAGACCCGCGTCGGCGCGATCGCCGAGCTCGAGGCCGGCGCCAAGGACTCGGGCATCGCCCGCCGCGGCGTCCTCAAGGGCGCGGTGATCTCCGCGCTCGCGCTGTTCCCGCTCACCATCGCGGTCCCGCTCGTCGGGAGCGTCGGCGGCGACTGGAACGTCTCGAAGTTCAAGCACACGCTCTGGAAGCCCGGGACGCGCCTCGCGATCGACCCCTCCGGTCGGCCCATCAAGGCGGCGGACGTGACGATCGGCTCGGTCGTGCACATCATCCCGGAGGCCTCCCAGGAGGAGATGCAGTCCCACGAGTGGATCACGGAGAAGGCCAAGGCCGTCGTCCTGCTGGTCCGTCTCGACCCGCGCGACATCGTCTCCGACCAGTCCCCCGAGGGTGAGACCTGGTCGTACGACGGCATCGTCGCGTTCTCCAAGATCTGCACGCACGTCGGCTGCCCCGTGGCGCTCTACGAGCAGCAGACGCACCACCTGCTGTGCCCGTGCCACCAGTCGACGTTCGACGTGGCCGACAGTGCCAAGGTGGTCTTCGGGCCCGCGAAGCGGCCCCTGCCGCAGCTGCCGATCACCGTTGATGACGAGGGCTACCTGGTCGCCCAGAGCGACTTCCACGAGCCCATCGGCCCGAGCTTCTGGGAGCGTCTGAAGTGACCACCAGCACCGGAACCGCCGCACCCAAGGCGGCCGCACCGAAGGCAGCCGCGCCGACGACCCCCGCCGGCAAGGCCGCCGACTACCTGGACCAGCGCACGGGCATCGGCGTCGCCGTCAAGGAGTTCGCGCGCAAGGTCTTCCCCGACCACTGGTCGTTCCTGCTCGGCGAGATCGCGCTGTACTCGTTCGTCGTCCTGATCCTCACGGGCATCTTCCTGACGATGTTCTTCGTGCCGAGCATGTCGCTCGTCACGTACCACGGCGAGCCCGCGTCGATGAACGGCGTGCTGATGTCCGACGCGTTCGCGTCGACGTTGCACATGTCGTTCGAGGTCCGTGGCGGTCTGCTCATGCGGCAGATCCACCACTGGGCGGCGCTGATCTTCCTCGCGGCGATCGTCACGCACATGATGCGCGTGTTCTTCACCGGCGCGTTCCGCAAGCCGCGCGAGATCAACTGGCTCGTCGGCATGCTGCTCATGATCATGGGCCTCGCCGCCGGCTTCTCCGGCTACTCCCTGCCGGACGACGTCCTCTCCGGCAACGGCCTGCGCATCACCGACGGCGTCGTGAAGTCGATCCCGCTCATCGGGTCGTACCTCTCGTACTTCATCTTCGGCGGCGAGTTCCCGGGCGAGCACATCATCCCGAGACTCTTCACGGTGCACATCCTGCTCGTGCCGGGCCTGATCCTCGCGCTCGTCGCGCTCCACCTGTTCTTCGTCGTGCTGCACAAGCACACGCAGTACCCCGGTGGCGGTCGCACGGACAAGAACGTGGTCGGCTACCCGCTGTTCCCGGTGTACGTGGCCAAGGCCGGCGGCTTCTTCTTCGTCGTGTTCGGCATCCTCGCCCTCATGGGCGGCACGATGGCGATCAACAACGTGTGGAACTACGGCCCGTTCGACCCGTCACCGGTGTCCGCGGGAGCCCAGCCCGACTGGTACATGCTGTTCCTCGAGGGCTCGCTACGACTGATGCCCGGCCAGGCGGAGTTCGTGACGTGGGGCGACTACACCGTGCCCCTCAACGTCCTGATCCCGGCAGTGGTGGTACCCGGTCTGCTGTTCACGTTCCTCTTCGTCTACCCGTTCCTCGAGGCCGCGGTGACGAAGGACAAGCGCGAGCACCACGTCCTCGACCGCCCGCGCAACGTGCCGGTCCGCACCGGCCTGGGCGTCGCGTTCCTCACGGCGTTCATCATCCTGGCGCTCGCCGGGTCGAACGACCTCATCGCGACGCACTTCCACATGTCGATCAACACGATCACGTGGGCGTTCCGCGTCCTCTTCTTCGTCGGGCCCTGGTTCGCGTTCTGGATCACCAAGCGCATCTGCCTCGGCCTGCAGCGCAAGGATCGCGAGCTCGTGCTCCACGGCCACGAGACGGGCCGGATCGTGCGGTTCGCGCACGGCGAGTACATCGAGGTCCACCGCCCGCTCGACGAGCAGGAGCGCTGGCTCCGGGTCAACTACCAGGCTCACGAGCCGCTCGAGATCGAGCCGGCGACGGACTCCCGCGGTGTCCGGCGCAAGGGCTACAAGAAGGACAAGCGCCTCCAGCGCCTGTCACGGTTCTTCTACGAGGACCGGATCGAGCCCGTGTCGCCCGCCGAGCTCGCGGCCGCGCACTCCCACGGCGAGCACGACGCGCTCGAGGGCGAGAGCCACGAGCAGATCGAGGCCGGTGCCGCCACCGTCGGTGGTGGGCGTGACCTCGTCGAGCCGGAGAAGGGCGCCGACGAGCGTCGACCCTGAGGTTCCTGCACAGTAGGACGATGACCCGCGACCAGTCCCCTCATCGAGGCGGACGGGTCGCGGGTCATCGTCGTCTCGGCTCCCGGGCGCGGGCCGTCGCGTCCGCCTGACGGAGACCCGAGACACCGCCAGATCACCGCACAGGGGCTGCTGGACGCACTCCAGCGCCCGACCCAGGAGGTACTCCGGATGCCCGTCTACACCCTGCCCGAGCTGTCCTACGACTACGGTGCGCTCGAGCCGCACATCTCCGGGCGGATCATGGAGCTGCACCACTCCAAGCA